>NZ_QREI01000004.1:0-373642 GCF_003386275.1 Winogradskyella pacifica | reverse complement strand
AATACTTATTTGCATCCCTATGGGTTGGTTAGCGACTAAGTTATCACCACTGTCTCTTACAACAGCTTGGTAACTCATTTTTTCTGGCGTTTGGGCAAACGTGCTTAGCGTTAATAAAACCGCCGCTAAAATTGTGTAAAATTTCTTCATAATTGGTTACGATTAGTTTTTGATGATTTTAAAGGTCTTTAGTTCTTTTTTGTTGTGGCTTACCTTAAGCAAATAGGTGCCTAATTCTAAGGTTCGCATGTCTATTTGCGTGTTAGATTGGGGTGCTTGACCTTGTGATACCGCTCTACCTTGTAAATCATAAAGAACATAGCTCAAACCTATAAATTTGGCGTCGCTTATGGCCAATACCACATAATCTGATGTTGGATTGGGATAGGTCACCGCCGACAGCTTTACGGTGGCTAGTTCTGGGTTGCTCAAGGTAAACAGTTCGATACTTTGTTGTACGCCCTGTGTAACCGTGCCATTTCCTGTATTGGTGGTATACGCCAACTGGCCAACTGAATAACTGGACGAACCGCCACTGCCAGTGGCATCGCCTCCGGAGGCAGGAACGTTTTCTTGTGAATAAATTAATGGTGTAGCAAGTAATAGACAGGCTACGAGTGTAGTGTTTCTCATTTAATTGATTTTTTTTAGATTCGTCTTAAATCAACTCAATGAAAAGGGCAGAAAAAAGTCTAAGAAGAAAGTCTAACTAGATTAGTTGATGGCGAATATAACAAAAGCATTTGAATAATAGTAACTAATAGCAACACAGCGTATAAAACATAGCTATTATAAGCTTTCTAAGAGGTTTTTACTATATTTACAAGGTACGCCCAATTATAAATTTGGCTCGTGCAAAATCCGAAAAGTTAGTGGGCTTCACACGCTACTTTTCATATATGAGATCGCGACCAACACTATGAAAAAATCCATATCTACATGCGTTTTAGTTCTATTTCTTTTTTCATTTATGTGCTGTAAAAGTCAAGAAAACAAAAAAACGGAACGAATTCAAACACCAAAACACTTTAAAATTCTCGATAAAAAAGAAGGAGATTTAGATAACGATGGTGTTTTTGAAAAAGTTATAGTTTACGATACCGAAAAAGAAACGGATATGGGCACGGAAAGGCAAATATACATTTACAAAAAGAACCATAACAAATGGGAATTATGGAAAAAATCAGTTGGAGCCATATTGCCAAGTGAACACGGAGGAATGATGGGAGATCCTTTTGAAGGAATTTCCATTGATAGAAATTGTATTGTAATTAATCATTCAGGAGGCGCTCGTCAAAGATGGCATTATACGCATAGATTTAGGTATCAAAGCGACGCTTTTCAATTAATCGGAGTAACAGTAAATTTTGGTTCTCCTTGTGATAATTTCTTTAATTTTGATTATAATCTATCAAACGGTAAGATTAATTTTGAACAAGAAACAAGCGATTGCATAAATAAAAGTTCGAAAATTGAGAAAAAAGAAATAGTAAAAAAGCTTAAAACCTTGCCAACTATGACCAACTTTTATCCTGGAAATAACAAATTCACCTTTCCTAATTCTGAAACAATAATTTATTATTAAATAAAACACTGTTGGCAACAAACAGTTAAAAACTTATTAATGTTTCACCAAAGTACTTTTAGAGTTTCTATCATATAGTAACCCCGATTTAGCGCTTGCAAAAGACTGTTTTTTTTTTACGCTTTCCTTTGGCAACTATTTGCTCGTAAAGATCTCGGCAAGCCTTCTTTTATTTACGTGCACTAAAACTTCACATAAATACTAAATTCATCAATTTTGCTTAGCCAATTCGCTACGTTTGGGTCCATCTAATTTGAATTTCATAAATTCGTTTTTAAAGCACACCACAAACTCACTTATAGTTATATATGAATGACACCTACTTTATCGCAATAGTAATCACAATCTTAATTTGTCATTTAGTCGCCATAATCGTCGCATACAAAAAGGGAAAATCAACGTTAATAATTCCGTATTTAAATATGGTAATGGTAATCGATATATTTGTTTTTTGGGCTATCACTAGTCCGAATGTAAAAGAGCATAACTTTGAATTTACAGAATTAGCGGTCATCGGTTTGGAAGCATGTATTTTAATATTTGCGTTCTATGCTATTTTTGGTTTTTATAATAAAACGCCCGTCAAAGTCATAAATAGTATTGGATTTGGACTTCATTTATTGGTGACAATAGGCCTACTTTATTATAGGTTAGCATTCAAATTTGATAGACTTTTTTAACGATAAATCACACTTAGCTATGACGATTTTCAACTTTAATATATTGATTTTACTACTTGTATGCATACAACACACAGGATTTGCACAATCAGAAAATAACATGACAAACGATTCTATTACAATACCTTTAGTAGCAGGAAAAAATCTTAGTGTTCAATTTGAAGCATTAGTTATAGAACCTGTTAATCTATTCATTCAATCAAAATTATTAAACACCAACTCACCTCAAATTCAACTCGAATTAAACGTATTTAATAACAACAAAAAATACGCTACTTTTCTCTGGTGTTATGATGCGTTTAGCGACCGTAAAAAAACAAACTACCCAAAAGCTTATCAAAACTATTCTTTTGATTTAAAAATTGAGAAAAACGACGTAGCGTTAGTTGTTACAAAATTAGAATTTGGAAAGCCAATGTTTATTGATTTAGGACAAACCGCTGTTATTGGTAACCTTCAAATTCTATTTAAGGATCATATTGGAGAATGGTCAGAGGACATAAATGGCAATCAGACCGATGCCTTTAATTCGTATCATATGTCATTATCAGAAGACGATGAGCAGAAAACGGTGTCATTTACGTCATTAAATAAACCCGCAGAAAAGGATCTAATTATAGAATGGAAGCATTATAAAATTATGATTTTAGAAGATTCTGAGAAAGCAATAAAGCTAATGGTGGTTAAAAATGATAGGTTATAGAGTTAATATCAAACAAATAATTTCATAAAAAGCCTAATATAAAAATTAGAGTATACCTTCATCCTTCTTATACAAAGTAGGTAAACTAATTTTATAGCGCACGGCAATTAACCTAACGGTCATAACAACCAAACCAACGATAACAAATAAGATGTTTCTATCTTCAAAAAATTGTAACAGCAAGAAATAAGTGATTCCACCCAAAATGCAGGCCGTTGCATAGATTTCTTTTCTGAAAATTACAGGAATTTCATTACATAAAATATCTCTCAATACTCCACCAAAACAGGCTGTCATTGTCCCCATAGCAATACAAATTAAAGGATGTAATCCCGCTATAAGCCCTGTTTCTATACCAACAACCGTATAAAGTGAAATCCCAATAGTATCGAATAAAAAGAGTGATTTTCTGAGGTAGTTAATCCGCTTCCTGAATAATACAGCAAAAAACGCAGAACTAATAATCACATAAACGAAGGTCATATTTCGCATCCATGATACGGGTTCAATGCCAATCATAACATCTCGTAAAGTTCCACCTCCAACAGCTGTCACAAAAGCAATTATTAGGACTCCAAATGGATCCATCCGTTTATTCATGGCTACTAATGCACCAGATATGGCAAAAGCAATAGTTCCTAATATATCTATGACTTGAAAAAACATAGGGTACTTATATTTACATATTTATCAGTCGTGCGAAGGTAGGAATCTAATTTAAAATTCATAGCTAAAAACCTTAAAGACAGTCCTAAGCTTAAGTTAAATGATTCACACACTTTTCCTAATAAAAAAAGAAAAAGCGACTCTCTGAGATCCCAAAACCAGTTTAGGATAAGCGATTCACTCACTTTTTCCGAAAAGGAAAAAGTGGTTCTCTGCTTACATATTCTGAGTATAATAATTATAATCCTTTATAACCGTTGCCACAAAATCTACCGGTTTATCTTGAGTTTCAATCGCCATAATTTTTAATAAGCGATGGTGCAAATTCAGAATAATATTATGATGGCCATTTCTAAGCGCATCATCATACAAATTTTTCACCGTCTGCATATCCTTATCATTTAACACCGTAACCTGACTGTAAGTTGGTACATAATCTACAGGAATATCTTTTATAAGCGTATCATTAATCGTTAAAAGCTGTTTTTCGCTAATTACCGTTGTACCAGCCGCAATATCACCCAAACGCTGCCCGTTTCCTTTTATTAAAATAGTAAATGCAGCCACACCACCTGAGGTTAAAACCACATCTACAATTCGTAAAATCCAACGTACAAAATAATTAGAAAAACTAGGTTTAGACCCGTCTAATTTTACAACTCTCGTTTTCATAAGCACTTTACCAACTGTTTTACCATCCAAAAATGTTTCGAGTAACACATAATATAAAAATGCAGGTAACGACACTAACAAATAAATGGCCCAAGTATCTCCCATGTCCATATTTAAAGTGGTTAAAAGGAGTATCGCAGCAATGCCATACAAAAGAATAATAGCACTATCAATGAGGTAACCAAGCATTCTATCGCCAATACTAGCAACATTTTGATTAATCCCCACATTTTGGGCAGTTTCTATTTGAAATTCATCCATATTTTCTTTTCTTTGAAAGTCTAAAAGGGAATATAATGCGCGAAGCAGCTTTTGTAAAGCAAAATAAAGATAAATGGTTAGAATTTGAAAACATTCTTACAAATAAAACGCAAATAGATCCCGATTTACTTTCTGACCTCTATATTGAAGTTACCGACCATTTAAGCTACGCCAAAACATTTTATGCCAATAGCAATACAGAACGCTATCTCAATCAATTAGCATCTAACGCGCATCAACTTATTTATAAAACGAAGAAAGAACCTAAAAACAGACTGATTTCTTTTTTTAAAACGGAATTCCCCTCGATGTTCTATCAACATCATCGCGAACTTCTCATTGCCTTTTTAACGTTTACCCTTTTTGCAATGGTTGGCGCATTTTCTGCCGCTAGCGAAGACGACTTTGTAAGATCGTTTCTTGGAGATGGTTACGTTAACATGACTATTGATAATATAGAAAAAGGCGATCCTATGGCGGTTTACAAAAAGCAAGGAGAATTCCATATGTTTTTGGGCATAACGCTTAATAATATTAAAGTAGCCCTTATGGCCTTTGGCTATGGCATTCTCTTAGGTGTTGGCACCTTATTTATAATGATGCAAAATGGTATTATGTTAGGCAGTTTTCAATATTTCTTTTACGAACAAGGTTTATTATGGGAATCTGCGCGTACCATTTGGATTCATGGAACCATTGAAATATCCGTAATCATTATAGCAGGTTGTGCTGGTCTAGTTATGGGAAACGGCATGTTGTTTACAGGCACATTACCACGACTAGAAGCTTTTAAACGTGGTGTTATAAATGGTTTAAAAATCTTAATGAGCACCATTCCCTTTTTTATAATTGCAGGTTTTTTAGAAGGTTTCGTTACCAGACATACTGAAATGCCAGATTGGCTCGCCATTTTAATTATTACGAGTTCTCTAGCATTAATCCTATTTTACTACGTAATTTACCCAATTCAACTCCATAGAAAATTAAAACAGAATATAGTATCTAAAAACACCATAGAACTTAACGATAAACCAACCGATTAAACATGAATAAACCCTATATCGAATTTAGAAAGCAGAGAGATTTCAGTAGCATACTTACTGACACCTTTGGCTTTATTAGAAATGAATTTAAACCATTTATAAGAACCATTTTCAATATTGCTGGTCCTGCGATTGTTGTGTTTATGCTATCACTTGCTGCCTATAATTATGTGGCTGGTGATTTATTAAATTTTACAAGATTTAATGAGCCTAGCTTAAACTCCCCTAATGTCTTTGTGACCATTCTCGTTGTCATTGTTTACTTTATTTCCGCAATTGCAGCTTATATTCTTACAGCTTCTACAGTACTATTTTATATTAAATCTTATATAGATCATAAGGGTATTGTGGACGCTACTGAAATAAAAAGTAATGTGCTTAAATCATTTTGGTCGTTTTTTGGACTTAGTTTTTTAAAAGGAGTCACATTGATCATCGCTATAATGCTTTGCTTTGTACCTGTCCTCTACGCCATGGTTCCTATGGCACTTGTATTTAGTATTTATGTTTTTGAACCTAAGCGCTCAACATCCGATGCCTTTAGTCAGAGTTTTACGTTAGCTAATGCTGATTTCTGGACGGCTTTCGGTGTTATTATCATTTTGGGCATCATTTATTACATTCTTCTTATGGTGGTTTCAATTCCATCTGTTATTTATGCACTAGTAAGTACAGGTATTTTTTCTGGAGAAATTGATCCTGCCAACCTCAATACCTTTTCTGCCGATCCGGTGGTTATTATACTTAACGTGTTAAATACGTTCTTTCAGTTTTTATTAAATATCATTTTAATGGTTGCTGGAGCGGTGATTTACTTTCATTTACACGAAAAAGTAAATTTTACTGGCACCTATGATCGTATTAATGAAATTGGAAATACAGAAGACTAAATGTTAGTATACAGATTGCTACTTCTTTGTTTTTGTTTTGGGCAACTTTCTGTTGCGCAACAAAGTGAGCAATCCGTAAGGTTTGATGATAGTACACTTGAAAAACAAGAAATAACCGAAGACGATTTAGAAGCCTATAAAGCCGATAAGGATTTTAACTATACAGAAGTTGAACCTGAAGAAAATTTCTTAGACAAAGCGTATCGCTGGCTTCAAAATATACTTAGCAAGTTTTGGGAAGCCATATTTGGCGTGGGTACGGCTTCTGGCTTTCTGTACTTTGTTTTTAAAATTCTACCCTATTTATTATTAGCCTTTTTACTATTCTTATTAATTCGGTTTTTCTTAAAAGTGAATTCGAATAACCTCATAGCAAAAAGCAGAAAACAAGGTTCTATTTTGTTTACCGAAGAAGAACAAATTATAAAGAATGAAGATATTCCTGCGTTAATAAATGAAGCCATTCAACAGAACAATTACAGATTAGCCATTCGCTATTATTACCTATTGTCTTTAAAATATTTAACCGAAACCGATCATATTTCTTGGCAACCACAAAAAACAAATGAAGATTATATCAATGAAATTAATAAGGAACTTTTAAAAGCCGATTTCAAAAATATCACCAGAATTTATGATTACGTATGGTACGGTGAGTTTAATATCGATGTTGCAAAATTTGAAACGTTAAAACTTCCTTTTGAACATTTAAATACTACAATTACATCACCTTGAGCAAAAAAGGAAAACTATATATCATCCTTGTAGCATTTACCATTTTGGCTATCGTTGTTCTAGAAATGAACAAACCGAAGGCTATAAATTGGTTTCCTTCTTATGCAACGCATCATAAAATTCCTTTTGGCACGTATGTGTTTAACAACCAATTAAAACGCGTTGCAGACTCTGTTTCTATTGTAGACCGTCCACCTTTTGAATATTTAAAAAATAATGACATCAATGGTACATATTTGTTTTATAATGGGGGTATTGAATTTGGAAAAGAAGAATTAAATAGCCTTTTAGATTGGGTTTCTAGTGGAAACACACTTATTGTTGCTGCGGTAAATTTTGAAGAAAAATTACTAGACACTTTAAATCTTAATACGCAATCTGTTAATACGTTTGATAATTTTAATAACGAATACCAAGTTAAACTGGTAAATCCCGCAATAGACGACTCTCAAACTTATAAGTACGATCGCTCAACAACATTCTTCCACTTTAATAAAATCGATACCTTAAAAACATCGGTTATTGGTCTTATTGATACGTATAGAGGTGAAAATAGGCCCATGGAGGACACTTTAATTAACACTATAAAACAACCTTTTGGGGAGGGTGAGATTATACTTAGCACCTTTCCGCAGGCATTTACCAACTACTTTATATTACAATCACCAAATCAAGATTATACCGCCGGACTTTTATCTTATATAGACACTTCCAAACCTGTATACGTGGATACCTATTACAAAACCGGAAAGACATTTTACACCTCACCAATGTATTTGTTTTTAAATACAAAATCTTTAAAATGGGCTTATTATTTAATACTGATTGCTGCTTTAATCTATATTATTTTTGAAGGTAAGCGAAAACAACGTGCGATTCCGATTGTGAAATCGTTGAAAAATCAGACTGTAGATTTTACAAGAACTATTGCCAACATGTATTATGAAAGTGGAAAACACAAAGACATTTCACAACATAAAGTGCATCATTTTTTAGAGTATATTAGAAACACATTACACCTTTCGACTGCAGAAATAAACACCAGTTTTATAAATAATTTAGCTGCGCGAAGTAATAACACGGTAGATGATACGAAGGCTTTATTTCAACTTATTGAAAGTTTGAATCAGAAGAATGACATCAGTCCTACGGAATTAGAAAGGCTAAACACCTTAATAGAACAATTTAAATCCCATAATCAATGGAAGAAAACGAAACAGTAAACGACGACTTAAATTTTGATAATCGCATTCAATTAGAAGATTTAAAAAATGCCGTAGAAAGCATTAAAAGTGAGTTAGGAAAAGTCATCATTGGGCAAGATCATTTTGTAGAATTACTTATCGTAGCCTTATTAGCCGATGGCCATGTTTTAATTGAAGGTGTTCCGGGAATTGCAAAAACAGTGACCGCAAAACTATTCGCCAAAGTTTTAAAAACTGAGTTTAGCCGAATTCAATTTACTCCAGATTTGATGCCAAGTGATGTTTTGGGAACTTCGATTTTGAATATGAAATCTTCGGAGTTTGAATTTAAAAAAGGACCTATTTTTTCGAACATTGTTTTAATTGACGAAATCAACAGAGCTCCTGCAAAAACGCAAGCGGCTTTATTTGAAACTATGGAAGAGCGCCAGGCAACAATTGATGGCACAACGTATCCATTTAATAATCCGTTTATGGTGCTTGCAACCCAAAACCCAATTGAGCAAGAAGGAACCTATGCTTTACCAGAAGCGCAATTAGACCGTTTTATCTTTAAAATTAAAGTGGATTATCCGTCTTTAGAAGATGAAATTAAAATTATTGCCTCTCATCACGAGCGTAAAGGTGAGAAACCACAAACACGGATTAATCCTATTTTAGATGTCGCTTCATTAGAAGATTACAAAAGCAAAACGCAGTCTGTTCTCGTTGAAGAAAAGATTATAAAATATATCGCAGAGGTGGTTTCAAAAACTCGAAATCATCCGCATTTATATCTTGGTGGTTCGCCAAGAGCATCTATTGCAATTCTTAATACAGCCAAAGCATTTGCTGCTATAAATGGTCGTGATTTTGTGATTCCTGAAGATGTAAAAAAATCATTAAATCCGGTATTAAATCACCGTATCATTCTAACTCCAGAACGCGAAATGGAAGGTATGACTACCGAAAATGTCATTGAAATGATTGTGCAATCGGTTGAAGTGCCGCGTTAGTGAATAGTGAATAGTGAATAGTGAATAGTGAATAGTGAATAGTGAATAGTGAATAGTGAAAAACTAAAAGTTAAGAGTTATGAGAGAGTCTATTTTACGCAATAAAAGTTACGACTTTGCATTAAACATAGTGGAACTCTATAAAACTTTAGCTTCTGATAAAAGAGAATTTATATTATCGAAACAATTAATGAGAAGCGGAACCTCGATAGGAGCAAACATAAGAGAAGCAGAATTTGCGCAATCTAGTAAAGATTTCATTCACAAAATGAGTATTGCTTTAAAAGAAGCAAATGAAACTGATTATTGGCTATCTATTCTAAAAGACTCAAACTATATATCAATTCAATCATTTGAAACACTTTGCAATAAGAATCAAGAATTAATAAGAATGTTGGTATCTACAATTAAAACCATGAAGAATAAAGCTTAAATAGATTAACTGTTTTTACACTTTTAACTCATAACTATTAGCCCTTAACTGATTATGAATTTTTTAAAATCATTATACATACACAGCCAGCTCTATATTTATATAGCTATGGCTTCGGTGTGCTTTCTTTTATCGTTTTGGTTGCCTGTGTTATATGCTGTGGCTTGGATAGTGACTATTATTATAGCAGTACTGCTACTTATAGATTTATTTCTACTCTACCAACCAAAAAATGCTATTAATGCACGGCGAATTCTACCAGATAAGTTTTCCAATAGCGATAATAATCCTGTGCCAATTACCATCACCAACAAGTATGGTTTTAAAACGTATATCGATGTTATAGATGAGTTACCTGTACAATTTCAGAAACGTGATTTTCTTTATCAAACATCTTTAAACCCCAATCAAAACTACGACTTTCAATATTTAGTAAGACCTGTAGATCGTGGTGAGTATTATTTTGGTCACCTTAATATATTTGTGTCTTCGGTTCTAAAAATCATAAAACGCAAGTATAAGTTTCAAAATCAGCAAATGGTAATGGTCTACCCTTCCATTATTCAAATGCAAAAATACGATTTTCTAGCGATCAGTAATTCATTGACTGAGTTTGGTTTAAAGAAGATAAGACGTATTGGGAACACTTCAGAATTTGAGCAAATTAAAGACTATATTCCTGGTGACGATTTTAGAACCGTAAATTGGAAAGCGACAGCAAAACGTGGCCAATTGATGGTGAATCAATATCAAGATGAAAAATCGCAACCCATCTACTCTATTATCGATACTGGCAGAATAATGAAAATGCCTTTTAACGGTTTAAAACTGTTGGATTACGCTATCAATTCAACTTTAGCATTTAGTAATGTGGCCTTAAAAAAGCACGATAAAGTTGGGATGATTAGCTTTTCAAAAAAGATAGAATCCTTCTTACCTGCCATTCAGAAGATCACCTATCTCAATCGTATTTTAGAAAACCTATACAATATTGATACGCAATTTAATGATAGTGATTTCGGTCTGCTTTACGCGCAATTAAAACGAAAAGTCACACACCGTAGCTTACTTTTATTATACACTAATTTTGAACACATCAGTGCTTTAAAACGACAGATGCCATATTTACAAGCCATTTCTAAAAAGCACATGCTTGTTGTGGTTTTATTTGAAAATACAGAATTAGACACCATATTAAATGAGAATGCCGAAGATCTACAATCTATATATCATAAAACTATTGCCGAAAAATTTGCTTTCGAAAAGCGACTAATGGTTAAAGAACTTCAAAAACATGGTATTCAATCTATTTTAACGGCTCCTGAGAATTTGACCATTAATACCATTAATAAGTATTTGGAGATTAAGGCGCGGGGACTTTTGTAGGTGGTGATTAGTGATTAGTGATTAGTGATTAGTGATTAGTGATTAGTGATTAGTGATTAGTGATTAGTGATTAGTGATTAGTGATTAGTGATTAGTGAAAAATTAAAAATTCACACGCTACTTTTTAACTCATAACTCTTAACTTTCAACTCTTAACTTTCAACTCTTAACTCTGAACTCTCAACTCATAACTATTAACTCCCAACTATCAACTCACAACTCACAACTATAAACTCACAACTAACAACTCTCAACTCTCAACTCTCAACTCTCAACTCTCAACTCACAACTCACAACCAAACAACAGTCCATCCTATAAAAATTACAGTTCGGTAATTACAATTATAAGAATTGAAGCGTTTATGGGATATTTGAATCATCAACAAAAACGAACAGTAGTTCACTAACCATTAAAACGCTTACTCATGAAAAAATTAATCTTAACATTCGCATTAGCTTTAACTTCAATCATCGGGTTTTCTCAAAATGAAGGAGCAACAATCACTATCACCATTGATAATGTAAAAAGTGATAACGGAAAAGTATTAACCTCGTTACACAATTCAGAGACGTTTATGAAAGGTAAAGGAGTTATGGATACAGAAACTGAAATAAAAGACGGAAAAGTAACCATTACATTTAAAAACGTACTACCTGGAGAATATGCAATAATGACGCTACATGATGAAAATGACAATAAACGCATGGATTTTCAAGACAACGGAATGCCTTTAGAATCTTATGGTGTTTCTAATAACGTTATGTCATTTGGACCACCTAATTACGGTGACGCTAAATTTAAAGTTGCAGATAAAGATTTGGAAATGAATATTCGTTTCTAAAATCACATATTTAAGCCTTAACTATTTGTCAGTTTGAGCGCAGTCGAAAACCTTATGAATATAATTTTCATAGCATTTCGACTGCGCTCAATGTGACACATCAATCAAAACAAAAAAAGACTGCTAATTAGCAGTCTTTTTCTATTTTAAAATAATTCAATCTTAAACCGTTTCACCCAACCAAGCTTTCATCATCCAAACTGTTTTTTCTTGTTCGGTAATAAAATCACTCATCATAGAATTAGTTCCTTCGTCATTAGCATCACCTGCAGCTTCTAAAATAGAACGTTCCATTTTTAATAATTCTGAAAGTGAATCTACAATTAATTGAACTGCTTTTTCATCCTTAGAAATATTTTTACCTACAGGTACTTTTGCTGCTTTTGTGTAATCTTCAAACGTATGAAGCGGTGTGGCACCTAACGTTAAAATACGTTCAGCTATTTCATCTACCTTTAAATTGGCATCCGTGTATAATTCTTCAAATTTCACATGAAGATCAAAAAAACCACGCCCTTTAATATTCCAGTGAATACCTCTTAAGTTCTGATAATACAATTGAAAATTTGCTAATAATTGATTTAAATCATCAGCTAATCCTTTTGTTTTTACGGTATCTAAACCTATGCTATTTAGTTTCATAATCGTTGATTTTTAATTTATTCAAATTTACAACACAATTAGGACTCCTACGCATAGCTTTTATGAATAGTTTTTATACTTTTATAGCCTAAATTAATAGTTATGACGATTACACAACTAAAATACGCTCTAGCCATTGCAGAGCATAAGAATTTTACGAAAGCAGCAGAAAAATGTTTTGTAACGCAACCTACTTTAAGCACACAAATTCAGAAATTAGAAGACGAATTAGATATCATTATTTTTGATAGAAGTAAAAAACCGATAGAATTAACTGACGTTGGACGTAAAATTGTATATCAAGCTCGGAATATTGTTAATGAAGCCGATAGAATTCAAGATATCGTAGATCAGCAAAAAGGATTTATAGGAGGCGAGTTTCGATTGGGCATTATCCCAACCATAATGCCAACGCTTTTACCTATGTTTTTGAAGAGTTTTATTAAAAAATATCCAAAGGTTAAATTAAAAATTGAAGAGTTAACCACTGAAGAAATTTTAACGCGCCTTAGTGATGGTCATTTAGATGCAGCAATCGCAGCAACACCATTAGAAAGCGACAATATAAAAGAACGCGTTTTATATTACGAACCTTTCGTAGCTTATATCCCTGAAAATCATCGTTTAAAAGACAAAAAAGTTATTGAAGTTTCAGATTTAAGCATCGATGATATGTTGCTATTAGAAGACGGACACTGTTTTAGAGATGGAGTCATCAATCTCTGTAAAACATTTAAAGATCAAATGGATGAAAATTTCCAACTTGAAAGTGGCAGCATAGAAACCTTAATAAAATTATCTAACGAAGGTATGGGAATGACACTACTTCCGTATTTACACACCTTAGATGTCAAAGAAAAACTGGGGCCTAATTTAAGACACTTTAAAGAACCGTCTCCAGCGAGAGAAGTCAGTATTATTTATCACAAAAGTGAATTAAAAATGCAAATTATAGATGCGATGCACAATGTTATTTCAGGAATTATTCGTGGTGCTATAGCCTTTCAGAATGTAGAAATTATTAGTCCGAAAGCCAAATAGACTCAACACGTCTATTGTGATTTCACAATGAGATGAATTACAAAACAAGCGTCCTGATAAATATCAGGACGCTTGTTTTATATTATGCCTTTAAATAAATTAAGCATTGATTTAAATCTGGGTTTTGATTGATTAAGGACTGAATAAAGATTCTTAATTCTTCAAGTTCGTGAGGCAGTAAACGTCTTACTGCTTTTTGCACTTCCTTACAGAATAATGTCGCATCAAAACTCACTTTGCTAAGTACAGTTTTAGTGTACTCGTACATTGCTCGCGCCATAGTTATTTTTAAGTTTTTAGGTTAACAAAAAGTAATTTTTTATCTATACGCTATTGTTTCAATTCTGACTTAAAGATAGCAAAATATACTAATGAAATTCACTTTCCAGAAAAGTTTAACAGCTTGTTATGTTAAAAGTCTGAAATTATGCGATGAAGCCTGTACTTTTTAAAGGGCAATTATCACACCTCAACAAACTAAATACCAAACCATTACATAAATCAAATTCTTAAAACCGATTATCACCATCTAATAAATCACCTAAGCCACCGAGAATACTGCCTTCTCCTTTAGATTTTCCTCCTCTTGGAACAGAAGCTAAAACTCTGCCTGCTAACCTACTAAATGGTAAGGATTGAATATACACTTTTCCTGGCCCTTGAAGTTTAGCAAAAAACAAACCTTCTCCTCCAAAAATTGAGTTCTTAATACCTCCTATAAATTCTATATCGTAATCTATACCTTGTGTAAAACCGATAATACATCCTGTATCTACACGTAGAGTTTCTCCTGCTGCCAAGGTCTTCACTGCAGTGGTTCCACCTGCATGTACAAATGCCATTCCATCACCTTCTAACTTCTGCATTATAAAGCCTTCACCACCAAAAAGTCCTCGTCCTAATTTTTTAGAAAACTCAATGCCCACGCTCACTCCTTTTGCGGCACAAAGAAAGGCATCTTTTTGGCATATAAATTTTCCGCCATACTCTGTTAAGTCTATTGGAATAATTTTTCCAGGATACGGAGAGGCAAAAGATACATTACGTTTACCTGTAAGATCGTTGTAAAAGGCTGTCATAAATAAACTTTCTCCTGTAAGAATACGTTTTCCTGCTCCTAATATTTTCCCTAAAAAGGTGGAATCGTTTTGAGAACCGTCTCCAAAAATAGTATCCATTTTAATACCATCGTCCATCATCATAAAACTTCCCGATTCTGCAATAACCCCTTCTTGAGGATCTAATTCTATTTCTACGTATTGCATTTCTTCACCGTAAATGCGGTAGTCAATTTCGTGTGCTGTCATAATTTTTTTGATTTTTTAAGATTGATTCTTCTATAGGTTGTTCAAAATCTAATAATGTTACAGTTCAATTCATGAAGCTATTACTGTGATAATCATGCGGCGCTAACTCTAAGATTACGATTTCACTTTTAACGTCCATTCAAAATTAAAACTTGAGACCTCTACTCCATCTGCATTAACTCCATTAGACTTTAACCAAACCGTTTGGCCTTCTCCTGTTTCAATAGTCTTATTTATAGCGTCGTCTATTTTATGCCCTTCATTACAAGTAAACGTAATTCTACCTGTAGCCTTTTTTGTAAATGAGGCATTATTAGAAGCCACTAACATGGATATTTTTTTACCGCTTCCTTTAATCTTTTTCATCACTAATGCTCCGGTTGTTAATTCGGCAGCCATACCTTGTACAGCCCAAAACATAGAATTAAATGGATTTTGATTGACCCAACGGTGTTTTACAGAAACCACACAGGAGTTCTCCTTTAACTCCTTAGTTCTAACACCTGTAAAAAAGGCGGCAGGTAACTTAAACATTAAGAATTTATTCAGTTTAGAGGGGGTGATATTCATAACTACTGTTCTATTTTACCACTAAAATAAGCGAAAATATCAGACCTAACTAATGTTAAAAAAATGTTAATTTTCAGTACTATGCGTAACACAATACCTTTTTAAAGACATATATTTGTATAAGCAACTATTATATACTTTATAACATGATAGATAATCACCATAAAAATTTAGCGACATTTATACATTTGTCAACGTTTTCACGATTTGTAATTCCATTTGGAAATTTCATTGGTCCTATAGTATTATGGGCAGCCAATAAAAACAAATCCGAATTTATAGATCAGCACGGAAAGCAGGCTATTAATTTTCAGATAAGTGTTCTACTCTATGCTATTATTATAGGTACGCTTAGTGTTCCGTTTTTTATATTCAAAATATTTAGAGGTATGGATATATTAGACTTCAATGGCTTTAATAATTTTCATATTAATATAGGAGAGCCTTCTCCTCTACTTTATATAGGTGGCGGTTTAGGTGCCTTAGCAATTGTTGCTTTTATAATCGAATTAGCCCTTATTGTTAAAGCTAGTTTATCTGCAAGAGACGGAAACGCGTTTAAATACCCATTAACAATCAACTTTTTAAAGTAAATAAAGCATTCATCAATAATCAAATCAATCAAAAAATGAACAGTTTAATTAAATTAATGACACATCGACTATGACACGAGCGCATTACAAAACATCATCAATTAATAAATATCGCACGCGCGAACTGCATGTGTCCTTATTAAAAAATAGAAAACACACATGAAAATAGAAAACACAAAAGCACAAATGCGTAAAGGTGTTTTGGAATATTGCATTTTATCCATCCTAAAAGATGAAGATGCTTATGTTGCAGAAATTCTCGGCACATTAAAAGACGCAAAGATGCTTGTTGTAGAAGGAACTATATATCCACTATTAACAAGATTAAAAAATGCAGGATTACTCAATTACCGTTGGGAAGAATCGACTTCTGGTCCACCAAGAAAATATTACGGACTAACTGAAACAGGAAAACTGTTTCTTAACGAATTAAACTCCACATGGAGCGATTTACAAAATGCAGTTAACCTAGTAACCAACACAAAAACACCAAAGAAATGAATAAAACAGTCAATATAAATTTAGCAGGTACATTCTTCCATATAGACGAAGATGCATACCTCAAATTATCACGCTATCTTGAGGCTATAAAACGTTCATTTACAGATTCTCAAGGCCGATCCGAAATCATCGCCGATATTGAAGCTAGAATTGCAGAATTATTTGCTGAACGTATTCAAAATGAAAAGCAAGTTGTTGGTGTAAAATTAGTTGACGAGGTTATTACCATTATGGGACAACCAGAAGACTATTTAGTTGATGACGAAATTTTTGAAGATGAACCAAAACAGCACTACAAGCAAAAATCGGGTTCAACCAGACGATTGTTTAGAGATACAGACAACTCGTATGTTGGTGGTGTTTCTGCTGGTTTAGGGCATTATTTTGGAATTGATGCTTTATGGGTTCGTCTGCTTTGGGTTATTTTAATGTTTGGTGCTGGTACAGGATTTTTACTTTATATTTTACTTTGGGCTTTAATACCTGAAGCCAAAACTACGGCAGAAAAACTCACCATGACTGGTGATGCTGTGAACATCAGTAACATCGAAAAAAAAATTAAAGACGGTATTGATACTGTATCCGAAAACTTCAAAAATGTAGATTTAAAAAAACATGGAGATAAACTAAAAGAAGGATTTGACCATGTTTCAGATAATATATCTGAAACTGTAAAAAATGTCGATTTTCAGAAGCAAGGTAGTAAGCTAAAATCGAGTTCTCAATCCTTTTTTGAAACTATTGGTTCTATCATTATGTTTTTCTTAAAAGTGATTGCAAAATTCATCGGTATTATTTTAATTATCGTTGGCATCAGTGCCTTAATCGGATTAATAATTGCCTTTTTCACCGTTGGCGTTACCAATGCCGTTCATTTTCCTGGTATGGATTTTATTGATGCTTCAAATGCCGCAAATATTCCAATTTGGTTAATGTCAATGTTATTGTTCTTTGTGGTCGGAATTCCTTTTTTCTTTATCTTTTACTTAGGATTAAAGATTCTTGTAAACAACCTTAAATCTATTGGTAACATTGCAAAATTTACACTTTTAGGGCTTTGGATAATGGCCATAATTGGCTTAGTCATCACTGGTGTAAAACAAGCTACAGAGCATGCGTATGATGCAACTATTGTTAAAGTAGAAAAGCAAATAAACGTCACTTCAAAAGACACCTTAAAATTAAGAATGTTGAGTCATGATATTTATAATCAAAATTTCATTAGAAATTATAAAAATTACAAGATTAGTCCAATAAATAACGGTGAGAAAATAATATCGAGTACTGATGTTAGATTGATTATAAAACAGACTTCAGATTCTTTAGCTAGTATTAAAATTCACTCGCTAGCTAGTGGTAGCAATTACGATTTAGCTAGAGAACGCGCACAGAATATAAATTATAATTATGAATTAAATAAAAACGAACTAAAAATGGATTCTTATTTTACCACTGAAGGATCTAATAAATTTAGCGAGCAACAAGTAGAGATTTATATCTATTTACCAGAAGGCACCGTATTTCAGACTGATAATTATGTGTCGCGTTTTTCAAAATATTACAACGCACCAAATAATTTATTAACACGCGAAATGGATAATCATTATTATAAAGTTGATATGAATGCCATTGAATGTTTAGACTGTATTGAAGAAATCAAAGAGCAAGATATCGAAGATGTCTTTGAGGAAGCGGTTGAAGACATCATTGAGCAAGAAACGAGCACGGATAAAAACACAGGTAATAAACCGTTAAATTCAAATAAGAAATCTGAAGTCAACATTAAAATTAATGATGAAGACGGAGTCAGTATTGAAGTTAATGACAATTGAGACTTAATATTCAACAATTCATCACTTTAAAATATGTAACCGAGTCTAATCCACTTAAATTTATATAACAAATAATTCATCAATCAAAAAACCAACAGAAATCATGACTACACTAACCAGAATTATCATTATTAGTATTATTAGTTTATTAATGCTCTCTTGCAACTTCTCTATGAATTTGGGAGAAGGTGTTGACGGCAATGGCAACGTTGTTACTATGGATCGCGATATTTCATCAGACTTTAACGAAATTAAAGTCAGCCAAGGTATTGACTTATACATCACCCAGTCTGATGCTATAGGACTTAGTGTTGAAGCCGACGAAAACCTTCAGGATTTAATTATGACAGACGTAGAAAATAGCATCTTACGCATATACACTACCGAAAACATAAGAAGAGCAAGCTCAAAAAAAGTACTCTTAAATATTGAAACCATCTCAGCAATTAAAGCAACAAGTGGAAGCGATGTCTATTCTACGAATACTATATCTGTTCCAAATTTAGAACTCAATTGTACCAGTGGAGCGGATATAACCTTAGATGTCATAACCGAAACCCTAAATTGTAAATCTACAAGTGGTAGCGATATTAATGTAAGTGGAACTACGAAATCCTTAATTGCCGAAGCCACAAGTGGTAGCGATATTGATGCTTCTAATTTAAAAGCACAAACGTCTAATGTAAAAGCAACAAGCGGTGCGGATATTTCTGTAAACACCTCTAAAGAACTAACCGCAAATGCAACTAGTGGTGGAGATATAAGATATTCCGGAAATCCTGAAAAAGTGAACAAATCTGATAATTCAGCTGGTAGCGTAAAACAACAATAAGCATATAATACAACACTAATTGTTTATTTAATTATCAAGATAAACACCTAACATACAAGTAACTAAAAACCACCTTAAATTCTAAATAGAGTTTGGGATGGTTTTTGCTTATCTTAGTTTATTAACTTTTAATTGACCAATATTAAACAGAAATCCTTAATATTGACAATCGGAACTCCTCCTAGTAGTCTATAAACATAAATAGTGACTTATTTTAGGTGTTTTGTGTCTCTTAAAAGACAGTAAACAATAGAACATGAAAAAAAGAATACTTACTCTGCTTTTAATGATTGTGGCTTTACCAGTACTACAAGCACAGTCTGATGAAAAAATTAAAGGCGATAGAAATGTTACCATAAAGCAAACGTTTATTGATAATTTTCATTCTATTATAGTCGATGGAGATTTTTCAATTGAAATCGTTTACAACAGCAAACCATCAGTGAATATTGAAGCGGACGACAACTTACATGATGTTATTCAGTTTAATGTTGTGGATGGTGTACTAACCTTTACTGAGAGCGTTCGTATTTCATCTAAGAAAAAACTAAGTATCACTGTTAATTACAGTGATGGACTCAGTAATATAGAAACGAGAGGCGATGGCGAAATTAGATCGTTAACCTCTATGGAACTTGTTGATGTTACCTTAACAACTGCTGATAATTCTAGAGCTTATTTAAACATTAATTCTAAAACCTTTAACTACAAAAGCTCGGGAAAATCTAAAGCACGTTTAAATCTTACTGCAGATACAACCAAAATTGAATTAAGCGATAACTGCAAATTAGATGCTTTAGTTAACAGTAAAATTGCAGGTTTTATTTTATACCAACGCGCAGATGCTGTGATAGAAGGTAGAGCAAACAATGCTATATTTCAACTCGATAGTTCAACTAACTTTGATGGAGCAAAATTTGATGTAAAAAGTGTTGATGTTAAATTAGAGGATAGTAGTGATTTAACGATTTCTGCAACTGAAAATATTACTATTGCTGCTTCTGGTGATAGTGAAATTTATCTTTTCGGTAGTCCTGCAATAACGATTACTAAGTTTGATGATACCGCTAAGTTGCAAAAGAAGCAACGCTAAAAAGTATTAAGACTCTTTAATTTTAAGAGAAAATTGAATCTCTATCTCAGGGGAAACCTTAACCATACCAAGCATTTTTGTTGGTGCTATTAAATTAAAGTCATTTATATCTAAGGGCATCACTCCACTGACGTGTAAACCTTCATTATTTGCTATAGAAATAGGAATTGTATACGTCCTTACAATATTACTAATTGTAATTTCTATAGTCGCTGTAATTAAACCCGTATCTATTTTAGTCTTAGAAATTTCTTTTAGCTTAAGAATTATTTCAGGATATTCTTCGGTATTTAATAGTTCATTAAAGTCTCTATTAATGGCCTTACCGCCGCAGTTAAACTCTAAATTAGGTAGCGTTAATTTGGTGTCTTTAAATTGTATGCGTTTGTCATAATCTTTATAGCTAATACTGATAGCTTCAGAAATCGTAGCCATATCAAACTGGCATTCAAAAGAACTTACATTAGTTTTACCCTTAATTTTTAGAAAGCTTTCAGAAGAAAAAACCACAGTTGAGTCTTTGGTTTCTAACGGTTCTACTTCAAAAAAAGCAGATTGCATAGATCCTAAGAAAACTAAAATGATAAATGATACTGTCTTAACCATAATTAAAAATATAAAAAAATAAGACCTCCATCGTAAATGATGAAGGCCTTAAAAAAAACTAACCTCTAGAAACTTATAACTGCTTCTAACATAAGTCCATCAAACTGACCGTCTTCAAGAAGATTTCCTGTTGGATAATCCTTATATTTTTGTACTACATATTCTGCTTTCATTAATACATTCTGAGTTAAAAACCAACCTGCACCTAATTGAAATCTATCTACACTAACATCGTCACCACTAGCTAATTCAGCACTTACCGTATTGTAACGCGCCCCTAAGTATACGTTTTCTGCTTGTCCAAATCTGTAAATAACCTCTCCAGCATACTGATCAGCGTTTCTTCTGTCTGCTTCACTTAAAGCTTTCCCTGAAGCTAACTCAACAGTTCCAAAAAATTCTAAACCACCATACTTTACAAATGGGTTAATCATAATTGCAGTAATTTGATTTCTAAAACCAGGATCAAAACGACCAGATCTAAAGTTATCGCTAGTTGCAGAAGCATCTTGCATAATGTTATAATATCTAGAACCTGCTCTATCTGCAGAATATAAATATACATTTGGTGCATAGCCTGTGTTATATAAAGATCCTGATAATCTAAATCTGAAATCATCATTGATTTGCTTATCGAAACCTAATTTTGCTAAAAATGAAGCTCCACCGGTTGAACCGTCAGAAACTGTAGTGCTTTGGTTTAATTTACCATTAGTGAATCCGACCATACCAAAAAATCCATTATCAGCAGTATAGTATACCTCTGCCCCTACCTCTGTTGTAAACGAATCCATGATTAAGTTTCCAACAAATGGGTTATGAATAGCTTGTGCATTATCACTTCTTCTAAAATGTGCATCACCATAATTATTCTCCATATGACCAATTTTTATAGTCGTATGCTTCATAAGATCTTCCATAAATCCTTTAGAGATAAAATCTAATTTATCTATTTTAAAATAACCACCTTTTACATAAGGTTCGTGGTGGTGTCTAGAAGATAAATAGGTTCTTAAGTGCATGCTTACACCATCATAAAGTGCTACATCTAAATCTAAATTCGCTGTAGCTAAATTAAAGTTGCTACCTACTTCTGATAACGGTGTTACACCTGAGTTTTCATTATCTAAAGCTTGGTACTGCAATGCAAATGATCCACCGATTCTAACATGTAGTTCTTCAAAAGCAGTCACCGTGTCTTTTTTTGCTTCAAAAACATTAACGCCTCTTTGATCTGGTTGTCTGTAATTATCAAAGTCTCTTGGATTCTTTGTTTGTGCAGATATAGAATATCCCATGGTCATAACCATGACAAATGTTGCGAGTTTTAATACTGATTTCATAATTTATAAATTTAAGTTTGAATTGATTTTAAGTTTTATTTATTTTTTTTCGAATACGGATTTGAATTCAATTTTAATAGCATCACCTGTTTTAATTGTTCCTAGCAAAGCTTTAGGTGGATCGATACCAAAATCTGTCATTTTGAATGATTTTTCACCATTAAGAAAAAGCTTGTTTCCTTCTAGTTTCACAGTCATGTCAATTGTTATAGACTTCGTTACACCAGAAATAGTCATTTTTCCTAAAGCAGAAACTTTGAATGATTGATCAGACTGTTTTGTTACCTTTTTTAATGATGTAAGGTTAAAGTCCATCGTTTTATGATCATCTGTGTTTAGAGCTTTAAACGTGTTTTTATCCATTGCTGATTTTCCACTTTTAAGACTTTCTGCTTCAACAGAGAAATTAAGACTACTAATCTCTAGCTCCTCTGAGTTTGTCACAACTACTTTACCTGATTGCTTTTCTGTTTCTAATGTCCAATCATGTAACGAAGAAGTTCCATGCACTTCTAAAACCGAAGAGGAATTATTTAAAGTATAATTTTGAGAGAAAACAGTTTGAAAAGAAAATAGACTACTAAAAAAAACTGTTAGAAAGAATACCGGGAGTTTAATTGAATGTTTCATAATTGTGTTTTAATGTTTCGACAAAGATTGACATTAAAAGCCTTTTAAATTATGACAAAAGTCATATACCTAATTTTCCTTAAAAAAATCGCACAAAAAAGCCGAAGTGTTAACTTCGGCTCTCAGTATATGTTATAAACTGTTTAGTTATAAGTAGAGGTAGCAACCTCAAAATCAGAATCTTTAGCTGCCAAATAGCGTTCTGCATCTAATGCAGCCATACAACCTGTACCTGCTGCCGTAATCGCTTGTCTGTACACATGATCTGCGGCATCTCCACTAACAAACACACCTTCTATATTGGTTTTGCTCGTTCCTGGTTTTGCATTAACAATGTAACCTGTTTCGTCTAAATCTAAATAATCTTTAAATATATCCGTATTCGGTTTATGGCCTATAGCAACGAAGAAACCAGTCGCTTCAATATCCTGCTTTTCATTTGTTTTGTTGTTAATGACACGGACACCAGTTACCACTTGTCCATCACCTAAAACCTCATCAGTTTCTGTATTGAAAAGTATTTCAATATTTTCAGTATTCTTTACACGTTGTGCCATAATTTTAGAGGCTCTAAATTCATCGCGTCTTACTAACATCGTTACTTTTTTACAAAGTTTAGATAAGTAATGTGCTTCTTCGCAAGCTGAATCTCCTGCTCCTACTATTACAACTTCTTGATTTCTGTAAAAGAACCCATCACAAACGGCACAGGCCGAAACACCACCACCTAGTTTTAAATATTTTTGTTCAGAAGGTAAATTTAAATATTTGGCAGATGCTCCTGTTGAAATTATAATCGTATCTGCGTGAATTTCTTTTTCTTCATTTACCCAAGCTTTATGAACATCACCAGAAAAATCAACTCTAGAAATCCATCCATGTCTTACATCTGTTCCAAAACGTTCCGCTTGTTTTTGTAACTCAATCATCATTCCTGGGCCAGTGATACCTTCAGGATAACCCGGGAAATTCTCAACATCATTGGTTGTGGTTAATTGACCACCTGGCTGTTCCCCTTGATATAAAACAGGAAACATATTTGCTCTAGACGCATATATTGCAGCTGTGTATCCTGCAGGTCCAGACCCTATAATTAAACACTTTACTTTTTCAATTGTATCAGACATATTTTGTATTTTATTATATAAAACAAAAGTAGGTTTTTTGTTCAAATCCTTACAATGAAGTTATTAACAGTACTTATAACGTCATAAATTTTATGAATATAAGTGCTTTCTGCTTATAATTTCGTAATTTAAAGGTGTTTAAAAGTAAAATCTTATAAATTATGTCGTACAAATTACTAGTTGTAAGTTTAGCTATGGTGTTTATATCTTCCTGTAAGGAACCAGATCAAAAGCCTGTAGAAAATAGTGAATCAGAAGAAATTTCGGAAAACACCAAAAAAAACCTAAATGGAACTTGGGAATTGGTCGGCTTTTATAATTATAAAGATAATGTCGTTGTAGATTCGTTTTCTAACAACACTATTTCTAGACAAATTAAAATGTATTCTGATAATAGAGTGATGTGGTGTAAACTTTTAAAAACGGATTCTATTGAGTTTTTTGGGTATGGAACTTACCGCTATGGCGATGGTAACTTAACTGAGACCTTAGAATTTGGTTCTGCTTTTATGAATGAAGTTATTGAGGAAAAACAAGAATTTAATTTTAAACTAGAATTATCAGAAAATCGTTTTGAACAAATTGAAATAGATGAAGATGGCAACAAAATCTATTCTGAAAACTATAAACGTATAGAATAACGATGCTTTTGAAAGGTCTTTTTATCCTCTTTAATTCGCTTTGGACTAATACGTTTCTATAAATGAAACGTATACACAGTAAGTAATTAAAGTTATATTATGATTTAAACAAAAAAAATGGCCTTGAGAATTTTGAGCTTCTCAAGGCCATTATCGTAATATTTATCTATTTACTTTTTCACGACTCCCTTTAATAAAGACAGTACAAAAAGCACTATAAATATAAAGAAGACGATTTTAGCGATTCCTGCTGCTGCTCCTGCGATTCCACCGAATCCAAGGATGGCTGCTATGATTGCTATTATAACGAATGTGATTGTCCAACGTAACATATTTTTTGGTTTTTAGTTATTAGGTTAGAACTTCTAACCTTCCCTACAAAGATGGTATATATTTACAAGAGTGATTTGCTCATATACGACTGATATTAACCGTTTTGATACGTAAAATATCACATAAAGAAAAAGCGAGTTCTCTAACCGAAAACTCGCTTTAACACTAGGTAACCAACCTATACTAAACTAAAAAAAGTAATTAAACTTAAGTTACTATTAATATATATCAAAGATATGTTCTAAATGGCGCTAAGCTTGACTCGAAAACAGAAGTTATTGACGCAATCAGACGATTTTAAATAAGTTAAATTATTGTAAGAATTGGCAAATCACTATAATGTGCTGGTTCTAGTACAGATTCAAAGACAATATCGTTTTTGTAAAATTCTTTTGAAATGGTATGTGCCTTTAATTTTTCTCTTTTAATTTTTTCAATACCATCAGTTGTTAGATCCAAATCTAGACTTAGCCAATCGTCATAGTCATGAGCATTCATGCAAATAGGAAAATCTTGACCTAAGTTGTGCACGTGTTTTAATTTGTGTTCTATAGTTGACGTTATTAAACTAACCGTCATAAAGCCATCCGATAATCTAGAATAAACTCCAGCCAACGCAAAGGGTTCGTGGTTTTTTGAATAGACATAAAATGGATACACCTCTCCGTTATACAAATACGATGTAAAAAAACCAGATACAATAACAACACAGCGTTGATTAATTAAGCTACTTTTTATCCACTCTAACCGATTAATCTGGTGTAATGATATATTTAATGTATTGGTTAAATTTTGAAAACTACCCCAACCATCAGTGTAATTCTGCGGCAACATTCCCCAAATTGCATATTCAATAACGTGTGGATTATTCATACGAATAATAGGTAATGACTGTTCAGATAAACCATTAATTATAGGTTCTGAATTATAAAGAAAAGGATATTTAAACTGTGCATTGAAAACAGATTCAATATCTAATAAATCAGTTGTGTTTGATAGTTTATAGAACATGAGCGTTTTTATTAGCAAGTACGTCATTATAACTGATCATTATTATCCTGAATACTTAAAAAACTGCCTCAAACAAAAGCAGATTAAAATGAATTCTTGTTTGAAGCCCTAAAAATCAATTTTCTTAAATGCGAAATATGTACCGAAAACAGAATATACATCAATCTAAAAATAAAGAAAGCGTATTCTATTGAGTAGAATACGCTCTTTTAATTTTATGTAATAAGCAGATTACATCTACTTTAAATTTTCTAAAGATTTCACTTTAGATAAATCCGTTTCAATTTGATGTTTCTGCGATAATAAGATCGATTTTGTACTGCTAGGTAAACTTGCCTCTTGCAAGACCTCGTCATATTCATTTACTGACGCTTTTTCACCTCTAATCGCTTCCTCTAGCATAGATTCTTCATTATCGGCTGAGAACATCGCTTTAACGTCCATCCATGTCCTATGCGCTGATCCTGTAAAACTACCTCCCTTATCTACGTCCTGACCAAACGCTCTGATCTCTGATTTAAGATCGTGCCCAAAAGTTTTTCTCTCTATTGCTTTTCTACTGAAATAAGTTTTTAATCCAGTATGCTTTGTGTTTTCAGCAGCTTTTTTATACCCTTTTTCTGCGTCGTAATTTTTCTCTAATAAACCATTAAGTTTATTTCCTACTTCTTCTGTGTATGTTGCCATTTTTTTTTGATTTTAATTTTAAGGTAATTTTCATTAGATGCCTACCTTTTTACATCGATAGTGTTATTAGCACTAATTGATACTCAAAAATAGTCACCTTTTTAAAGGTTGATTAATTCTATTACTGAAGAAATTAACGCAATTAATTACAGGTTAAAATCTTAACACATTTTGGGAAGAATTTGGCAAACACATTAGAAAAGAACTCACTATCAACACTTTTTAAATTAAAAAAGCTATCCTTTAAATTTAAAAGATAGCTTTTATTCTTAGTAGAAATAATATTACCTATGCTCCTCCATATAAGCATTATATTTTGTGGCTAATGTTTGTTTTTCTTTGTCATTAAAGACTTTTCCAGATAGTTGAAAAAAGCTATGCTCTTCATCCTCCAAATGATGTTCTACTTTATGCTTTAGATCTTTCGCGATTTTTAACCATGCAGATGAATCCATTTCTGTTTTTTCTAACTGCTCAATAAGCTCATCAATTTCATGATGCTCTGCAATACCATGTCGCGCATGTTCTTGCATCATATCGATTGGAATTAAAGGTTTATAAAAATGACGCTCTTCTGCATTAGCATGAAGCGTTAGTTCTTTACGTAATTCTTTAAATAAATCATGTCGTGTTTTAGTATCACCAGAAGTGTCTACTAATTTATCTAACAAATTGCGTTGAATATCGTGATCTTTTCTAATAGCTTCATATATGTTCATAATTTCTTCGTTTTGGCGGTTAAAATGTTGTTTAACAAAGTTAATTATAGAAATACCCTATAATTTGCTCATATAGTTGAAAAATTAACTGTTATACCTTTCACAACGATAATGTTGCACGAATTTTTGATTTTTGTAAAAACTATAAGTGAAATCGATTTTAAATCGTCTATTTTTACAATTATTCAATTGCATTCAAAAAACCTTATCAACTATTATAACATGTTATCTGTACTTAAACAATATTAAAACAGGTAATTACACAACTAAGTACTAGCCAAACATCAATATGATAGAAATTGTAATTAACCCAACAAACACAAGAGATATTCTTACTCAAATTAGTGAGGATTTAAATGGTCAAATTGAAGAACGTTGGGGAGAATATACCATGACAATCGATAACGCCAATGCTAAAGGTCAAATCATTTATATTCCTTTTGATTGGGGAGTTAATCTCTTAGATTTTAATATAACATTTCATAAAGAATTTATACTTAGAATTGAAGGTGAAGAATTTAACCCTATCCGTTTTATGTATAACCTTCAAGGCTATTTTTCTCATCGGTTTGGAGTGCAAAATAAAGAACACAAGACAGAGCAATTTCAATCTGTAATTTTCACTAATAAGTCTGAAGGTGTTAATTATATACACTTTCCTAAAAACGAAAAATTACAAATCAATATTATTCAAATTGTACGTAAAGAGTTTATGAAGAAACGGACCACAAATGTGTCGTCTCTTAATAAAAAGCTATACGAAGTTTTTGTAGATACAGATCACGAAAATAGATTTTCGCATTTTGGAGAACTAAATTTAAAAATGGCTGATGATGTTAAATCTATCCATAAGATTAAATCCAAAGGCATGCTTCGAATCTTAAAAATTGAAGCCAAGGTGTATGAAATTCTTTCATTACACATTCAACAACACGATAGACAAATTAAAGGTAAAAAACTGCCTACCTCTGTTTCAAAAAAGGAATTAAAGACGATTAAGAAAATTTGTGATCTTATACAAAAAGAGCCTGCAAAACAATACTCTTTAGACCAGTTGTCTATAGATTATGGATTGTCTCAGGCTAAGCTTCAAGATGGGTTTAAATTTATATATAAGCGCACTGTTACTGAGTTTATTCGTCATATCCGACTAGAACAATCAAGAAACCTAATGAAAACAACCGATTTAAATATTTCTCAAATCGTTTATTCTATAGGTTTTACAAGTAGAAGTTACTTCTCTAAAATATTTAAGGAAAAATTTGGCCTCTCGCCTAATGAGTTTAAAAAGCAAATTGTTGCTAAAGTTTAGGTTTAGCAAACTTATATAACTTACTTCTTAAAAAGCCAGTTTCTTATCATTGCGATAAAACTGTATTTCCCTGTTAATTTTAAGGCTGTACTGATCCAATTTAGAGGTTCTAAATCTTGTTTATACTCCGTTTTAATGAGTTTAAGTTCCTCCCAGGCAATATCGCGCTCTAACTTGTGACGCGTTAAATCGTGCTCTATATCTTTAAATGTGGTATATGTTTTCATATTAATTAAAAAATTTAAGTCCGACTTTCTTTATAATATATGCGTTGAATTTTGCTCTAAGTAAATAGATTAAAATTGAAATCACTACGTAAATAAGACCAACTAATAAGAATCCCAATGAATAACTATTCACTGCATTCCCCAATTCTATAGCTCCTGCAATAGACAAGAAAACCAATCCTGCAAACAAAAGACTACCAACAGCAAAAACCTTAGTCACCAAACTTAGTGACAGGGTTAACTGCTGAAAAACCTTCAACTTAAAATATTGGTGAGACGCTCTAATATAGCGCTCACCAATATGAGAAGCTTTTTCTGTGGTGTGATTTATATCATTAAATACACTCATGGATTATGCTTTTTTCTGTAAAGTTTTATTCTTTTCTTTTAAATCTCTTAATTTAGATTCAAGTGTGGTAATCACATCTTCTGCCTTATAACTCGCATTAGAAACAATGTATTCTACTTGCTCATCTAAGTTTTCTTTCTGAGATAAAATAGTATTACCTAAAGAATCTCTAAGCTCAGTTGCTTTTTCAGCCATTAAGTCTCTTTTTGTTGCTGCTTCATCTGCAATTCTTTGTCGTGTTACACTACCCTTATCTGGGGCGAATAAAATTCCTAAAACTGCTCCTACTGCTGTTCCTGCCAAAATTCCTAAAACTGTATTTCCGTTATTACTCATGATATTATTTTTTATGATTATTTTTAATTTTCAGCACGCTGCTGTTATACAAAGATATAGGTAATAGAAGCTACAATTTGACTCTTTAGATAGCAATATTAGCTGAAATGCTATTTACTATTAGCGTCAAACATTTTAGTAATAGAATTAACACGTTTTGCTTGATATATTTAAATTTGAAAGATAACTACGCCTATGAAATCTATAAAAACATATAACCCTTTTAATGGGAATCATCTTGAGACCTATGCACAAGATTCAAAATCAAAATTGAAAGAGAAACTTGAATTGGCAGACTCCACTTTTAAAACGTGGAAAGAGCTTGAAATTGAAGAACGCATAGAATTATTACAAAATTTAGCTGAGGAAGTATTCAGAAACAAGCAACACTTGAGTCAACTAATGACTGAAGAAATGGGAAAACCAATTCTTGAAAGTGAAGCTGAAATTGAAAAATGCATTTATCTCATTGACTTTTATTCAAAAAATGCAGAACAATTTTTACAAGATGATCTTATTGAAACCGAAGCGCACGAAAGCTTTATAAGTTATGATCCTTTGGGTTGTGTATTGGCCATTATGCCTTGGAATTATCCGTTTTGGCAAGTATTTCGGTTCGCAATCCCGACATTAACAGCAGGGAATGTGGCACTTTTAAAACACGCTTCTAATGTTACTGGTTGTGCTATTGCCATTGAAAAACTATTTATAGATGCAGGATTCCCAAAAGGATGTTTTCAAACACTTGTAACGGATCATGAAACTATTGAAGACCTTATGGGAAATGATACTGTAAAAGCAGTGTCTTTAACCGGAAGCGAAAAAGCAGGTCGAAAAATCGCAGAATTGGCTGGTAAAAATTTAAAACCGTCGCTTTTAGAATTAGGCGGAAATAATGCGTGTATCATATTAAAAGATGCGGATTTAGACAAATATATAGACACTATCGTCAAAGCGAGAATGCAAAACTCTGGACAAAGTTGTATTGCAGCAAAGCGGTTTATAGTTGTAGAAGATATTTATGATGTCTTTATTGAAAAATTCACTTCTAAGGTAAAAGATTTAAAATATGGAAATCCATTAGAAGAAGACACCACAATATCTTGTTTGGCTCGTGAAGATTTAGCAGAAACTTTAGAAAAACAAGTTCAACAATCAATTGATTTAGGAGCTAAAGTCATAAAAGGTCATAAAAGAAATGGAGCTTATTACGAACCGACAATTCTAACCAAAGTAACTACTGAAATGCCCGTATTTAAAGAAGAAACTTTCGGGCCCGTTGCCGCTATTATAAAAGTAAAAACGGAAGATGACGCTTACGAAGCAGCCGCAAACTCAAAATTTGGGCTGGGAACTATGGTTTTTACTTCAAATTATGAAGCGGCATCAAAACGCGTTTCAAAAATTGAAGATGGTGGCTTTTTTATCAATGAGATGGTAAAATCTGATCCTAGACTACCTTTTGGTGGAACAAAAATTTCAGGTTATGGTCGTGAATTATCCAAAGAAGGTATGTTGGCCTTTGTAAACATTAAGACAACCTATATTAACAAGTAAAAAAAGAGAAATTATGAAATTTGTAAAAGACGAAGAAGAAAAAACAAGAGATTATATATTTCAAAAAGACACGAAAACTAAATTTGGTGCGTGGTTTATAATAATTGTATTACTAATTTTAGTTGCAGCTGTAGCTATTTCAGGAATTCATTTCAAGTGGTTTTAATAAACTCTGATTAGAATAAGTTTATCGTAGAGCAACTCCAAACTTTACCGGTTTTTTGATGCTATTACACTTATTATTAATATCTGTATGGCATGAAACAACATCAGCGGTAATAGAATAATACCAATAGTCGCCATATTACCGAAAAGAATCTTAGAAAAAACAGTCCCATGTACTAATGACTTTTTAGTACCACAAAACTGAGCTGTTATTTTATCTTCTCTGTTAAGACCAAGCTTTTTAGCCATAAAACCTGTTAACGAAAACGCGATAATAAATAACACCATTACGCCAATTAAAAGTAAAGCTAAATCAAAAAGTGAAACCGCACTAAACATATTGTTATAGAACGATGCCGCAAAACTTTTGTAGATTATTAATAAGATAATAGACTTATCAAACAACGTTAATTTACTACTGTGCTTAATAGCAAAATCACCCCAAAAACGTTGTAAGAGTAATCCTAATATTACAGGTAATATAATCTGAATAATAAGCTTTAGGTAGATATCGGTAAAATCAAAATCGGTTTGCGTACTATCTATAAACAACCCCATCCACAAGGGCGTAACGGCAATACCTATAATTCCTGAAATACTAGCATTAAAGATAGCTGCTGGTATATTTCCTTTTGCCATGGATACCATCACTACTGACGATGATACCGTAGATGGTAATGCTGCCAGGAAAAAGAAGGCTAACCAAATCGTTTCTTGCTCCTCATTTTGAATAAATGGACGCAGTAGCAACACTAGTAACGGAAACATTAAAAACGTAGAACCTTGCACCAGAAGATGCAACTTCCAATTTTTAAGTCCTGCTTTTAATTGGGTTGAATGTAATTTCAATCCATAGAAAAAAAATATAAGTGAAATTCCTATGGCACTAATAGTGTCGATAGGAATTTCGCTATTTTCAATTCCCCATTCCGGAAAAAAGTAAGCTAGTATTATAATTCCTATAATAAATAGGACAAATTTATCAATCTTCATAATCGTTTGTTAGGCACATTGATTCCCTTTGCGAAATTAAAGACTCTTTTTAAGAATTGCTCTAAAAATAATGTCAAAAAATTGAATTCGTAGTGATGAAGCTAAAATAACACCTTCCGACTATAAATTCCTTATAAATTAAAAGAGGTAATCCTTTCTGAATATTTCATTTGCACAAATAACACCCCTTATTTCAAATTTAAAAACATTAGGAAATTTTAAAATAATTAAAGACCTTTGATATGTGAAAACAGCTACACTCTTTTTAGCATTATTTATGCTTTTAAAACCTACTATTCCATTTGTGGAGTATGCTGCTTTTTATGATTACATTAAAAATGAACTTTGTGTTAATAAAGAAACCCCAGAAATGGGTTGTAATGGTAAATGCTATTTAAAAAAGGAATTAGCCAAGGTTTCCGATTCTGAAAAAAGTAGCGATAAAAACCAGTCTTCTCCCACGGAACATCAAGTTGTTTTCTTTCAAGATATTTTTATTAATACTTTAGATAGCATCGTAAAAGAAGAAAATTCAAAAATAAACACTTCATATCATAAAATTTATAAATTCAATTTTATGAATTTTATCTTTCATCCTCCACTCGCTTAATTTTAAAATAGAACCTCTGTAACTTATAGAATTAGTATGTCGCTAAGTGATTTATCATTAGCCTATACACTGCATCCATAGATCATTAATTAGAGCTAATTAATAATCTAACACTTTTGCTTTATATCTACTAGTCTACACGGACAAGGTTTCTACGTCTCCTTTGTAGCGAAACTAACAGTAATTTCTGTCTTTCTACGCACCTAATTTGATACTAATATTGTTACTATTTAAACAGCGTTTAAGTATTAAAATAGCTGCAGCTACATCTTATTTTTTTTAAATAAAACACTTATAAGTGATGAAGAAAAGCATTTTTCTCGTGGCTGCAATTCTGGTTGCGGTTACATCGTGTACACTAGATAAAACCGATTACGAATCTGAAATAAGCACTGTAGTTACAGAGCATTTTGAATATCTCGAAGTTGTGTCCGTCATTAAAAATGATTATCAGATTAGTATTGAAGCCTTAAACGGAACCTTCTATAAAGGTTACAATGACTTCCGTTTAAAAATCATCAACACTCAAACTAACGAAAGTTTAAATACGTCAGAAATCACATTCTTACCTATTAGCACTAATTATAATGGTAATAATTCTTCGGGTCCACATCGTTATAATTTAAATTATAATTCCACAGAGGATTATTATTCTGGCTACACTGTCTTCACCAATGAAAGTACCGATTTAGAAAACTGGAAACTATACCTCTCATTTACCGACAATGACCAAACATACACGGTTGACCAAGATATTATTGTAGAAGCGCAAACTAATATGAATTTGAACATGACCTCCTTTACAGGAAGTGATGGTGAGCAATATTTTATCGCTTTAGTAGCACCACAGAAACCCAAAATTGCACAAAATGAATTGGTTGCAGGCATCTACACATACAATCCACCTAGTAATGACGCTGGTACTTTTCCTGATGCTTCTCAGTTTTCATATTCTGAAGTCGCCGATTACACCTTATTATTAGATCCAAGAATGCCAGAACCCTCAATGGGAAATCATTCCTCTTTAAACAATGAAGATTTAACTCAGCAAGAAGATGGTTTATATTATGGAATCGTCAATTATACTATGACGGGAAACTGGACTTTAAATTTCAGGTTGCAAAACCAATTTGGTGAAATTTTAAAAGGCACAGAAGTATCTACCGAATTCACACCAGGAATTGAAGGAGCAAGAAGCGAACTATATATCGATATATTATTCTAATAATGATGAAATTCCTAACCCTTATACTATTGCTTTTTGCCGGATTGTTCATCCATGCACAAAACACAGAAAAAAAGAAAGACAGCATTATAGCACTCAGCGAAGTAAAATTAGTATCTGTAGTTAAAAAGAAGATTGAAACAGACATGAAAATGGCCGTTTCCGTCGATGAGTTTTTAGCGTCTTCAGAAAATATCAGTTTTATAAAACGCGGTGCATATGCATGGGAACCGTTACTAAACAATATGAGTTCGGAACGCTCTACAATTACCATTGACGGTATGCACGTTTTTGGTGCGTGTACAGATAAAATGGATCCTATTACCTCTTATGTAGAGAGTAATAATTTGTCTGCGATTGATATTAAATCTGGGCAAGAAGGTAATATGCATGGTGCAACCGTTGCCGGAAGTATTGATTTAAAACGAAAAAGCACACCTTTTGGCTTATCAAAGCAATGGGATGGCGCTTACCAAACAGGTTTTGAATTTAATAATAAGCAGTTTTTCAACTTAGCGAACACCTCTTATTCTAGTGATAAATTTGTCGTCGATGGAAGTTTAGCATTCCGAAATGCCGGAAATTATAGTGACGGAAATAATGATGACGTTGAGCATTCACAATTCACTAAATTCAATGCGTCTTTGGGATTAGCCTATAAAACAAGTGAGTTATCTTCTGTAAAGTTAGAAGCAATCTATGACCAAGCTAATGATGTTGGCTATCCTGCTTTACCCATGGATTTATGGTTATCGCGTGCCTTAATCACCTCAGCAACATACAAACAAGTCTTTGAAAAGGGTTTATTCAGAGCCTTAGATACTAAGATTTATTTTAATGCTATTGAACATTATATGGATGATACCACACGTCCTGAAAACTTGGTCCATATGGATATGCCAGGCTGGAGCACCACTTATGGTTTGCTCTCTAAAGCGAATATTAAAAAGAATCGTTTTAGCTCTGAAATTCAACTAAACGCTTATAATAATTTATCTACAGCCGAAATGCGCATGTATCCTCAAGACCGAAGTGAGCGTAGCATGTTTGCTTACAGTTGGCCTGGAGTTACAACGACTTTTGCCGGACTTTCCATCAACAACTCCTGGGAAATATCTGAGAAAAGTCAACTGAATTTTGGTGCCTCTTTGGGAGTCAATTACAACCATTCGAAATATGTAGAATTCAACTGGATATTTCACCCAGGCACACCACAAGAAAAAACGAGACTATTACCTAGTTTACACGCAGGTTATCAATTAGATATCAATAACTTTAATTTTTCTGTAGGAGGTGGTTACGGTCACAGAGCACCATCGGTTTCCGAAGGTTATGGCTATTACATTTATAATAGTTTTGATCGTTACGATTATATTGGAAACCCTGATCTTGAAAATGAAATATCATACGAAGGCAGTGCTAGTGCTGGTTATAAAGATGATAAATTTAGTATTCAAGCTAGTGTGAATTATTTCTACATTGAGAATTATATCATTGGTCGGATATTAAGTTTAGGTAGCCCAATGAATTATCAATCTATTGGTGTTAAAGGCTACACGTCTTTGGATTATTCAACGTTATTCAATTTCTCACTGAATGGAAGTTATTCCATTTTAGACAATTTACACTGGAAAGGCGTTCTAACTTACGCACGTGGAAAGGATGAAAACGAAAATAACTTGCCATTTATTAGGCCTTTAAGCTATCAAACAGCACTTCATTATCAGTATCATAATCTAAGCTTTCAAACGTCGATAAATGGAGATTTAGAACAAATCCATTACAGTCCAGAATATGGTGAAGACCAAACACCTTCTTATACCATTTGGAATTTATCTGCAGATTACACCTTCCGCATTAAAGATTATAAAACCGTTATACAAGTTGGGGCAGAAAATGTATTGAATGCATACTACAGTACTTATGCCGATTGGGGAAACATTCCGAGAATGGGACGTAATATTTTCACGTCTTTAAAATTCAACTTCTAAAGAGATGCGCAGCGTTTTTAGTTTCATAATGACCCTTATATTTCTGTTTGTTGTTTCGCAGCAAGCCGTCGTTATTATGCACTTTAAACTCAACCAAAAAGCCATTATAGAACAATTTTGTATCAATAAAAGCAAACCAGAACTACAATGTAATGGTAAATGTCATTTAACAAAAGAACTACAAGAAACGGAAGATACCCCTTCAGAAAAAATTATTAATACAAGAAATTTTGATTTGGCATTCAGTTCAAATTTCGAAATTGAATTAAAAATTCCAAAAATCTCAAAAAAGAGGGAATTGGTGATTTACAAAGAATTTCAGCATACCGAACCCTATTTAGAAATACTGGTGCCACCGCCAATATATACAGAGGGTTTTAATCGCACTTAATATTATTTAAAACAAATTACCAATTATTACAAATTTAAAAAATGAAAAATCTTAAAAAATATATGTTATCAGCAGCAGTACTTGTTGCGTTTATGTCTTGTAGTTCTGATGACGACAACCGTGTAGCAAACAATGTGACTTTAGAATTCAGCAATACATTTAACAGTACGCCTATTGTCCTTGGTGCAGCAACTTCTGCAGAAGCTACCGTTAATACTTCTGATGCAGGACAAGTTCACCATTTTTCTGAATTAAAATACGTAGTCAGTAACATTCGTCTTATAAAAGCTAATGGTACTGAAATTCCTTATAACGTCAACAATTTAGATACAGGTGCAACGGTGGTTAACCAAGCAAAACCAGAAACTTTAAGCTACGTTTTAAGTGATATTCCTGTTGGAGATTATACAGAAATTAAATTTGGTTTAGGTGTAAGATCAGACTTAAATACTTTAGATCAAGTTAGCTTTCCAACGTTTTATGATAACGCAGGCTCAAATGATACTGAAATGCATTGGGAATGGGGAACAGGATACCGTTTTACTAAAATTGAAGGGTTCTATGATACAGATAATAAAGAGTTGTCTTTCCATTCTGGAAGTACTTTAGAAGGTGACGAAGAAAATTTCACACAAGGAGTCGATGCTTATAGAGATATTACATTAAGTCTACCTGCTACTGCAACTGTTGGTAATAGTGCACCAACAATTGCTATCAAAGCTGATTTTGATTATTTCTTAAGTGGAAATAGCCACACAGTAACGTTGGTTTCAACTGAAGATATTTCGAACAACGCAACACCAAGTGCTCATACAGCTACTGAAATGATGAAGTTTGTAGAGAATATTGGAGGTAACGGTACAACAGATGTTACAGGAATGTTTTCTATTACATCTGTAGAAAACTAAATCTAAAATTAATGAGTCGGTTATGAGGCCTACCTCTAGCCGACTCTTTTTACTAGTTTCATACTATATTTTCATGAAAAAACTCATACGACATATCGCTATAGTATTGCTAATTACGAGTTGTAATAACGATGATTCTGAACGTGTTATTTATAACAATCCGGAAATATCATTAAATATTCCTATTGATTTTCCTGAATTCAACAGTTCAGTATACACTAATACACCTACAGAATTTGGTGTTGAATTAGGGAAAAAACTATTTTTTGACAAACAATTGAGTGCAGATAACACGATTTCGTGCTCGAGTTGTCATATTCAAGAAAGTGCTTTTGCAGATCATAATCCTAAAGGAATAGGAATCGAAGGCCGCATAGGACTTCGTAATGCGCCACCTGTACAAAACATGGCGTTTATGCAGTTTTATAATTGGGACGGCAATAAACTTCAATTAGAAGATCAGCCATTAGTACCTATTATTACACATGAAGAAATGGATTCTTCAATTTTAGAAGTGATAGGTAAACTTGAAACAGATCCATCTTATATGGAGCTTTTTAATAAAGCATTTGAAGGTGAAGGTATTACCGCTGATGGTATTTATAATAGTATTGCACAATATGAATACACCTTAATTTCGGCAAACAGTAAATACGATAAAGTAAAACGCAATGAAGGTGAAACATTTACAATAAGTGAAGCGCAAGGTTACGCTGTTTTTCAAGATAAATGTATCAGCTGTCATAATACAGAACTATTCACGGATCAAAGCTTTAGAAATATCGGATTTCCTATAAATCCAGACCCTGAAGAAGGAGGACGTGCCAGAATTACAGGTCTTGTTGAAGATTATATGCGTTTTAGGGTGCCTAGTTTAAGAAATATAGAATATACTGCTCCTTACGGTAGCTTCGGACAATTTGCAACATTAGAAGATGTGCTCAATTATTTAGATACTGGTGTTTTAGAAGCTGATAATTTAGATCCTATTTTAAAAGATAATAACAACAGAATACCACTTTCACCACAGGAAAAAACAGACTTAATTGCTTTTATGAAAACCCTAAGTGATGTTGAATTTTTAGGTCTTAACGATTAAGAACACTTTTTACACACTCCTGTTAAAACACAATTTACGTTCTCTACATGGTAACCGTTTGGAATCGAAAAATTAACTTCATTAGGAAGACATTCTAATGTTTCACAAACCGTACATTTAAAATGAAAATGTTGATGCATTTGATGTGTTTCATCACAACCATCGCATAAGGCAAAATATTGTTTACCATCTTCTGCAATAACTTTGTGCAACACACCATCCTCACAAAAACGATTTAACACACGATAGATTGTTGCTCTATTAATATCAATAGAAATTTCGCCTTCAATCGCATCCTGACTCATAGCTTGTCCGGCTTTAGTGATTACACTTAAAACGGCTTCTTTAGTCGGTGTATTTCTTCTTTTCATTGTTAATGCGATTTATTTGCAATAATTTATTGCAACAACATTGCAATATTATAAATAAATAATATATTTGCAAAACACAGTAATGCGACGTAGTCGCTTTTAAATTCTTTAACGTTTAGTAAAGTGAATAAAATAAAAAATAATACCCTAGATATAATAGCACTTTCAAGCTCTTTAATTTGCGCCATTCATTGTGCTATATTCCCTATTTTACTTTCGTTCTCTTCATTGAGTAGCTTATATTTTTTAAATAATCCAATGATTGAGTGGGTATTCATAAGTTTAGGAATTGTGTTTTTATTAACCTCGCTTTGGCCAAGTTATAAAACAATTCACCATAAAACCAAACCTTTAAAGATTGCTTTATTAGGGTTTGCTTTTATAGCTATAGGCAGACTTCACTTTACACATTTATGGGAGGTTAGTAATACGGTTATAGGTGCAACTTTACTCGCTTTAGCACATTATGCTAATTGGAAATTATTACGCATAGCGACTAAGCAAAACCACTAATTAAAACTTACTAAACAAATTTAAAAACGTAAATATTTTAATTATTAAATGAAGAACAGCATCACATACTTCTTTATTATACTTTTTCTTTCCTTAAAAATGGTTGGGCTTCACGCCTTAACTCACGATGAGGACAAGGACCAAGAGTTACATTGTGAGGTTTGTGATTATGCTACAATTAATAATGTAATACCTATCCTAACTCCAGAGGCACAAGAGTTTTACATTAAAAACACAGAATTGGTCATCGTTAGAGACAACTTTAACGCTTACAGTTTTGTAACTCATAAGACGATTACTTCTAGTCAACTACTGTCTAGACCTCCTCCCTTTTCACTATAAGTCTCTCTCTATATACCTTTTAGCTTTTGAAGCATTAGTTCCATTTTTAGAATTATGTGCTTCAATATCGAGATACTCAGAGACCCCATGATTTAATGCGTTTAGACGTCTTCTTCCATAGTGAAGCTCTAAAACTTTAGCTATTTAAATCATTTGATTCGTTATAGAAAATCCGATTTCATTCAAACCAAATAGATTTTATAATGGGTCGTCCGTTTGACGAATCCTACAAATCTTATTGTATCATATTATGTTATACAAAACCCTGAGTTTATGGCTATTTTTTAGCCTAAGCACAATCGCTATTGCACAGAATTCTTTTCAAATAAAAGGATCCGTAATAAACCAAAACACTTTACAACCCATCGAAGGTGCCACTATTAATGGCGAAAATCTTCATGCGATTTCATCTGCTTCAGGAACATTTACCATTCCTAATGTTACTGAAGGCATCTACTCCTTTACGGTTTCGCATTTAGGTTACGCTTCTAAAACAATTACTATAAAAGCAAGCTCAAATAGCGAAAACCTTAAAATTTTATTAGAGGAATCTACCACCGAACTCAACGAAATAAAGGTCAACGGAAAAACTAAAAAGAGAGAACATAAAGAATCGCCTGTAGTTTCTCAATTGGTCTCTAAAGAATTTCTTACTACCAACAGAGAAAATAGTTTGATGCAAACCCTAAGTAAAATTCCGGGTGTAAGTACTATTAAAATTGGCTCCGGACAATCTAAACCTGTCATTAGAGGTTTAGGATTTAATAGAGTTGCAGTGGTACAAAATGGTATAAAACACGAAGCACAACAATGGGGAAATGATCATGGTTTAGAAATAGACCAATATGGCATTGAAACTATTCAGATTGTAAAAGGACCGGCTTCTTTGGTTTATGGTTCTGATGCTATTGCTGGTGTTGTAGATATTCAACCAAATAAAATACCGCTTGCAAATTCCTTTAGTGGTGAAGTGAATGTCTTAGGAGAAAGCAACAATGATTTATTAGGGATTTCAGCAGGAATCCAAGCCAGAAAAGAGAAATGGTTTTACCGTGGACGCCTCACCTATAGAGATTATGGCGATTATAAAGTTCCTACAGACCAAATAAATTACGAAAATTACATCTTTACGCTACACGACAATAATCTACGTAACACCGCAGGAAAAGAAGCTAACGCTAGTATAAGTGTCGGGTATATTTCAGACCGCATAACCTCAGAAACCACAATTAGCAACGTCAATGCTAAAAATGGCTTTTTCGCTAATGCACATGGATTAGAAGTGAGAACATCGCGCATTGATTACGACCAGTCTAATAGAGATATTGATCTGCCTTATCATAAAGTGAACCATTTTAAAATCACGAATAACACGTCAATAGCTTTAGATAAACACAGTATTAATCTCGATTTCGGTTTTCAAAATAATTTAAGAGAGGAACATTCCGAACCAATACCGCACGGTTATATGCCAACACCTTCAGATAGCAAAGAACGTGGGTTTCATAAAAATACGTTTACCCTAAATGCAAAGGATAGTTTTAAATCTAATGATAAGCATAATCTGGTTACTGGTGTAAATGTAGAATTTCAGCATAATACTATAAGTGGTTGGGGATTTTTAATACCCGAATACACCCGATTTACAATTGGTGCTTTTGCTTTTGATCAGTTTAAAATCAATTCAGATTTACATCTTTTAGCTGGAGTTCGTTATGATTTTGGACAAATACATAGTAAGTCTTATTTTGATTGGTACCCTTCCACCATCAATAATGCTAATGGTTCTACCTCATATGTCTATTTACAAAGAGCCGAAAACAAAACGCTCAATTTTGGAAATGTGAGCGCTTCTGTAGGCTTAAGTTATATTCTAAACAATACCACCTTTAAAATAAATGCAGGAAAAAGTTTTAGAATGCCTTTACCTAATGAATTAGCTTCAGATGGCGTGAATTATCACATGTACCGTTATGAGCAAGGCAACCTTAATTTAGACCCTGAAGAATCTTATCAATTAGATATTGATATCGACCACACCACAAAGGGTTTTAGCATCGGAGTTAGTCCATTCGTCAATTTCTTCGAAAATTTTATTTACCTGAATCCGACTTCAAATTATTATGAGACGTTACAAATTTACGAATACACACAAAACAAGGTATTTAGAGCAGGTGGAGAATTAAGAGCGAGTACAAGTGTTATTCCTAATTTAAAATTAGATGCTTCTGCTGAATACGTCTACTCTAAACAAACCAGTGGCCCAAAAGAAGGTTTTACTATTCCATTTTCTCCACCATTATCCGGATTGTTTTCTGCAAACTATCAGTTTAAAGATGCTCTCTTTTTTAAACAACCTCAACTAAGGGCCGATTACAGAATTACGGCAGCACAAGATGAGATTGTACCACCAGAAGAACAAACTGAGGGCTACCAAGTCTTAAACATGGCATTACTCACACAAATAGATGTCTTTAAAACTCAGAAAGCATTGGAAATAAAGTTTAAACTCAATAACGTCTTCAATACTAATTATTACGACCATACGAGTTTTTACCGCTTAATCGATGTGCCAGAAGCCGGAAGAAACATCTCTATAGCACTCACACAATCCTTTTAATAACCATAAATAATTTATAAACCATGAACACAAACATTATGAACACAAAAACAAAACTTATGAAATCAAATTTTAAATTTTTAGCGCTTATCGCGTTTTTCGGAATCCTTTTAAACTCATGTAGCAGTGATGATGACGCTAGTTCACCTAGTCTTAATGCTCCAGAAATAACTAATTTTGAATATGGGGAAGGCAGCGTACACTCTACAGATCAGGTTGCTTTTAAAGGATCAGACATTCATTTAGAAGCCGAAATAAATGCAGAAGCTGTGGTCAGTAGTATTACGCTTTCGATCCATGCTCACGATTTACCTCTAGCTGATGGTGAAGTTGAGTGGGACTTTTTCCAAGAATACTCAGGGAGTAATTATCAAGTCATCAATCCTACATTTCATGAACATGTAGATGTACCAACTAATATTCCTTCTGGAGAATACCACATTGAATTAACTGTTACTGATGAGCTTGGAAATAGTACAGCAATCGAAGGGCATTTAGAGGTTTTAGATTCCATAATATTAAGTGGTTTCTCTGTGGATGCTGCTGCAGCTAAAGGGAGCGATTTTCATGCTGAATTTATGATTAATGCACTTAATGGCATTCACAATATTACAGTAGATATCCATGCGCACGGTCTTCCTGTTGGTGCTGGTGAAGTAGAATGGGATTCTGAAATCATATTCTCAGAAGGTTATCATGGCTTAACAGACGTAGAATTCCACGAGCATATTGATGTCCCAGCAACTGCACCTGCAGGAGAGTATCATATAACTTTTACTGTTGAAGATGAAGATGGAAACACTAAAGCTTACGAAACACATATTGATGTTACAGCATCTTAAACATTAATTATTCCGCATAGTGTCGCACATACTATGCGGTTTTAAACTTTTTACCATGAAATGGATTACCAAATATTTTAATTTAATCTTAGTCATAGTACTCTTTACTTCATGTTCTAGCGACGACAGTAATACTATCGATGAAGAAAAGCCTACTATAAGTATTAATTACGCTGAAGGTTTTCCGCAAGCTTGCGAACAACTCCTAAAAGGGGAAACTTATATCTTTAAAGCACAGGTTGCAGACAACAAAGCACTGGCTTCATATAGCTTAGACATTCACCATAATTTTGATCACCATACTCATGATGATCAAGGAGAAACTTGTGATTTAGAGCCGATAAAAGGAGCCGTAAATCCATTCATATACATGGAAAATTTTGAAATCGAAGGTGGATTATCAACTTATGAGATTAACATCAGTATCACTATCCCAGATGATATAGACACAGGAGACTACCATTGCTCATATTCAGTAACCGATGAAACAGGTTGGCAAAGCAGAACTTCTGTTGATATAAAAATCATTGATTAGATATTTACCTATTAAAAGACATAAACAATTACATTAAAATTGGGTTAGATTTTTGATGTTTTTTAGCAGTGCCAGAAACCACATACTGGCACTGTTTTTTTTATGTAAAAATTCTTCTACTCACGACGATTTACCCATTATAATCGAGATCTAAAAATGCCTCCAAAAAGGCATTTAATCTATCATCAAACAATTTCAATATTTACACTAAATAAGAAGGTGTTTTTATCTAAAATAGAATACAATTATCTACCTTTGTCCTCTATTGGTTTATGTCTATGTATTATAGATATGATTAAAAGGGAATCAGGTAAAATAGTTATTAACTTAATAATCCTGAACTGTTCCCGCAACTGTAAGTTTAGTCCCTTTTTGGGATGCCTCTAATGAAAATCTTCAACATCCACTGTTCTTTTAGAATGGGAAGGACCATTAGTAGGACATGAGTCAGGAGACCTGCCAATTTTACCAACAATTAACACAACCGCTTTCGGGTAAAAGGCATCGGGTTTATGAGATATTTTGTATGCACCATTTTGTTTTGCATAGGTTTTTGTTCTATGCTTCATTCGCAAACCGACTCTATAACGGCTTTGAGAGAGGTACGTCTTATTGCTTATCAACTTAAAGATTCTACATACACTAGAAACGTTATTGTAGTTAAAGACAGTGTTCTAAAACAAAACCAAGCTTCATTAACCAATTTTCTAAACTTTAATAGTACCGTTTATTTTAAGGAAAATGGTCTAGGCATGGTTTCTTCTCCGTCGTTTCGAGGGACTACAGCATCGCAAACCTCAGTACTTTGGAACGGTATTAATATTAACTCACAAACCACTGGGCAAACTGATTTTAACACCATAAATACACGTGGTTATAACAAAATAGAAATAAAACCAGGAGGTTCTAGTGTTGCTGATGGCAGTGGCGCTATTGGAGGCTCTATTAATTTAGTAAATGAATTGGGCTTTAACAAAGGATTTCATAATGAGCTCTTTGCTAATTATGGTGAGTTTAACACCTACGGAATAGATTACCAAACCAATTATTCCTCAAAGAAATTCAGCATGCTTTTAGGTATTGCAAGAAATGCTTCTGATAATAATTATCCGTATCCCGAAACCGACCGCATCAATATTAATGGCCAATACCACAATACTAATGTCAGTTTTGCAGGGACTTCAAAATTGAATTCAAATAACACACTTAAAGTTTTTGCTAATATATATGACGGTAGACGGAATTTTTCGGTACCTACACCAAATGCTTTAAAAACAAAATATACAGATTTCAACACGCGCTCATTAATAGAATGGGAAAGTCATTTTAGTGCATTTAAATCCAATCTTAAAGTAGCCAGCACCACCGAAGAATACCGCTATTTTGGAAACATTGATAATGACTTTTACACCTATGGAAAGGTCACTAGTTTTATAGCTAAATACGGACTAGATTACGCTCTGTCTAATAAAATGTTACTTACCGCTGGACTTAATTACACACACAATGATGGTCGTGGTTCTAATATTGCTTCAGAAACCCGCAATTTGTCTGCTGCTTTAGTGAGTTTTAAACATGTGCTTTCAGAAAAATTTTTATACGAATTAGGATTGCGTCAAGAAACCAATGAGCAGTATGGGAATCCACTTTTATATTCTGCAGGTTTTAGTGCTAAACTCACCGACGTTTATCAATTAAAGGTTAACACGTCCAGGAATTTTAGAATCCCGACTTATAATGATCTGTATTGGCAAGGCGTTGGAAATACGGATTTAAAACCCGAAACCTCTTATCAAGGTGAAATCAGCAATAATTTCAACTTTAAAAACCTATCCGTTTCGTTAACTGGTTATTATAATTATGTCGAAAACTTGTTGCGTTGGGTTCCTGATAATTCAGGTATTTTCAGACCAGAAAACACGAATAAGGTTGAAATTTACGGATTAGAATCGGTCGTTACACTTCAAAAATCATTTGGAAATCATAAATTCACAGGTTCTGCAACTTTTGCATACACGGTTTCAGAGAATAAAGAAACAGGAAAGCAGTTAATTTATGTGCCGTTTTACAAATTCACGTCTTCAGTGGGTTACAATTACAAAAGAATTTCAGCTTATTACCAATACCTCAATAATGATGAAGTCTTTACAACTACCGACCATGCTACCGAACATATTTTGGACAGCTATATGGTGGCTAATTTGGGAGCCGAATATACGCTTGGTAAAAAACGCAACTATAAGCTAGGTGCACAAATACTCAATTTTTGGAACGAATCTTACGAAAGCGTTCTCAACCGACCAATGCCTGGGCGGAATTTCAACTTCTATTTACATCTAAAATTTTAAAATATGAAAAACCATTTTCACAAATTAGCAAGCCTCTTAATCATAGCGACACTAAGTATAACATCCTGTACTAGTGATGACAGAGACGATCCTATTACTGCGCAACCACCCTCTGGAAATTATACAGACGGTATATTTATTTTGAATGAAGGCGGATTTGGTTATTCTAATGCTTCAATTTCTTTTTTCGGAGAGACAGGTGACGTTTATAATTCCATTTATACTGAAGTTAACGGTGTAAATCTTGGAGACACCGCACAAAGTATGGGTTTTAATGGTGACAATGCGTATTTAGTGGTCAATAACTCATCTACCATTGAGATTGTTAATCGCTATACGTTTGAATATATCGCAACAGTAAGTGATATGATTGTCAATCCTAGATACATTGAATTTAGCAACAACAAAGGCTATATCACCAACTGGGGAGATCCAAATGACGTCAACGATGACTTTGTCGCGGTTTTAAATTTAGATACAAATCTTATTGAAGCTACAATCCCCGTAGCTGAAGGTCCGGAAAAAATACTATCGAATAATGATAAACTTTACATAACGCACAAAGGTGGCTATGGCTATGGTAATACTGTAAGTGTCATTGATGTGGCATCACAAAGTCTAGCAAATACTATTTCGGTGGCAGATGTACCAGATGGCATGGTAATAGACAACGGATATCTCTACGTCATTTGTTCTGGTAAAGCCTCTTGGACAGGAGATGAAACCCTAGCAAAACTTTTCAAGATCAATCTATCTGATATTAATGACATAACGACTCTTAATTTTTCAACAGAGCAACATCCTAGTCATCTTGAATTTGAAAATGGAACATTGTATTACACCATGGACAATGCTGTATACAGTTTAGACAGCAATGGTTTTCAGCTTCCAGAAACCCCTTCTTTTTCAACAGCAGCAGATGGTGTTGAGATTCTTTATGGTTTTGAGGTGCACGAAGGTGCTATCTATATCGCTGATGCTAAAGATTACGTTTCTAATGGAGAAGCATTTATTTATAATCTTAATGGCGATTTACAAAACCAATTCTCAGTCCAAATCATTCCGAATGCATTCTATTTTAACAACTTATAATAATAAATTAAAAACAATTAAACTATGAAAAACTATTACAAAAAAACACTTTACATTCTATCTGCAGTTTTATTATCTGCAACAAGCTACGCTCAAGACTACTCTGATGGTCTCTTTATTTTAAACGAAGGTTTATTTGGTACAAATACGGCTTCAGTTTCACATATTGATGCCAATGGAACATTAGAAAATGATATTTTCACGACTCAAAATCCTAGTATGACTTTAGGTGATACAGGACAAGGAATGGGCTTCTATGGCGATTTTGCTTATGTCATACTTCATTATAGTGACGAAATAAAAGTAATGAACAGTACGACTTTTGCTTTTTCGGCTAGCATTACAGATCAATTAAGTGCCCCACGTAATATCGCATTTTATGATGGTTATGGTTATGTGACTAATTGGGGAGATCCATCAGATACAACTGATGATTACGTTGCTGTAATCGATTTAGCAACTAATACCATTACTGAAACAATTCTTGTAGCTGAAGGTCCTGAAAAAATTGTTCAGAAAAATGGAAAATTATTTGTGGCGCATCAAGGTGGTTATGGTTATGGTAATTCTGTTTCTGTAATTGATATAGCAACAAGTACTGTAGAATCAATCACTGTAGGCGACGTGCCATCATCGTTAAAAGTTGACGATGATTATTTATATGTACTTGCTAGTGGAAAACAAGCTTGGACAGGTGATGAAACTTTAGGTAGTATTCACAAAATAGATTTATCAGATTATCAAAACCATGTGACCATTGATTTTCAAACGTCAGAGCACCCAAGTTTTTTAGCATTAGATGCTACTGATTTATATTATGTTTTAAATAATAACATTTATAAAATGGCTTCAACAGATACAACGCTTCCAACAGTAGCCTTTAATACAACGACTGACGCACAACTCACTTATGGTTTTAACAAGGTTGACGACAAGCTCTATTTATTAGATGCTATAGATTATGTAAGCCCAGGAAAAGTATTTGTATATGACGAAAGCGGACTTTTACTAACACAACACATCGTAGGACCACTTCCTAATGGAGTTTACAAAAACGAAGGAACTCTAAGCGTTAATAACTATGCTTTTGAAAACACAACTATATTCCCGAATCCTGCATCTGGAAGTTTTCAATTAAACCTTACAGAAAATGCTACTGTAAAATTATATGATGTATCAGGAAAATTAGTAAAGAACGTAAACTATACAAACACGCAACCAATCTCTTTAGAAGGTATAGAAACCGGAATGTATTTAGTTAATGTTGAAGTGAAAGGAAATTCTACAACTCTAAAACTAATGGTGAAATGATAAAAACGGTTCTTCTCTTTCTGTGTTCTAGCTTTGTTTTACAAGCTCAAAGTTATGCGCCTGCTGCAGGTGAACCAGGTTCTACTGCTATTTCTGCTGATAGTCCTGTTTTTGTAGCTTGGGCAACTGGCATAGAATTACAACGTGGACATGTTGATATTTCTAACCCTACGTTTGAGCATGAGGATAGTAATTATGCAACTTATGGAACAGCTGAAGATGCCTTAGGCTCCGCAACCAATAGCGTGGTAAGCTTAGGAGATGCTGGTGAAGCCACCCTAACCTTTGAGACACCAATTACCGATGGCGATGGTTTTGACTTTGCTGTTTTTGAAAATAGTTTTAGTGCTACTTTTCTAGAATTAGCTTTTGTTGAAGTGAGTTCTGATGGTGTTAATTATTTCAGGTTTCCATCTCATAGTGAAACGCAAACAGAAACGCAAATTGATGGATTTGGAACTATTGATCCGACATATATCAACAATCTCGCAGGAAAATACAAAGGGTTATTCGGAACACCTTTTGATTTATCAGACTTAGAGGAGGATGCTTTATTAGACAAAAATAATATTACGCACATCAAAATAATTGATGTTGTCGGAAGTATTGACCCAGCTTATGCCAGATATGATAGTTTTGGTAACGCTATTAATGATCCTTTTACCACACCATTTTATTCTGGTGGCTTTGATTTGGATGGCATTGGAGTTATCAATCAACAGGTATTAGGAGTCGATGATGAAAATCTTGACACCATTGCTATTTACCCAAACCCAGCCTCTAATAAATTCTACATTAAAACAGTTGAAGAAGTCAATGTAAGTATTTATAATATGCTTGGTAAATTGGTGATTTCAGAAAAAGTTAATGCAAATAATACTATTGAGATCGCTTCGCTTAAAAGTGGAGTGTATCTAGTTAGAATTGCATCTCATGGAAAAATAAGTCAACATCGACTTATAAAAGAGTAATAACTAATTTTAAAAAACTGCTTTTCATATCACTTTGAAAAGCAGTTTTTTTTTAGAAGACACCGAACATCTTATATTACAATAGTTTAAAAACTAAAAAACTCTATAAATCAAAAGATTTATAGAGTTTTTTTTAGTCGGGGTGGCAGGATTCGAACCTGCGGCCTCCACGTCCCAAACGTGGCGCGATAACCGGGCTACGCTACACCCCGAAGTTGTATTCCCAATTTCGGACTGCAAATATATAATTTTTCTTTATAATCCAACAACAATTGTCTAACTTTAAACTCTTAATCTTTTTTAGACAAAAAAATTATGGATATAAAAAGTATCATTATCGGACTAATCCTCTCTAGCACACTAGCATGCGCGCAAGATAAAAATCCTAAAAATTCAGAAAATACACACGAAATAATAGTCTCAGATCTAAATATTCCTTGGGGTTTTACATTTCTTCCTGATAATTCCATGTTAATTACCGAAAAATCAGGTGAGCTTATTCATTTTAAGAATGGAACAAAAACAAGTATTTCTGGTCTGCCAGAAATTTATGTTCGTGGCCAAGGCGGTTTATTAGATATTATTTTACATCCTAATTACAAAGAAAACAATTGGGTTTACCTTTCCTATGCTTCATCTGAAGGTGAAGATTCTGGCGGAAATACAACTATAGCAAGAGCCCAACTTAAAGATCATAGTTTAACAAATCTACAAGTATTATATAAGGCCTCACCCAACACAACTAAAGGTCAACATTTTGGATCTCGTTTCGCTTTTGATGATGATGGATATTTATATTTTTCGGTTGGAGATCGAGGAAATAGAGATGAGAACCCTCAATATATTACCAGAGACGGCGGAAAAATTTACCGCCTTAATGCTGATGGCTCTATTCCTGAAGATAATCCTTTCGTTAATGAATCGGGTGCCAAAACGGCTATTTACTCTTATGGCCATAGAAATCCCCAAGGCATGACAATTCACCCAGATTCAAGACAACTATGGACGCATGAACACGGCCCTAAGGGTGGTGACGAAATAAACATCATTAAACCAGGAAAAAACTATGGTTGGCCTATAATAAGCTTCGGAGTAAATTATATTGGCACAAAATTCACCGATATCACAGAAAAAGAAGGTATGGAACAGCCCATTCACTATTGGGATCCGTCCATTGCACCCAGTGGAATGGCTTTCATTAATAGTGACAACTATGGTGATTGGGATGGCAATCTTTTAGTAGGTTCCCTAAAATTTCAATATTTAGACATGTGCACTTTAAAAGATAATAAAGTCATAAAAGAAGAACGTTTACTTGACGGATTAGGACGCGTAAGATCCGTAGAGCAAGGTCCTGATGGGTTTATTTACGTCGGCATAGAAAATTTAGGTATTGTAAAATTAATAAGAAAATGAAAAAAATAATTATCCTCGGAATTTCGATATTAGCACTTGTATCATGTAATTCAAACACTAAAAAATCGAATACAATAGCTCAAAACCACAATACAGTTAATCAAGATAACCCTAAACTAATAGCTAGTATAGAACGTGGCAAAATTGTATATAATGATATGTGCATCACTTGTCACCTACCAAATGGTAAAGGTGTACCAAGGGCCTTTCCTCCCCTAGCCGATTCAGATTTTTTAAGAGAAAACCAAACCGAAAGCATCAAAGCGGTAAAATATGGTATGTCTGGGGAGATTGTAGTAAATGGTATTACTTACAATAGTACAATGGCACCTTTAGGGCTTTCCGATAATGAAGTTGCTGATGTTATCAATTACATCAACAACAGTTGGGGAAATACGATTAACAACTTTGTTACGCCAGAGAAAGTTTCCGAATTATAAATGAACTATACTACATAAATAATTAAATTTGTAGCAATCAAACAAATCAAAATTACATATGCTTATTATAGGAATTGCAGGTGGTACAGGCTGCGGAAAAACAACAGTTGTAAACACTATTTTAAAAGAATTACCTGAAGGTGAAGTTGGAGTAATATCTCAAGATTCCTATTACAAGGACACCTCGCATTTAAGCTTTGAAGAACGCGTTAAAATTAACTTTGACCACCCAAGATCTATCGATTTTGAATTATTAGAGCAACACCTCAAAGAATTAAGAGCAGGAAACAGTATTAATCAACCAGTATATTCATTTGTGAAACACAACCGAACAGGCGATGTTATTGTTACAAAACCAAGAAAGGTGATGATCGTAGAAGGGATATTAATACTATCTCATGCTGAAATCCGAGATCTATTTGATATTAAAATATATGTGCATGCGGATTCTGATGAGCGCCTAATACGACGTTTAAGACGAGATATTACAGAACGAGGCCGTGACATCAACGAAGTGCTTCAACGCTACCAATCAACACTAAAACCAATGCATCAGCAGTTTATTGAACCCATGAAAGAATACGCTGATATCATTATACCAAATAACAAATACAATACCGTTGCCGTAGATATCGTTAAAACCATAATCAACGAACGCTTATAATGTCTAAATTCAATATAAAATATCTTAAACCATTTAAGAACATCTATGTTATAGTTCTTGTCGTTTTCATGGTTTGGATGTTATTTTTTGATGCGCATTCATGGTTATTTCATCATGAATTAAACACGGACATAAACGAGTTAGAATACCAAAAAGAGCACTATAGAAATGAGATGGCAAAAGACAATAAAGCTATTAAAGAACTAAGTACTGACGAAGGTATTGAGCGTACAGCACGCGAAACTTACTATATGAAGAAATCTAACGAAGATATTTTCATTATTGAATACGAAGACAGTATTCCGAAAAACAAACAAGATGAGTAAATCATTATTTAAAGATTTTGATTCCGTGTCATCAAAAGCATGGAAACAAAAAATACAAGTCGATCTTAAAGGTGCAGATTACAACGATACATTAATCTGGAAAACCAATGAAGACATCAATGTAAAACCATTTTACCATGCTGATGAATTTGAAACCTTGCCTGAAATTTCAAAAAGCAAAGCAACGAAATGGAAAATAGCGCAATCTATTACAGTTACTGATGCTAACGTCGCTAATTTAAAAGCGATAGATGCTATTCACCGTGGAGCTGAAAGCATTATATTTAATATAGCTTCTGAAAACACTTCAACAGAGCACTTGCTTCAAAATATAGATTTAGATACCGTAAATGTTCATATTAAGTGCGGTTTTCTTTCTGAAGTATTCACTAAAAAATTAATGAATGCTATTCCTAACACGGCAAAAACCCCTCAAATTCATATCCATACAGACATCATAGGTTATCTAGCCAAAACAGGAAACTGGTTCAACAATCTTAATGATGACTTTAGCAAACTTAAAGCAATTGTAAAATCTACTAATCAAATTAGTATAGATCTAAGTCAATATCAAAATGCTGGCGCTACTATTGTTCAGCAATTAGCCTATAGCTTAGCGCATGCAAATGAATATCTAAATCATTACGAAGCGCATAAAGATACGTCTTTAAAGGAGATAAACGTAACGTTTAATACGTCTGTTGGCTCAAACTACTTCTTTGAAATAGCAAAGATTAGAGCTTTACGTCAATTATGGGCAACCTTAGCTTCTGAATATGGTGTTAGTGAAGATTGCAAAATAATAGCCGCACCAAGCAAACGTAATAAAACGATATACGATTATAACGTTAATATGCTACGAACAACTACAGAATGTATGAGCGCTATTCTTGGTGGAGTTAATGAAATTTGCAACTTACCTTATGATTCTCTATTTCATAAACCAAATGAATTTGGAGATCGTATTGCCAGAAATCAACTCTTGGTTTTAAAAAATGAGAGCTACTTCGATAAGGTAAATAACCCTGCAGATGGAGCGTATTATATTGAAAGTTTAACGGAACAATTAGCAGAAAAAGCACTCGAATTATTTAAGGATATCGAAGCCAACGGAGGCTTTTTAAGTCAATTAAAAGAAGGAACCATTCAAAGAAAAATTAAAGAAAGTGCGGCTAAAGAACAGGCCGATTTCGATGCAGAAAAACTAGTTTTGTTAGGCACAAACAAACATCCTAATAATGCTGACAAAATGAAAAATGATCTTGAAATTAGTCCGTTTTTAAAAATCGAAAAACGCAAAACTCTAATTGAACCAGTCATTAACAAAAGACTGTCTGAAAAATTGGAAATCAAAAGATTAAACAACGAGTAAAACTCGGCATTGACAAAACCTATAGTTCTCTTTTATCCCTTAAAACATATTAAGAATGTCTAGAAAAAATCTTCAACATATAACACTAAATAACGAAGCTAAAACTTTGAAACAAGGCGAAGAAAATGACTTTCTTACAGCCGAAAACATCAAGGTAAAATCGACGTATTCAAAAGACGATATTCAAAATATAGAACACCTTAATTTTGTTGCAGGTATTGCTCCAAATCTTCGTGGACCGTACTCAACTATGTTTGTTCGCAGACCTTGGACAATTAGACAATATGCAGGCTTTTCTACAGCAGAAGAAAGCAACGCATTTTACAGAAGAAATCTCGCTGCAGGACAAAAAGGATTGTCAGTTGCCTTTGACTTAGCGACACACAGAGGCTACGATTCTGACCACGAACGCGTGGTTGGTGACGTTGGTAAAGCAGGTGTTGCTATAGATTCGGTTGAAGACATGAAAATTCTTTTCGATCAAATTCCACTAGATAAAATGTCGGTTTCTATGACCATGAATGGAGCCGTGCTACCTATTATGGCATTTTATATTGTGGCCGCTGAAGAGCAAGGAGTTAAACCAGAACAACTCGCAGGAACCATTCAAAATGATATTCTAAAAGAGTTTATGGTAAGAAACACCTACATCTACCCTCCCACGCCATCCATGAAGATCATCTCCGACATATTTGAATATTCTAGCAAGAATATGCCAAAGTTCAACAGCATCAGCATATCTGGGTACCACATGCAAGAAGCAGGTGCCACGTGCGATATCGAATTAGCATACACCTTGGCTGACGGCCTAGAATACATAAGAAAAGGACTTGAAGCAGGTATGGACATCGACACCTTTGCTCCCCGCCTATCCTTTTTCTGGGCTATTGGCATGAACCACTTTATGGAAATCGCCAAAATGCGTGCTGCGCGAATGCTATGGGCAAAACTTGTAAAGCAATTTAACCCTAAGAATCAGAAATCGTTAGCCTTAAGAACCCATTGCCAAACTTCTGGCTGGAGCCTTACCGAACAAGACCCTTTTAACAATGTAGCCAGAACTTGCATTGAAGCTTCTGCGGCAGCTTTTGGAGGCACACAAAGCTTACACACTAACGCTTTAGACGAAGCAATTGCCTTACCAACAGACTTTTCTGCTCGTATCGCTAGAAACACGCAAATATATTTACAACAAGAAACACATATCACTAAATCTGTAGATCCTTGGGCTGGAAGTTATTATGTTGAAAAACTGACGGATGATATTACGAAAGAAGCATGGAAACTCATCCAAGAAGTTGAAGAATTAGGAGGTATGACTAAAGCTATTGAAGCCGGAATTCCCAAATTACGAATTGAAGAAGCTGCAGCTCGTAAACAAGCCCGAATAGACTCTACTCAAGACATTATTGTTGGCGTCAACAAATACCGTTTAAAACAAGAAGACCCAATATCCACACTCGAAGTAGACAACCAAACCGTTAGACTACAACAAATTGAACGCTTAAATAGCATAAAAGCAAGTCGTGATAATACCGCTGTCACAGAAGCACTGTTAAAACTAACAGAATCCGCAAAGACAAGTGAAGGAAATTTATTAGCTTTAGCAGTAGATGCCGCAAGAAAACGTGCCACTTTAGGAGAAATAAGCGACGCTCTAGAGGTTGAGTTCGGTAGATACAAAGCACAAATTAAATCATTTTCAGGAGTGTACAGCAAAGAAATAAAAGACGATAAAAGCTTTCAAAAAGCAAGAGAATTAGCAAATCAATTTGCAGAACAAGACGGACGAAGACCTCGAATTATGATTGCCAAAATGGGACAGGATGGACATGATAGAGGAGCCAAAGTTGTCGCTACGAGTTATGCCGATGTAGGGTTTGATGTAGACATCGGACCACTCTTTCAAACACCAAAAGAAGCCGCAAAGCAAGCCGTTGAAAACGACGTTCACATTCTAGGCATATCTTCCTTAGCAGCAGGACACAAAACACTAGTACCTCAAGTCATAGAAGAGCTAAAAAAATACGGTAGAGATGACATTATGGTTATCGTTGGAGGCGTAATTCCTAAGCAAGATTACCAATATTTATTCGACGCTGGTGCTGTTGCAGTTTTTGGACCAGGAACTAAAATTAGTGAAGCCGCTATTCAGATTTTAGAAATACTGATTGATTAATTCGTAGCTTTTCTTTTTAAATTTTTGAGCTATACTAAAACGATGTCCAACACTCTATGAGGACAAATAAAAAAAGCATTAAACGGTATATTCTAATCCTTATCACCTTAGGATTATTATTTATACATTTTATTTTTCCGCGTTTTATTGTAGAAACGAGAAACCCTATTGCAGAATTATTTAAAACTGAAAAAGCTACAAACCTTAAAACAGAACTTAATAACAACTCTAATTTCAAAAGAAAGAAATTAACCATTATAACTTTTGATAAGCTTAAACTATCTGCTCTACTCACCTACTCGAACTCAGCAAATGCTAAAGGCACAATTATACTACTCCATGGAAGTAGCCATACTAAAGATCATTTTATAGATTTAAGTGAATTTCTTTCAATCAATGGTTTTAACTCCGTCGCATTAGATTCTAGAGGGTTTGGTGAAAGCGAGGGGCAATTTTTCACCTATGGAGCTAAAGAAACTAAAGATATTCAAACAGTAATTACCCAATTAATTAATAATGAAAAATTAGATAATATAGGACTCTGGGGACAATCCATAGGAGGAGCCTTCACCTTACAAACAATGGGCATTGACAAACGGGTTAAATACGGCATTGCAGAAAGTTCCTTCACAGACTTAAAGGCAAATATTCAATATTATTTTAAGCGTCACACAGGATTCAATCTAAAGTTTTTCAGCAATTATCTTGTGAACAGCGCAGGGCGTATTGCCGGTTTCGACCCTGATGAGGCTAACCCATACAAATACAGCGAAAATATCACACAACCGATATTAGTTGTTCATGGCACCAAAGACAAAGCCATTCCTGTTGCAAAAGGAAAAGCCAACTACTTAAGAATTAAAAGTATTGACAAAGAATTTATAGAGCTTAAAGCTGCCGGCCATTCGGATATTTGGGAAATTGGAGGCGAAGATTACTTTAATTCTATTCTGGAATTTCTGAACAGACAAGCCTCGTATTCAAACTAAGTACTTAGTTAAAATATCGTCATTACTTTGATTTTCATTATTTTATATTTAGATTAGTAGAGAATTCTTATAAAACACTAATCCATTAAACCCATCAGTCAATGAAAAATTTTAGTATTGGTACATTAGTAATAATGTGCCTAACCTTCGTGTTTCCAATAAATGCTCAGGTTGTAGCCACAGAATCAAAAGTTAATTATTCCCCATCAGATCTTATTCCCACCGACTCCAATGTTAAAACAGGCACTTTATCAAATGGCCTTACCTATTACATTCAAAACAATCCAAAACCAGAAAACAAAGTAGAGCTAAGACTCGTTATTAATGCTGGTTCTATCTTAGAGGATGAAGACCAATTAGGCCTAGCTCACTTTATGGAACACATGTGTTTTAATGGCACTAAAAATTTCGAAAAAAATGAGTTAGTTGATTATCTACAAAGCATCGGAGTAAAATTTGGAGCACATCTAAACGCCTACACTAGCTTTGACGAAACGGTTTACATCCTTCCTATACCTAGCGATGATCCGGAAAAACTTGAAAAAGGTTTTCAAATTATCGAAGATTGGGCGCACAATGCGCTTTTAACCGATGAAGAAATCGACAACGAACGTGGCGTTGTTTTAGAAGAATACCGTTTGGGTAAAGGAGCTGACGAGCGAATGATGCAAGAATATCTACCAAAAATGATGCATGGATCTATGTATGCAGAACGTCTCCCTATTGGCACAAAAGAAAATTTAGAAACGTTTAAATACGAAAGCCTAAAGCGTTTTTATAAAGATTGGTATAGACCAGACTTAATGGCCGTTATTGCTGTTGGTGATATTGATGTAGCAGTATTAGAAGAAAAAATAAAATCACATTTCGGACATATAAAAAACCCGAAGAATCCAAGACCTAGACCGTCATTTGATTTACCTAATCATAAGGAAACCTTTGTCGCTATTGAATCTGACAAGGAAGCACCTTTCTCAAACGTACGATTAATGTTTAAGGATAAGGTAAACTCTAAACCAGATGTGACTTACGCTGATTACAGAAAATCTATGGTAGAAAATTTATTCTCTCAAATGATAAATAATCGACTAGATGAAATTAGAAATGGCGACAACCCTCCTTTTGTATATGGCTTCACCTATTATGGCGGCACGTATGCACGTACTAAGAACGCATACCAATCTTCTGCTATGACGAGTCCAACCGGGCAATTAGATGCCTTAAAAACACTTTTAGTAGAAAACCAACGTGTTCGCCAACATGGTTTTTTCGAAGGAGAATTTAATCGGGCAAAAAAAGACATCATTGCCAACATGGAACGTGCCTACAAAGACAGAGACAAAATGGAATCGAATAGAATTGTAGGTCGTTATGTTAGTAATTTCTTAGAACAGAACCCTATCCCTAGTATGGATTGGAGGTTCGATTTTATGAATTCACAACTACCTACTATTACATTAGATGAAGTTAACGCATTGATTAAATCTTATATTAAAGAAGATAATCGCGTAGTTATACTTACAGGTCCAGAAAATGATGACTTAGAGCAAGTTAAAGAAGCGCAAGTACTAGAGTTATTAGATTCAGTTAACGCCATGGATTTAAAACCTTATGAAGACAAAGCTGTTGCGACCTCCTTAATTACTAAAATGCCATCTAAAGGTAGCATTGCAGACTATAAAACTGACGACATACTAGGCACAACCACCTTATTCTTAAGCAATGGCGCTACCGTAACCTATAAAAAAACTGATTTTAAAAATGATGAAATTTTATTTGATGCGTTTAGCTACGGAGGAACGTCATTATACACAGATGAAGAATACAAAGCAACCTCTAATGCTAATGGAGGTTTAACAGAAGCAGGTGTTAATGGTTTTGATAAGATTGAATTAGGAAAAATGATGTCTGGCAAAATCGCAAATGTAAGGTTGTCAATTGGTACTTATAGCGAAGGTTTATCAGGTAATACAACGCCTAAAGATTTAGAAACACTATTTCAATTAACCCATTTGCATTTTACAGCTTTAAACAAAGATGAAAATGCCTTTAAGAGCTTTGCAGATAAACAAAAAGCATTTTTAGGCAACCTATTATCAAGTCCACAATTTTATTTTCAAGATCAATTATCAGAGTTTATCTATGGAAAAAACCCAAGATACACCGGATTTCCAACTGCTGAAGACATGGACAATGCGGACTATAACTTAGCATACGAAAAATACAAGGAACGTTTTGCTGATGCAGGTGATTTCAATTTCTATTTTGTGGGTAACATCGACGAAACTAAACTCGTTGAATTATGCGAAACCTATTTAGCAAGTTTACCATCAACAGAAAGTAATGAATCTTATAAAGTAAGTGATTTTAGACCACTAACAGGTTCTCACGAAAAGATAGTTGAGAAAGGTGAAGATCCTAAGAGCTCAGTAAGAATAACCTATCATGGCCCAACGGATTACGATGAAAAAGAAGCTCATGCCTTAAAAAGTTTAGCAGAAGTTTTATCAATTAAATTAATTGAAAAGTTACGTGAAGAGGAAGGAGGCGTTTACGGAGCTGGTGCCAATGCGAGTATTAGTAATATGCCTTATGATTGGTTTAGATTTAATATTAGCTTTCCTTGCGGTCCAGAAAATGTTGATAAACTTATAACAGCAACCATGAAAGAAGTTGATCTTTTAATAAATGAAGGCCCAACAGAAAAGGATTTAGAAAAAGTAAAAAAAGCTCAAATCTTAGATTATGAAGAAGATTTAAAAACGAATAGATTTTGGCTAGGACAACTTAAAAATGCAGATTATCTTAAAAAAGATGCGCATAATATCTTAAAATTTGAAGACGCTGTAAATAGTTTAACCGTTACCGACTTGCATAGTGCGGCGAAAAAATATTTAACTCAAGGTTATATTACTGGTATTCATAATCCAGAACAATAAAATAACATTTTTAATATTAAGCAGCCTTTTATGTTTCTATAGAAGGCTGCTTTTTTTTATAGAACTGTTAACAACTTCAATTTCTTAAAGTCGTAAATAATCGTAATTTTAAGCCCTTATATTTAACCAAATCATTTAATGGGTAAAATCATTGCAATAGCAAATCAGAAAGGAGGAGTTGGTAAGACAACAACCTCAGTAAATTTAGCCGCTTCACTAGGTGTCCTAGAGAAGAAAGTCCTACTTATAGATGCCGATCCTCAAGCCAACGCAAGTTCGGGTTTAGGTATTGATGTAGATGCTGTTGAGATAGGCTCGTATCAGGTTTTAGAACACACTGCTTTAGCAAAAGACGCCATTGTAGCATCTAATGCCCCTAATGTAGATGTTTTACCTGCTCATATCGATCTTGTAGCTATAGAAATAGAGCTTGTAGATAAAGAAGAGCGTGAGTACATGCTTAAAAAAGCCATTATCGACTTAAAGTCAGAGTATGATTACATTTTAATTGACTGCGCACCGTCTTTAGGATTACTTACTTTGAATGCATTAACAGCTGCAGATTCTGTAATTATACCTATTCAATGCGAATATTTTGCATTAGAAGGTTTAGGAAAACTGTTAAATACTATTAAAAGTGTACAGAAAATCCATAATGAAGCGTTAGACATAGAAGGTTTATTATTAACAATGTTCGATTCTCGTTTACGCTTATCTAACCAGGTCGTTGAAGAAGTTCAGAAACACTTTAGTGATATGGTGTTTGATACGATTATTCAAAGAAACGTGCGCTTAGGAGAAGCCCCAAGTTATGGAGAGAGCATTATTAACTACGATGTAAGCAGCAAAGGAGCAGTAAATTATTTGAGCCTTGCAAAGGAGCTGATTAAGAAAAATGAATTATAATGGCGAAAGCAACAAAAAAACAAGCATTAGGACGTGGTCTTTCGGCCTTATTAAAAGATCCTGATAATGATATAAATTCTGCAGAGGATATAAATGCAGATAAAGTGGTTGGTAATATTGTAGAACTCGATATTGAAAGTATTGAGGTCAATCCATTTCAACCAAGAACTAATTTTAACGAAGAAACATTAAAAGAACTGGCGTCTTCTATACGCGAGCTTGGAGTTATTCAACCTATAACGGTTAGAAAATTAGCGTTTAACAAATACCAATTGGTATCTGGGGAACGTCGTTTTAGAGCGTCAAAATTAATTGGTTTAGAAGCTATCCCTGCCTATATAAGAATAGCTAATGACCAAGAGTCGTTAGAAATGGCTTTGGTGGAGAACATTCAACGTCAGGATTTAGACCCAATAGAAATTGCTTTATCCTACCAACGTTTAATTGACGAAATTCAACTTACACAAGAGCAAATGAGCGAACGTGTTGGAAAAAAACGTTCTACGATTGCAAATTATTTGCGTTTATTAAAGTTAGATCCCATCATTCAAACAGGTATGAGAGATGGCTTTATTAGTATGGGGCACGGACGTGCTATGGTCAATATTGAAGACCAAGTAGACCAACTAGAAGTTTACGAAAAAATCATTACCAATAAATTATCCGTTAGAGCTACGGAACAATTAGTAAAGCATTTAAATACTGATGCACCGGCTAAAGCAGAAGAACCTACTTTCGAAATTCCTAAGCATATTAAAAAAGGAGTAAGAGACTTTTCAGAATACTTCGGACATAAAATAGACGTTAAGGTGACTAAGACCGGAAGCGGAAAAATAACCATACCGTTCCATTCTGAAGAAGATTTTAACCGAATTAAAAAATTAGTTCAACGTGACAAATAAAGGGTTTTACAGTCTTTTAGTGTGCTTGTTCTCTATTCTTTTTTCATTTTCACAAATCGAAAAAGACAGCACTGGTATTGCCATAGAAGAGAGTCCGATTATTGCAAATGAAACCTTAGTTAAAAAAGAAATAGATCCTTTAAGACCTTCTAAGGCTGCATTTTACTCTGCAGTACTTCCTGGTTTAGGTCAGGCTTACAATAAAAAATATTGGAAAATTCCGATTGTTTGGGGAGCTATAGGTACAGGTGTCTACTTTTTTGTAAGAAATGATAAGCAATTTGACCGTTATAGAGATGCTTACAAAAGTCGTTTAGCAGGTTATACAACTGACGAGTTTTATGGTTCAATTTCTGATGATGGACTTATTAGAGCACAAGAGCAGTTTAGACGAAATAAAGAAATGTCGGTTTTAATAACTTTAGGTTTATACGCCCTAAATATAATTGATGCCAATATAGATGCGCATTTACTTCAATTTAATGTTGATGAAAACCTAAGTTTTAGTCCACATTATCAATACAACCAAATGGAAAACACTTCGGATTTGGGATTAACATTTAATTTTAAATTTTAACATGAAAATAGCGTTACTCGGTTATGGAAGAATGGGAAAAAGTATTGAGGCTATCGCAGTAAATCGCAGTCACAATATCGTATTAAAAATATCAGATGCAGATTCTAATTATGATTTTGCTGATGCTGATGTTGCCATAGACTTTAGTATTCCATCGGTTGCCGTCGCAAACATAAAAAAAGCTTTAGATGCTGGTGTCCCTGTAATATCAGGAACAACAGGTTGGTTAGATCATTACGATGACGTCATCGACTATTGCAGGGCTAAAGAGGGCACATTTCTATATGCTTCAAATTTTAGTTTGGGTGTTAATCTTTTCTTTGAACTCAACAAAAAATTAAGCGAATTAATGTCTGGATTTTCTGAATACACAACAGAAATAGAAGAAATTCATCATACACAAAAATTAGATGCACCAAGCGGAACAGCAATCACGTTAGCAGAGCAAATTATAGAGCACACCGATTATAGTAATTGGACTTTAGACGCGCCAAAAGCTACCGAAATTCAGATTGATGCTAAACGCATTGAAGGAATTCCTGGCACTCATGAAGTTACTTATAATTCTGAAGTAGATGCCATAAGCATTAAACATACAGCGCACAGCAGACAAGGTTTTGCTATGGGAGCTGTAATCGCTGCAGAATGGATAAAAGATAAAAAAGGCATCTTTAGTATGAAAGATGTCTTAAACATTGATTAATTTGCCAATATATTGCAACGCATTAAAATAATTTTCAACCTACACTAGACAAAATATAAGGTTATGACCTGGACACAATGGTTTATTTTTATACTCATTTTACAAATTATACATGGACTAGCGACATGGAAATTATATATTAAAGCAGGCAGAAAAGCTTGGGAAGCCTTTGTGCCAATTTACAACGCCGTGGTTTTAATGAAAATTATCTCACGCCCTTGGTGGTGGGTAATTTTAATGTTTTTACCAATTGTAAATCTTATTATGATTCCTGCAGTATGGATAGAAACAGCGCGTTCTTATGGAAAAGACAGTAAAATCGATGCCCTTTTATGCATTGTTACTTTAGGCTTTTACCTGTTCTACCTCAATTATGTTGCAGACGTTAATTATATTAAAGATAGGCAGCTTAAACCAAAAACAGCGACAGGAGAATGGATAACATCTATCCTTTTTGCTATAGTAGCTGCAACAATTGTTCACACGTATTTCTTTCAACCTTTTGTAATTCCTTCCTCATCTTTAGAAAAGTCTTTATTGGTCGGTGACTTTCTTATTGTGAGTAAGTTTCATTATGGTGCACGTACACCTATGACCACAGTTGGAGCACCGATGGTACATGACACCATTCCTGTTATAGGTAAAAAATCGTATTTATATAACGATAATTTTGAAGAACGTAACACGTCTTGGATCAATAAACTTCAGTTGCCTTTTTTCAGATTTCCAGGTTTTGAAAACGTAGAACGTAACGATATCGTTGTTTTTAATCAGCCAGCAGATACCTTGCTGAACATGAATGATTTTTATCCAGACCGAAATTACTACAAGCCTATCGATAAAAAAACCAACTTAGTAAAACGCTGTGTTGGTGTTGCTGGTGATACTTTAGAAATTAGAAATGGCTATGTCTTTATCAACGGGAAACAAAATCAATTACCACCAAGATCTCACTTACAGTTTTCTTATGATATTACGTTTAACAGACAATTACAACCTGCCCGAATTATTGATATCTTGAAGAAATATGATATCACAGATGGTCTAGGTTATGGAACAACAGAAGGTTCTTATTCTATACCTGCTGCAACGGATGAAGCAGTTGCTAAATTAAGATTACACCCAGAAGTAGCGTCTATTGTACCAACAAAACAAGAAGATGGTGTTGATGGCAAGATTTTTCCTAGAGACGCTAATTACCCTTGGAATTCAGACTTCTTTGGACCAATGTGGATACCGAAAGCTGGTGGTACAGTTAACTTAACTCCTGAAAATATTTCTATCTATAAACGTGCTATTGGAGAATACGAAGGGCACAATGTTGTGACTAGAGGTGATCAAATTTTTATTGACGACCAACCAGTTACATCGTACACGTTTAAGCAAGATTACTATTGGATGATGGGAGACAATAGACACAATTCTATTGATAGCCGGTATTGGGGATTTGTGCCAAACGATCATATTTTTGGTAAGCCTGTTTTCATTTGGATGAGTATTGATGGCATTAATGATGGTATTAAAAATTGGAGTTTCCGTTGGGATCGCATATTTACAACCGTGAGTGGTGGCCATGAACGTACCTCTTATTTAATTCCGTTTATTGTCCTTGTTTTAGGAATTACATTCTTTAACAAGTGGAGAAAGAAGAAAAAGGCAACATCATAAAAACAGACTCAATTAGTCGCTATGACAGGTCTTATATATTCAACATATTTTCCAAATATTGCACACTTTTGGGCTGTTATAAATGCGGATTCCATTCATCTTGAAGTTTCTGATAACTATCAAAAACAATCGTATAGAAACCGAACCGAAATTTATGGTGCTAATGGTAAGTTGGCTTTAACAGTTCCTGTAAGTTACACTCAGAAGAACAGACAGCTTTATAAGGATGTGAAGATTGCTAATGAAGAACAATGGCAACTTCTCCATTTAAAGTCGCTACAATCAGCTTACAGTATGTCTCCATTTTTTGAGTTTTATATCGATGACCTTATGCCGTTATTTGAAAAGCAATTCGATTATATATTAGACTTTAATTTGACATGTTTTGAAATCCTGACAAATAGCCTTCAATTAAATACTCAACCTATTCAAACTACCGCGTTTGAAAAAGAACCGATAGACAAAATAGACTATAGAAATTTAGTAAAGCGAAATTCCGAAGTCAAAACATTTGAGCCTTACACCCAAGTTTTTACTGAGAAGCATGGGTTTATTCCTAATCTTAGTATTTTAGATCTGCTATTTAATGAAGGACCAAACACAGAATTATATTTAAAAAAACAAGAATTAGTGCTCATATAAAAGCGTAAATCTTGAAAAATTCAAATAGTAACAGAGCGTAGCCTAAGTCCTAGCTTAAACATGACTTAATCACATAAATAATGCTTCAATCCTCTATTCATTACGGTTTACACTTTGGCTTACCTTTAGTCGTGGCTATTGTGTTTTATAAGACGTATTGGTTAAAGGCTTATGGCATTATGATATTAGGTATGTTAATAGATTTAGACCACTTATTGGCAAATCCTATTTTTGACCCTAACCGTTGCAGTATTAACTTTCACCCACTCCACTCCTACTATGCAATTGTGGTTTATATAGCGCTGCTAATTCCTAAAAAGTTACGATTGATTGGTCTTGGATTGGTAATTCACATTATTGCAGACACCGCAGATTGCTGGCTAATGTAGTTTACTGTAAACTAAGCGTGGTTTTTATAGGGTAATGATCTGATAATTTTACATCAAAAGTTTTAAAACCATTAACTGTAAAATCTTCATCCGCTAAAATAAAATCGATTCGCATCGGGAAAAACTTAAAATCGTAAGTTCTACCAAAGCCATTACCAGCAGCTTCAAAGGTATCTTTTAAATCGTTGCCCTTCACCATTCTATAGATATAAGAATAAGGTGTATTATTAAAATCACCAGTTACTATCGTCTTATATTTCGTTTTGGACTTGTGCTTTAAAAACAATTCTACTTGATCTTGTTGTGCTTTAAACGTTGCACCAACTTGCTTAAACAAATGACTAGATGTTTCTTTTTTAAGCTTTTCCACATCAGTTTCAATCCCTGAAGATTGCAAGTGAAATGTATAAACTCTAATTGTATCTTTTTGCTTTACAATATCAACAAAAATAGCATTGTTATAGGTGTTAGGAAATTCTAACGAACCCGAATTGATAATTGGAAATTTAGAGTAAATAGCTTGTCCACCTTTAACGTCTTTATTATAAGTAGCATTAAAGTCATTGTATCCTTCAAGTTTTACTCGTTCGCTTCTAGGATATTCTTGAAGACACAAAATGTCTGGTTGTTCTTTCTTTATAAAGTCGAGAATAGTCTCCTTTACTGTTTTATCCTTCAACCAATCATACTTATTAAATAGTCTGACGTTAAACGACATCACAGAAAAACTCGCCTCATCTTTAGTATCTTCTGAAGCTGAAAACTTATACATTGAATTTATATAATTCCAGCCTAGTAACAACACAATTAACGATAACAGCATTTGTTTCTTTACACGAAGTAACCAGTAAATAAAGAAAACAATATTGGCTAAAATCAATAAAGGAACACCTAAACTTAAAACAGACAATGACGCAAAACTTCTCGGTGAAACATAAGGTAGAATGTAAGATATGAGCAATAAAAATGCCACCAACGAATTGATGACAAACACAATTTTACTACCAAATCTTAAACCTTTCACGCGTTTTAGTCTTTACCTACTTTAAATAAAAATGCTTTTTCCTCGGCTGTTAAACTCTCATAACCACTTTTACTAATCTTATCGAGAATCGTATCAATCTTCTTCTGTTTATCTAACGTATCAGAAGGATTTTTAGTCTTCTTAGTCGTTGTACTTTTAGATTTATTTTTATGAACCGTTTTTAAGTTAGATTTAGGTTTAAATAAATTCATAAAACTATCCATAGTCCGCTCAAATCCTTTTCCTATATCTACACCCTTGAGCAATTTAGTCGCATAAATATAACCTAATAAATACCCTCCTAAATGCGCAACATAACCACCTTGATTAAGTCCTAAAGACATTCTAAACACATCTAAACCAACGATAACCATAGCGATATGTTTCCATTTTACATTAAAGGAATTAAACAATCTAATTTCGCTATTAGGCATATAAGCAGCCACAAAAAGTAATAACGCACTGACTCCTGCAGATGCACCTACAAGTACTCCAGAAGCATTAAAGAAACTCAGTGGCACCAAATTAGCAACCGCTAAATAGGCTAAACCACCAAAAATAATTCCTAAGAAATAAATATTAAGAACCATTTTTTGGCGAAATAGATTTGTTGTCACTCTAGATAGATAGTAAAGAAACAACATATTAAACGCCAAGTGCAACAATCCATTATGTAGAAAGCCATAAGTAATTAAAGACCATGGTTGAAACAGAAAATCCATGATATCTGATGGCAATTCAAAATAGCTAAACAGATTAAACCGCAATAATGATTTAAAAATAAGACCAATAATAAATACGATAATATTTATCGCAATGATCTTACCGAAAACATCGAGGTTCTTAAATTTATATTTTAAATCTTCAATTGTACTCATAGTTAGTTCCAACGGAATTTATTCATGTCATTTTTTTTCCAATACCACATAATCAAAAAGCCAATTACTGCGCCTCCGACGTGTGCCATATATGCCGTATTACTAGGACTAAAGAAAGAGGTTCCGGTTATTGCCGATATAACATCCAATAATATTATTCCCGGAATAAAATATTTAGCTTTAATTGGTATAGGTAAAAATATCATCATTAATTCAGCATTCGGGTTCATCATACCAAAAGCAGCTAAAATTCCCATAATACAGCCAGACGCTCCCACCATAGCACTTCGGTTAAGAACATTTAAATCAAATAAAGCCTTAAAATTATCACCCGTAATCTGAGTCGTAAAATTAGCCTCATTTAATAATGGTATCATTTTTTGATGAAGAATTTCGCCCTGAATATAATCACCTGACAAGGCATCGATATTCATTATTTTATGCAAAAGCTCAGTACTTAAATTTAAGTCAGCAATACTCTGCATTGCAGTAAAATAATCTACATAATAATAACCTAATTGAAATAATAAAGCTCCAAAACCAGCAGAAAAGTATACAAATAAAAACTTTTTGGTTCCTAAACGTTGCTCAACAGGTGTACCAAACATCCAAAGTGCAAACATATTAAACAGAAGGTGTGCAGGACTGCCGTGCATAAACATATGCGTCACAACTTGCCACGGTTGAAACAAATCATTTGTAGGAAAAAACATTGAGAATAAATTATCAAACAATTTACCATCACCTAATGTAACTGTCCCTATAAACATTACTACATTAATAATAATTAAATGCTTTACTGCATCTGTTATATTAAATTTCATATACTACATGAATTTTTTTTCAATATCATCAACTGCCATCGTAATAAACGTTGGTCTATTGGTTGGTGATACATTGGGTTCCTTACAGGCAAACAAACTATTTACCATATGTTCTTGTTCTGTGCTGTTTAATGATTGACCGTTTTTAATAGCTAAACTCTTTGCCATAGATTTAGCTAACAAATCTGCAGCACTAAAATTAGTGTCTGGCACATCATTTTCTACATCGCTAATTAACTGTTCTAAAATAATAGACACTTCACTTTCTGGCACTCCAACAGGAACACCAGTTATCATAATCTCCTTTGCACTCAATTCCGAAAACACAAAACCTGTATGCTCTAAATCAGCTTTTAGGTCTTCTATAATTTTTATTTCGTTGGGTGTAAAATGCAATTGTAACGGAAATAATAATTGCTGACTTGTCGCTTCTTTTATCGTAATATGCCTTAAAAAGTTTTCATATAAAATACGTTGATGTGCCCTATTCTGGTCTATAACTAACATGCCAGATTTTAAGGTACTCACAATATATTTTTGTTGCAATTGAAACGTCGTTTTTCTAGTTTCAATAGACGAATCACTAAAAATAGACTCGTTTTTAGATTCACTTTCAAAAGTCACCTGACTAAAATCAGATGGCGAATTATTAGCTTTCGATTCTAAACCTACATACAAACTTTCCCATGATGCTGTTGGTGAAGACTTAAACCCAGTATTATGACTTGTGGTCTTTTGTTTTATACCTGACTCCTCTGCAAATGGATTAAAACTACGATCCACTTCAATAGCTGGCGTGGACGCTTTTTTATCCCTGTAATCATAAGGCGTATTTAAACTACTCTGATGTTCAAAATCTAAAACTGGTGCAATGTTGAATTGCCCTAAACTATGCTTAACAGCAGAACGTAAAATCGCATAAAGCGTGTGCTCATCATCAAACTTAATTTCTGTTTTTGTTGGGTGAATATTGATATCTATCGATTTCGGATCAACGGTAAGATTTAGAAAATAGCTAGCATGATAACCATCTTTTAACAAGCCTTCAAATGCCGATTTAATAGCATGATTCAAATAAGGACTCTTAATAAAACGTTGATTGACAAAAAAGAATTGCTCCGATTTTGTTTTCTTAGAGAAATTAGGTTTACCCACAAAACCTGAAATTTTCAAAACTTCCGTTACCTCTTCAACTGGCACTAACTTTTCATTGGTTTTAGTTCCAAAGATATGCACCACACGTTGTCTGTAGTTTTCTTCTGGAATATTAAACAAATCACTACCGTTATGATAAAAAGCAAAAGCAATATTAGGATGCGCTAAAGCAACACGATGAAACTCGTCTGTAATATGGCGAAGTTCAACAGTGTCGGACTTTAAAAAATTACGTCTTGCCGGAATATTAAAAAACAAATGTTTTACTGCAACGGAAGTTCCTGTTGGGATTACGGAAACTTCTTGAGATTTCACCTCACTACCTTCAATTACAATGACAGTTCCTAAATCGTCTTCGTCTTGTTTCGTTTTAAGTTCAACATGCGCAATCGCAGCAATACTCGCTAATGCTTCGCCTCTAAAACCTTTCGTATTGAGTTGAAATAAATCTTCAGCAGCTTTGATTTTTGAAGTTGCATGACGCTCAAAACTAAGACGAGCATCGGTAACACTCATTCCTTTACCGTTATCAATAACCTGTACTAAGGTTTTACCAGCATCTTTAATAATGAGTTTAATTTCTGTAGCGTTGGCATCTATGGCGTTTTCCAATAGTTCTTTTACTACTGAAGCCGGACGCTGAACGACCTCACCTGCTGCAATTTGATTCGCAACATGATCTGGTAAAAGTTGAATAATATCTGACATTAGCTTTGTGGAAGGAAAATAGATAAATCGAAACCAATAATAAACAAAAACAGCAAGATTAAAACTGCAACAATAATAATAACGCGTTTATTAACATTATCATCCGGATTGTGCTTGTAGTCATCAATAGCAGCACTAAATTTTCCTTTAATACCTTTTGCAGGAGATATTGAAGTTCTATGCTCATCAAACTTATGCTTAAGTTCAAACGGATTACCGTCCCCTTTGTAATAACGTGGTTGATAATTAAACTTTTTATTTTTTTTCAATTTCATGAATCCCATAATAGTCTTATCTAATATATCCTTCAAGAATATAAATTATAACAAAAATCAAAACTAATAATATGATCAAAGCTGGTAATGAAGAGAGGAATTTGCCTCTACTTTTGTCTCCATCTTTAGCATCATTCCATTTTGCTTCGAAGTCGGCTCTCGACTTTTTGTCTTCGGAATCCTGAAAACGAGGTTTATAATTAAAACGTTTATTTTTTCTTTGCTTAAACAAGTGGCTCTTTAATTAAACTTGATTAATCTCAAAAGTACTGAAAATACAAGGAAATATACCTTAAGGATTCCTTAAAATTATTAACAAAAAGGATGCCAGAGTTGGCTGTTGGCTGTTGGCTGTTGGCTGTTGGCTGTTGCAAAAATAATTTTAATATTTACTAATACAGGAAACTAAAGGAATTATACAAATGAGAGAGCCTTCTACATGTTTCATATCAAAGACTAATGGCTAATGGCTAAAACCTACAACGTCTCCTTACGTAAAGCTGCCATTTTTATTGCCGCAATTGCTGCTTCGGTACCTTTATTACCATGTATGCCGCCAGAGCGATCAATAGATTGTTGTTGTGTATTATCTGTAAGCACACAGAAAATTACAGGGATATCTCCTTTTACATTAAGATCTTTAATACCTTGAGTGACCCCTTCGCATACAAAATCGAAATGTTTTGTTTCACCTTGAATAACACAACCAATAACAATAATAGCATCTAACATTCCGGAGTCGGCATAGATACTTTTACTCATTCTGGCTGCACCGTAAGTTAGCTCAAAAGCACCTGGAACATTCCAACGTACAATATTTTGCTTTATGGCTCCGCAATCTAAAAGGGCATCAAAAGCACCTTGCCATAACCCTTCGGTAATGGTGTCATTCCATTCTGAAACAACAATCCCAAACCGAAAATCTTTCGCGTTTGGGATTGTTGCTTTATCGTAAGCCGATAAATTATGATTTACTGTAGCCATAGACTATAAGCTTGCTTCTGCTTTTCCGATTAAAACATCTGCATTCTTAGCTTCAGTTGAAGCAGAAAATTCAGACTTAATACGCTTTAAATATTCTAAAGCTTTCGCATTTTCTCCTAAATCCATAGCAACACGCGCTGCTTTCATTAAGTATAATGGAGTTGTAAAACTATTAACGTTAGCTTTAAATGCTTTTTCGTAATACCCTAAAGCATCCGATTTTTGATCTAATTGTACAAATGCATCACCAATACCACCTTTTGCGATAGGATTTAACATTTTATCATCACTTGAGAAATTTCCTAAATGCTCTACAGCATTCTGATAATCTTTCAAATTCAAATATGCCATACCAGCATAATAGTTTGCTAAATTGGCGGCAGGACTTCCTCCATACTCATTAATAATATCTAGCATCCCGTATTTACCTTCACCACCATCTAAAGACATTCTATACAGTGAATCTGAAGATATACCACTTACAGCATCATCAAAATACTTTTTAGCAGTATACATTTCGTTCATAGCATCCTTTTGTTGTGGCTCTGCTACTAACTTATTATAACCTAAATATCCTAGAACAATTAAAGCTACTGCTCCAACTAAACCTAAAATATACTTTTGGTTCTTAACAGCCCACTCTTCTGTTTTGGAAGCACCTTCATCTAAAGTGTTAAACACTTCTGCTGTTGTTGATTCTTCTTCAAAAACCTCTTCCTTCTCTTTTACTGTCTTCGGTTTGTAGCCTCTTTTCTTATACGTTGCCATAAATTGTCATTTTGTGCGTCCGCAAAAATAAAATTTTTATTGGGATTTAAAAGCCTATTTATTTGTTATTTTTGAATTATTAATTACACGTTGAAAATGCTTGATTACATCAGTAAAATTAGGCATAATGTTATCTTTTCATGAATCTAAACACGCTATCTTTAGTTAATTATAAAAATTTTGAAAGTCAGGTTTTCGATTTCGACGTCAAAATCAACTGTTTTGTTGGTGCCAATGGTATCGGAAAAACGAATGCATTAGACGCCATTTATCATCTAGCTTTCGGAAAAAGTTACTTTAATCCTATTGCGGTTCAAAATATCAACCACAACGCAGAGTTTTTTGTAGTGGATGGTAATTTCTCCAAATATGAACGCACCGAAAAAATCATTGTATCCTTAAAACGTGGCCAGAAAAAAGTCATTAAAAAGAATGGTAAGGCCTACGAAAAGTTTAGTGAGCATATTGGATTTATACCGCTCGTTATTATTTCTCCTGCAGATCGCGATCTCATTATTGAAGGTAGTGATACCAGACGTAAATTTATAGATAGTGTTATTTCTCAAAGTGATAAAAGCTATTTAACGGAACTCATTAATTATAATAAGGTACTCTCTCAGCGTAATGCATTGCTGAAGTATTTCGCTGTCAACAATACCTTTAATAATGATACGCTGTCTATATATAATGAACAGCTTCATAATTATGGGACGGAAATATTTAAAAAACGAGATGCGTTCTTAAAAACGTTTATTCCTATTTTTAAAGCACGTTACGAAGCCATAAGTCAAAGTAAAGAAACCATCGATCTACAATATAAAAGTGATTTATTTGATGATGAATTAATGGATTTACTTAAAAAGACGATTAATAAAGATAAAGCGATTCAATATACGACTGTCGGTACACACAAAGATGATTTGGTCTTTTTAATTGATGACTTTCCGATTAAAAAGTTTGGAAGTCAAGGGCAACAAAAATCATTTTTAATAGCGTTGAAGTTGGCGCAATTCGATTTTATAAAACTACAAAGTGGAGTCTCTCCTATTCTATTATTAGATGATATTTTTGATAAGTTAGATGAAAACCGAGTAGCGCAAATCATCAATCTCGTAGATGACGAGCATTTTGGACAAATATTTATAAGCGATACACATGCCGAACGTACTGAAGATGTGATAAAGCAAACCCACCAATCCTATAAAATTTTCAAATTATGAAAAACTATTTTTGGCTACTCTGCCTTTTTATATTTAGCTGTTCTCCAAACCAAGAAATCTACATTGAGCACGTAGAAGGGTATTGGGAAATTGAAGAAGTTACCATGGCAGATGGCAGTAAAAAAGAATACAAGTTCAACGAAACTATAGATTACATAAGTGTAAATGATAGCTTAAAAGGTTTTAGAAAAAAACTAAAACCCGGCATAAATGACACCTATTTTACATCTGATGATGCGGAGACCATTCAATTAAAAGTTGAAGACAACAAATTAAACATATACTACACAACTCCTTATGCGAATTGGACTGAAACGGTTTTAGAGGCCACACCAACCCAACTTAAAATCGTTAATGAGGATGAAAATGTGTATCTTTACAAACGTTACACTCCTATAAAATTAGATTTAGAATAATTTCAATTAATTGGGCAACAGAGCGATTAAAATACGTAAAGACAATTAGAAATGGCAAAACGAAATAACGATAACCAACCCATACAAGACATTCTAAAAGAGTTTGTACAAACCAACAATTTACAGTCTGGTTTAGATAAAGTAGATGTGCGCGAAGCTTGGGCAAATCTTATGGGAAACGGAGTTAATAATTACACAACCGCAATTGAATTAAAACACGACACACTCTATGTACAACTCAGCTCTAGTGTGCTACGTGAAGAATTGAGTTACGGTACAGATAAAATTATAAAGATGCTTAATGAATCCTTAAGAAAGGAAGTCGTTAAGAAGTTGGTGCTTCGATAGTTTTCAGCCTTTAGCCTTTAGCCTTTAGCCTTTAGCCTTTAGCAAATTAGTTATTCATTTTTAATTTAGTTCTTAAAATTTTAATTTTCCTTCTTTTTCTCCGTGTAAACTCTGTGTCGCTCTGTGTAAAAACGTCGTATACTTTAAGCCCCCCCCTCAAATCCCACTACAATCTCTCGCGTATAGCCTTTAAGTCGCAAAGCTTCTATCCCTTGGTATTTCGTTCTAGTTACAGTGTCACTAATTCACATTCAACACTACTAATAATTAGTGCAGTCCGTGCCTCACATTAACAATAATTTTCCTATTTTTAAATTCTCTATAATTTAACTTCATGAAGTATTTTAAACTAATTCTATCCTTCGGACTAACGATAGCCATTTTCTTTGCGCTAAACACTAAGTTCGGATCCATTCCACCTATTGGTAAATTCTTAAATCCATACACTGGAGTCTGGCAAAATGAAACCGACGAATCCATTACAGGAGAGGTTTCGATTCCCGATTTAAAAGACAACGTCACCGTGCATTATGATGCCGAATTAATTCCGCATGTTTTTGCTCAAAACGATCTCGATTTATACAGAGCACAAGGCTATCTTACAGCAAAGCACAGGCTATGGCAAATGGAATTTCAGACGTTTGCAGCTTCTGGTCGGTTATCTGAAATTATAGGAGACGCCGCACTTAATTACGACCGACAAGAACGTAGACGAGGCATGGGTTACGGGGCTGAACAAACTCTAAATAAAATGGCAGAAGATGAAACCACTTCAGCCATGGTGCAAGCCTATGCAGATGGGGTAAATAGCTACATTAATCAATTAGAGCCAAAAGATTTACCGGTTGAATATAAACTACTGGATTATGAACCCGAAGCATGGACACCTAAAAAAACGGCTTTGTTGTTAATGTATATGACTAAAATGTTGGCTGGTGGAGACGACGACATGGAAAACACGAATGCCTTACGATTGTTTGGACAAGAACGATTCGATTTATTGTTTCCAGATTTCTTCGACATTACAGATCCAATAATCTCAAAAGACACCGATTGGAGTTTTATTGATGTGCCACAAACACCAACACCAAATAGCACACCTGTTTTAGATTCTATTTCCGAAACTATCGATAAACCGAATCCAGATAACGGTAGTAATAACTGGGCTGTTTCTGGCAAAAAATCAACTACCGGAAATGCTATTTTAGCTAACGATCCACATTTAGGTTTAAACTTACCTTCCATTTGGTTTGTTATGCAATTGAGCACTCCAGACCACAATGCCTTTGGTGCCACATTACCTGGTGCATTAGCTGTTATTTCTGGTTTTAATCAACATATTGCTTGGGGAGAAACCAATGCCACAAGAGATGTTATTGATTGGTATAAAATTGAATTTAATGAGGATAGAACACAATATAAATTCGATGACCAATGGAAAGATGTGTCTGTACGCGTTGAAGAGATTAAAATAAAAGGTAAAGAAACCTACAAGGATTCTGTACTCTACACACATCATGGTCCTGTGGTCTATGATAAAAACTTTAAGTCCGACCAAGAATTAGCGGGTTATGCCATGCAGTGGACAGGTCATATTCCTGGGAATGGCCAAAAGACCTTCACCGAATTAAACAAAGCTAAAAACTATGATGACTATACTGAGGCTTTAAAAAACTGGATTGCACCTGCACAGAATTTTGTGTTTGCATCCACCGAAGGAGATATTGCATTATGGATACAAGGCTTATTACCGAATAAATGGGAAGGTCAAGGGAAGTTTATTATGAACGGTAGCAAATCTGAAAACGATTGGCAAGGATTTATCCCACAAGAATTTAATGCACACACTAAAAATCCGGAACGTGGTTTTGTAAGTTCTGCGAATCAGCATCCTGTTGACGAAACCTATCCATATTATGTGTTTAATGATGGCTATGAAACCTATAGGAATCGTGTCATTAATGATTTCTTTAATTCTAAGGATAAGTTTAGTGTTCAAGATTTCAAGGATTTACACAACAATAACTATAACCTTAAAGCTGCCGAAATTGTACCCTATATGTTAGAGCACATGGATAATTCTAGCTTAACTAAAGAAGAAAAAGCCATCTATGATGAAATAAAGACTTGGCAATTTAATAACGATATTAACGAAGTTGGACCTAGTATTTTTAGACAATGGTATGGAAAACTTTATGATATGGTTTGGGATGAGTTTGATGTAGAAGATACAGCCTTAGAACAACCATACACCTACCAAACCATTTATTTATTAAAAAATAAAGGCGATGATGCCTTTATGGATATTGTAGACACCCCTGAAACAGAAACCGCAAAAGACTTATTTTTATTAGCCTTTAAAGCAGCTGCTGCACGTCTTATAGAAATTAAAGCCGAAAAAGGCGACTACACTTGGCTAACTTATAAAGCCACTCATGCAAGTCATTTATTACAAGGCTTACCTGCTTTTTCTGTTTTCGATATTCCTATTGGTGGAGATCGAAGTATTGTCAATGCCACTTCCGAAGACCACGGCCCATCTTGGAGAATGATTGTAGAAATGACCTCACCTCCTACTGCTTTTGGTATTTATCCAGGTGGACAATCTGGAAACCCAGGAAGTAAATATTACGATAATTTTATAGACGATTGGGCTGCCGGAAAATACCATAGCCTTAATTTTCTACAAAGTAATACGGCAACCGACGCTATTATTGGCACACAAACCTTAACACCAAAGAACTAATGAGCAAAAATATCATCAATTTTATAGTCACTATAGTCTTAGCATATGTATTATCCTTATTTCTGCCATGGTGGTCTGTAATGACAGCCGCATTAGCAACAGCTTTATTTATACCCTTAAGAAAAGCAGCCGTGTTTTTTATTCCGTTTCTAGCCGTACTTTTATTTTGGTTTGTAATGAGTTATTTTTTAAGTAGTGGAAACGATTTTACGTTAGCCAAACGTATCGCTGTGCTCTTACCATTAGGAGGTAATCCTTATGTTTTAATGCTGGTTACAGGTGTTGTTGGTGGCTTGGCTGCAGGAATTTCTGCGATTTTCGGAAAGCAGTTAAGTTTAGTTTTGGTTGGTAGGAAGTGAGGTTGAAAGCTATTCTTTTTCCGTAAAACGGATGAGATAAAGTGTGTATTTATATTGTTGTAACTAGTTGTGCTGCATAAAAATTCACTCTGCTGAAAACTCAATCTGAATTGAATATATTCAAATATTTTTCTTAATTTTGTATCCAAGTAGATACAGTGCTTATGTTCTTTATTGAAAAAACAGATGAATTTGACAAATGGCTGAGAAAGTTAAAAGACTTTAAGGCAAAAGCAAAAATTTTGTTTAGGATTCAGAAATTAGAAACTGACGAACATTTTGGCGATTGTAAAACAGTTGGCGATGGAATTCGTGAAATGCGAATAAATTTTGCGAAAGGTTACAGAGTTTACTTTAAAGAAAAAGACGGAAAAATAATTGTTTTACTAATTGGAGGAGATAAATCTACGCAACAAAAGGATATTGCAAAAGCGAAAGAAATTTGGAAAAAATTAAATAAATAGAAAATGGGAACTTCAAGATTTGAAATAGCGGATTATTTAGAAAGCAAAGAAATGATTGCGGAATACCTCAATACCGTTTTGCAAGAAGGAAATAATGCGGATATAATTAATGCAATTGGACATATTGCAAAAGCCATCGGAATGACAAAAATTGCGGAAGAAACTGGATTAAGCAGACCGAGTTTATACAAAGCTTTATCTGATGGTGCGAAACCACAATTTTCGACAATTATGAAAGTATTGAAAGCAATCGGGGGACAAATACAGGTGAATCCAATGTCTGCGTCAAAAAATTACGCACCGCGACAAAGTACTGTAGTAAAAACTCATTAACTTTTAACTAAAGCACTTTTACAGTTTCCATCAAACATTAATGCTATTTTATTACATCCTATTTCCTATTTAAAAATACTAGCGCACAATCACACAGCAACGTGGTGACCGTTAAAAAACACCGTTTCATTACTTACGTCAACTTAAACGATCGTATCTTTCATAGTATCAAATGATAGTATCATGAATGAAACCTCCTTACGAAATAACAACTTCTATTTTTAAATAAGTACATCTATTTCGGAGAAAAAGGAAGACTAGTTATCGCTCAAAATAACTGAGGGCAAGAGAAATACTCATTAATTTTCAACTAAAGCACTTTTCTAATCCCCTCCAACTATTTTCTCCAATTTACCTATAGCAAAAGAAAACTGCAACTCATCACACACAAGCTCCTTACCAATTTTAAATATAGTTATTTCCTTCTTAAATTAAACCTTTAAGAAAACGAGGTGTCAAAGAAAGAAATATATAAAATGAAAAACCACTGGGTTTTAATACTGCTTTTTATAGGAACACAACTATGCGCTCAAGAAAACAATTCGCCATTAACCGCAACCATAATTGGTTCAGGATCTCCCAAATATAATACAGAACGTTCAGGGCCTTCGGTGTTAATTTCTTCTAAAAACACTCATATTTTAGTCGACATGGGTAATGGCACTCAAGCCAATTTAGATCAGATTGACACAAAAATTAAAGACATAGACGGTTTGCTGTTTACACACCATCATTTAGATCATAATGAGGAGTTGGCCCCTATTTTTATTCAATCACTTCTTGGTGGCAACAACACAATTATAGCAGGACCAGAACAAACCACTTCAATAATAAATCACATCCTTAACATTTATAAAGAAGACATTGATTATAGATTATCAAAATCAGGAAGAACTCTAAGCGATGTAACCTCTAAGTATGAAGCTAAAAACTTAACTGGAAATAACACCTTTCAAATTGGCGATATTAGCGTGTCGTATACTCCCGTAAACCATACTATTGCAACGCTCGCCTATCGTTTTGAGGCCGGTAATACGTCTATTGTGATTTCGGGTGATTTAACCTACTCAGAATCTTTACCCATTTTGGCTAAAAATGCGGATTATTTAATAATGGATTCTGGTGGTGCTATTGCGCTTGGTTCAAAACGCAAAGGCACTAATACTAATGGGAAAAATAACGGCACAAAAGAAAAGGCACACGTTAATTTAGCGGAAAGCTCGCAAATGGCAAAAGAGTCCAATGTTAAGACTTTGGTTTTAACACATTTCAACGTTACAGATATAGATGAAGACGCCACAACTGCAGAGCTTCGAAAAAACTATTTAGGCAATATTATATATGGAGAAGACCTAATGACTTTACCACGCTCTCAAAATAGTGCGTCTAGCGAGAATTCAAATAGAAGCGTTAGAAACATAAACGACTTAGAAAAGACTGAGACTACACAAAAATCTGATCCAAATACCCAGCCTGTAAAGCAAAACCAACAAGAATCTAATAGTCAGAATATAAAAAACACAACTCCGTCTTTCCGTAAAATGCTAGAGAATATGGACACCAACAATGATGGTAAAATCTCTAAATCTGAAGCAAGAGGAAAATTAAAGGATAACTTTAATAAGCGTGATCAAAATAACGATGGTTATATTACAGAAGATGAACTGACTAGAAGAAGTCGATAAACCGGCGACACACCTTTTAACTTAGCTAACTAAATTTTAGTATAACTACGTTTTACCCTGTTAATCTGAAATATTACCGTTGTTATCAATAAGCTAAATCAAGTATACTTTAAACCACAAAAAAAGCTCTACCAACTACGGTAGAGCTTTTTTAAAATTTTATAAGTCTCAAATTATTTAATCACTAACTTCTTAGTTGATTTTGCATTTAATCCGTTGAATTCTAATAGATATAAACCTGTATTTAAATCTAAATATAAGTCATTAGAACCTGATTGAAGCGTTTTTTGCATGATAAGTTTTCCATCAATACTATAAACGTTCATCTGATTAAATAACGTATTATTTGTTAAACTAAATTGACCAGAAGTAGGATTAGGATAAATAGCCATCTCATTATAAGCTAACTCATCTACACTTAAAAAACCACAATTCACCGGATCGAATGTAACCAATCCTAATGTCCCAATATCATTTTGGTGTACAATTACAGCTTCAGCATCAGCTAATGTATTTGGAACATTAATTTCATCCCAACAATTATGCATCGCAGTTAATGGATTATCTGTATTATTATAAAGTGCATATGTTACACCTCCATTACCATTTTCAGAAAACACATTTTGTCCAACGTTATCAACATCGTCACCTAAGTTAATCATAGACTCGCCTTGAAGTGTAATTCCCCATAAATTCCTACGAATTTCATTCCCACTAGCCACAATAACATTGCCTTCTAACGCAGCAACCAATGAAATACCACTTCCACCAAGATTAGGATTATTTTGAGTATTATTGTCTTCAATCACATTATTTCTAATAAATGCAGACACATTGTTACTTTGTATCACTATACCATAACGGTTGTCAGTTATAATATTGTCATCGATTACAGCATTCACACTTCCTGCACTTATTAAGTCAGAAACAGAAATTCCTCCTACTTGTGATAAACTGCGATCACCTTTAATAGTATTCTGAATAATTTGTGTAGGATCTTCTAATGTCGGTCCTAAATTAATCTGAGGACGGTTAGAATTGTCTTGGTTGTTCCCTTCAATATAATTATTAAATATATAAGGAGAAACTTGGTTTGTAGCGCCAGACCCAATAGCAGTCGTTTGATTAAATATTATAGTATTATTAGTAATTTGAGGTTTACCTCTTGAAACTCCAATAACACCACCTGTAGAAACTCCCGAAACATTATTGGTTATTAAACAATTATCAATAGTAAATGTTTCTGTAAGCACACGTAGACCACCTCCGTATTGTATTGTGGCATTTTGAATCGTAATATCTGAAAATTCTTGAAAACGAAAACCATCATAAGGAGCTGTAATATCAATAGCAGTAAAAACAGCATTATCCGCATTTACATTAAAAACTCCGTAAATAGTAATTAGTATATCTGCACCAATCTCTAAAGTGACATCCTCACTGATATTAAAAGTGTCACTTGCAGAGATTGTAAGATCTTCTACTAAGGTATACGTCGTTCCGCTCACCGAAATGGAAGACGGACTCGCTGATACAAGGTCATCTAAAGTAAAAGTACTATTTGTATCTGGTGTTGTGTAACCTTGAGCGGTTACCATCCCAATCATACCGATTGTTGCAAAAAAATTAAGTAATAGTTGTTTCATAAATTGTATGTTTTGATTTTCTCTAAAATTAAAGAATAATGTAAGAATTTACTGTTAAAAAACAAGGTTTATGACAAAAAGCACACGTAATTCTTCTAAAGTACCTAGAGATAACCAATTACAATCTTTTAACTGGTGCAGGTGTTCAATTCAATTTATACTCTTAACATTTTAGATATCATCTTGGTTTAATTAATTATAAATGTGAGCAAAAAAAAAGCCTCACTATTAAGTGAGACTTTTTAAATTTTATGATGTATGTATCTAATACAATGTGATTATTTCACACCCATTAACTCTACATCAAATACTAAAGTTGCGTTAGGTGGAATGACTCCTCCTGCGCCAGCAGCACCATAACCTAAATCACTAGGAATTACCAAACGTGCTTTATCTCCGACATTTAAAAGACAAATACCTTCATCCCATCCTGCGATTACCTGACCTACTCCAACTTGAAAATCTAGTGGAGAATTTCTTTTGTAAGACGAATCAAAAACCGTTCCGTCAGCTAACTGACCTTTATAATGTACAGAAACTGTATTTCCTTTTTCTGCTTTTTTACCATCTCCTTTTTGGATGATTTGGTAACGTAAACCAGATTTAGTTTCATCAAAACCTACAGCTAATTTATCTAACTCTGCTCTTACAGCTTCGCGTTCTGCAGCAATACGCTTTTCGCGAGACCCTTCAAATGTTCTAAACGCCTCAATAGCATTAAACTTTTCAGCAGCATCACCTTGTCTTATGATTTCAATAGTCTCAATTTTATCACCTTGTGCAATAGCATCAACAATATCTTGTCCTTCAACTACGTTTCCGAAAACGGTATGCTTATTATCTAACCAATCCGTTGCAATATGTGTAATGTAAAACTGACTTCCGTTAGTACCAGGGCCAGAGTTTGCCATAGCTAAAACACCAGGACCACTATGTCTTAAATCTGGATGAAACTCATCATCAAATTTATAACCTGGATCACCAGTTCCTGTACCTTGTGGACAACCACCTTGTATCATAAAATCTGGAATTACTCTATGGAATTTTAATCCATCGTAGTAAGGGTTTCCTTGTGGCTTCGCTGAATTTTCTAAATTTCCTTCTGCTAAAGCAACAAAGTTACCAACTGTTCCTGGAGCTTTCTCGAACTCTAAATTCACTAAAATTGCACCTTTTGTAGTGTTGAATTTTGCGTATATACCGTCTTGCATTGTATTTTAATTTGTTTAAGGATGCAAAGATAAGAAAGTTAACTTGAAATCGAATCTGAAATTGAAATCGAAATAAAAACAACTTCAAATTCGATTTCGGGTTCTGATTCTTTTTTTTAGTTTTGAAAAAAACAAATCACATGGCATTTTCCTTATCTAAACTCTTTGGTTCTAAAAATTCTGAAACAACATCTCAGTCTGGTGATACTATTGAAGCTATCATTAATGATGTTGAAAACAGACCTTTTGGTGTCTCTGAAAATAATGTTCTGTTTGCTGGCTTAAATGAATTGGGAGGCTATTTCTTTTTTCAAACTGTTATTGTTGGTGCGCTCAATGTGAAATCTAAAAATGGAGCGCAATTATACTTTGTTGGAGATGACTTCAAATTAAAATTAGAAGCTGATATGCCAGAGTTTGAATCAGAAAACTCAGATACTAAAGGTAGAAATGTTACTAAAATCGATTTTCAGATTGAAGAAAGTGATGTTAAAAATTTAGAAAGTGCCACACTTAGAAGCATTCAAATAAAAGTAAAGAAGCACGATATTCTATTTAGTAAATATGTGGTTATTGAAGCTACTGACGAGGAAGAATAAAACAAATATTTAATTTCTAAACTTTTATCATTCTTCAAAATAATGCAACACCCTCTTAGAGTTTAAAGGGACATAGGTTTTCTTTAAAATGAGTCGGAATTTTTTCTCTGAACCATCTGCAATAGACAATGCTGTAAGTTGGTAATGTGTCTTAAGTGAATATAGGCTATTTAAAAAATGTTCTTCGAGTTTATGATTACCATCGTTTTTCACTTCCTCGCACTTCACAAATTCATAACCATGAGCCTCTAAAAAATCTTTAGCCTCATGGTCTTCAAAAGATGGTATGAAAAACGAGGCATTTAAAAAACTAACTATCCATATATAAAAAGGTATGCATATAATTAGAAAAAGAATTAAAAATGGGTTCAATATATGAATGTTAAGATTAAAAAAGTTAACACTAATTTTTCTCGAATTAATTGATTTTTACATTAGCGACTTTGCGCGAAAATCTTAAACAGAGATGTCCACAGAAAAAAAATGTGGAATTTTAAACCTAGCGAGAAACTAAAAACTTAAATATTTTACCATTTACGTTACACTTTTCACTAACCACTACCAACTAACCACTGAATACTGCCCACTGAACACTGCCCACTGAACACTTGCCCACCGAACAATAACCACTTAATTAGCCACTTCACTCATAAACTTTATACGGTACAAGCGTAATTCTTCATCGTCATAATCACCATCAAACTCTTCAATAGCATCATCTATTTTATCGCTTTCAGTTTCCATAAAATACTCATGGATTTCTTCCTGTTGATCTTCATCTAAAATATCATCGATCCAATAATTGATATTCAACTTTGTGCCAGAAAACACAATAGATTCCATTTCCTTTATAAAAGCAGACATCCCCATACCTTTTGAAGAGGCAATATCACTTAAAGGTAATTTTCGATCTACATTCTGAATGATGTATAACTTTATAGCAGAATTAGTCCCTGTAGACTTTACCACCATATCTTCTGGTCGTAAAATATCATTGTCTTCCACGTAATCTGCAATTAAACCAACAAAATCCTTACCGTATTTTTTTGCTTTACTCTCACCTACTCCATGGACGTTAGATAATTCCTCTATATTAATAGGATACTTTAAAGACATATCTTCTAATGACGGATCTTGAAAAATCACAAATGGAGGCACTCCTAACTTTTTAGCATTACGCTTACGTAAGTCTTTAAGCATGCTCATTAATTTTTCGTCTGCAACAGCTCCTCCACCTTTAGAATTGGTAACTATACCATCATTTGATTCTTCATCAAACACGTGGTCCTCAGCCATCATAAAAGATGTCGGATTATTTATAAAGTCTTTACCTTCGTTACTTAACCTTAAAACACCATAAGTTTCAATATCCTTCTTTAAAAAACGCGCCACTAAAACCTGACGAATTAAAGCCATCCAATATCTAGGGTCTTTAGCTTTACCAACACCAAAGTGCGCTTGTAAATCCGTTTTATGTGACGAAATAAGTGCATTTGAATTGCCGACAAGTACTTGTACTAAATCTTTAGCTTTATATTTTTCATTGGTTTTAGCAACAGTCTCTAAAAGAATTTTAACATCATCTTGAGCTTCAACTTGCTTTTTAGGAAAACGAACATTATCGTCCATATCTCCACCTTCACCAGTTTCATTATCAAATTCTTCCCCAAAATAATGAAGAATAAATTTACGTCGAGACACTGAAGTTTCAGAAAAAGCAACTACTTCTTGTAGTAAGGCATGGCCAATTTCTTGTTCTGCAACAGGTTTACCTGCCATAAACTTTTCAAGTTTCTCAATATCTTTATAAGCGTAATAGGCTAAACAATGACCTTCACCACCATCACGACCAGCACGACCCGTTTCTTGATAATAACTTTCTATACTTTTAGGAATATCATGATGTATTACAAAGCGTACATCGGGTTTATCAATACCCATCCCAAACGCAATAGTTGCCACAACCACATCGGTATCTTCCATTAAGAACATATCTTGATGTTTCACTCTTGTTTTAGCATCTAAACCTGCATGATAAGGCACCGCTTTTACTCCATTGACTTGAAGAACTTGCGCTAAACCTTCAACACGTTTTCTACTTAAACAATATATAATACCAGATTTACCATCGTTCTGTTTTACAAAACGAATAATATCGGCATCTACTGTCTTAGTTTTTGGTCGTACCTCATAATACAAGTTAGGTCTATTAAAGGACGCTTTAAAAGTTACGGCATTTGGCATACCTAAACTCTTCAAAATGTCTTCTTGAACCTTCGGAGTTGCCGTTGCTGTAAGTCCAACAATCGGAATATCGTCTCCAATACGCTTAATAATCGTCTTAAGATTTCTATATTCTGGTCTAAAATCGTGTCCCCATTCACTAATACAATGGGCTTCATCGACAGCCATAAAAGAAATTTTTACGGTTCTTAAAAAGTCAACATATTCTTCTTTAGTCAACGACTCTGGAGCGACATATAGCAACTTTGTAATGCCATTTGTAATGTCATCCTTAACGCGTTTTACTTCAGTTTTATTTAAAGAAGAGTTTAAAACATGTGCTACACCTTCGTGCTCAGACACGGCCCTTATGGCATCTACTTGATTCTTCATCAGCGCAATAAGAGGAGATACTACAATAGCAGTACCTTCAGCAATTAAAGCTGGTAGTTGATAACATAAAGATTTCCCACCACCTGTTGGCATAATAACAAAAGTGTTATTACCGGCTACGACGTTCTTTATTACTTCTTCTTGAAGGCCTTTGAATTCTGAAAATCCAAAGTACTTTTTTAATGCGGAGTGTAAGTCAATTTCTGCAATACTCATTAATCCCTATTGGTATTTTATATACATTTGCAACAAGTTTAAAGATAACAAAATCTTTAAACTTAGAAAACTCAATAAATAATAAGTTTTGAACACTAAGCAAACTATCTTAAAAACTGCAGAGTCTACCATAAAATTAGAAAGCAAAGCAATAGACCATTTAGCTGAATTACTAACCGAAGATTTTGCTGATGCTGTAGAATTAATCTACAATTCTAAGGGTCGTGTTATTATCACCGGAATCGGCAAAAGCGCCATTATTGCTAACAAAATCGTTGCTACATTAAATTCAACTGGCACGCCAGCGGTTTTTATGCACGCTGCAGATGCCATCCATGGAGACCTTGGATTAATCCTCCAAGATGACGTTGTAATTTGCATTTCAAAAAGTGGAAATACTCCTGAAATTAAAGTTTTAGTACCACTTATTAAGAATGCAAATAATAAAATGATTGCGATTACAGGCAACATCGACTCCTTTTTAGGGCAACAAGCCGATTATATTTTGAATGCTTTTGTCGCGCAAGAGGCTTGTCCTAATAATTTAGCACCTACAACAAGTACTACGGCACAGCTCGTAATTGGAGATGCTTTAGCGGTTTGCTTATTAGAATTAAGGGGGTTTTCGAGTAAAGATTTCGCAAAATACCATCCAGGAGGTGCACTTGGTAAACGTTTATATTTAAGAGTAAATGATTTATCCTCTCAAAATCAAAAACCACAAGTTGGTCTTGAGGCCTCATTAAAAGAAGTGATTGTTGAAATCACTGAAAAAATGCTAGGCGTAACTGCAGTAGTTGAAAATGATAAAATTGTAGGAATTATTACAGATGGAGATTTAAGACGTATGCTGAGCAAAAGTGATGATCTTACCGCTTTAAAAGCCAAGGATATAATGAGTAATAATCCAAGACGTATTTTAGAAGATGCTATGGCAGTTGACGCTAAGGAGGTTATGGAAGAATTTGGTATTTCTCAATTATTGGTAGAGCACGATGGTAAGTATTGTGGTGTAGTTCATCTTCACGATTTAATAAAAGAAGGCATTATATAATGGCAAAAAAGAATGTAGATGAGATGTCTTTCTTAGATCATCTCGAAGAATTACGATGGCATTTAGTTAGATCTGTAGTTAGTGTTTTAGTTGCAGCCACCTTAGCTTTCATATTTAAAGATTTTGTTGTTGGAATTATAATGGCTCCTAAGCACATGGATTTTCCAACCTACGTTGCACTGTGTGAAATGTCTAAATTCTTAGGGATGGATATGTCATTTTGTGCTAGTGAGTTACCTTTTGTTATTGAAGTAAGATCTGTTGGTGGTCAGTTTTCTGCACATATCTGGACCTCTATTTATGCAGGTTTAGTCATTGCTTTCCCTTATGTTTTATATCAATTATGGAGTTTTATAAGTCCCGGGTTGCAAACTAACGAACGTAGAAATTCTAGAGGATTTATAATAATCGCATCATTACTTTTCTTTTTAGGTGTTGCTTTTGGATATTATGTCATTACTCCTTTATCATTAAACTTTTTAACGAACTATACATTTGCAGAAGAAGTTTCAAACGCTTTTGATTTAAGTTCTTATAATTCTATTGTGAGATCATCATCTTTAGCCGCTGGTTTTGTTTTTGAATTACCTATACTTATTTATTTCTTAACTAAAATCGGATTGGTAACACCTCAGTTTTTAAGACAATATAGAAAATATGCCTTAGTTATTGTGCTGATTTTATCTGCTGTTATTACTCCTCCAGATATAGCGAGTCAGGTTATTGTAGCTATTCCTATATTATTGTTGTACCAAATAAGCATTTATATTTCGGCTTTAGTTATTAGAAAACAGAAGCGAAGAGCTGCAAAAGAAAATAAAAAATCAAAAGTTAAGTCTTAAGTTATGTCTGATATTGTAAAGGAATTTAATGATTATCGTGCTAAAATGAACGATAAAATATTAGCTGATAATAATAAAATAGTAAAGCGAATTTTTAATCTAGACACCAATGCCTTTCAAGAAGGAGCTTTAGATAAAAAAACCAAAGAGCTATTAGGTTTGGTAGCTTCAACCGTACTAAGATGCGACGATTGTGTTAAATACCACTTAGAAGCCTCTTATAATGAAGGTATCACCAAAGAAGAAATTAGTGAAGCGTTGGGTATAGCAACTTTGGTTGGTGGTACTATTGTAATTCCGCATTTACGACGTGCCCATGAGTATTGGGATGCTATAGAACACCACAATTCTCAAGGTTAAACTTTTAATAAATGATAGCCAAAGCGAATAGAATCTATATGATTTTGTTATTTTTAGCGTTCTTACACCATATATGAAGTTACGAGCAGAACATTTAATGAAGTCCTACAGCGGACGAAAAGTAGTAAAGGATGTCTCTTTAGAAGTAAATCAAGGAGAGATTGTTGGTTTATTAGGACCTAATGGAGCTGGTAAAACCACGTCTTTTTATATGATTGTTGGGATTATTAAGCCCAATGGTGGTAATATTTTTTTAGACGATACCAATATCACCAAATACCCAATGTACAAACGTGCTCAAAATGGAATTGGCTACTTAGCTCAAGAAGCGTCTGTGTTTAGAAAACTGAGTATTGAAGACAATATTTTAAGCGTATTACAACTTACTAAACTAAGTAAGAAAGAACAACACCTTAAAATGGAATCGCTTATTGAAGAGTTTGGTTTAGGTCATATAAGAACCAATAGAGGTGATTTACTTTCAGGTGGAGAACGTCGTAGAACAGAAATTGCCAGAGCATTAGCAACCGATCCAAACTTCATTTTATTAGATGAACCATTTGCAGGAGTCGATCCGGTAGCGGTTGAAGATATTCAGCGTATTATTGCAAAATTGACAAAAAAGAACATTGGTATTCTGATTACCGACCATAACGTACAAGAAACTCTTGCGATTACAGATAGAACCTATTTAATGTTTGAAGGCACCATTCTTAAAGCTGGTAAACCTGAAGAATTAGCGAGTGACGAAATGGTACGTAAGGTTTATTTAGGGCAGAATTTTGAGTTACGTAAGAAGAAATTAGAATTCTAAGGACTTATTGTAAGGAGAATTATTACGGCTCCTTAAACTTTCATTCATTATAAATGAACATCAAATATTTCATTTTAAGCCTCTGTATTTTTCTCAAACTTACTCCAATTATTGGGCAAAATGAAACTATCATTACCGTTAGCGATCAATTAACAGCGCTACCTATTGCTTACGTAAATATCTCTTTTGGAGATAAAGATGGCATTTATACAGATAAAAATGGGCAATTTAACTTAAGTCTCATCGCGTCTGATAGCATGCAACTCTCTGCATTAGGCTATGAAACAAAAACTATTTTTGTTGACTCCATAAAAGAACAACTTATTGGTTTAAATCCTGTTGCAACACAATTAGAGGAAGTGGTTTTATCTGATAAGAAGCGAAAGTTTAAAACAGAAAAGACGAAACCCATTAACGATAAGGATTTCTTAAACTCTTATCGGAATCCTATCGGTAGTGAAATTGCTTGCCTAATTGAGAATAATTTTAGTGATAAAGAGGTTCAGATCAAATCGGTCACTATCCCAAGCTATAATAAAACTATGGATTTTTCGGGTAAGAAAAAACAAGTTTTAAAGCGGCATCCATTTGCAACCTTGTATAGCATTAGTTTTTACACCAATGAGAATGGAACACCTGGAAAAGAAATTACTACAGAATCTATCACAATTCTATTTAATGAAAAAACGGATAAATTAAACATCGATTTAGAACAGCATCAAATTTACTTACCAAAAAATGGACTTTACCTATCTTTATTAAACTTAGGTCCTGCAGATGCTGAAGGCAACCTTATTCCAACGTCACCATTTTATGAAAAGGCAACTAAAGAAGGTTTATATAAATTCCCAAAACATATTAAACCCTATTTCCCTGTAAATTATAGTAAAAGTACAAATAACACCTATAGACGTTCTCGCTTTGATAATGACAAAAGTTGGACTTTGTTTTATCTAAATGAACGAAAAAAAGATAAGGTTAACAATATCACTTTAGGCACTGAATTAAAAGTCTTTGAAGACTAAATATTGTTGTTTTTGATACCTATCTCCGTCTTGATAGAGGCTTATCTGCGAACACCAAACGAATTTAGTCACTCAAATTTAATACTTACCTTCTTTTTTAGGAAGTAATAACTTTGCCATTTTTGGTGTTTTTCTTTGCCATTGTTGGTGTTTTTCACCAACAATTCATTGCAATATCAAAATACTAACCAAACCTGTTCCCATTCTTAAAAAACAGTATTTTAATGCCATTCACAAGTATTAAAAAACAAGCCATTGTTGGTGTTTTCCACCAACAATTACGCCTTTAAGAAAAATCTAGAATCACGCAATCATATTCTAAAATCAGTAACAAAACTAAAATCATCCTTTTCTTCATTATAAAACTTAGCAGATGAAAACCTATAGTTCTCAGGATAATTACACAAACCCGCTTTTACAGGATTTTGATGAATGTAATTCAATTTCTGCGCAATAATATCGTTAGAGTACAGATTAATACAAAGGGAACTTCGTTTCCAAAACTGATACATCCTATCCTTAGATTCAACAAGAAAATGTTTTAAAACTGCGCAATGATTTAGTTCTAAATCTTGTTTAATACGTTGTGCTGTAAATTTCATAAAACTCAACTGTGTATGCTTTAAAGAATATAATTGTGTTGGTTTCCATATAAGGTGGATATGATTATCCATTATCACATAACCATAAACTATTACTCTTTTTTCGTTCACTAAATACTGTAAAGACTGAATGATAATTAGCTTATATTTTTCCGGCTGTAATAGCTTTTTCCAATCCAAAATTGTCGCAGTAAAAAACTGTGGACAATCGTCTATTATCAAAGGTTTTAAAATCATTATAAATTGTAATTTATAAAAAACATTCAGAATCGAATTCACAACTGTCATAAACACAGTGATGATACAAATTTTTTATTTAAGAAAGTAACACGTTGGTGAAAAACACCAACGTCGGCAACTTGAGGCTCGCCATGCCATTATTGCTATTTTCCACTTAGCCATTGTTGGTGTTTTCCTCCAACAATTACAAAAAAAACAATAGAATTTTAATGCTTATTTTTTTTGCTAGGAAGCAACAACTTCACACCATTGACTAAGAGTAAACAAACAGCTCCTGCGGCAAGTCCCACAATAAAATCTCTTAATATCGAAGGAATTTGTTCTAAGACATGATGCATAAATTCAATATTATGAACAAAAATACCACCTGCAACCAAGAGTAAAGCAATTGTACCAATAACTGATAAACTTCTAATGATGATTGGCAACGCTTTCACTAAAAACGTTCCTAATCCAAATAAAAATCCGCTTTTACCATTGCTTTTACTAATAAATTTTAATCCCAAATCGTCCATTCGTACAATTAATGCCACTATACCATAAACACCTATTGTAGCGATTAAAGCCACAATAGAGACCACAATGATCTGTGTTACTATAGTCTCATTAACGACAGAACCTAAAGCTATAATTACAATTTCAACCGATAAAATAAAGTCTGTTACGACAGCTGATTTTATTTTAGATGTCTCTAATTCTAATAATTCGTCTTTGGATAAATCTTTTTTAAGATTAACCGTAACCTCTTTTGGATGTGGTACTATAAATTCATAGATTTTTTCGGCACCTTCATACGCTAAGTACAAACCACCAAGTAGTAATATCATTATAACAGCCCACGGTACAAATGCACTTAACAAAAAGGCTAATGGTAGTATAATGATCTTATTAAGCATAGAGCCTTTCGTAATTGCCCATAATACTGGGATTTCACGAGAAGAAATAAAACCTGAAGCCTTTTCAGCATTCACTGCTAAATCATCTCCTAAAATACCTGCTGTTTTCTTTGTGGTAATTTTAGTCATTGCAGCGACATCATCCATTATAGCTGCGATATCATCTAGTAGTGCAAAAAATCCTGAAGCCATTAATAATAGTTAAGTTGGGTGAAATTAAATTTTAGACTGCGTCAACAAAGAAAGAGCAATATACAAACCGATAACAAGAGGAATTGCTGCAAAGTGAAGCACAATTAAAAGGACTACACTCAGTAAAAGAAAGATATAACGTACACTATTGTCTTTAAATCCCCAATTCTTAAATTTTAAAGCAAATAATTTAATGTTAGAATTTAAGAGGTAACAACTCAAAAGGGTTAAACCGATTAGGAACCATTTATTAATAATTATAGAATTCATAAGATCATTATTCTGATATTCTAAAATTAATGGCAGTGATAAAATCACTAATGTATTTGCAGGAACCGGTAAACCTTTAAAATACGATTGTTGGTCTTCGTCTATATTAAATTTAGCCAAACGATAAGCAGACGCTAGGGTAATAAACAAACCAATTAAGGGTAACAGAGACATTTTAAAGCCTTGCCAGTGAAAAACAGAATTCCAGTTATCATTATAGGCTGAATAATCCGGTGCGTCAATAGTCAACGAAATAAGCTTAAACATTATAATACCCGGCACTACTCCACTAGTTACCAAATCGGCTAAAGAATCTAGTTGAATACCCAATGGACTCTGCACATTTAGTTTACGCGCCAAAAGGCCATCAAAGAAGTCGAAAAACACTCCTAAAAATACAAAAATAGCGGCAACAATAAAGTTACCATTTACAGCAAATATCACAGCTATACAACCCGCAAACAGGTTAAGAAGTGTAACAAAATTAGGAATGTGTCTTTTAAAACTCATAGATGTATTTTTTGTAAAAATATAAAAGAATTTGGCTCTAATCTCATATTATTTTCAATTTACTTTAAAAGAAAACAATAAGAACAGACTTATAGAGTTAAATAGATAGAAAAATATTATGCATCTTTGTAAAAAAATTTTGCTATTGAACAGTTACTATGTAATTCTCTTATATCAAATTGAACAACTAATGTCGTATAAAGAAATTGAATTATTTTTAGATTAATTGAAATTACAAATTCTTAGCATAGCCTTTGTTACGGTAACAATTTTTAATAAAAAGTAAGCTAAAAAGAAACGATTTATATGCGACATTATGTGTTTAGTTTGGTATTGACACTTGCTACTCTTATGGTTTCAGCACAGACAACCCGAAAATATTCAAATGAATTTATGAATATTGGTGTTGATGCTGCTGCTTTGGGTATGAGTAACGCTGTTGTATCTCAAACGGACGATGTTAATTCTAGCTATTGGAATCCTGCTGGATTGGTACATCTTGAAGACAGTCAACTGGCTTTAATGCACTCTAGCTACTTTGCTAATATTGCCAATTACAACTATATCGCTTATGGTATGCCTATAGATGACAAAAGTGCTGTTGGCTTCTCGCTTATACGATTTGGCGTCGATGATATTTTAGATACCACACAATTAATAGATGACCAAGGCAATATTAATTACGATAGAATAAGTACGTTTTCTACAGCCGATTATGGACTCACATTTTCATATGCTAGAAAATTACCTTTAGATGGTTTAAATTTTGGTGTGAATGCTAAAATTATCCGACGAATTATAGGTGATTTTGCATCGTCTTGGGGTTTTGGTTTTGATGCTGGTATTCAATTTGAAAGTAAAAATGATTGGAAGTTTGGAATAATGGCCAGAGATATAACCACCACATATAATGCGTGGTCTATTGATGAAGATAAATTTGAACAAATTAGTGGTGCTGTAGATGGAGAAAACCAAGAGTTACCAGAAACAACTGAAATTACCATCCCTAAATTGCAAATAGGAATGTCTAAAAAGTGGGTTTTCCATTATGACTATTCCTTATTAGCAGCGGCAAACTTAAATATGCGCTTTGCTCAAAATAATGATATAATATCTACATCGTTTGCAAGTATCAATCCTGCTTTAGGATTTGAATTTGGCTATACCGATTTAGTGTTTTTAAGAGCTGGGGTGGGTAATTTTCAAAATGAACTACAAATTGATGACTCCGAACAAATAACATTCCAACCCAACTTTGGCGTTGGTTTTAAATACAGAGGTATTCAAATCGATTATGCCTTTACCGATATTGGAGACCAAAGTGCGGCGTTGTATTCTAACGTATTTTCCTTAAAAATAGACTTTAGCGTCTTTAGATAGTTTTACTTATGAAATTAAAGTTACTCTCATTTATTTTCCTATTCACTATTGCTTCAACATTTGCTCAGCAATTTCAACTATCCGATACTGCTGAGATATCGGTATTAACTATTGGGCCAGGTGAATCTTTAAATGATGCTTTTGGTCATAATGGTTTTAGAATAAAAGATACTAACTTAGGAATAGATGTTGTTTACGGCTACGGTGAGTACGATTTTGATGCCCCTAATTTTTATTTAAAATTCGCACAAGGAAAGTTAAACTATCTCATTAGCAGACATAATTTTGATCGTTTCTTTTATGCATATAGCAATGCGAATCGTACGATTGAAGAACAGGTTTTAAATCTTTCAAGGGAAGAAAAACAGAATGTATTCAATTACCTAGAAAACAATTACAAACCCGAAAATAGACGGTATTTATATGATTTTTTCTATGATAATTGTGCCACTCGAATTAGAGATGTTGCACAAACAACCACAAAAGGTGATATCAACTTTATAACACCTGAAAATCTAGATCCAAAAACATTTAGAGAGCTTATACACGAACAAGTCGGCTTAAATACTTGGGGAAGCTTTGGAATTGACATCGCATTAGGAGCTGTTATTGATAAACAAGCTTCAGCCTATGAGTTTATGTTTTTACCGAAATATATTCATGCTTTTTTTAAAACCGCAAAAACAAGTACGTCTGAAAGCTTGATTAAAAATTCAACGGTGTTGTATCAAAAAAAAGATACAAATGCGGCCTCTGGCATCTTATTTAGTCCTTTGGTGGTAATTGGTCTATTAGCCATTATCATCTTATTTATAACCTATAAGGATTATAAAAATAAGGTACGAAGTAAGTGGTTAGATATATTACTTTTTAGTGTTACAGGAATTATTGGTATCGTTGTTTTGTTATTATGGTTTGCGACTGACCATTCTGCGACGGCTCAAAATTATAATGTATTATGGGCATTCCCGCTTAACATTTTTGTAAGTGCTCAATTGCTTAAGCCAAAAGTTAAAACCTGGTTTAAAAAGTATTTAAAATTCCTAATCATAATGCTTTGTTTACTAACGTCGCATTGGATTATCGGTGTGCAAGTCTTTGCAATTGGTTTAATTCCATTACTTATAGCACTATTAGTAAGATATATCTATTTGGTAAAATTCTTTAATCAGAATTAAGCTAAAATACCAGATCATTTAATCCGGTAATGTTCGATTAATAACTAGTTAGATTTGTGTTATGTAATTAACCCAATCAATGCTAATTGATTATCAGGTTTTAAGAATTTACAAAATAATTTGAAGTAGTCAGAACATATAGTTTCCACGTTAAGGAATAGACAGTAATCTAATGGTTGAAGTCAAGTCTTGTTTCTTCGTTCTTCAAACTTTACACTATTCACTCTACACTATTCACTCTTAACTTTTCACTATTCACTATTCACTCAAGAAACTACTGTCCTCGGTAATACAAAATAGTACTTAGTGTTTTAATAAAAATATTAAAGTCTAAAAAGATGCTTCTATGTTTGATGTAAAATAAGTCGTATTGCAGTTTGGTTAAGCTGTCATCAACGGAAGCTCCATAGCGTGTTTTTACTTGTGCCCAGCCTGTTAGACCTGGTTTTATAATATGGCGTGTTTCATAAAAAGGAATAATACGCGATAGTTCACTCACAAAAAACGGACGTTCTGGACGTGGTCCAATAATACTCATTTCGCCTTTTAGTACGTTATAAAATTGAGGAATTTCATCCATCCGAGAGCGTCTTAAGAACATTCCAAATTTTGTTATTCTAGAATCATTTTTCTGTGCCCACTTAGCACCATCTTGCTCGGCGTCTACCACCATACTTCTCAACTTCAAAATATTAAAGGGCATACTGTTTTTACCAACGCGCTCTTGCGTATAAAATAAAGGGCCTTTATTCCCTATCACATTTCCTAGTAAAATAATTGGCAATAGTGAAACACCAATTAACAAGCCTATAATTGCAAATACAACATCAAAGGCACGTTGCACAAAAATATAAAGCTTATTCTCGTTACTTCGGCTAAAAGGAAAATATTTATAGAAATCCTTTCCAACAAATTGAATTGGAACCTTATGTAACAGTTCCTCATAGACTTGGGTATAATCTCTAATTTTAAACCCACGCTCTAGTAATGAAATTAAATCGTGATACACTTCTGCCATAATAGCTTCGGTGTTAAAACTCGCCACTAAAATTTCAGAAATTTTTTCTTTCTTAATTGTCTCTAAAAAGTCCTTAGCTTCAAACTCTGGAAGTCCATTATACTTTACAGATTCTAAAGACGAGGCTTCACTATTAATAAAACCCACTATTTTGTAATTGGGATCTGAGGTATTTAAAGCTTTAACTAAACCATCAATATTGGAAATTTCACCAACTAAAAGCACACGCTTATAAAACCGTGGAGATTCTATTAAGTTAATGTAAACGATTCGCCATAAAAGAATTGAAATTATTAAAACAAGATAGAGGTATACAATTTGTAAACGCTCTACTGGTAAATATGGAGCTAGCACCGGAGTTAACAGATAAAACAAAAGTACCGTAGAAGCGGTGATGACAATATTTTTAAACGTCGTGTCTAGCTGACTGGCTTTTTGTAAATCGTAGAGTTCAAAAATAGTACCAAAAAGTGTAACATAAACCCCTAATAAGATTAAGGCAACACTATTCTCTTTGCTAAAAACAATGTATTCAAAATCAAAATGATAACTTAAGGCATAGACACCAAAAAACACCATTAATAAGTCAACAACCCTCAGCAGAATCTTACGCTCAGAAACCTCGAAATGTATACTTTTTTTCTTAGACATTATTTATATAAACTCTGCTGTAAATATAAGAAGTCTAATGGTTTTTTAACATTTATTTAGAATAAAAGAACTTTCCTTTTGAGCATTATATCAGGTTATTTAAGGTTTTCCGTTTTCTGTGAACTTTTTTAACTTTCAACGTCATTAATATTTTGTACGTTTACATAGTAAAATAATGATATTATAACATCAATAATTTGTATTAATTAAAAGTGTAATATAATAATTAAAAAAACGCCATTTATTTAAGATAGGATTCAGTGAATAACGCACACCACAAATAAAAAAAGTATTATACTTTATTTCTTAACAGCATAGTAAGGTGCATACATGGGTAGATATCTGTCCAATTTTTAGCATTCCAATCGTTATCAATCATTTTTAGAATTTTAGCCTTTTTTGACACAGAGGATAAAGGCGAGTAATTTAATAATAAACCATATTTACTTTGGCCGAGAATTCCTCTTTTTTCCACGATATTAAAACTTGAATCTAATTTTTTTAAGGTCACCTTAGTAAATGGCCATTCCCAGTCTTTATCGGACTGAAAAGGTCTATACAGCATTCTTACAAACTTTATAGGAAAACTTGTTTCTAAAGGGTCGTAAGATATAATACTACCATTTTTGGCTAATTTTTCCTGTAATTTATTAATTAATAAATCAAAATCCTCAAAATGATGTAAAACACCATAGGCATAAATAACATCAAAATTTTCATGCTTAAAATCTGCTGATAAAAAATCAACAGCAATTCCTTTTGCATTTGTGCAACCTGCATTAATTAGCTTCTCGTTTAATTCTTCTATGGCCACATCACTGAGATCAATACCAACATATTCTTTTGCGTTTTTGGCCATATACAATGAAAGATTGTTTCCTCTTAAACAACCTAAATCAAGCACTTTTTTATCCTCTAAATTACCTAACCATAATTTATGCTCTGAATACACCTTATTTTTAAGATCTAAGTCATGAGTATATTTATGTAGAGTTCCATTTCTTAACTTTGACCAAAGCTTTGTTGCGAAATTCTTATGCTTATTAGTGTCGTTGTAGAATTCTTTTTGGCGTTTATTAACTTCTAAAGTTTTATGGTGAGTATCGTTCATTTTTTTATTTATCAATCAAAATTTAGGCAATGTAATATATTATTTAGAGGTAATCTTTTAAAATTAAAAAACTAATTAGTAATTAATATTTCAACCCAACGCTCTTTTAAAAGCATCCAATCATACTGTTCTACTTTTTCCCGAGCCTTAACCACCATAGTTTCTGTCTCATTAGGTTGGGATTTTAATTTTAAAATGGCATCAACAAATACTTTTGAATTATTAGGCGGCACCAAAATGCCATCAACCTCATCTTCAATAAGAAATGGCATCCCTCCAACATTAGTAGAGACTATAGGTAACCCTAAGGCCATAGCTTCAATAACACTGACTGGCATATTATCAAAATTAGTTGTATTAATAAACACGTTGTAATCCTTAGCTAGGTGTGTCCATTCTGGTTTAGTAAGTTTTCCAGGCGTGAAAACCTCGACATTTAAAGACCTAGCGTGTTTTTTCACTTTTTTAAGAGAACCATCTGTATCTGGGCCAGCCATGCATAAACTCACTTTATAACCTTGCTCTTGTAAAGCTTTCAGTACATCAACCGCTAAGCACGGATTATATATTTTACAAAAGGAACGAAGCCAAAATAAATTAATATTTTCTATCGGTCTCGACTTAAATTCATAATGATTTAAATTCAAGGCATTCGGTATATAAGCCACCTCGGTATAACCATGCTTATGAAAAGCATCCATCAAATACAGCGATGGAGATACTAAGGCTTTAGCAGGCTTAAAAGTAAAAGCACATAATTTAGGGTTATTCTGTAAACGCGCAGGCAAATTCCCTCCGTTAAGACTTAAAACATAAGGCAATTTTAAAAATTGACATAATTGCCCGACTAAGACAGCAAAATAAAAATTGCTAGTACTGTACGTATCAATGATAACATTACTAACGGCTTTTCTATATTTTATACAAGAATAAAGCATATCTAATAGCCTTAAAATCTTATTGTTTTTACTAGAACTATAAAACATATCAAAGCCTTCGCTCTCTAACTGGCTACCTATAACCTGTATAGAAGAAGGATTGGTTTTATTGTTGTATAAGTTGTTTCCTATGTATAATATTTTTTTTCTTAACATTTATAATATTTAATAAGGCCAATGCATAAAATAACGACGGTGCAGCAATCCGCATACCCGTATGATTAATGGTAGCAAACCAAAAAAACAAAAAAGCATAAAAAAAATAACTACCGGGATGTCTTGCACGATATGCTAAGGGTTTTATAATTAAAATTAGTAATATAATAATACCAAGCATCCCATGCTCTCCTAATAAACGACCAACTTCATTATGTGAGGGTAAATGTTCTCCTGTCTCTTGAATACGAATATCCTTTGTCCTACTAGCCCCAATGCCAAATATAGGATCTTGCAAAAACCCATCCATTTCTTGCATAAACAATGTACCTCTACCTGTAGTTGCATCCCCCTTTTCACGTCCTAACGAATCTTCATTGGCATAGCGCTTATCTAACATACCACCCGTTTCAACTGAGGCTATAAGCCATGTAGAACTGATCGCAAATAAAAAAACAAATGTAGAGCCTATGATTTGATTTTTTACTTTGTAATTTGATTTTAGAAACAAAATTCCAAGAAAGGCCAAGATACATATTATAGCAGCAAAGACTCCTCCACGACTAAAAGTAACAACAGCTCTAAATGCAATAGCGGCAAAAATCACAATATTTAAAATTTTCATGAAAAAGCTAGGAGATTGCATATAAATACGCACTACCATTACAAACATACCCATGCCTAAAGCTGTAGAAACTTGGTTCGGTCCAAACCCACCTGACGTTGCTGGATTAGATGCTGTATTTGATATGGTCTCTCGTATAGAGGGATTGTATAAAAACAAATACACCGTCATAGAAATAATAGGCAATACTAAATACTGCAAGACCTTTAAAATTTGTTGTTGTGTTATTTTTTTATCATAGCAAAATAATGTGGCTATACCTAAAGTTACAGGCCCAGCAAGAACAAAAGTGACACTGGTTCTAAAATTAATATCATAAGTTAACGTAATGGAAGCAACGATAACGGCTGGCACTAATAAGATAAGATATAAAAAATAAGGATAAGCCTTACCAGATGCACCTTTGTAAAAAATTCCTACGAGCATCATTAATAACACACAATACTTACCTGTCTCATAAAAGAAATAACCTTTGGTCATCCGCAAAAAGACCTCACCACCAACGATATAAGCACAGCCCAACAAGACATACATTGTTTTTTCTTTTTCGGGTGAGGTAATTATATGCCACAAAAAATAAAACAAAACCCCTAAAAAATAAACACGTCCAATAGGTTCAAAAAAATAAATAGCGACACCTAAAAACACATGACCTAAAAGGAGCGGGATAAAGTTATCATCATAACGCTTATGTTTCATTGCTATTCCCATACCCTTAATTTAAAATAGCCTGTTTGATATGATCATTATAGTATGTAAACGTAAAACGCTTTACAACCTCTTGCCCATTGGACACTAGCCGTAGATAATCAGGTGTAGACAGATTTACCAAATCAATAATACGGGAGCTAAGCGTATCTTTATTTATATCTGATAATACAAAACCAGTCTCATCGGTTTTAATGTATTGCCCAATAGAAGAAATATTAGAAACTATGGGAACACATCCAAAATTCATAGCTTCCGCCAATACTTTTGGAAAGCCTTCCGATGCTGTTGTAGGCATTAAAAAGCCATGGCATTCTTTATAGATTTCATAAACGGAATGACGTGACAAGAACCCATGAAACTTAAAATTAACTCCGCTTAATGCCGCCTGCGTTTCAAAGTCTTTTCGTTCAACCCCATCTCCAACCAAATGAATGGTACCTAGTTTTGCTTTGTCTTCAGGTTTTAAAGCTGTTACAGCTTCAATGATACGTCCAACTCCTTTTGGTGTTTCTAAGCGTCCAACATAACAAAAGTTAATCGGATGCACCATTCTTTTTGTGGTCATAATGGCTTTACCAAAAGCTAAATCTGCTTCAGTTAAACACGGATTTTCAAATGTCTCACAATGTTGTGGCTGGTCATTCCAAGCACCATTAATAGTTACTTTACGTGATTGCCTTTTTAAAAACCAACGCTGAAAGGCATACCCTAAAGGTGCAGAGGTTTGCTTCCAATTACCGGCATATTTATACCAGCCTGATGTTTGTGTAAACCAAGTTAAATAGGGAATTAAATAGACTCCAATCCCTGTAGGAGTTCGTAATTGAAAATAATCTGCAGTGCTAACATAACGGCTTACTAATTGCATCGTTTTTGGAGCAGCTGTTATAATTTTTAATTTGTTTTTTAATCCAGTACCTCCTACAACTGGAATATTTACAAATTTTATTTTCGAACTCGTATAAGGCAATGCACTTGCTGGCGGTTCACCAGTATATAACATCCCTAAATGAACAATATCATCAAAAATTGCGGTAAGATGATTAATTTCAGTAACCGTAGGCCCCCAACCAACAATACTGCCATCGCTTTTTTGATAGTGTTCGGTATGAGATATGATTACTAATTTCATTGGTATCCGATAAGGTTTAAAAAAATATAAAGTTCTACTTTATATAAATTTTAATCTTGTAAATATATTTTACGATTGACAAATTTAAATTGGCTTCAAAAATAAGAAGTTTCGCTGATAACCTACGTGTCATACACACTTTAAAATCACTTAATATTTAAATAACAGCCATATACAATTCGTGACTATTTAACATTTATGATCAATTGTTCTAGTTCTTCAATATATTTTTTAATTATGACATCCCAGTCGTGCTGATTCGCCCATGCCTTTGTTGTTTCGGCATACATTGCTTTTGAGGTTACTAAACGCTCTAAAGCGGCTTCAAAAGCAACCTCGTCACCCAAAGTAACCAAAGATCCAGATTTACCTTCTTGTATGGCATCTTCAATACCGCAACCTTTTGCTCCAATCGTAGGAACTCCCAAAGCATTCGCTTCTAACAATGCAATGCCAAAACCTTCTACATCACCTGTGGTCGTTATAGTACTTAACATCACAAAAACATCACTAGTCATTAATGCCGATTTCAAAACAGCGTTACTAACACGGCCATGAAAAAAAACATGATCCGCAACACCTAACTGCTTAGCTAACAAAACACAAGCCTCTTGCTCTGTTGGCAAACCGACACAATGATAGGCAATATCTGGATAACGCTTAACTAAATTTGGCAACAGCTTAATCACTTCCTGTTGTCCTTTTCGCTCACTAACGTGACCTACTGTAATCAATTTAGGAATCCCTTTTAATTCTATGTCTATAGTTGTTTCAATAAGCCACTTATCCGAATTAAAACCATTAGGAATGACTACCGTTTTTTCCTGAATTGTTGCAGGAATTAACGATTTTGTAAATTGCGATACGGCTATAATTTTTACAAACCGTTGCAAAGCCCAATTAATACTGGTTTTTAATAGTATATTGGTGAAGTTAACTTCAGACCCATGTATGACGGCCAAATTTGCAGTAGATCGTTGCCGACCTAAAATAGCCACACTCCACAACGAAAATTTACCTGAAGCAATAACCACGTCTGCTGAAGAAATTGCCTTTCTTAAAAATCTTAGCCTCTTAATATACATCTTAAAACGAGGGCTAGTTATCGCAACTCGTAACATTTTAAAAGGTAAAGTCGTATCAAAATCAGCCTCTTCCTTCCCATCTAAAGAACGTTGATCCGCAATAACAGAAACATCATATGCAGCTTTACTTAAATGAAGTGCCATATTGTAAGCATGGTCACCAATGCCACCAGGTTGTGGAGGGAATTCAGAGGTAACTATAAGAATCTTTTTATTCAAATTATAATCTATTTTGTCATTGAGAGGACGCAGGACGCGGCAGTCCCATAAAATATCCGTAAATAGTATACAGATTACGTCGTCCTACGCCCTCGTAATGACCTTTTGTTTTTTTATTAAGCTCCTCCTCCCAACTGATAACCATCGAAAATAAAGGATGGTGGATTTGTTTTCTTCAAAAGAAAACAAAGACGGAAGGGTTATTCCTAGTACCGAAATTATAAACACCCCTAAGAGCTTCGCTCGGTAGCTCCGAGGAAACTATACGTTACATTTCTAACACCCCTAAAGTCCCCTCAAGGGGACAATCCAATCATTCAACTTAACGTTCAGCTTCAAATTCAATTTCAACTCCCCACTTTTCACTTTTAACTTTTAACTTTTCTACAAGAGCCCCTTCTCTTAATTTATTACTTGCCAACCTCCAAGACTTAATCACCTGAAAGAGCACAAAAGGCAAAATAAACAAAGAAACCAAGGCGCCCAAAAGCATCATCGGTTTCGAGCCTTTAAAACGATAAGGCATAATAGATAATGGAACGATACGTAGCAAAGACCAACGCGCTGCTGTATGTCCCCAATAACGTCTAAAATAATAAAGCACACTTGGTATAGGACGCGGCTCAAATAACGAGTTTGTTCTAAAAGCATCCCAACTGCCCATATCTCGTAAACCACCACTTCCTACTTTTAAATGTAAACGTTTGGCGTAGGGGTGAGAAATATTTAAGTAACCTGCTAAATACGACCGTAAACCAAACTCACCATCACCCATACGTTGTTTTTCAAATTGCCTATCGAAGAGACCAATAGCTTCAAAAACAGCTTTTTTTAACAACACATTACCTGTGTCTAATTGATCACTGATTTTAAAATACGCATAATGGGCTGGTGTAGGTGCTCCTACTTCAGAAATAGAAACTCCAGAAGATAAATCGGCCTTAAAAAAATCTAAGCCTTTTAAATGCTCACGTATCCAATCTTTAGAAACACGACTATCGTCATCAAATAATAAGATATAGTCTCCTTTGGCCATCTTTATCGCGCTATTTCTAGCCAACCATAAGGCTTTTTCTGTTTGATGCACCACCTGTAGATCCAATTGAAAATCAACATAAAACTCTGATTGAAATGGCGTGGATTGATCAATAATAATAACCTCAAAAGGCGTGTAATCTTGTTGCTCTAAATCATGTAACACATCCTTTAAATATGGATAGCGATTTAACGTCGGGATAACCACTGTCACTAATGGGCTCTGCTTAATCAACTCCGATTCAAAAGCATCATACGCTGAATATACTAGTGGTGTTTCCAAATAAGTGCTGCGCGAAACCTTACGAGTCTTCCACCACCCAAGCACCTCTGTTATGGGATTGTAAAAACTTAAAAGGCGAACAATTAAAACATACAACACCCAGAACGAACTAAAATATTTTCGAGCAAATCGGTAATTATCAACAACGGGGATTTCATCAAACTCAATATAGGTTTCTGCATTACCAATATAACCACACTGTACAGCTTGCCATGATAAATCATAAGACCTAGCCAAAGCACTTGAATAATTTAAATCTTCTGTTAACTTAGAATTGACAGTATCTGGCAACAAATTTACTTTAGGAAAAATCGAATTCCCATTGTATCTCGATAATCGAAAATAGTGAGTGGGTTGCAAATATTTTAAAAAAGAAAACAACATATTTATTTTGTAAAACACCACACAGTGTGTCCTTTACTTAAACCATATTTTAAAATTAAATCGTCATTTAATGCATTCACATTTAACGTTTCGGTTGAAAATCCAAAAGACTCAAATCGTTTATAATAATCCAAACCACAACTTCTACAATGATCATAATGACCGTGAGTATGACCATAATCTTTGTAAAGGATAGCTTTATCTTCAAAAGTTTTAAGATTACCATTCGGGTAAATAGGCACACTCATTAATAATTTCCCTCCCGGACGTAAAACCCTATAAACTTCAGAAATAGCTTTAAGATCTTCTTCTATATGTTCAAATACATGCCAAATTATCGCTAAATCATAAGATTCATCATTTAATGTTAAATTAGATAAGTCTTCTATTAAATTAACATGCTTAATGGGCTTAATATCTAATCTGTCATATTGCTTGACTTGTTCTAATTTAAACTGAACGCCATTATATTCTGTTAGATTCGGAGCAACGTGTAAAATGCTTAAATTTTTTGATTTTAATTTAAAATAATCTATTGAGAAAGGTATTAATCGAGTTCTTGGTAGTGATTTACATTTAGGACATTCACCATTGAAAAAAAATTGTCCTAGCCACAAACAATTTTCACAAGTAACAGTATCTCCACTATATTTATAAACTCTAACAAAACGTGTTATTCTACATTTCAACTTTTGTATATAATTATTTGGATTCTTTATTAAACTACGAATATTCATTTTTTTTATTCAATTTTAAACTATTAATTATTTTCTATTTTTTTTGCAGGCACACCTACTAACGTTAAATCATCTCCCCGAAAGTCACTAACTACACAAGCAGAAGCACCTATTTCAATATAATTTCCCAGTTTTATTGGCCCTAGTATAGTAGCATTTGCACCAAGACTACAATGATCCCCAATAATAAATTTTTCACTAAACCCTCCACTCTTTAACCCTATGACATTTCCGCCTACTAAAGTTAGGTTTTCACCAATATAAGCCGCCCCAGAAATGACACACCCAACAGAAGGATGTAATATTAAAAGACCCCCTTTAATATCAGCTTTATAATGAATATCGATATTGGAATAGGACTGCATTGGTAAAATAAACGGTAAAAATAAGATTCTAATTATAGGATATGTTTTTCCTAACGTTAAATACAAACTCCGCTCCAAGCGATAAAGTAAAACACCTATAAAACAACGGCTTAACCAAATATGTAAAATTCTAATGTTATGCTTTCCTAGCATTCTTTTAACGTCTGATTTAAAATATCTGTATTGACTCATAATTATTTTACAACAATCCTTTTAATTGAAGTTTAGTTTCCCATAAACACCTATTACTTTGCTGTAATTCTACAAAGCTATCTTCAGTTAATTTTTCATGAAAATTAGTTACAATAGCCCCTATGTTATCAATCTCATCAGCTTCCACCCAAACCACATGTTCCTTCCAATCTATTGCTTCTGTAAAAGGCAATATACAATCCGTATTCACAAAAATAGGAATCCGTCCCATCGCCAAGGTTTCGTACAAACGTACTGAAAAATTACCAGCCCCTCTCACACAAACCACATAATCAGAAGCTTTCATATTATTAAAAAACTCTAATGTCGATGCCGCGCGTTGTGCTGTATTTTGTGTTCCTGCGCGATACTTTGCTCTATAAATAAAATTTGTAATAAGACCTTGGTGAGCCTCTAATCGCTTCAAGATACTATGCCGCCAATGAGCTGCGGCCAAGATCATTTCAGGTTCTTGAGCATTTAATTTTAAATAATAACTCAAATTTTTTAATGCAATTTTAACTTTTATTTTTAAAGCTAATGCAACATTTGATGTTGCAAAACCACAAAAACCTATTGTAGGATTTTCAACATAAGGCCGTTCAAAAATGGCATTCCGATTATAATACGCTTTTAATGGATCTGAAATAAATACAGGCAACCCAACATGCCATCTAGGAGTTTTAGAACGATAACCACTCTGCCTAAATAATTTCACATGAGGAAAATCAGGAAAATCTATACCTACATCATCTAATAGCACAACCCAAGTGGTTATATTTAAATGCTGTGTAGTCTTTAAAAACTGAATCACTTTTGCTCGTTGCTTAGTCTTCACATAATAATTCCAAGACATCGTTAATATAGCCACATCCGAAGCCTCTAAAACATCAACAAACGCAACTTCATCTTCAGAAATACCGTACATGGCTGTACGCTCGTCATCAGAAAATTCCTCGCCCTTTAAAAAAGGTTTTAACAATGGGAAGGTTTGACCACGAAATGATTTGTCATAATGCAGTTTTGGAAAGTAGAATGTCATATCTAATTAGCTTTAATTATAAAACTCCACAAACTTAGCTTGCTGTTGCTGTAATGTAAATTCATGTTGAACACGTGCTATGGCCCGTTCGGAAAATTGACTTTTTATAGCATCATCAAGTGCTATTACTCTTTCTAGGGTTTCTGCTAATAGTCTTGGCTGTCGCTTTGGCACCACCCAACCAGTTTCACCATCTATGATATTTTCTGGCAAGCCTCCACCATCTGACACGATACATAATTTACCTAAAGCCTGAGCTTCTAATACCGCATTACAAAAGCCTTCCGAATGACTATATTGTAAATACACCTCTGATTTTTCAATATATTTAAAAACAGCTTCATTAGATTGTTTTCCTAATAAAGTCACATGCTGTTGTAATCCTAATTGATGTATCGCAAATTTTAGAGCTTCCTCTTCTGGGCCAATACCTATAATTTGATAATGGAAATTGTTATTTTGGTGTTTTAAGATGGCTAAAGCTTCCAAAACATCTATATACCCTTTCATCCAATGTAAACGTCCAACGGTAATAATTTGTAATGCTTTTTGACCTCTATTAATAAGGAGCTCTGAGTTTACTAATTTTACAGCAGGAGTTATAATTTGAACAGAAGTGTTTTTTGGCAAACCATGATAGTAGCCTTGTTGCAACGTATGCTTAGAAATGGCATGAACTTTGTCCACGTTTTGCCATAATCTAGCATAACAATTAAGATGTTTCATAGGGTACACATCAATATCAAATCCTCTCAAACTTACCGCCATTTTTGCATCTATCGCCTTAGCGACATGTTCACTTTGTAAAGCTAAGGTTGCAAAACCAAAATGTAACCATGCTGCATCTGTTTTTAAAATTGTCGCATTTATATAAATATATTTAAAAATCTGTTTAAGTTCTCTCTCGGCTTTAAGCTCTAGTTTCATATAGCGTATAACCCTTTCATAATAAGGAAGCAAACCTAAAACAACTCCTAGTGTCGCAAAAAAATGACGAATAGGATTAGCATACACTTTAGGCATTGGAAGAACCTTACAGTCTGTAAACCTAGGGTCATCTTTATAAACAAACAAACTCACCTGATGACCTGCGTCTTGCAGGCCTTTAATTTTTGATTTAAAAAAAGTCTCGGAATAGCCTGGTGGTTGCGATAATATAAGGGCTATATGTTTATTCATTATTCTTCATGACTATAAACATCAACAATAGGGTATAATCTAGTGTTAAATTTCAACAAAATGGCATTTATGTACTTCATATCAACGTCATCTAACAACGGAACTCTAAACGTCGATTTCTTTAACAACTGACTTCTTGGATGCATCTTACTCGATGGTTTTGTATAACGGGTTTTAATATCAGATAAAGGCTCCAAACCATAACGCTCACACAAACCATAAAACAAATTTATATTTTTTATTAAGTCCTCATGTCTTACAACCTCATATTTACCTTTTGGAGACTCCAACACCTCTAATGGCAATACATTCTCAATGCACCAACGTAAAGTTAAACGTTCGGTTGGTTGCAATTGTTCATAGTTGGTAATATCAAAACCAAAGTGGTTTTTAATTAAAGTCACCAGTTTTGGTTGGTTGGCAAAATGAGACAAATCAAATAACCATGGAAAACAAACACGTTTTTGACTATGAATCACTTCGTAGGGATTCCGGATAATATGAATCGTTGGCATATCAAATTTATGGTTAACATAACGAGCAAACAAATTACCACGTACCATTTTTATAACATACATTTTGGGAAGAAAAGGCCATAAATGCCGCTTAAATTTACGGTTAGATATCTGACCTATCCAATCACAATCCACACGATTATTAAATACAGCTTTTAAATAATTATTTTGACTTTCTGTATTTTCCTGTGTTGTTAGCCATTGGTCACAAAGCAAGTGACCTTTAGGTGTTCTAAATTCATGCTCTGGCTCAAACAACATACGGTATCGGCTCTGTAAGGCTATTATTTCACTTAACCAACTGGTACCACTGCGAGCAGACCCAACTACTAAAACATGCTTATTATACCCTTGAAAAAAAGACATGGAGTTATAAATTAAAGATTAGTATATAATTCAACATAACTATTAACCTCTCGCTCTATTGAAAACTTTTTGTGCACCAGATCCAAACCTTTACTTCTGAGTGATTTATATAAATTAGGGTTATGCGTTAAATTCAAAATCTTATGATTAAAATCATCTGTTTCATAGATTGAAAACAAACAGTCATCAACCATAGTGTTCAACATAAACTTTGCACCTCCGCCAGAATCGGAACTTAAAACAGGTAATCCACAAGCCATAGCTTCTAACAAACACACAGGAAAACCTTCTTCCAATGATGACAATACTAATACATCTTGAATTCTGAAAATTTCAGGCAGTTGACTTTGAGAAATATAACCATAGAAATGCACGCGATCTTTTATATCATTATTCTCAATAAATACATCTAACTCTTTTTTATAATTAACATCTGCCTTTCCAAACACGTTTAGATGAATAGTTTCAGGAAGATTCAACATGGCTTTTAAAATAAACAACTGATTTTTATTTTCATTTATAGTGCCGACATAACACATATTAAATGTTGAATGTGATATTTTTTCTAATGGAAAAAACTTTAATAAATCCACACCATGGGGAATTAGTTTTATTTTATTCGCATAATGTTTATTCGAAAAAAACCGCTTTTTCATTTCAGGTTGATCATAGGCAATAAAATGAGAAAATAGACTTTTTAATTGCCAAGAGCGAGACCATGAATTATTTTTTTTTGTGTACAAATATTTTACACCTGACAATCTACAAGCCAAGGGCTCTAAATAATTCGATTTATAATCCCAAGAATGTACTAAATCTATTTGATTCTTTTTAAGAACCTTAATATACTGCTTTAGGAAACGTATTTTAGAAACTTTAAAAAGCTTTGGTAGTTCTACCAAATCACTTACAGGAATTACTTTTTTTGCTTCATCCCAATGATTCTCAATACCTACTATAACATTAAAATTATGTTTATTTAGCCTAGCGATTAATGCTAATAACACGTATTGACTACCTGCAGTCTTAAAATTTGGAATAGTAAACAGAATACGTAAGGGTCTACTCATCGTTAAATCGTTTAAATTGAGCCAAGACCAGCAACATATTCACTTGATGTGCATAAATTAAAGGCGTTTTTGTTTGCAGACCATAATAGGCGTCGTCTACAATGTCTTTCGATATAAAATCATTAAAATTTTTATGTGATAAACAGTCATATAATTTCTTTTCATTACTAACACCCAAAAATTGCAGCTCCCAATTTCGTTCTATATACTTCTTTCCTAAAATTTCCTGAAAGACTCTTTCCATTTTATTGGTAATACGATAAGGCAAATTATAAGGTATCTTATTTTTAGGATACGTATAGAGATTAAATGGCCTTTGCTCTTGCCATGTAATTTTGGCTAGTTTTGGAGCTCGTTTTTTTATATAAGCGATTTGCAACTCTCGTTTGGCTAAAAAAGCTTCTGGAACCGTGCATATAAACTCGCACATCCGTTGATCGTAATACGGTAAAGTTACGGGATGCTTACTAGCAAATATGGCTAAATTTACAGATGTCCAGCGCGGTGCCCAAAATAAGCTTTTAAATGCTCTAATGCGCGCATTAGCACTGTTAGGAATATCTATAGCGCAAAGCAATGTAGAAATACGATTTTCAAAATAAGAGTCAAAATCGCCTTCTAAATTCCAATGCGTCCAAAGTTGTACGGCTAAATCTCGCCCTCCTTTTTTAATAAGTTTTTTTTGAAGGACATTTACCTGTTCCTTTAATGGTAAATCATCTCTAACTCCCATATCATCAAACAACACATCTCCCCAATGGCCTAATGAAAATACCTCACCCATAGTATCAAATTCATCAACTATTGCCATTTGTCGTGGAGCGGTAAAATCAGACTCACAACGATTCAATATTGCTAAATCATCGATTACATCCCATAAATAGCCTTTTGGAATAGTATAGGCCGTAAAATCGAAATTACAAACTTTAGCAATATCTTCGGCTATTTGAGTTTCTTTATAACCTCCATGAAAATCATAACTATAACTATTCACAGATGCTTTTAAATGCTGTAACGCTACAGCCTGTGTTCGGCTATCTAAACCACCAGATAAAGGTAAAATCACTTTTTTGCCAACCGTTTGTTCTTCTATAATAGATTCGAACAGCGTTGTAAATTCTTGTAAAGTCGCGTCAAAATCACGGGTTTTATCAGGTGTATAGTGCCATTCAAACCAAGGAATACTATCCAAGAGATAACCATCCTCTGAAATGGTATGCTTGCACCCTGGCCGTACCACGACCTCATCTTTCCAATAGGTATCTGTATCTAAAAAAAAACCAATCGCAGCAAAAACACAGATGGCTTCCAAATGCAGTTCATGTGGCGCTTCTACCTTAGCATAAGTGGGTGTAACAGGGATTATTGGTGTGATGATTGTTTTCATAGTCTAATAGCACGACGAATATAATAATTTCAAAGGAAGGGAAATTTGATTTCATCAAAAAATTCAAAGTCGAAAGGGTTTTCTTCAAATTCAGCTTCAGTTTAAACTTCGAGTTCAATTTCAACTTCAGTTTCAACCACCAACCAAACCTTCATACAAAGCAACAAAATCCCTAACACTATCCTCAGCATTAAAAGCCTCCTTCACAAACTCATGGGCGCGTTTCGTTATCGCATGCAATTCTAATTCTGACGTTTCACTCAAAGCTATCACAGCATCAGCCATAGCTTCGGAATCTCTTACAGGCACCAACCATCCGGTCTCATCAGGAATCACCACTTCTACCATACCACCACAATCTGTGGACACCACAGGTAAGCCAAGAGCCATAGCCTCTAACACCACGTTAGCAATTCCCTCTATTAAACTAGGCAGTAACATGCCGTGAAATTGCTGTAAAAACGAAATCAATTCTGATTGAGGCATAGCTCCAACCAAAGCGATGTTATCTACTAAATTGAGCTGATGGCATTGAAATAATATGGCTTCAGTGAACTCGTCTGGCCCTACAATGGTATACTGAATATGATAACCTTTATTTTTCAATAGGGCTATAGTATCTAATGCTGTTTCGTAACCTTTAACCCAATGAAAGCGCCCAACAGAAACCAAGCGTATGGTTTTGTCCTGCACGGTTTCACAAGCCCGATAATGATCAAAAAAGAAAGTCGGAATCGGAGAATGAATCGTATGGATAGCAGTAGCTTTAGCTCCATAAAGCCTTGCCTCGTCTTCAATAGCTTTAGAAACGGCATGAAAGGCTTTTATTTTTGGGAATTCCTGTTTATAAATAGTTGCAATTTGCAAATCGACTATAGGAGTATAATTAATATGAGCACCACGTAAACTCACCACAATAGGAACACCAAACGTATCTTGTAATACCGTATAAAAGGCGACATCTTTAGCCCATTGAATATGTAACACATTCGGTTTGTACAGTACTATAGGTAAGAGTTTTGTAAACCAAACCCATCGCTCATAGCGCTTTTTAAATTGAGACGTATGGCGGTATAATTTCACCGCATTTTTTGGAGATTTAAGAACCAACTGCAGTAATCTACCACTACTTACAACAGCATTCTTTACATGGGATTTTGGAGTACCGTAAACCTTAATGTGTTCAGACCCATAAGCTACAGGCTTAGTTTGCACACCAAACAATAACACCTCGTGTGTTTGAGATACTCCTTTTATTAAATGCTCAATAAAAGTAGTACTCGGAATGGTCCCTGAAAAAACAGCAATTTTAAGACGTTTGCCCATAATTTTGTAATTAGTTCAAATAACTATGACACTGACAAAGGTAAGTTATAAACACAAGAGCACATACACGTATTCCCTAACTCCTATTCCCTATCGCTATCAAATCCTGTCATACCAACTCCTTCCCTTTTTTCAAGTGAAAGTGGATTTGTTTTCCCTTAAAGAAAACAAAGACGGAAGGGTTCTTCTTCAAATTCAACCTCAAATTCGAGTTCAAATTCAATTTCCCACTTCAAACTTTACACTTTACACTTTACACTTTATCCACTTCAACATCACTCCCTACAACTTCATCATATAGCCGCAGCATCCGAGCAATACTATGTCTTTCATGATAATTAGCATTCATCAAATCATAAGCCTCCTGTGTAATTTTACGCTTATCTTCAACGTCAATTTGCATACAATCAACAACAGCATCAGCAAGGGCTTTAGCATCTCTAACAGGTACCAACCATCCAGTTTTTTCAGGAATCACAACTTCTGCCATGCCTCCACAATTCGTAGAAATTGTAGGCAGCCCTATAGCCATGGCTTCCAGTACCACATTCGCAATACCTTCACTTAAACTTGGCAATAGCAAAGCATCATACGTTTGCAAGTGTTCAAATAATGCCATTTGAGGCAAACCTGGGTTGAAGGTTATATAATCTTGTAACCCCAACTGGTTAACCTGAAATAAAAGATCTTCCGTAACTTTCCCTGCAGCAATAATAGTATAATTAACGGCAATACCAGATTGAATAAGCTGATGCACCGCTTGTATGCCATAACGATAACCTTTTACCCAATGATGCCGTCCTACAGATACCAGCTGAAATGGTTTAACATCCCGTTTCTGGAAAGGTTTATAATAGGAAAAAGCAGCTGTTGGAATAGGGGTCGAAATCACATGAACACGCTCTGGAGAGACATTAAAATTTGCAGCCTGACGCCCTAAATGTTCAGATACAGAATGTATAGCATCTACTTTAGGAAGACAGCGTTGATAACGCTTAAACACTTCTGGGTCTATATAAGGTAAAATAGCAGCTTGCGATCCTAACAAACTCACTACAATATGACATGGATAGGCCGATTTTAAAAACAACCAACGGTCTATACGGCTTGTCCATTGCAAATGAAATATATCTGGCGCGTATAATAACACTGGCACAAAACGTGAAAACCGAAGCCATTTGGTATACAATGTAGGATAGGTTTTCGCTTCTTTTATAGCCAATGATAACCGTTTAGGATGCTGAACACCCAACTTTAGGGTTCTCCAAAGTGTTAAGGGTATATTTTTAGATAGCGATGTTGGTGTATCTATAATTGTAATACGCTTAGAAAAATAATGGGTCTTCTTTTTAACCGTTCCAAAAAGTAAAACCTCATGGTTCTTAGCCACTCCAGCAATGAGTGTTTCTATAAACGTCGTATTCGGAATAAGACCTGTGTATATGGCGATTTTAAGTGGTGGTTTCAAAAATATATTAAGTTTTATTAATTCTTTCTATGTTCTTAAAAACTTCTCTAACACTTGTAATCTTTTGAATTAGAGCTGGCTTATATCTAAAAAGGTAGCCCCATCTATTCTTCAATAAACGACGAACTTCTTTCGGGGAAAACATAATATAATGTTTAAAATAATCTTCTAAATCCTTAGGAGAAATACTAGGTTGATTCACAACGTCTCGTAATAATAATTTTAAAACGTCAACTGTATTACCTGATAAATACGTGTTAGCACGCTTTTTAAAATTCTTAAATTTTTTTATAAAATCCTCTGCATCATATGCATGGTAATGTAATAAGCCTAATCGAGTTACATTTTTCAGTGGCGCTCCACTTATAGTTTTGTAACGATGTACATTTTTGGGTATAATATCATTCGAAACGCGCAGTGCAGCTTTACCTAAATGTTGTCCGTACCAATAGCAAAAAGACTGATGCTCTTTAGTAAAAGGGTTAAAAACACTCTTTTTTACAGCTTTAAATCTATTCTTAAAAGAAGAGGTGGTTTTAAACAAAGTTTCTTCTTCCAATACATTATTATAATACAATTTACGTTGTAAGACTTCAAATACTTTAAAGTTTACAATTGCTGTATCTTTTGATATGGTATCAAAAAATTCAGCAAAAGACTGTTTTTGATTAAAATCTAAACATACCAATTCATCAGCATCTAAAGAAATCAGCCACTCTACCCCTTCTTTTTTACAGTGTTGTATCGCATCATAGGTATTTAAACATTGTCTAGCTGTATGGTGCTCAACTGCATTTTTTGTGAATTTTTCTAAATAAGATAAGTGAGCATACACATCTCCAGACACCGAGTCTTGAATCGTAACAAAGTCTAAATCCTCAATACTAGCTTTACCATCATCTGTTGTACCATCAAAATAAACAAATATACGATGAGCACCCAAAGCACGATGATATAATAGATTATCACGCAATAAACGCTTTTCATTTTTAACGGTAAGAACTAAAGCTGTTTTCATTATTATTCAATTTTATATAAAAATGTAATCATCTCATACCTTGGAATACTAAATTCTAATTCTTATGAAACAATAAAAGATTTAACTTCACTCGTGCTTAAAAGCATCAATCTAATTAATATTAAATAGGGTTTTATTCTTATGATGTAAACCTTTTATAAATTGTATAATACTCCGTTATATGAATTATTTAACTTCATTACAATGAGCCAACCTTTAATGAAATTACTTGACTTTTAAAAACTCGTAACCAATTCCTGTTAATTTAAAAATTAAACCTTTAAAATAAAGCATCCTAACTTCAGTATTCGTCTTTAAATCGTAAAATTTTAAGTTTTTATTTTTAATATAATTCCGTGCTAATTTTATATCTTTATTCTTTAATAGATTTGAAACTTGCCTAATATATTGTCTGTTTAAAAACGCTTTAACATCATCATTCAGAGTAAAACTCTCTTTATTCTTCATTAAGTATATGTTATTTTTAAGCTTAAACGGTGCTTTTCTGCCAAAATCATTTAACCTATTTCCGTGCTCTCTATTAAAAACCAAGACCTCTTGATTTACGTTTGGTTTTAGTTTAAATAATAAGACTTGAATATGATACATATAATCATCCGCAGTGATTAAATCCTCATCAAATTTCAAGTCACTATTAATTAAACTATCTCTTTTCCATAACGGATTATTAATACCCCAACCTATTTTTTTTAAAATAAAATCGTTAATAGGATCATCACTCCATAGGTTTTTATTCCAATATTTTTTACTAGGTTTACCGTCGTCTTTAAAAAAAGCAGATTGACTAATCGTAAAATCAAAATCACCAGATTGTATGTTTTTCAAGTCTGTTTCTAACTTTTCAGGATGCATTACATCATCACTATCCAACCAATTAATATAAGTACCATTACTTTTTATAAACCCAAAATTTCGTGATGCAGAAGGGCCCTTTAGTAAATTATCTGGTTTATGATAAAATGCTATTCTTTTATCTTTTTCTATATAATTTAATAGAATTTTTTCAGTATTATCAGTCGACGAGTCATCAACAATAATACACTCCCAATTAGTATAAGTTTGTCGCTGTATAGATGCTATAGTTTCTCCAATAAGATGAGCACGGTTATAAGTCGGGATGATTATAGACACTAAATCTTTTTTCATTACTTAAATAAAAACTTTCCTAATTTAGGATTAAAAACAACTTTTCTTAATGAACTAAAATAATACGATTTATGTACAGTTCGTAAACCTTTTATGATATATAATACAGCAACCCTCCATGACAAATTATTACGCAAAAAAACAAACTTATTATAAATCAAAAAAAACTTATAACGGTTATAATCGTCTAGATATATCGTTTCATCAAAATATTTAGATTTATTTATATATTTAAATAAGTTAATTTCCGTCTTTGCACGATTTAAAATTTTAACCTCAGATTTTAATCCTCTAATTCCATTCTCTACATTTCTAAAATGATAAAGTACAATATCTATATAATCGATTTTTGGTTTTGAACATAATAACCTAGAATAAAACTCCCATTCTTGGCCAATTAGAACGCGTTCATCAAATAATAATTTATCTTTTAAAAAGTTTTTTTTAAAAAAAGGGCCCGCTGTAGTAAATGCGACATTTGTTTTTAAATGATTGAGTAACGTATTTCCTTCTGTTTTAATCAACCATCGTTTTCTATATTTATAAGGCTCTAACGAGTAAATCTCTGCATTTTCGCAAACAACAAAATCTACCTTTTTTCCTATAATTGCTTTAACTTTAACTTCTATTTTATTTGGTAGCATCAAGTCATCACTGTCAAACCACTGAACATACTCCCCTTTACTAACCTCAAACCCATAATTACGAGCCGCATTCCCTCCAGGCAAACGATCTGTGGGTCTATGATGATATTGAAATCGTGAATCTTTCGCACAGTGGCTAGCTATAAGTTGATCTGTACCATCTGTACTCCCATCATCTACTACAATACACTCCCAATTCTGATAAGTCTGTGCCAATACAGAATCTAAAGTCTCACCAATTAAATGTGCTCGATTAAATGTGGGAATAATGATAGACACCAAAGGTTGTTTGGTCATGAAAATAAAGGTTTTAATAGCTGTGGGCTAAGATAGTAATTTTGTTGGTAGTTGAAAATTGATAATTAGTGGTTTTTAGAAAATCAACTCTTCAAAAACTTAATACAGCGCTGCAAAAAAAGGTTGTATCAAGAAGCAACTTCTGACTTTTTACTTTTTACTCCCCACCTTACACTTTACACTTCCCACTTTACACTTTCCACTTATCACTTCTTACAGCCCTCACCTAAAAAACCAATACCCTCTTCCAAAACATTTATAAGACCATAACCCTAGATAAGTTTTAATAACGCCTATATAATCGTGATGTGATTTCTGAGTTTGTATTAAATCTTTTGCTAAACTCATTTTAGATATATCTTTTCTAGTAAATGCTAATTTCACAAAATGTTTACGTCGATCTAAAATAAATTGTTTTAAAATAGGAACACCTTCTGGATAATATTGAGCTAACAAGTCTAAATGCTTAAATCTTGTTTTAAAATCTTCAGCGATTAAAATCATATCTAACTTAGATAATTGTTTTTGTAAAGACTGATTATGAACACGATACTTAATTAGAGCATCTGTAAGCAAAACGATATTAGGATTTTGATATAACATACGCAAATTAAAATCCCAATCTTGAATAATTGGTAAATCTTCAGCAAATAATAACTCTTGCTGCTCTAAAAAACTACGTTTCCAAGTAGGACCATCAGTGTAAAAGGCAACTTCCCCAACTAAGTAGGCCGGAATCAGTGGTACTTTCTCTATGGTATTCACCCCTAAATAGTGCTTTGTCTCTCCGTCAAATCTAGCCATCGGACTTATAACGACATCCGTATTTGTTTTAAATGCAGAGCTAATCGTTTTAAGCGCATCAGGTAAATACAGATCATCACTATCAAACCAATTGATAAACTCCCCTTTACTCAATTCAAATCCATAATTCCGACAAGTATTCCCTCCTTTAAGTCGATTATTAGGTCTATGATGGTATTGAATTCTTGAATCTTGTTGACAATAGGTAGCTAATAATAGGTCAGTTCCATCCGTACTACCATCATCCACGACAATACACTCCCAATTTTGATAGGTCTGTGCTAACACTGAATCTAGCGTTTCACCAATTAAATGAGCACGGTTAAATGTGGGAATAATAATAGAAACAAGGGGTTGTTTTGACATAAGTACAAATTACGGTACTAAAATACAAAGTCAGATGAAAACCAAACACAAAAAAGAAAAAAAGGGAGATAAGCTTTAAAAGAAACAATGCTAAACTTGAAAATCTTCAGCAATAAAGTAGAATAAAAAAAAAGGCACCAAAAAAATGAAGTCAAAAAACCTAATAAAACAATAAACCTGCAATAAACAGAAAGCCTAAGCACTCTCTTGTTTTAACGGAATATTATTAATCATATTAAAAGTCTCTTCATAAGGTAGATCCATATAGTTGCAAAACTCACGTATAGTCAAAGCCTGATGTTTGGCTTTACCATGAATATCTTTTATGGTCCGTACTAATGTCTGCGCGGTAGTTTGGGACTTACCTATAATAACAGCAACTTCTTTAGGGTATATGCATAGTTGTTTCATTTGTTAATAAACTTTTAATTCGTCTTCCTCTTGGTACTTTACTTCGGATTTTCATATTCTTGGCTTTAATGATTTGATAGTTAACTACATGCAAATTAATCCAAATACTGGAATTAAAAAAAGATAATTATAAACATTGCTCACAAGTTCTTAACATAATAAAGTCTTTTCTTAACATAATACTACAATTCATCGCATTATTAACCACTTAAACCTAATAACAATCCTGAATGACATCAAAGCACATTGATATTAAAGAAGAGAACATCACTATTACAATAAGGATAATTAATATTTTTTTCTTATAGTTATAACACACTTAAAAAATACAATCCATAAGCCCCCCTATTATTTCCCTCCAACGCCACCCAAAAAATCTTAAATAAATTAACCCCCAAGCCTCAACCTCAATAAACCTTCCCGCCCAATAACTATCCGAATTCAAGAAAAACGAGGTGTGATTTCTCCAAAGAAATCAAAACGCTCGCTCCCATCATCAAAATCCCCAACAATTACTTAAAATCTAACTCCTCTTTTTTTTAAGAAAAGTATAAAGGCCAAATAAGCAGCATACAGAAAAGAATCAAAAAAAGAATCATCCAATCCCGCTCCCCTCTTTTTTTTAAAGAGGGGAATGAATTCCCGAGGAACGAGTTGAAGAAAGGGGTGTAACAGCCACCTCAATAAGCACAAAAAATTTCATAAACATAAAACCCAACCCCACTAAACACTCAAAACCCAGACCCCATCGTTATAATGAAAATACAAAAGAAAAAAAACGAATCCCAAAAGAACAACCCAACCCAAGCTCCCCTCTTTTTTTTTCAAAGAGGACGACCAAGCGTATAAAAATAGTCCAGTGGACTATTTTAGCGAAGGGGCGAGCTGGCGTAAAGGCAAAATTCCCGAGGAACAAGCATAAAAACAGCTTAAACAAACTACCTAATCCTGCTCCCCTCTATTTTCAAAGAGGACGACCGAACGTATAGAAATAGTCCTGTGGACTATTTTAGTGAAGGGGCGAGCTGGTGCATGGGCAAATTCCCGAGGAACGAGGTGAAGAAAGGGGTGTTCAAGCACTCCCTACATACTCCCTACATACTCCCTACATACTTCATACCCAGTCCGTACCATAAAACCTATAATTCCCAACACCAAAAACCACCAAAAACATCAAAAAGCACAAATTGATTAAAAACAAACCTATAGAACCCAAACCTCATAAACAGCAACAAATACCCACAAAACCCTAAAAATCAATCACATTAATAAACTTTATATCAAAATCCTCAAAAACACCCAAAACAAAAATGAGGACTTCAAACCCATAGTACTTTAGCCCATAAGAAGGTAATGCAGTAGTCTGTATTGAAATTTTTAAGCAGGAGCTCATGCTTAAGTGCACCTTTAATAAACTACTGTGTTAACCCTCTTAATTTGTATAACCCGTATGCTAAAAAAAGAATGCATACATAAACTTTAGAAAAAATGGCAAAATATAAAAGCCTATTCAAAGTGCAAAGCACTTTAGACGATGTTAACTTCTATAAAACAGAAGATGGATATCAAGTACGCACCAAAGGAGGAGTAAGTAAAAACAGAATCCAAAGCGATCCCGCTTTCGAAAGAACGCGAGAAAACAATAGTGAATTTGGATCTAGCGCCACCAGTGGTAAAATACTGAGACGCGCTATTATAGATCTCGTCTCTAATGCTAAGGATAATAAATTAGCATCGCGAGTCACACAACTGATGACGCAGGTTAAGAATTTTGACCTTACCTCTGCAAGAGGAAGCAGAAATGTAGCCACTGGCATTACAACACCTGATGGCAAAATACCATTCAGAGGTTTTAATTTTAATCGAAAATCTAGCCTTTCAGAAGTATTACTGTCCGACTACGGTTTAGATACCGCTACAGGTGAAGTAACGATTAGTAACTTCACTCCCATTCAAAAATTAGTGGTTCCTACTGGAGCAACACATGTAGAGTTTACAGCTGGGTTTCTAAATTTAGATTTCGGAACCTTAGAAAAAGACTTTCAAATAAGTAATGTAGAGGTGTTACCAATTAATGGAACTACGTCTACGATAACCTTAACACCAACGGCTCCTGCCACTGGTACAGGTCAAAATTTTTACTTATTAAAAGTAGCATTCTTTCAAGAAATAAACAACATACAATATCCGCTTAAAAACGGAACATTCAATGCGTTGCAAATCCTGGAGGTGTTGTAACAGTTAAACTGTGTAAACGATAAACGGACGCTTTTGGCGTCCGTTTTTGTATTCAATTAAGCCCATTAAGAACTATTTAGCAAAACTAACCTAACATCTTTAGCTTACAGGTAATGAGGGCCATAGACTTTATTTACCTTTCGACTTTTTTCTATCAAAGGTTTTATGGCCAATAATAGAGCTAATTCCTTCTTATAGCCTTGAGCTCTTTCATATTTCATTTGTAATTGAAGTTTGTGAATCGTTCTTTTAAGTTTCTTTATTTTTAATTCTAGTGTATTGTCTGAATTTATATTCGCATAAGTAACCTTATACCCTTTTTCTAAATTACCATAATATTCAGGACTAAATATCAACGTTTTAAAAACCACTCGATCACTTCTATCATGAATGATATAAATATTTGGCAAAACCCCTATTTTAAAACCATGATATAGTACACGCTGACAATAATTATCATCTTCACCATAATGAAAAAACAAAGGATCAAAACCTCCAATAGTGTCTAAACATTTTCTAGAAATTAACCAAGCTGCTGCATTTACAAAAGGTACTTCATATACATCATGCAATTTATTGCCCAATACAAAATCAGAATAAAACTGACCACTGTATTCTTTGAGCATAAAGTTAGAAAAATTTTTATCTAATTTTTTCTGATCCCCTGTAATATGTATAGGACTCAACACCCCATATTCTGGACGCTCTTTTTGAAAATCTACTAAATCATCCAAAACAGAATCTATCAAATAAGCATCTTGGTTGAGTAAAAAAACATGCTCTGTACCTTGATCTAGAGCATACCGAATCCCTAGATTATTAGCTTGTCCAAAACCTAAATTTTTATCTTGTTTAAATAAAGTAACATCTGGGTAATTGGTCTCGATAAAAGAAACGGTTTCATCTGTAGAAGCATTATCCACTATAATAACAGGATAGTTAGTACAACTTTTTAAACATTTTTCTAACCATTGCATGCCGTTGTAGGTAACTATAATAATATATGTATTAATCATTATCCAATTTTTACACAATTTTTTTTAATCAATTTTAAACTTTGCTTTATTGATTTAGTCTTTCCTTTTACACCTCTTCTTTCTTTAACATTAAAATAAGTAAGATATATAGAAGCTTTAACAAAGTCTACAAAATAAACTTTAAAAGAATACTCTAATACCGTTTTAGAAATAAAACTTTTTAATTTATAAAGATTAAAATCCGAATTATAATTCTTAATATACTTTGCGATATTATAATCCAATTTCATTTGTTTAGAAGTAACCTGTCGAGAAATACCACCATCATTTTTTCTATATACAGCAGTCACATCGTCTAATAACTTAATAGAACCAAAACAAGACACTAATAAAAATAAAGTTCTATCTGCTGATAAAACTTGTTTTGGGAAATCATTTCTAAATGCTGTTTTTCTAAACATAAACGTTGCTGTATGAAAATGTCTAGATTCTAACAAGTCATTTGTTTGTAGCTCAGACTTTAGTTTTTTCTTAAACAAATGTTCTTTGGTGGAACCTTCATACTTTACAAGCGAATTTGTAGCTATTCCTGAAAAACTATTGTTTTGTTCTAAAAAATCTACTTGCTTTTGTAATTTTAAAGAATCTGTCCAATAATCATCGCCTTCACAAATTGCTATGTATTTAGCTTTGCATTGTTGAAGTGCAAAAACAAAATTGGGTGTAATACCTAAATTTTGCTCATGACTAAAATATTTAATCTTATTTGATAGGTTTTCTTTATTGATAAAATCGAGAACTATTGAATCTGTATTATCAGGAGAACAATCATTTGAAAGTATTATTTCAAATTCAAAATCACATGTTTGGTTTAATATACTTGTTAATGCTTGTAAAATATATCTTTCATGACCATAAGTAATCATGCATACCGAAACCATCATATCTTTATCTCTTTTGAAATAATTCTACCTGGCACACCTACTATTGTACTATTATTTGGGACATCGTTAAGAACAACAGTACCAGCACCAACTACTACATTATTACCAATGGTAGTATCTGGTAAAATTACAGAAGATGCTCCTAAAGATGAATTATCCCCAATACTACTTCTACCAAGTATGTTTACATTAGGTGATATTTCTACAAAGTCTCCGATAATACAATCATGTGTAACAATTGAATTATAGTAAATTAAGCACCCTATACCTATATTCACAGAATTAGATATTTTTACACCTGACAGAATAGTTGCCCCAACTTTTATATCAACGTCAAAATTACCAATTTCGGCATTTTTCGAAATAATTGAAATTGGTTGTGCTCCTAATTGCGTAAATTGTTCAAATAAATTTTTCCTTAATAATGGATTTCCCAATCCCAAAACAAAAGATTTATCTTCCGTTTTTAACAAATAGGTTTCTACCTCTTCAAAAGAAGTTAATATCCTGAATCTATTATATAGTTTTAAAGGTAAATCAACACTTACGTTATCAAAAAAAACAATGTCTTTATCAGAGAAACCCATATCTACTGATACTATTTGCAAAATCTCTTTTGCAAAACCTTTAGCGCCAACTATTATCATAACAACTGTTCTTTTACAATATTAATAATTTGGTTTAAATCCTCAGTTGCTAGACCAGCAAATAATGGTAGACACAAAACTTTAGACGATATAGATTCCGAAACAGCCAAACTACAAGGATTAACATATGGAAGTGTATTCAAAGAGGGGTAAAAATAACGTCTCGGATAAATAGAATGAGATTCTAATGCTTGTTTTACACGCAACAACTGGCTCTCATTTTCAAAAATCACAGGATAGTAGCTATAGTTCCAATTGGTTTGGACTCTAATCTTTAGCAATTGCAAACTTGTTGGCTCAAAAGCCTGATTATAACTCTCAACAATTGCCTTTCGTTCTTTGAGGATTTTTGTCATATAGGGCAATACTGCCAAACCCATAGCCGCTTGTGGCTCGCTCATTTTAGCATTAATCCCTAAACTTTGAAAAGATTCAGGCCCATCATGTCCAAAATTATGATGAGAATACAAAGCTTCAAAATGTTCTGGTTTGCAAAACAAAGCACCTCCTTCACCGGTATGAAATAACTTAGTAGCATGAAAACTACAGGTACTGACATCACCATAATTAAAAAGAGATTGCCCTTTATAAGTGACCCCAAAACAATGTGCAGCGTCATAGATCACTTTCAGCTTATGTTTTTTTGCAATGGCAGCAATGGCATCTACATCGCATGGATTTCCAAAAACATGAGTTGCCAAAATTGCTGTAGTTTTAGATGTAATGGCCGCTTCGATCTTCGTTTCATCAATAGTTAAATAATTTGGATCTATATCTACAAAGACAGGAGTACAACCTTCCCAAACGATACTACTAGTTGTCGCTACATAACTAAAAGGTGTGGTTATAATTTCACCTTGCAACCCCAATGCTTTTATTGCTATTTGTAAAGGCAAAGTACCATTAGTCATGGCAATGATATTTGAAATACCAAGATAGGATTGTAATTTATGCTCTAACTCTTTCACTAAAACACCCCTATTTGTCATCCACCCCGTATCCCAAGCTTTTTTTAGAATGGCTTGATACTCGTCTTGCGGTGGTAAAAATGTTTTGGTAACGTTTATCATTTTATATCACTAGTTTTATTTTCCCATGGAAAATTATCATGCAATGGTTTCTCTTTTAAAAAATCACATAGTCTAAAATAATCCGCTTTATTTGACGTATTAATAACGATGAGCTTTTCTGGATGTGCTCTAAAATAGTCCTTAACAAGATTATTATGATTATTATAAGTCTTCATTAAAATAGACCTATTATATAAATCCTCATCTGGCGTATTAAACACCTGTTTAACATACTCATAGGCTAAACCTTTGTAGCGGTAGGGCGCATTTTTAAGTTCGCTTACGTTGGGTACATTTTCATCAGATGACCATAATTTTGAATGAAATTTACTTATTGAATTATACCATTGTTCATCATTATCTCTAACAGTAAGTATAAATTTTGCATTAGGAAATTTCTGTTCTAATGCTATAAAAGTATAAGGTAATGAAAAAGGAATATCTTGAAAAGCGGTTGCACTTTTTACATAATGAAAAATTGCTTTAAAGTCTCTTTCATACCAATTAGGCATAAGAACTTCAGCCTCTTTCTGATTCCCTAATTTAATATTAAAATCTTTAAGAACTTTTTCAATAGTTGTAGTTCCAGTTTTATTGAAGCCTATGCAAAATATTTTCTCTCTATTCTTACTAAACATGTATACTCGCTTTATTGCGCATCCATTCAAAATTAAGATTAACCAACTCTTCTAACCCCTTGTTTTTATTTTGAAAATGAAGTAATAACTCATCATATATCTCAACACTTAACGGTTCTGAATACACTCTTTGATGTTTCATCTCCAAATCTAGCTCTAAGCTATTAAAATCAGAAATATTTAAAAATGATGCTACTCTATTTAACTCTTCGAAGGTTCTATTTTTTAAACTTGAAGAATCAATAAACAAAAAATTTTCAAGAGAAAAATACTCTAAATAAGTATCTATTTGCTCCTTGTAATAACCTCTTCTTATAATGGAAGGTTCAATAAAATTAGAATTTAATTCATTATCTAACTCATAATTAGCCATTTTTAAAAAATTTGGAAAAGTCTCTTTACTGTATAATAACGAGAAAAATATTTCTTTTGGAGACGTTATTTCATTTTTTTTAAAAAAATTCCTCATACTTTCACTCTCGCCCATTTGCTTATACATATTCCATGCAGAATATGCTCTTTTCACAGGATCTCTCAATACTACAATAAATTTCATATTCGGATTGTAGTCATAAATTTTTCTTGCCACATCAGGATAATATATATAACGTGGTGTTGATTCAAAAGTCATTTTATTAGTAACTAATTTAAACGGAAAATTTTTATGATAATCGTCTATATTTAAAGGCTGAAAAGAATCAAAAAAATGCAATTCCTTTTTTGTAGGACCTAAAATACTTGGGTGCTGTACAAGATATTCATGTAAAGATGTTGTACCACCTTTTTGCACACCTAAAATCATAAATTTAGGTTTTAGTCTACCAAATGTTAACATTTTTTCCAATTTAGTTTTAAGTTGAATACACCTTTAGATTTCCCCATATAACTTCCAAGTTCCTTGTTTTCTGGGTTAATAACAAATGATAGTATATTTTCTTCAATAAAATGAAAAGACTTGCCTATGACACATCCAAAATCCAACAAAAACTCTCCTTGATTAAGTATATTTTTAGGTATTTCTATTAAATAGGTTAACTCCCCAATATCATTACTATTGTTTATATCATTTAAACTACCATGAGTAAAAAGAAAATTTTCTGAGTCATCTTTTATTCTTATATTTAATCCAATATTTTCATTACTTTTTTTTAAAAAATCTACCTTAATAATAACATTGTCATTCATATAAATTGGTTGACCAATATTCTTGTTTCTTGCAAAAACATTAATGGACTTAATTTCTATATTTGAAGAAGATAATCTACTGTAATCAATTTTGTCTGAGATCTTTCTTTCTTTTAAGTAAAAATCGACAGCCTCATCAGTACCCCCTTCAAAAACAGTAGTTCCATGTTCCAACACAATAGCACGCGTACACAAACTTTTTACAGCTGCCATATTATGGCTTACAAATAATACCGTTCTACCATCACCTTTAGAAATATCCTGCATCTTCCCAATAGCTTTTTTCTGAAACTCAGCATCACCAACTGCCAACACCTCATCAATCACCAAAATATCAGGTTCTAAAAAAGCGGCTACTGCGAAAGCTAAACGTACACGCATTCCAGAAGAGTAGCGTTTAGTTGGGGTATCTACATAACGTTCACAACCAGAAAATTCTATAATCTCAGATTCTTTGACTTTTATTTCGGCTTTGGTCATACCCAAAATAGCACCATTCAAATAAATATTTTCCCGACCTGTTAGTTCAGGATGGAAACCTGTACCAACTTCTAATAAAGAGGCAATACGACCTCTAGTTTTTATCTCGCCTGTAGTAGGAATAGTAACACGTGAGAGTATCTTCAACAACGTAGATTTCCCAGCACCATTTTTTCCTATGATACCAAGGACTTCTCCCTGTTGCACTTCAAAGTTAATAGATTTTAATGCCCAAACATAATCGCTATCGGCTTTAGTACTACGGTCATTAACAGCACCTACTTTTAAATATGGATCTTCCTTTCCTCTAATACCAGCCCACCATCGATTTAGATCGTGGCTAATAGTACCAGTACCCACTAATCCTAGTCTGTATTGTTTACTAATATTATCGGCTTTTAAAATAACCATAGGTATTCTATTTATTTTTTATTGTATTTTTTTTATTCTTTTTTGTCACCCCCTTCAAAACCAATAGCTTAAACCGTGTCAATGAATGTTTTCTCCGTTCTATTAAAAATAATAACGCCAAGCAATAGTATGAGCAATGTCACACCTACAGTATATAAAATACCAAACCAGCTAAAAGTACCTGTCCCTAACAACATATAACGGGCAGTTTCAATAATATATGCCAATGGGTTATATTCTACCACCCACGCAATGGTTGGTAATTTCTCTCGCATTAAAGCTAAGGGATACATCACGGCAGACACGTACATTAACAACTGTACACCAAAACCAACTAAAAATTTTAAGTCACGATATTTAGTCACCATACTAGAGATAATCATTCCCATACCTAAACCAAGTAAGCCCATGAGTAAGACTATAAAAGGAAAAAACAAAATACTTGCTGTTAAATGTATGGCAGCACCGTTAAAATAATAATAAATATAAAAAGCGATAAAGATGAGTAGTTGAATCCCGAACTTCATCAAATTAGACATAATAATAGATAAAGGAACTATGATACGCGGAAAATAGACTTTTCCAAAAATGGCAGCATTAGTCTTAAAGGTGTCACTTGTAGAGCTCAAACAAGTACTAAAATAATTCCAAATAGAAACACCCGCAAGGTTAAATAAGAAAGGTGGTACTGTGCCTGTTTCAATATTGGCAACCTTATTAAAAATAAGCGTAAATGTAAGCGCTGTAAATAACGGTTGAATTAAGTACCAAAGTGGCCCTAAAACCGTTTGTTTATATACGGTTACCACATCGCGCTTTACAAATAACATCAGTAAATCACGATAACGCCAAATCTCCTTAAAATTAAAATCTATTAATTTACGTTCTGAGGAAATGGTATACAACCAACCATCATCTTCTATCTTACTCAATGTGACTCTTGTTTTTTGTTGGGTAAATATAGTAATTCCATAGAGATACTAAAACACAGACAAAAGAATAAAATAGGATTTTAAACTGTTGTGAAATGAGGCAAAAGTGCAAGCCCACCGTCTGAACCTTCTAAGGCGATTCAGCCACCTCCCTTTAACTAAAGGGAGGAGCACATTTAGGAAACCCAAATAAGTTGTATAAACAATAAACTTTCTGGTTCAAATTATAAGAAAAAAGAATTTTAAAAGTAACAGCAAACTATAAAATAAACCACCAGCCATACTTTCTGCCACTTTATTAAAAGAAAAGTATAGATGATAAAAAAAAAGCAAATTCCAGAAAACAATGTCAAATAGAACCACCTAATCCCGCTCCCCTCTTTTTTTTTCAAAGAGGACGACCGAACGTATGGAAATAGACCTGCGGACTATTTTAGTGAAGGGGCGAGCTGGCGCATGGGAAAAATTCCAGAGGAACGAGGTGAAGAAAGGAGTGTTCAACACGCAGAAAAGCGTATATTAAGAATCAAACGAATCCCAAGTGATCTTCAACCCCTCTCTTACGGTATATTTTGGTTCATAACCTAACAAGTTTTGCGCTTTAGAAATATCGGCTAAAGAATCTCTAACATCACCTTGTCTATTAGGTCCGTAAATAGCTTTTAATTCAGAATTGGCGGCAATGCGCAAAGATTCCCATAAATAATTGATCGTAATACGCTCACCACAAGCCACATTAAAAACCTCATTCTTAGCCTCTTTTGATGCGAAAAATCCTTTTACATTAGCCTGAACAACGTTATCTATAAATGTAAAGTCTCTGGTTTGCTCACCATCACCATTAATTTTAGAAGGCTCATTATCTTTAAGCGCTTGCATAAATAAAGGAATTACCGCTGCATATGCACCATCCGGACTTTGTTTTGGTCCAAACACATTAAAATAGCGTAAGCCAATAACATCAGTATTATAAGTAGTACCAAAAACATCTGCATATAACTCGTTCACATATTTTGTTACGGCATATGGTGATAAGGGTTTTCCTATAGTGTCTTCTACTTTTGGTAAAGCTTTACTATCTCCATACGTTGAGCTAGACGCCGCATAGACCATACGTTTTACGGTTGAACTATCTTTCAACGCAATCATCATATTTAAAAACCCTGAAATATTAACCTCGTTAGTAGTTGCCGGATCGTTAATAGAACGCGGCACAGAACCTAAAGCGGCTTGATGAGAGACATAATCTATACCTTCCATCTCCTTTTTACATGTTTCTAAATCACGGATATCGCCTTCTATCAATTCGAAGGCTGGGTTATCCATAAATTCAGTTAAGTTTTCGCGATGACCATTAGAAAAGTTGTCTAAAACACGTACTTTTTTAGCTTTATACTTTAATAAGTATTCCGTAAGGTTAGAGCCAATAAAGCCTCCACCTCCTGTGATTAAAAAACTTAATTTAGAAAGGTCTGCGGTATGATGTGGATTTGAATACATTATAGTCTAGCGTCTACGGTGTCTAAAGGAAGTAATGATTTTACATCGAAAACAACACCTGTTTGTGATTTTAATTTCGTGATATCTAATTTTAAGAATTGGTTATGAGAGACCGCTAAAATTACCGCATCGTATTCAGAACTTAATTCAGTGTATTCACAGATTAAATCTAATTTATACTCATGCTTTACTTCTTCTGCAGAAGCCCAAGGATCATAGACATCGACATTAACATCGTATGTTTCTAATTCTTCAATAATATCAATAACTCTAGAGTTTCTAATGTCCGGACAATTTTCTTTAAAGGTAATTCCTAATACAAGCACTTTAGAACCTTTAATAGTGGCTCCTTTTTTAATCATCATTTTCACCGTTTCGGTAGCCACATAGCTTCCCATACTGTCATTCATCTTACGACCTGCTAAAATAATCTCAGGATCATAACCAGATTCTATCGCTTTTTGTGCCAAATAATAAGGATCGACTCCAATACAATGCCCACCTACTAAACCTGGTGAGAATTTTAAGAAATTCCATTTGGTTCCTGCAGCTTCTAATACAGCCTTAGTGTCAATACCTAAAAGTCTGAAGATTTTAGACAATTCATTAACAAAGGCAATGTTGATATCACGCTGCGAATTCTCAATTACTTTTGCAGCTTCCGCCACTTTTATTGAAGGTGCCATATGCGTACCTGCAACGATAACCTTTTTATAAAGATTATCAACTTTTATGGCTATTTCTGGAGTAGAACCAGAAGTAACTTTCAATATTTTTGTGACCGTATGCTCCTTATCACCTGGATTAATTCGTTCTGGTGAATACCCTGCATAAAAATCTTTATTATAAACGAGTCCAGAAGTTTTCTCTAATACAGGAATACAAATATCTTCAGTTGCTCCAGGATAAACCGTAGACTCATAAACCACGATATCATCTTTAGATAATACTTTTCCAACTGTTTCACTAGCCTTTATTAAAGGAGTAAACACAGGTTTGTTTAAAGCATCTGTAGGCGTGGGCACTGTGATAATATAGTAATTAGCAACGGTTAATGCTTCTATATCATCTGTAATATAAAGACCTTTGCTAGCATTTAAATCTGACGTTAATACCGATTTTAAATGATCATTTTCAACTTCTAAGGTTTTATCTAATCCTGTATTTAATTCACTGATGCGCTGTTTATTAATATCAAAACCAACGACAAAGAATTTTTTTGCAAACTCTACAGCAAGTGGCAAACCAACATAACCTAATCCAATTATTGCAATTTTATCTTCTGAATGATTCATTTGTTTAAAATAGATTTTAAAATAAGTCTCAAATCTAAGTAAAAACTATAATTCTGAACGTATTTTTTATTGATTTTCACCTTATCAACCCATATAATCGTTCTATTGTAGTGTTCTGGGTCATTTTGAAGCTTTAGACGCTGTTCTTCATCTCGGTATTTTAAGGTCGCCGGACCAGTAATTCCTGGTTTGACTTTTAAAATAATGCGATCGTCGTCAGTTAATTCGTCAGCAAAACCCTGCAAATCAGGTCTCGGACCAACAAAACTCATATCACCTATTAAGACATTATAAAGCTGAGGTAATTCATTTAATTTAGTTTGCCTTAAAAATTTACCTATAGAAGTTGCACTACTTTCTAATTGCCCTAATTGATGGTCTCCATCTACTAAAGTTCTAATTTTATAAATCCTGAAAAGTTTTCCATACTGACCAACACGAAGTTGAGAATAGACTCCCCATTTTTTAGTGTCTATTGTAGCAATGAGTACTAATAAAATAATAGGAAAGATAAGTAATGGTAGAAATAGTATGACAACGACAACATCAAAAATACGTTTAACTTTAAGTTGCGATTTACTAATCATAAGCATACTGTTAAAAACCATTTAAAAACCTACAGCTCTGGCCCTAACTTCAAAAGAAGACAAATTGAATTTTATGAACAACCAACAGCCAACAGCCAACAGCTAAAGGCCAAAAGCCAACAACTAGATCCGCTTCAAAAACTCTTTTATCTTCTTAAGAATAGACTGATCATCTTTTTCGTGATACGTACTACCATAGACACCGTAGCCATAACCATAGCCATAGCCGTAGCCATAACCATAATTACTGTTGTTTTTATGCCTGTAAAAGTTGAGCACGTAACTTACGTTTTTAAGCTCTCCACTTCGATGTTTAGCATTTACCAATTGAAGCATACCTTTTTTTGTATAGTCTAATCGGACCATAAATATAGTGGCATCTGCATATTGCGTTAATTCTAAGGCATCTGTAACCAAACCTAAAGGAGGAGTATCTAGAATAATGATATCATACTCTTGCTTAAGCATACTAATAAGCTCCCTTAATTTATCACTCATCAATAACTCCGAAGGGTTAGGTGGGATTGGGCCAGAAGGAACAACATCCAAATTCTCAACTTGTGTATGGGTAACAATATTGTCAAAGGTATCATCTCCGATAAGATAATTAACCACACCTTTCTCATTAGTAATATTAAAATCATCAAAGATTTTTGGCTTACGTAAATCCAAACCTAATAAAATGGTTTTTTTTCCTGAAAGCGCATAGACTGTAGCAATATTAATGGATGTAAATGTTTTTCCTTCTCCACTAACAGAAGAGGTTACCATTAATGTATCTGCCTTATGAGCTCCTGTTCTCTTATTTTTAAAAATAAATTGTAAACTCGAACGGATGGCTCTAAAAGATTCAGCTACGGCAGATTTCGGTTTTTCAAAAGCTACCAAATTATTTTTATAGCGGTATTTACCGACTAAACCTAATATAGGGATTTTAGACAATCGGGCAATCTCATCAGATCCATGAATGGTACTATCTAACAAATAGACAATAAAAATTAATAACATCGGAAGAAAAAAGCCTAGCATTAAGCCCATCATATAATTAAGACTCTTATTAGGCCCTATTAAACCTCCTCCAATATCTTTAGCTTCATCAATTACAGTAATATCAGAAATGTTTGCCGCTTTTACAATAGCAGCTTCACTGCGTTTTGCTAGGTAAATATCATAAGCTTCCTGACTGAGATCTAATTTTCGTTGAATCCTTAAAAACTGTTGCTCATCTTCTGGTAATCCACTTAATTTTGATTCTAAAGTTGCAATATTACTATTCAAAGTTCTTATTCGTACACCAATCGTTTCTTTGGTAGCATCTATGGTTTCAAGCAATACATTTTTTTCAGAATCAATTCGGCGATCCAACTCTTTAAAAAGCCCTGACCCCTCTTTAGTGGTATATTCTAAATTTTGACGCTCTGCTGCCAAAGCAACAATCTTGGAAACACCACCAAGTACGTTTCCTTCTTCAATACCAACACTCGTAGGAGCTGCTATATTAGTATAATCAGTTTTAGTGTTTAAATAAACTTCAAGGTTATTTAAATAATCTAGTTTCGATTCTTCATTTTGCTTTTCCAATTCAAATTGGCGCAGCTCCTCTGAAATTTGAGAGATTTCAGTGCTTACGTCAAACACCTTGTTATCTCTTCTAAACGTATTCATCTCATCCGTAAAATCTTCAAGATTTACATTTACGGCTGCCAAACTACTATCAATAAATTTTATGGTGTTCGTGGCGTATAGGTTTTTACGCTTCAACTCGGTTTTACTCAAAATTTCAGAAGTAGCATTCAGGTAATCTACAATTTTAGCTTTATTATGACCTGCCAACTGTAAATTTAAAATAGAACCTGCGGAAGTCCCAACTGGGGTAATCATAACACTAGACTTGTAACTATTAACCACTCCATCAAAATTACTAAACCGAAGATAATATTCCGATCCTGGTGTAATGCTACGCTCCGGCTTTACTATAATTTGACCATTTAAAAATGGTAACGCAATAACCTCACCACTTTTATTTTTTTTTGTGAATACGCCTGTTGGCACCTTTGCTGTAGATTTAGATTTATCTCCATAGGTTTGTGTAGAAACACTTGCTTCTTCAAATGCAGTAAAGACCTCAAATTCATTGGCATTTAAAAACCGTATCCCAATTGGGTAGCTCAATGCTTGAGCTTTAGATTTATCTATAATAAATTCAAAAGGCGCGCTTTTATAAATATCTATTTTTCGGTACTTACCTTCTTCTAGGTAATCCATATAATACTGAAGAGAATCCACAACAATTTCATTATGGGTACGCGTTTTTATAGCGGTCATTACTTTACCGACTTTTCCAGAGGTTCCTCCCCAATTAAAGGATATACTAGTATTAGCCGTAAAAAATGGATTCTGATCGTTTTCTATAGAAATTAAAGAATCTAAGCGGTAAACATTTTGCTTTCTTACATTAATAAAATAAGCGATTAGCATAGCTGCGCCAATGCAAATCAATACAAATTTCCATAGATTTAATACTTTAAAAAGATAACCTCTAAAATCAAAACTTATACTTTGCGAATCTTGGTCTTCTAAATCGTCATAATCTTTCATGTGTATTATAGTCTTGAATAAAGTAAAACTCCTGTAGTAAGTAAAGAAAGTATCGAAGCTATCGCAGCAATACTTGAGAGTGCTGTTTCACCGGTACCAAGTGACTTTTGCTTTAAAGGTTTTACATAAATAATATCATTGGGTTGTATGTAATAATAAGGAGATTGCATCACTCTTATATCTGTTAAATCTAAATGATGTATTTGCTGACCTTGAGGATATTGTCTAATAATTAAAACATCCTTTTTATTACCTGTTACAGGGATTTCTCCAACATTGGCAATCGCTTCAAATATATTCACGCGCTCGGTATACAACACTTGGCTCCCAGGCGAGCCTACTTCACCATTCGCGGTGTAACGCAAACCTGCCAATTTTACCGTAACAAAAATATTAGCAGTTTCTTTAAATTGCTCTTCCAATAGTTTTTGCTCTAAAGCTTTCTCAATCTCTTCTGTGGTAAATCCCAAGACATTAATATAACCAAGTGTTGGCATTCTTACATTTCCATGTACATCTACAATAAAGCCATCAAAAAAGGCACGTTCTGCACTAGTAGCATTTAAATTCTCATCACCTACTGGATTTAAAATAGATACCGTTTCTTGGTCCAATGCCTTAACACGTATATTCAATATATCATTAACTTGAACACGATAAGGTTTCTGAATTTCACTAAGATTATTAGGAATAGTATCATTGATAGCACCCTCCTTAACCTGCAAATAAATGGTGTCTTTATGAGGGATACAAGACGATACAACAACACAACTCAGAACAATAATTAAAAGCCTAATATGCTTCATAAATACAATGGATCTTTGAACACAAATATAATGTATCAACACTAATATCAAAACTAATACGATTCTTTTTGGTTTATTTCCGTTCTTTGCAAAAAAAACACCTTGAATTACCTAAACGTAGAAAATATATCAAAATCTTTTGGAGAGCTTGTGCTCTTTAAAAATTTGTCTTTCAGTATCCATAAAGATCAGAAAATTGCTTTTGTGGCTAAAAATGGAAGTGGAAAAACATCCATCCTAAAAATGTTAGCTGGAAAGGACACTCCAGATGATGGACAGATCGTCGCTAGAAAAGGATTGCGTTTAGCATTTTTAGATCAAGAACCTGATTTAGATCCTAACCTTACACTCGAAGAAACCATCTTCGCTTCTGACATCCCGGTTTTAAAAATCATTGAAGCCTATGAACAGGCTTTAAAAAATCCAGAAGATGCAGATGCCTATCAAAAAGCATTTGAAGGTATGGATCGCTATAACGCGTGGGAATTTGAAACACAATACCAGCAAACCTTATCGCAATTAAAATTAGACGACCTTTCTCTGAAAGTTAACACACTTTCTGGTGGACAGAAAAAGCGTTTAGCATTGGCACAAGCACTTTTAAGCAAACCTGATATTTTAATTCTCGATGAACCTACCAACCACCTAGATTTAGAAATGATAGAATGGTTAGAAGAGTATTTCGCTAAAACACAACAAACACTATTCATGGTAACGCACGACCGTTACTTCCTAGAACGTGTTTGTAATGAAATTATAGAGTTAGATCATGGTGAATTACACACCTATAAAGGAAATTATTCATATTATTTAGAAAAGAAAGAAGCTCGAATAGAGAATCAAGCTACTGAAGTTGGTAAAGCCAAACAACTCTTTAAAAAAGAACTCGAATGGATGCGTCGCCAACCTAAAGCGCGTACCACAAAATCTAAAAGTAGAATTGATGATTTCTCTGAAATAAAATCAAAAGCACACCAACGTCGTAACGATCACACCATAGAATTGGATATTAATATGGAACGTCTAGGGAGTAAAATCATAGAGTTTCATAAAGTCTCAAAAGCATTTAAAGACAAAACGATTTTAAATGAATTTGAATACACCTTCAAAAAAGGTGAACGTATTGGAATCATTGGAAAAAACGGAACTGGAAAGTCTACATTTTTAAATCTTTTAACCCAAAGTGCACAGCCAGATAGCGGTAAAGTTGTTTTGGGTGAAACCGTTAAGATTGGCTATTATACACAGGGCGGCATTAAAGCCAAACCTAACCAAAAAGTTATTGATGTTATTAAAGAATTTGGCGAGTATATTCCATTAGCCAAAGGCCGACAAATTAGCGCACAACAATTACTAGAAAAGTTTTTATTCGACAGAAAAAAACAATGGGATTTTGTTGAAAAACTAAGCGGTGGTGAACAAAAACGATTGTACTTATGTACTGTTTTAATTCAGAATCCGAATGTGTTAATTTTGGATGAGCCTACTAACGATTTAGATATTGTAACGTTAAATGTTCTTGAAGATTTCTTAATGGATTTCCCAGGAGTATTATTAGTGGTATCTCACGACCGTTACTTTATGGATAAAATTGTAGACCACATGTTTGTTTTTAGAGGTCAAGGAGTTGTTGATGATTTCCCAGGAAATTATTCCGATTTTAGAGCCTATGACGAAAGTCAACCCAAACAAATTGAAGTCGTAGAAAAAGTTATTGATTCCAAAGCTGAAAAGCAAAACGAAGCCAACAAATTAGATTATAACGAACAAAAGGAATACAAAAACTTAGCCTCTAAAATAAGATCTTTAGAATTAGATAAAACCGAATTAGAAGCCAAGTTTCTTAATCCTGAATTAAGTCAAGACCAAATCAGTAAACTTTCAGAAAAATTACAAGTGGTTATTGATACCATTGAAGAAAAAGAAATGCGTTGGTTTGAATTGGCTGAAAAGCTCGAAGGTTAGATGGTTAGATGGTTAGATGGTTAGATGGTTAGATGGTTAGATGGTTAGGAAAAGTATCTATTTAAGGTCACAGAAAACAATTAAGCGTTGTAATTAAATAATACTTACCAATAAACACGAAGTTTATAAATTAATCTCCGTAGCTCCCAAACTATGAAACTTTGAGACTTCCAAACTCAGCAACTCTGAAACTCTGAAACTCTGAAACTCTGAAACTCTGAAACTCTGAAACTCTGAAACTAATAAAGTGTACCAAATAAAAGCATACCTAAAATTCCTTTCAAAAGCCACCAACCAACATGGTGTCCACTCCCCTTTTGTCTATAATTTTGTAACCAAATGCCTTTATGATAAAACCAACCATGACGCCTACGCTAAACTAAAACTTTATAAAAAAGCCTTAGAAAACTCTAGTGCCATTTTGGATATTATAGATTTAGGTGAAGGCTCAAAGGTTTTAGACGCTAACCAACGTAAGGTTAGTAAAATGGTAAAAACGTCTAGCAGTTCTAAAAAAGATTCAGAACTCTTATACAGACTTTCAAAATACTTCGGGTTTCAGCGTATTTTGGAATTAGGAACGTCAATAGGAATGGGAACCTATGCTATGGCATTAGCAAATAATTCCGCAAAAATCACGACCATAGAAGGCTGCTTAAACACCTCTACATTTGCACAATCTCAACTTACAAAGCTTAACATAAACAATATTGAATTTGAAGTCGGAAACTTTGCAGATAAGACCCCCGATTTAAAACACAACAGTTACGATTTCATCTTTTTCGATGGCCATCACAACAAAGAAGCTACTATTCAATATTTTGAAGCCTTGTTGCCTACTGCTCACAATGACACTGTTTTTGTCTTTGATGATATTTACTGGTCAAAGGGCATGACGGAAGCATGGGACTATATTAGAAATCACAATGCAGTAACGGTCACGGTAGATTGTTTCAATTTGGGTTTTGTGTTTTTCAGAAAAGAACAAGCAAAAGAACATTTTAAAATTAGACTGTAACAAGTCAACAAGTTTTGCGTCTTATTAAATAAATCACTGCAAAATCTTTTATCTTGCAGGTAGATTTACAACCTATATCGTATGTCAGGTTGAGCGCAGTCGAAACCAAATAAAATTCTACTTTTAATACCTTTCGACTGCGCTCAAGGTGACAGAAAAAACATAAAATCATGAGTGCCAACGTCATCGAAATTAGAAACATCATTAGAGATTTTAAATTAGGACAAGAAATTGTTCATGTTCTAAAAGGCATCGATTTAGACATTAAACGTGGCGAGTATGTCGCTATTATGGGACCATCTGGTTCTGGAAAATCGACACTAATGAATTTATTAGGATGTTTAGACACACCAACGGCAGGTTCATATAACTTAAATGGAAATGATGTAAGTCAAATGTCAGATGACGAACTCGCAGACATTAGAAATACAGAAATCGGATTCGTTTTTCAAACCTTCAACCTACTACCAAGAACTACGGCATTAGATAATGTGGCTTTACCGATGGTCTATGCCGGATTCTCAAAAAAAGACCGTATCGCACGTGCTACAGAAGTTTTAACTGATGTTGGACTAGCAGACCGAATGGACCACAAACCCAACCAACTTTCAGGAGGACAACGGCAACGTGTTGCTGTAGGTAGAGCTTTAGTTAATAAACCATCAATCATCCTAGCCGATGAGCCAACAGGTAACTTAGATTCTAAAACAGGAATTGAAATCATGAAACTCTTTGGTGATATTCACGCCGCAGGAAACACAGTTATCATGGTAACTCACGAAGAAGACATTGCAGCACATGCTAAACGCGTTATTCGTTTACGAGATGGTGTTATTGAGAGTGATACGTTTAATTAGTTGTTAGTTGTTAGTTGTTAGTTGTTAGTTGTTAGTTGTTAGTTGTTAGTTGTTAGTTGTTAGTTGTTAGTTGAAAACTAAATTTTAAACTTTTAGATAGAAACTTTTTAACTCTAAATTCTTGTCTCTTGTCTCTTGTCTCTTGTCTCTATTTTCTCTCTTTTCTTTATTCTTGACTCTTAGCTCTTAGCTCTTATCCCAACATAATCAATCCACAACCAAACCCTCTATAATCTTTTCTCTTTCCTCTATATTCTTTCCTCTTTTTTCTCTATTCTCATCTCTTAACTCTTGGCTCCTGGTTCTTGGCTCCTGGTTCTTGGTTCTTGACTCTTGGTTCTTGGTTCTTACATCCTGTCTCTCCCCTACCAACCACCAACCACCAACAACTACAAGCCTTTAGCCTTTAGCCTTTAGCCTTTAGCTCAAATTCGTCATTTATAAATAAAAGCTCTTTTATCTTTTATCTATTCTCTTTTATCTTTAATCTTGACTCTTGCATCTTGGTTCTTGACTCTAGGTTCTTGGTTATTGCATCATCCTCAAAACTTTCCACTTTCCACATAAACCATATAATTTTTTAACCCATAACCCTCAACATTCCACTCATAACTCTTAACTTTGTTTACATGAAAGTATATACAAAAACAGGAGACAAAGGCACAACCGCACTTTTCGGTGGCACAAGAGTTCCAAAACATCATATAAGAATAGAAAGCTACGGTACTATTGATGAGCTTAACTCGCATATTGGATTAATCAGAGATCAAGATATCGATCAATTGTATAAAAACACATTGATGGATATTCAAGATCGGTTGTTTACAGTTGGTGCTATTTTAGCGACAGATCCTGAAAAAGCACAATTAAAAAACGGTAAAGCACGATTAAACATTCCGAAGATTTCTAACGAAGACATTGAGAAACTAGAAAAAGAAATGGATCTTATGGAAGACAGCCTTCCTCCTATGACGCACTTCGTTTTACCTGGCGGGCACACAACCGTGTCATTCTGTCACATTGCACGCACCGTATGCCGTAGAGCTGAGCGTTTGGCGTCGCATCTTAATGACTTAGAACCGTTTCAACCTGAAACATTGATGTATATTAATAGACTATCTGACTACCTTTTTGTGTTGGCACGGAAGTTGTCACATGACTTACAAGCTGAAGAAATAAAATGGATTCCGAATAAAGAATCTTAATTTAATGCCATTGCGAGAACGCAGGACGAAGCAACTGCATAGCAATCATGAATTCCTTAAAAATCAATAAGAGAGAATGAATAATCTCTTCAGCACAGGATTAAAACAGCAAAATTTAATCCGAAATTAAAAGTTGACCATTACACGTTCTTTTTATACTGATGAAACATTTATTTAAGTGACGTTTGAATCATTCAAACCACATAAACATAAATGTTCAGCAAGACCGATAAATTATTTTATATAAGTTAACAGCTAATTAATGTGATTTTTTCTTGGATTGTTCAACTAAAAAATTATTTTTGCAAAAAATAAAATTACAACGCAATTATGTATTGGACATTAGAATTAGCATCTTATTTAAGTGATGCGCCTTGGCCAGCAACCAAAGACGAGCTTATTGACTACGCAATTAGAACAGGAGCACCTTTAGAAGTTGTTGAAAATTTACAAGCAATAGAAGATGAAGGAGATTCTTACGACTCTATTGAAGAAATTTGGCCAGATTATCCTACTGACGAAGATTACCTCTGGAATGAGGATGAATATTAACATATAAAATTATCACAAAAAAGTCTCTTGCGTTATCATAACTGAGAGACTTTTTTTATTTTCGGATGGTCGATTTTAAATGTGAAATATAATGTCACACTGAGCATTGACAAGAAACGAAATATATTTTGTTTTGAAGGCACCCAAGTGAAGCTTGTCGAAGTGCTTATTATAAAGGTTTTCGATTGTCTCAAGCTGACATCTAGTAAAATTATTAAAACTAAATAATGTATTTCTATTATGTGTATATATTAAAGTGTTCTGATGATTCCTATTATGCAGGAATTACTAATAATCTTGAAAAAAGATATAACGAACATCAATTAGGTAAACATAGAGATAGTTACACGTTTAAAAGAAGACCAATACAATTGGTTTTCAATCAAGAATTTAATGATGTGCTTCAGGCTATTTATTTTGAAAAGAAAATTAAAAAATGGACAAGAGCAAAAAAAGAAGCATTAATAAATGAAGATGCGAAGATGTTGCAAATTTTAGCAGAATGTAGAAATGCAACGCATTATAAATATAATGGTATATAAATAAAACCTTTTTGTCACACTGAGCGCAGTCAAAGTGATTTAAATAAAACTAAGTACAATTGCGCTTCGACTGCGCTCAGCGTGACATCGAATAAACAAACTAACTGAAATTAATACAAAGATTGAAACAATTCAATCTGTTACAAACTTATCAATATGACATTTTTAGATAAAGTGCTTAAAGTTTTTGTTGGAGATAAATCCAAACAAGATGTAAGTTCAATTAAACCTATTGTTGAAAAAATAAAAACTTTCGAAAAAGCATTAGAGGCTTTATCACACGACGAACTGAGGGCAAAGACAGCTGAATTTAAAGCCAAAATTGCCGAAGCAAGGAAACCACTTCAAACTAAAAAAGACGAGCTTTTAGATAAAGCTAAGATTACTGAAGATATTGACGAACGCGAAGATATGTATTTGGAAGTCGATAAAATCGATGACGAGATCTACGACATAACTGAAGGTGTTTTAAACGATATTCTTCCAGAAGCCTTCGCAGTTGTAAAAGAAACAGCAAAACGTTTTGTGCACAATACACAGATTCCGGTAACTGCAAATGCATTTGACCGTGAAATTTCTGGCGCTCATGATTATGTAACTTTAGAAGGTGACCAAGCCGTTTGGGCCAACTCTTGGGATGCCGCTGGGAAGCCTATTACTTGGGACATGATTCATTATGATGTGCAACTTATTGGTGGTATTGCGATGCACCAAGGTAAAATTGCAGAGATGCAAACTGGTGAAGGTAAAACGCTTGTAGCAACACTTCCTGTATATTTAAATGCATTAGCAGAAAAAGGGGTACACTTAGTAACGGTTAACGATTACTTAGCAAAACGAGATAGCGCTTGGATGGCACCAATCTTTCAGTTTCATGGTATGAGTATTGACTGTATTGATTACCACCAACCAAACTCTGACGCACGTCGTAAAGCCTACAACGCAGATATTACATACGGAACAAATAACGAATTTGGTTTTGATTACTTACGTGATAACATGGCGCATTCGCCAGACGATTTAGTACAACGTCCACACCACTATGCTATTGTCGATGAGGTCGATTCTGTATTAGTCGATGATGCACGTACGCCTTTAATTATTTCTGGACCTGTTCCTAGAGGTGAAGAGCACGAATTTGATGCTTTAAAACCTAAAGTAAATGCTATCGAAGAAGTACAACGTAAATATTTAGTGGGCGTTTTAGCAGAAGCTAAGAAGTTAATTGCTGCCGGTGATACTAAAGAAGGTGGTTTTCAATTATTGAGAGCTTACAGAGGTATTCCAAAAAACAAAGCTTTAATTAAGTATTTAAGTGAGGAAGGTGTGAAGCAATTACTTCAAAAAACCGAAAATCACTATATGCAAGATAACAACAGAGAAATGCCTTTAGTAGATGCAGAACTCTATTATGTTATTGATGAGAAAAATAATCAAGTTGAATTATCTGATAAAGGTGTTGAATTCCTTTCGGGTAAAGATGATCCAGATTTCTTCGTCATGCCAGAAATGGGTATTGAAATTGCTAAGATTGAAAGTAAAGGCTTATCATCTGAAGAAGAAGCAGATCTTAAAGAAGACTTATTTAGAGACTTCAATGTTAAGTCGGAGCGTATTCATACGTTAAACCAACTTTTAAAAGCGTACGCGTTATTCGAAAAAGACAATCAGTATGTTGTAATGGACAACAAAGTAATGATTGTAGATGAGCAAACAGGTCGTATTATGGATGGTCGTCGTTATTCTGACGGTTTACACCAAGCGATTGAAGCTAAAGAAAATGTAAAAATTGAGGCTGCTACGCAAACTTTTGCCACCGTAACCCTTCAAAATTACTTTAGAATGTACCGTAAACTGTCTGGTATGACAGGTACTGCGGTTACAGAAGCTGGTGAACTTTGGGAAATCTACAAATTAGATGTTGTAGAAATTCCAACAAACAGACCAATCGCTAGAGATGATAGAGACGATTTAGTTTACAAAACGAAACGTGAAAAATACAATGCGGTTATTGACGAAGTTGTAAGCCTTTCTAATGCAGGTCGTCCTGTTCTTATTGGTACAACTAACGTTGAAATTTCAGAACTTTTAGGTAAGATGTTAAGCATTCGTAAAATAGATCATAACGTCTTAAACGCCAAACAACATAAAAAAGAAGCTGATATTGTAGCACAAGCTGGTAATGCTGGGCAAGTAACTATTGCTACCAACATGGCTGGTCGTGGTACCGATATTAAGTTAAGTGACGAAGTTAAAAAAGCAGGAGGTTTAGCCATTGTCGGTACTGAGCGTCACGATTCGCGTCGTGTAGACAGACAGTTGCGTGGTAGAGCTGGGCGTCAGGGAGATCCAGGAAGCTCACAGTTTTATGTGTCTTTAGAAGATAACCTAATGCGTTTATTTGGTTCTGAACGTATCGCTAAGATGATGGACAGAATGGGCTTAAAAGAAGGAGAAGTGATACAACATGGTATGATTTCTAAATCTATTGAGCGTGCACAGAAAAAAGTAGAAGAGAATAACTTTGGAGTGCGTAAACGTTTATTAGAGTATGATGATGTTATGAACGCGCAACGTGAAGTGATTTACAAGCGTCGTCGTAATGCTTTACATGGTGAACGTTTAAGAGTGGATTTAGCGAACATGATTTTTGATACCTCAGAAGGCATCGCTGAAACCAACAAAAACGCCAACGACTTTAAGAACTTTGAATTCGAATTGATTCGTTATTTCTCAATGGAGTCTCCTATTTCTGAATCTGAATTCGGAAAAATGAACGCCACTGATATTGCAGGTACTATTTACAAAGCGGCCTTTAAGCACTACAGAGAGAAAATGCAACGTGCGGCAGATTTAGCATTCCCAGTAATTGAAAATGTATATGACACACAACGCGATAAATTTAAGCGTATCGTTGTACCATTTACAGACGGAGTTAAAAACTTACAAGTTGTAACGGATTTAGAAAAAGCATACGAAACGAAAGGAAAGCAATTAATTAATGATTTTGAAAAGAACATTACTTTAGCCATTGTTGATGATGCTTGGAAAGTACATTTACGTAAAATGGACGAACTTAAGCAATCGGTACAGTTAGCGGTTCACGAGCAAAAAGATCCATTATTAATTTACAAGTTTGAATCTTTTGAGTTGTTTAAAACAATGATCGATCTTGTAAATAAAGATGTTATATCATTCTTATTTAAAGGTGAAATTCCTCAAGAAACAGCAAACACTATTCAAGAAGCGAGAGTACGTAAGCAAGAAAAACTTGAAACACAAAAAGACGACATTCCTAACTTGGATGAGCGTGCGTCTCAAAACAGACAAGCTGGTGAAGGCGCTTCTCGCCAACAACAGCAAGTCGTTGAAACGATTGTGAGAGACCAACCAAAAATTGGTCGTAACGATAAAGTAACGATTAAACATGTTATGAGCGGTGAAGCTAAAGACGTTAAATACAAGCAAGCCATTCCTTTGATTGAAAAAGGAGAATGGGTAATTGTTGAATAACACAAATTCTTGCGGACGCAGGAATCTCATTAATAGAATTAAAAATCCTGATGTTAACCCATCAGGATTTTTTTGTGATATATGCAACGTCACTTCCAACATTTCCACTTTTTTTCGTCGGAATGTATCGAGAAGCATCATAATAAAAAACAGCTCCTTTAATAATCATCCACCTTCATATTCCTTAATCTCATCAGATTTTAGTAACTTTAAAAACAACAATTCAATCCAAAAATCCAAAAATCCAATAATCCAACAATCTAACAATCTAACAATCTAACAGTCTAATAATCTAACTGTCTAACAACCTAAAAACCCAACATGAAACACCTCATCCCAGCAATAATTTTCACAGGACTCTTAATGTCTTGTAATTCTACAGACAAAACAAAAGGAACCGTTCAAGATTCAGATACAACGGAAACCACAACAGAAACAACACCAACCGAAACCAATAAAAACTTAAAAGCGATAGATTCTGACGACGCCTTAATTGCAACCGCATTAATGGCTGCACCCGAAGCCAGTAGAGCCAATTGTAAAGTGATTGGCTATAATATGGCAGGTGAATTTGTAACTTTAAGAGAAGGTGATAATGAATTTATTGTTCTTGCAGACGACCCTAATAAAGAAGGCTTTAGTGCTGCCTGTTATCACAAAGACCTCGACCCATTTATGGCAAGAGGACGCGCCTTAAAAGCCGAAGGCAAAAAACATCAAGAAATATTTGATATCCGCGAAGAAGAAATGAAAGCGGGTAAATTTAATATTCCTACAGGGGCGACGTTGCACATCTATTCCGGACCAAAAGCAGAGTATGATCCTACAACAGCAAAAGTAGATGAAGCAAAACTTCGTTATGTGGTATATTTACCTTGGGCTACAGCAGCATCTACAGGCTTACCAGAAGCACCAGTAGCCTCTAACCATCCTTGGATTATGAATCCTGGTACACACCGCGCACATATTATGATATCACCTTTAGCAGACCATAATAAATAGATCTCAAAGTCATATTATCAAAAAATCCTGATGCAATACATCAGGATTTTTTTTATGCCATTACGGTAAACAGTAACTATAAGTATTGCAACGCTCTTATTTTCATTAAAATAACGTCAAGTCACGTATTAAACTTTGTAAAGTTTTTCTTAGTTTTATAAACTGAGGATGAATTGCTATATCTTTTGTTATCCAAAATTAAAAAAGGGACATGTGAGGGATTGTTCTCTTATGAGAAGTTGGCAAACATTTACCACATCAGAATCCGATTAATTCCTCGAGCTAACGAATCGTGAAAAATTAATCTAAATGTTGGTGAAATTGACAAATCTGACAAAAAACATAATTAACTGAATGTCAACAACAAAATTTGACATTAGAAGAGATTTCAATGGAACAACGAAAAAAAATATCATCTAACATTATATTCAGAAAATACTTCCTTTCTTGGTTTGTGTTGTTACTGGCTTATTTAATAACTGAATTTTTTAATTTAAGTCGATTTTGGGACTATGGAACTTGGATTATAGCAATACTAGCTTTTACTTTATTTATCACTTTAAAGAAAGTAGAATTTTCAAAAAGCGCTGTTTATTTTAACAATAACAGAGTTGAATACAAATCAATAACTGATTTAAAAACATTCGAAATTCAGCAGAGATCTTTCTATCTTTTTAAAACAAACTCGGCGAATGTATTAAAACGTTATTATCTAACTCAATTAGGAGGTATTGGTTATTTTTCCATTATTAAAATTTTATTTTCAAAAAAAAATGCATCTGAATTACCTCTCGCTGAATTTTTGGGCCTTTTAGATGAAAAATCGAATATTTCAAAAAACTAAAAACGAATAAAAACGATTTGCGAACACCATATATCATTTATTGATAGTTCTAACCTACTTACCAAAATTAGAGGATTTTCTATACGGTTTGTATTTGCAAAATAGGTGCTTAAAACTCGGAAAAATAATACACAAGAAGCGCTAGCATCAATTAAACCCTAAAAAACCAGCTACTTGACATAAATGTCGTAAAAATGTCGCAATCAAACCGCTATCAATTATATCATTTCAGAATTACATTTGTGATATATTATTAAAAGACAAACGATGAACGAAATAGGCGAAAAAATTAAAGAAGCGCGAAAGATGAAAGGTCTTTCCCAAGAAGAGTTAGCCGATTTAGCAAAAATTAATCTAAGAACCATTCAAAGAATAGAAACGAACCAAAATGAACCTCGTGGAAAAACACTTAACCTAATTTGTAAAGTATTAGAAATAAACACTGAGGATATTCTCGATTATGGCAAACAGATTGATAAAACCTATTTAACATATTTTCATCTTTCTGTGCTCTCCTTTTTAGTTATTCCTATAGGTAACATCATACTACCATTGATTTTATGGCTGACCAAAAAGGATAAAATTATTGGATTAAAAAATAGTGGTGCGAACGTTTTAAATTTTCAAATTATTTGGACTTTCGTAACATCGATAATAATTATTGGATACGCGTTAACAAAAATAATGCATTATGAAAAATTTAGCTTCTTAGGGTATATTTTTATCGGATTATACCTTTTAAATATAATACTACCAATTATAGCTGTAATCAAAATAAGAAAGAACAACTTTCAGAAGTCATATCCTAAATTAATTCAAATCATTAAATAATAGTCAATAAATGAAAAATAAAATAGTTATCCACACAAGTTTTATAGGCTCATTAATATTTTCATTAATTGGTAGCATTCTAAAATTGAACTACAATTCGAGCTTTGCTAACTCATTTTTATTTATAGGTGTTATTTTAACTTTGCTTTTTTTAATACTTGGAGTTATTGAAATAAATAAATCAAAGAAACTAAACAAAAAACATTTTGGACTATTATTTTAATTACGTTTTTAAATATTGGTTCGATTTTTTATTATTTTATAGGTAGAAAAAAAGTATGACCACTGGGCTCATACGGTGTATAATTAATGGCTAGTCCTCCCCCACTTACAAAAATATGTACGGATTTTATATTCGGTTTTTATTTACTAAATTAGGTGCTTAATCATACGCAACAACTTCACAACCAATTAAGCAACACTACAAATGAACAAACTACAAGCAGCCTTCTTAGTTTTTTTCATGTTTTCATATGCCACTATTATCGCTCAAGATAAAATTGCCAATTTCGGCATCAAGGGAGGTATTAACTATGGGAAATATACCCCAAATCAAAATTTAAGAGACTACAACTATCAAGTTGGATTTTATATTGGTGGCTTCTATAAAATTGAAATAACCGACAAAATGAAATTCCAACCCGAACTTCTATTTGCGCTACAGGGCAGTAAAATAAATACGAAAGATAATCCAATCACAGATTTTAATGGTAACCCATTACCGTACACTGGCACATTTGATTTTGAATATCAGGTCTATGAGTTCACCATCTCAATTCCCCTACCCATAAAACTCTATTTTTCAGAAGCTTTTTATATGGAAAGTGGCCCGCAATTCGGATTTATTATAGACCGAAACTTACAATCGTCTCAAATTCTTTTAGATGGCAACGATAGCAGTTTTATAAAAAAAGGGAATGCTAATTTCGATTTTGGCGTATGCCTAGGTACAGGCTATGATGTATCAGATGCGTTATCATTAAACATAAGAGCATTTACCGGACTAATAGAAAGAGAAGATATTAAATCGTTTGTTTTCAATTTCGGAATTGAATATAACTTGTAAAAGCCATTTATAACAATGGCGATTCGTAAGTACTTGCCTCTCACCTACTCAAAACACTGAAACTGACGGTAGTTGTTAGGTCTTCAAAGAACAAAAAAAATTAACAGCTTCCTGTATGGCACTTCGAGTGTTCCGACCTTTTTGTCGGCATGTATCGAGAAGCGTTATAACCAAGCATCATACTATTTACAAAGATCTTACACGCCACTTAGAGATCTACAATAAAAACAAAGTATCACTTAGATAGCTTCAAAAACCACCTAACACCTACAAACAACACCTAAAATTCTCAGCAATCGCTTAGTTTTTTTTTATGCCATTACGGAAAACAGTAATCAGAACTCTCATAACTATCTTATTTTTATGAACATGTACGTAAAGTTACGTACTAAACTTAGCAAAGTATTGCTTAGTTTTATAAACGAAGAATGGAGTGCTGTTGCGCTTGTTATCTGGAATGAAAAAAGGGATAACTAGAATGATTGTGCTCTTATAACTAATTATGGGCAATTAAAAAAAACAGACCAACTTAAAGAATGGAAATTGGATTAATAGAATGGTTTGATGATAGTAAAGGATTCGGACTGATAAAAACAGCCGACAACAATGAAGTATTTTTACATATTTCAAATTGGAAAGATTCGAGAAACCTCAATACTGAAAACAAAATACCAATACTATTCAATGTTGGGTTTCAAAGAAATAAGAATACTGCATTAGATTGTAAATATTTTAATAAAAACAATTCAAATGATTGGCAAACACTTTTCTCTATTAAAGAGCATAATTTTATAGTAAAGGTAAAATACTCTGAATTCAATTTACTTCAACTTACATTCAACTCATTGAATGCTGATTTCGATATTTCTATAGTGAAAGATTTTTTCATTGAAGGAATAGAAAATCTATCAGAAAGTGAACTTCTCGAAAAACATAATTGGATTTATAAAACTTATCAAAATACAAAAATTGACAATCTCAAAACTCTTCTTCTTAAAATTATAAATTTTCGAATTAATAAACTTAGTAATACTCAAATACTTCAATTTTGGAAAAAGAAAATTTTAACTGATTTTGAACCAAGCGATTCCATATTAACACATTGTTACAAGGAAATTGAAATAGTAGAGTTAAAATCAATTCAAAAAATTGAAACAAGAAACATTATTATAATCAAGAAAGCACGAAACTTAGCTGAAAATTTCAACCTTCTAGATTTCCTAAATTTTGACCAAATTTTTAAAATAATTGATACCGAAAACCTCAGAACAAAAATAACAAGGGACATAACAAAAATTGCGAAATCACATTATCTTGAAATAGTAAATCAAAAAATAGATGATTCAACAAAAAACGAAATAATCTCTATTTGGGATTTAAAAAAAATAATTTCTGAACAGCCAACTTTTTTAGATGATGAGATTATAAATTCAATAAAAAAAGAACTTGAAAAAAAAATCATACAAAATGGTTCGTTTAGAATAGTAATAGACAGTTGGAATGAAAACCTATTAGAACTAAATAATGATTTTATAAAAACAAAAGTCAAAGAACAAAATGCAAATGATTTAGAATATTTCTTGAATTTTGAGAATTCCAATACCGAGCAAATAGATATTGTACTAGAACAGTTATTAAAATTAGATGAATACGAAATAGTTTTAGATAAATCTAAATTTCATTCTATCAAACTATTTGAAAAATATGATAAACTTATATTCAATCGCTTAGAGGAAAAAGAATACTTTGCTTTCTGGAAACTAAAAAAAGGTATGATTCTTCCGGAAAATCATTTAAACACATACTTAAATCATAATGAAGATTATTACCGTGAGTTAGATGATTGGTTACTGACAAAAACAATATCAAAAGAAGCTGCGAAGAAAATTTTGTTCTCAAATATCCAAGAAACAAAAACAATAAATAGTCGATTTGACTTTTACACTTTATACAATTCTATTAAATCAATTATTTCAATTGATAACAATTCTATCAGTTCTTTAATTTCATTACAAAACACTTGTATTCCTTTAATTTTATGGCACTTAAAAATTATTGAAGAATTCGATTTTGAAACACTAAAAGGAAAGTTTATTTACTTTAAGCCAAATGACCAAGTAAACATTTTCAAAAGATTATTTTATTTAAAACACAATCAACAGATAGATTTCGATTTAGAAAAACTTGATGAGATACTAAGAGCAGATGTGGACTTGTATTTATCGAATGAGCAGTACAATAACGATTTTGTTCTTGATATTTCTACTCATATAATAATTGAATGTTTAAAGTCTTATGTAAAAACAGGAAACTTTGTTTTCGAAAGTGATTTGATTCTAAAAGATTTGAGAAATAACAGTGATAAAAAATTCAAAATTGAGCATTATTTTGATAAATGTAAAGGAAGATTAACGGCCGATTGGGATTGGAATACGGTAGGAAAAATAACCCAAGTTTTTTATGGCGAAGGTCAATTTTATTATGCTATAGAATTTGAACCAGGAAGACAAGCAGAAGGTAAAAATTATTATGGTAGTTACACTTATTTTGAGAAAAACCCAAACTTTGAAAATCTAAAAGAAGAAGTAAAAAAGATACCAAATAGAAAATGGAATCCTGATAAAAATCATTGGGGAGTTCCTTCCTCAAACAAGGAAGATGTTTATTTATTTGCAAAAAAAATAGATTCTTCATAGAACTAAAGGACAGAAAACATTATGATAACAACATTCACTTAGTTCAGTTTACAAGAAATATACGTGAAGGGAAAAAGGTTTCTTCAAAAAAAAATATTCCTTCGGGAATAGTTTACTGTGAAGGCAGAAAAGCTAATAAAGAACATAACAAATTTAAAAGAGAATTTTGGTGGTGTTGTAACCAAGAATGCTTTAACAACTCTTGTGACAGTCATACGACAGAAGATTTTGACAACACTTTATCAAGTCAAAATAAAGACATTTGGGAAGAATATACTTTGTTAGATTTTCTACGCATACTTAAAATTGACATTAGTAAAAATAATGGCATAGACCTTATTGAAGATGGTGATTATTTTAAATTTTTGGGCCATATTAATGCTTTTAACAGACTTTTGGAAAGACTTTACTGCGAAGAATGTAATAATTTAATATATCCAAAAAACACTTCTCATTTTGCTTTATTTAGAGATATTAGATTTTATTGCATAGAAAAAACTTGTTCTAAAAAACACGAAGAAATTTATTTAAATAATTGTTTATATGGCGAGTGCAAAACTATAATAGATAGTAGAATTTCAGAGAGGTGTAAACACGGCCTTTTCATTTGTCATAATTGTGGCACTTGTTGCTCAGAAGATCTATTCAAAAGAAGATTAGCCAATTTGAACAAAGTAGGCGGTTATATTCACGAAGAATTAATAGATAATGTTGAAAACCAAAATGGACACTTAGAAAAGAAGGAATATTATTGTTACAAGTGTTCAGGTATGATGACGGAAATAAATGAAAACACTTATCAATGTACAGAATGTAAAGTTGGATATGATTTAGATAAGTTTAAATGGCTTGATAGAAAATGGACAAAAACTAATCGGAGAAGAGACGATTATCCGGTTTATCAGCAGAACAGAAATAATAACGAAGAGGATAATTTCCCATTCTAAAAATAAAAGCCCATAATAATACACACAAAAAACAGGCGAAATCGCAATAAATTCAAGTCTTTCGACTCGCTTCGGACTTTGTGCTTAACCGAAAGTTTAGCACTTCGAAATCGCCTACTTTTCATATACTAACCGTTAGAAAACATTAAAAATGACATTCAGTAAAAAAGAAATATCTAAAGCAGGTCTGTTAATTCTTTCATCAAAATCGATTGAAGCTAGAAATACTGCGCTTGAAAAAATTAACGAATGGAGAGCCAATCACCTTCACCCTTTAAATGTCATGAAAAATGCGCTTTTACGGATAACGGAAAAACAAAATATTGAACCAATTCTTGTTTCTCAACGATTAAAACGTCTAACATCAATTGAATATAAACTTGATTTGAATGAGAGCATGGGACTTGGTGGAATGCAAGACATAGGTGGATTTAGAGCTGTACTAAAAGACACCAAAGATTTAGCTAAACTCAAGAAAATTCTCGACAAAAACAAACTCAATCATAAATTAAAAAGAGTTGTAGACTATGTAGAAAGACCTAAAGAATCTGGTTATCGCAGTGTCCATTTCATTTACATATATAACTCAAAAATTGACAAATATCAAGGTCTATTATTGGAATTGCAAATTAGAACTAAACTTCAACACAATTGGGCAACAGCAGTTGAGACTGCTGGAATATTAACTAAAACCTCTTTAAAATCTAGTCAAGGACCAGATGAATGGCTAGACTTTTTTAAAATTGTTAGTTCTTTATTTGCAATAAAAGAAAAGCTTCCTGTTTTGAAGGAGCATTCGGAAAGAACTATGGAAAATTTAATGGTTGAATGCTATAACTTCACTAAAAAACTAAATATAATTCCAATTTTAAAAGCTTTACGTATTTCTGCAAGGCAAATTGAAATCGACAATTATATAGGAGATTATTACATCATAAACATTAATATTAAAGAAATGTTTGTGAATATTACGACATTTAAAAAAACTCAATTTGAAGAAGCAACTGACGAATATTTAGAATTAGAAAAAAGTATAGAAGAATCAGAAAATGCTGTTGTATTAGTTTCTTCTATATCAATGAAATCATTAAAAAAAGCATATCCTAGTTATTTTTTAGACACATCGGAATTCATTGCTGCTTTGGAAAAAATGAATCAGAACTGTAAAGATTGGAATTTAGTAAAATAGCGTATGGTAACAAAAGTACTATGGCAAAAAAATAACACGCATTAAATATTTCATTCCTTAAATTAGTTCCATAAAACACCCAACCATCCATACACTAAAACCTAACCACAAATTATGAAAAAAACTTTAATCGTATTCATAGTAGTTCTTACCTCAAACATCCTAAGCGCACAGTTTATAAAGGAAAAATCAATAAATGCCCTCATCGGTTTAGGCATTAGTGTCCCTTATAATAGTATGGATGATGTAGCTGATCGTGGTCTTTTATTACAAGGGGAACTCGTATTAAAAGTGACGTCTTGGTTTGAATTAAGACCTTATGCTGGTATGATCATAACAAATTCCAATGGTAAAGATTTAAATAACAATCCTACGAATGAAAAAGCAGAATCCAAAGCCTTTTTACTTGGCGGAAAAGCGAGACTTAGAGCACCAATTCCTTGGGTAGCACCCTATCTTGAACTAGGAATAGGAGCGTCTATCGGTAAATTTGAAACCTTCACATACTACGATTATAGTGATAAAGGCGGCATCATCTATCACATCCCTATTGCATTCGGACTAGAATTAGGAAAAAACAATAATGTCGATTTAGGATTTACCTATTACTCTCAACCTTCTGTTAAGCAGTTTGTTGGAGCTATGGCGGTAGGAATCACATTTCCGTTATAATAAAATGAGCTGTTAAACTGCCTTTCTAAATTAATCACTTAACTCATCAAGTCAAACTAGCGTTATACTAAAATGCTCCCTTTTTCATGCAAAAAACACACATCTCAAAATATAGGTTATAGCGTGGTTATAACATGCTTATATTATGGTTAAAGCAAGGTTAAAGCGAGTCATATCAAGGTCTTGAGCGGTTTTACCCCAAATCACTAATAATTCACACATTAACTCAACTCATAAACCTGTTGCACAACCACAGAAGTCTTACAATACCGTTCCTTGCAATGGAAAAATCTTCTTAACTTTACACTTGTAAATTATTGAAATAGCCATTATGAAAAACACCCTCCTTATTTTCACATTAATCCTGACTAGCAACCTAATGATCGCACAAAAAACAATGACCCCAGAATTATTATGGCAAGTAGAACGCCTTAGTGTTATGGGTTTAGATAGCGAAGGAACCACCCTATTTTTTACTGTAAAAACACCAAACATTGAAGACAATAGTTACGATTCCAAGTACTTTAAAATGCCTGTAGACGGTGGCACGATCGTCGAAATCAAAAAGGAAGATGTTAAAGCTACAGACAAAAATGTATCGACAGATGGCAACCATGAATTGTTTAATACTGAGGTTCAAATTGAAGCGATTAAAGGCACAGACGTTTATAAGAATTTAGACAAATCTGATGTGTATATATTTTCAGATTTAGACATTCGCCATTGGGATACTTGGAGCGATGGTAGTTTTAATCACCTATTTTATAAAAAAGTAGGATCAGAAGATGCCACAGGCATTGACATTATGCCTAACGAACCTTACCACACACCTCAAAAACCGTTTGGTGGTGATGAAGATTATATCTGGTCGCCAGACAGTAAAGCCATTTACTACGTCAGCAAAAAACTTAAAGGTAAAGCCTACGCTACGAGTACCAATACGGATATTTACAAATACAATCTAGATTCTAAAACCACGGAGAACATTACAGAGGACAACAAAGGGTATGATACCAATCCGGCGTTCTCATCAACTGGAGCGCTAGCTTGGTTACAAATGAAAACCGATGGTTACGAAAGTGATAAAAATGATATCATTGTCTTAAACAACAACATAAAACAGAATTTAACCCAACAATGGGATGGCACCGTAAGAAGTTTTACATGGAGTAACGACGGAAATCATGTGTATTTTACAGCACCTGTAGATGGGACTATTCAACTTTTTAAAGTGAATTATCCGGGTAAAAAACGTATCGCTCCGGTAGTAGAACAACTTTCTAAAGGTCAGTTTGATGTGACGAGTATTATCGCTCAAAAAGACAATACTTTATTGGTGACAAGAACAGACATGAACCATGCGGCTGATATTTTTAGTTTCAATCTAAAAAAGAAAAGCTTTACCCAACTAACCAATATCAACAAGGATTTATACAATAGTGTCGATTTACCAAAAGTTGAGAAACGCTACGTCACTACAACAGACGGGAAACAAATGTTGGTTTGGGTGATTCTACCTCCTAATTTTGATGCTACAAAAAAATACCCAACCTTATTATATGCGCAAGGTGGTCCACAATCTCCATTATCTCAGTTTTATTCGTACCGTTGGAATTTCCAACTCATGGCGTCGCAAGGCTATATCGTTGTGGCTCCTAACCGTCGTGGTATGCCAGGACATGGAGTAAAATGGAATGCCGACATCAGTAAAGATTGGGGAGGCCAAGTCATAGACGATTACCTTTCTGCTATTGATGCTATCGCAAAAGAACCGTATGTAGATAACGACCGATTGGGTGCTATTGGTGCTAGTTTTGGTGGGTATTCTGTGTTTTATTTAGCAGGGATTCATAACAATCGCTTTAAAACATTCATTTCTCACGATGGTGTTTTTGATACCAGAAGTATGTATGGTACAACAGAAGAGTTATTTTTTGTGAACCATGATTTTGGAGGCGACTATTGGGATACAACCAATGAAGCTGCACAAAAGGCTTATAATGAATTTAATCCTGTAAACAAGGTGGCAGAATGGAATACTCCGATGTTAATTATTCAAGGTGGAAAAGATTATCGTGTGCCAATTGAGCAAGGATTAGCTGCTTACCAAACGGCACAACTGCTAGGTTTAAAAAGTAAGTTATTATATTTCCCTGAAGAAAACCATTGGGTATTAAACCCTCAAAATGCACTAGTTTGGCAACACGAATTTTTTAAGTGGTTGAAGGAAACCTTATAATATGTCATACCTTTTAAGCATAAATTGAATTTATTATAACTAACCAACGTCCATAATGAGAAATATATTAGCAACCATAATTGGTTTTATTGCAGCATCTGTAACGGTTTATATCTTTGAATCTCTAATTGGTCAAAGTCTATTCCCTCTGCCCGAAGGAGCCAATGCGATGGATCTAGAATGGCTTAGCAGTAACATGGATAAAATACCAATGGGTGCAAAGATATTTGTAGTCATTGCCCACTTTTTAGGTATTGTTACAGGTATGTTTGTGGCTGCTTTAATTTCTAAAAAAAGTAGGATACCAAGTTATATTGTTGGAGCGCTAATGCTTGCTGCTACATTTTTTAATATTGTTATGCTACCTAAAGAACTTTGGTTTACACTTTCGGATGGGCTATTTGCTATTATTGGTTTCTTTATTGGCCATTTCTTAGCAACTTCTCAAACTAATAAGTCTGATGTATCTTAAAACGTAAACCCAATCCGAATACCACCCCATTTTGCGGAGGCACCAGATTCGAATTCTCTGGTGATGGCAGATCTGGTATATTCGAAATAAAGCGTTTTAGTTTTTAACACAAGTCCGAAGTTAAATTGTGCGGTCAATCGTTCAATTTCATTTGATGCAATAGTATACGGACTATCTGTATTAATTAAACCTCCTTGTAAAGTGGCATCATAACCAATAACACTAACCATTGGCTGGGCATAAGCGTAAATTTGAAAATTCTTTTTGTGTTGGGTAGTCGAAAACACCGAGTTAAACAGGCCTAATCTCGTATTAAAACCCACAGATGCATTGGTAAACAATGTTCCTAACTGCACTGTGGTTTGTGCTTGTAACGTGATTAGATTGTTATAATTATAAAGCTGTTTTTCATAGTCGATTCTATAATTTACAACCACATCATTTTTTATCTGATTGTCCCAACCTCCAGGAATTTTATTTCCTGTGGCTTCATGAATTCCAACTTGCATTTCTTTACCAAACGCTCCTGGACCAATTAATCCCAAACTCAATCCTTGTGAGATTCTCCTTTTGCGAATGGTATCTGTGGCTATCGCAAAACTCTTCAACATTATCGCAGATGAAAAAGGGCGATCTCCAAATTGAATCGCTTTACTCACATAATCATTTGGAGTAAATCCGATATGTTCTATAGCTAATCCGTATTTTGTGGTGACATCTTTAGGTTTCAGAAATACATAATTCACAGGATTTTTTTCTAATTTAGGGGATACCAGTTCAAAACTGTAACCTTGTGTGTAGTTTTCGTCTGTGGCAGCGAAGTAATCATTATCATAATGAAACCTGAAATAACGCTCATTTTCCATGGCTCTATAGGAACTCGTATGATCTATTTTTTGAGCCCATAGGCCCAATGGTAGTAAAACAAGGATGGTGATTAAGTGTCTTCTCATAAAATACTTACGAGAATACACGGTGTATGGTTTTACCTTTAATTTTCGATTTAGAAAATAATAAATATGGCAGATAAAATAAGTTTAAAAGACGCGATTTCTATTGGTATTGGTGGTATGGTTGGTGGTGGTATTTTTGCCGTTCTCGGATTGGCCGTATCCATAGCCCAAGGCGGAACACCTGTAGCCTTTTTATTTGCTGGACTTTTGGCTTTAATTACATCCTATAGTTATGTCAAACTATCGCAACACTATCCGGACCGAGGAGGCACTGTAAAATTTATAAATCAAGGTTTTGGCGTGTCTATTTTTAGTGGAGCCATTAATAACTTACTCTGGATTAGCTATATTATTATGCTCTCGCTCTACGCTTCTGCTTTTGGATCGTATGCACCTAATTTATTAGAGTTGACCTCAAACAAAACAGTCGATTTTCATATTTATGCAAGCGCCATTATCATCCTTGCCACTGCCATAAATTATTATAGCATTGCTGTCGTAGGAAAGATAGAGTCTTATGCTGTGATCATAAAACTGATTATACTTTTTGGCTTTATAGGTGTTGGTGCTTATGGTCTCATCGGAAATCCTAACCTATCACAATTGGCTATTTCGCATTGGGAATCTCCAGTACAATTATTTGCAGCAGGCATGGTGATTTTTGTGGCTTACGAAGGGTTTGAACTTATTGCGAATGCAGCTCCAGATATTATCAACCCTAAAAAGAACATCCCAAGGGCATATTATGGTTCTGTCATTTTCGTTATTGTGTTATACATTATCATTGCCATAGTCACCGTTGGCTCATTGCCTTTTGATACCATTGCCACGGCAGAAGATTACGTGTTGGCAGAAGCAGCAAAACCGATGTTAGGACAAATAGGCTTTACCATTATTACGATTGCAGCATTAATCTCTACATTTTCTGCTATCAATGCATCGTTGTATGGAGGTAGTCGTGTTAATTTTGAAATTGCAGAAGATGATGAATTACCACATCACTTTACGTCTAAACTTTGGAATCAACCTATTGGTTTACTAGTCACAGCTATTGCAACTTTAGTTTTAGTGAATATTTTAGATTTAGAAAGCATATCTACAGCAGGAAGCGTTGGGTTCATCATCATTTTTGGCATCGTTAATTTTGTGGGTTTTAAAACCTCTAAAGACACGAGTAGTAATAAAATAATTCCGATCGTTGGTTGTACACTTTGCGTATTAGCTTTGGTTATATTAATTAATCAACAGTACAAATCGAACCTTACAGGTGTGCTCGTTTCTGTGGCAATTATTGCTTTATGTTTTATTGCGGAATGGATTTATAAAACTTCTGAAAAGCGAAGAAAAAGCTAAGACAGCTTTAAAAGTAAATTAGGATCAGGACAGTTGTCTTTATAGAAGGCTAAATTGAGTTGATTACTCACGCCTGGATAATCTCCGCTAAAATCCTGAATATCTTTTATAATCTGAAAGTGTAAATGAGGAGGATAATCGCCATTAACCTCCGCCGTTCCCAGTGTTGCGATTTGGTCTCCTTGAGTTACTTCTACTCCAACTTCTAAATCTTGAATTGATGCCAAACTTAAATGCCCATATAGGGTATAAAATTCAAGGCCTTCAATATGATGTTTTAAAATAATGGTTGGCCCATAATCTCCATGATTGGTATTGTTTTTAAAACTATGAATCGTTCCATTTAAAGGAGCGTAAATTGGAGTATGAGCCCCTATCCATAAGTCCATACCTAAGTGAATATTGCGTTCTTCCTCAGGATTTTGTTGATTAAAATAGGTGCTGCGTTGGTAGATGCCACGTTTTTCTATGTAACCTCCATAAGCGATTTTGGCACCATTGGTTTTGATATGCTTCCAAATAAAATGTTCTAAATCATCTGAAGAAGCCACGTTAACAGCTTTTAATTCCGGATTATGAATTGATAAATCGAGTGTAATAAAATCGTTAGAAGTACGATCAGCATCCAACAACGAATGTGGTTGGAGTGAATTTAAAAAGGCTTCGAAAGTGAGAAATGACATAAAAACAAAATTTCCATAAAAATAGAAAATCTATCTCATGGAAAACTAAATGTGAATTGAATAATAAATTTTAAATCGAAGATTCGTCGCAGTCAATAAACAATTAGATGTCAACGACACGCAAACTGACATTATAATTACGCTTTAATTAATAATCACATTACTAAACTTAGCATTGACCATAATATTTCGGTTAGAATTCTGTCCATCAGGATAATTACGAAGTGTTTTTTGCGTCGTTGCTTTATTATTATACTTAGAACGGTTGCCTTTAAAATAAAGGGTATAATCTATATCCTTTGGTAAATTAATAAGCGCATCACTATTTTCTAAAACCAAATTGAGATTTTTAAAAGTCGCACTTAAATTAGAAATCGTTAAATCACCAAAACTTCCATCAATAATAGCCGTGTCTATTAAATTGCCAACTGTTACATTAGACGATTTAGAATTCAGCACTAAATTTTGAGCCGTTTTAATCTGAGCTTTATCTACAAAATTGAGATTTAAAGTTCCTAAATTCCAAGTATTCACCATTACTGGAGAATAGGATACATTGATGGAAGTTTCGCTTCCATCAATGTATTCTGCTACTAAAAATGAATGTGAAATATCACCTTTCATATTATGTATTGCAGATGTTATTTTTAATTCACCATGCCTAATATTAGTCTTTAGTTTTGCTTTCTTAGGGATTTTAATTTTAATCACCTTTTTTACTTTACTATTATTTCCTGATTCTAATCGCTTCACCAAAATAGACGCTCTTTTATCCGCCAAATACTCATGTCGTTTGGCAAGTGCTTCCTGGCGTTTTTCCATTGACTCACCTCTCTTCTCCAAGGCTTCAGAGCGCTCCTCCATTTGTTTCCCTAAATTTTCTCCCCAAGCTGCCATTTTTTCTTCCCATTCTTTCCCGAATTTCTCTCCAAATTCTTCTCCCCATTTTTCCATATCCTTACCGTACTTTTCGCCAAATTTCTCACCCCATTTCTCAATATCTTTGGCCCATTTCCCTTCAAAACGTTCACCGTACTGTTCTCCCCATTTTTGCATTTTTTCTTGGTATCCTGACTCCCCAAATTTCCGTGCCCAGTCTTCCATTTTTTTCTGAAATTCCTTACCACCCTTCTTTTCGTACTTTTTACTCCATTCTGCTAAGTAATTTTCTCCATCTTTTTGATATTTATCATAATCAAATTCTATAGTCATAATGCCTTTTGGTAAGGTCGGTAACTTTGGCATCACTGGCATTTCTGGCATCTCTGGCACCATTGGTATTTCTACCATTTCTGGTAACATTGGCATCATTGGCATTTCTGGCATTTCTGGTAATTCGATTAATCGGTACTCTAATTCTTTTAAGGCATTAGAATATTCTGAATGCGGAAATAAACTAGAACTACTTCCTCCTGTTGAAGATATAAGCACCCTATTACTAGAGCCTTCTACTTTTAAATTCCAGTTTTCTAAAGCTTCTTTTAATTCGGCATCAGATAATTTATCACCTTCAATATAAGCCTCAACCTCCACCACATCTTTGTTCCATGTATCTATTTCTATTTCAACATAACTGGTGTTTAAATCGACAACGACCTCTTTGTTCACTTTGATAGATTGTGATGTTTTAGTCATCTTTTTTTGTGCATAACCAAACGTGGTTAAAAGGCACATTACTAAAATTCTAATGGTGTTCATAAGTCTTGATTTTTTTTGACATACCCAGTTAAACTGAGTAAAATCTGTTCGTTTTTTGATTTAATTTGATTGATTGATTGATTTTATACTACTTTGACTGCGCTTAGCGTGACAGCATTTTAAACACGTTCTTCAGAAAAGGCATCGTCATTAAACTCTTGTAGTTTATCTTTTAGTCGCATCACTAAATTGAGTCTAAATTTTAAATTATTAATTAATGCATCTAATGTAGATTCATTGGGACCATTGGCATTTAGCTCTATAGTTAAGGCTTTGTATTCATCGTTTAGCTCTTTCAGTCGTTCCACATAACCATCAAATAATTCCTTATTCTCTGGGGTGAGTTGCACTTTAGACAATTCTAAATTAATGCTGGCTAAGTAATAATCTTCCACCTTTTTTAAGTCTGGAGACACATCACCTAAGGATTTTAGTTCGGTCTCAACAACTTTAATTGGTTCAACTATTTTTGTAGGAACCTGAAAATACTGATATCCTCCATAACTTAAGCCCAACAGCAACACAACGCTTGCCGCAATATTTAAAATGCCAAATCTGTTAGTTGATTTTTGCTGCTTTGGAAACTCATTTTCTAATTTCTTAAGAAAACGGGCTTCATGATCTTCAGACATTTTTGTCTGCTGATCTTTTGAGTCTTCTTCAAATAAATTTCTAAGATCTTGTGCCATCTTTTTCTAATTTTAATGCGTCCTTTAATTTTTGTTTTCCTCGCGATAATTGCGTTCTAGAGGCGATTTCAGAAATACTTAAAATTTCAGATATTTCTTTATGATCGTAACCTTCTATTAAATACAAGAGCACTACAAACCTGTATTTTTCAGGCAAAGCCTCAATCGCTAATTTTACGTCATCAACTGTAATACCGTCTTCAACGGTCCAATCCTTCTCATTATCATCATCAATGACACTTAAGTGATGTTCTTCTAATGCAATCAAACGTTGGTGTTTCGATTTTAAAACATCAATACATCTATTGATAACAATGCGTTTTAACCAGGCTCCAAAACTGACTTCAGCTTTAAAATGTTCTAATTTTGAAAACGCATTTATAAACGCCTCTTGTACAACATCTTCCGCCTCCATTCTATCTTTAACAAATCGAAGTGCTACGATTAACATGCCGTTACAGTATTGATTGTACAATTGCATCTGCGCTTGCCTATCGTTCTGTTTGCATTTTTCAACAATATGAATTTGAAACGTACTGATTTTGGTTTTGGTTTTGATTGGTTACACCTTAAAGACGACACAAAAATTGAAGTGTTGCAAGAATCTTCAAAATATTTTCGATTTTATAAGATTTCCATAAAATTCAACGTTTGACATCCATAAAGTTAGGGATTTGAATTATCTTTAAATCTTGAATGCATAAGTTTGCATTATAATTTAACCCAAATTATTTAAGATTAACAACTATGTTAAAACGCCTCCTGATTATCTTATCCATTTTAGCATTAGGCTTGCTATTATATTCTGCATTTGTTGAAAACATTTTTTCACCGCGATTGAGTCCGAAAGATTCAGCAGAAATTACGCTTAACGATTTAAATATAAAGGTTCAATACAACAGACCTTCTAAACGCGATCGTGATGTTTTTGGAGCATTAGTGCCATTTGATAAAGTTTGGAGAACAGGAGCAAATGAAGCGACTACTTTTGAAACTAACCAATCACTTATTATTGATGGTTTAGAATTAAAGAAAGGAAAATATACGATTTGGACCGTACCAATGAAAGACAAATGGAAAGTAATGTTTAACTCTAAACAGTATGATTGGGGAGTTGATGAAAAAATGGAACCGATGTGGGATCCTAATTACGATGCGCTTGAATTTCAAGTGCCAACACAACAATTAGACGTTACTGTAGAGCGTTTTACCATTGCTTTTGATAATAAAACAGGCCATCTCAATTTAACTATGGCTTGGGATAATACGCTAATTGAAGTTCCTATTGAACTTAAGAAAGCAAGAACAGAGAAATAAACGGACTTTAGGTGGCAAATAAAAACAAGACATACAAATCTGCTTTGCATGAACAAGATGGTGTTCAATCACCAGATAGTTTAAGTCCTAATGTTGCCAAAATCATAAAAGCGAATCGGAAAAAAACCATTTCAGTCGATGATTTAGTTTCTGGTATTCTTTCAGGAAATATAACGGCTTTAAGTAGAGCAATTACCTTAATTGAAAGTACCAATCCTTCACATTCTAAAAAGGCAAACGCGATCATAACCAAATGCTTGCCTTATTCTAATACATCTATTAGAATAGGAATTACAGGTGTTCCTGGTGTTGGAAAAAGCACCTTTATCGAAGCTTTTGGAATTCACCTCACGACTTTACAAAAAAAAGTAGCGGTTTTAGCCGTAGACCCTAGTAGTAGTCTAAGTCAGGGTAGTATTTTGGGAGATAAAACTCGTATGGAGGATTTGGTTAAGAATGAAAATGCGTTTATACGCCCTTCTCCTTCCGGAAATTCTTTAGGAGGAGTGGCTAGAAAAACACGTGAAACTATTATTCTATGTGAAGCAGCAGGTTTTGATACCATTATTATTGAAACTGTTGGAGTCGGACAAAGTGAAACCGCTGTACATAGTATGGTTGATTTCTTTTTACTATTAAAGTTAGCTGGTGCCGGAGATGAACTACAAGGTATAAAACGCGGTATTATAGAAATGGCCGATGCTATTGTGATTAATAAAGCTGATGGTGAAAATTTAAAAGCCGCTAAATTAGCTAAGGTAGAATTTAATAGAGCGTTGCATTTATATCCTGCTAAGTCCTCTGAATGGTCGCCAAAAGTATCGTTATGTAGCGCACTTAAACGCGAAGGCATAGCTGAAGTTTGGAACATGATTGAAGATTATACCAAAACCACGTCAGAGAATCAGTATTTTAAAACCAACAGAAACAATCAGAATAAATTTTGGTTATTGCAAACCATTGAAGACCGTTTGAAGTCTGATTTTTATAACGCTTCTAAAATTAAAATAGAATTGCCTTTACAAATCAAACTGGTTGAAGTTGGAAAAACAACTCCATTTGCTGCTGCTGAGTATTTGCTTTCTCTTTAATTGGCGCATCAAAACAACTACTCAAAATAATGAAACAGACTGAAATTAGTATTGGTTTAGCGATACTCCTATTAATGGTATTGCGATTATGCTTTACGTATCCTTATGCCGCTCTACTTATTACGCTATTGACGCTACTATTATCAATGCTTTACTTTGTTTTTAGCTTCGGGCTTTTAAATCAAATTAGATTTAGAAATTTATTTAAAAAGGAATCTTATAAAGACATTAGCATATTACGCGTAATTGGTACTATGGGAACTGGACTTGTTTTATCAATACTTTCAATAAGTATTCTATTCAAATTTCAAAGATGGCCTTATGGTAATATCATTTTACTGATAGGATTAGCCAGCGTATTACCTATAGTTACTGTTGTCATTTTTAAATTTTTTACACATAAAAATAGATTTTACAAAACACTTTTAATTCGCCTTACTATAATTTCTGCCGTTGGTATCTTGTTTTTCTTCATAAAATCGGAAACACTTTTAGCGCTAAAATTTAGAGATTTCCCAGAGTATGTTGAAGCGGTAAAAAACGAAATGAAAGACCCTGAGAATTTAGAATTACAGAAAATAACAAATGATATAAGACTAAAAATGGAATCTACAGAGTAATACCATTTACTTTAAATCATAAGATTTGCGCTGTAACACAAAAAAACGATATTTTTGTGCCGACAAAGCAATATAACGCATGACGTATCAATTCACTATTATAGTTCCCGTTTATAATGAAGAGGAAAATTTAGAACGTGTAGAATCGGAACTTTTAAAATATCTTAAAATCGCTACGGTTACAACGTCTATACTCTTTGTAAATGATGGCTCTAGCGATAATAGTCAAGTTTTAATTGAAGCGATTTGCGAACGTAACGACGCTTTTGAATACATCTTATTTAAAGAGAATAGAGGATTAAGTGCTGCGATAAAAGCAGGCTTTGATCATGTGGATTCTGAACTGGTTGGTTATATCGATTCTGATTTACAAACCGCTCCTGAAGATTTTAATATCCTTTTAGAACATATAAATTCTTATGAATTGGTTACAGGTGTACGCTCTAACCGAAAAGATTCATTTGTTAAGAATATGTCGTCTAAAATTGCCAACGGAATACGTCGTGCTTTTACACACGACGGCATGGACGATACTGGCTGCCCTCTTAAAGTTATAAGATCCGATTATGCAAAACGGATTCCTATGTTTAGAGGGTTACATCGTTTTTTACCAGCAATGATTATGCTACAACACGGACGTGTCACACAGATTACGGTGCAACATTTTCCTAGAATGGCTGGTACAGCAAAATTTGGAGTTTGGAATCGATTACTCGGGCCTTTAATGGATTGTTTTGCATATCTGTGGATGAAGAAAAAGTATATCAATTACGAGGTAGCAAAATCAAGCAATCAAAAGCTCTAATTTGAAAGACTGGATAATTTACAGTATTGGATTTTTAGCCCAGATTCTATTTTCTTCTCGGCTTATTATACAATGGATAACTTCTGAAAAACAACGTAAAGTTATCACTCCAAAAACCTTTTGGACGCTGAGTTTAATTGCTTCATTTTTACTATTTATTTATGGTTATTTACGTTTAGACTTTGCTATTATGTTAGGTCAGAGTTTAACGTATTTCATATACATTCGGAATTTACAACTACAAGGTCAGTGGCAAAAATTCCCGAAGATTGTACAATATCTACTTTTCATTGTTCCCATTTTAATTGTTGTATTCTATTATAATAACAATCAAATAGATGTAGAATTACTCTTTCAAAATGCCGATATTCCAACATGGTTATTGGTTTTAGGAATTGTAGCACAAGTCATATTCACACTGCGTTTTGTGTATCAGTGGATTCATTCTGAACGCAACAAAGAATCAACTTTACCTATGGGCTTTTGGGTTTTGAGCTTAATTGGAGCAGGTTTAATATTAACTTATGCTATTATAAGAAAAGATCCTGTACTGTTTGTCGGTCATTTATTTGGTTTAGTGATCTACGCTCGTAACGCTTATTTAATTAGACATACGAATGATTAAACTCATTGAAAAATATCCGATACTCAGTCTTTTACTTTTTGTAATTGTAATGCTCGGTTTTACTATAGATGCCATTCCGGTGACCATTATGGAAGCTCGAAATTTTATTTCTGCCAGAGAAATGCTCACTGATAATAATTGGATTTTAACCACAATGAATGGTGAAGCCCGTTATCAAAAACCACCATTACCCACTTGGATTACAGCTGTTTTTGGTTATATATTTGGTATAACATCTGTTTTGGCTTTACGCTGGCCAGCACTACTATTTGTGGCAAGTATTGGGATTTCAACTTACCTTATATCAAAAAAATTAGAGCTAACTAAATCCCATAGTTTAATCAATGGTTTTATAGCATTGACCTCTTTTTATACCCTAGGTATTACGATTGAGGCACCTTGGGATATTTACACCCATGGTTTTATGTTGATGGCCTTGTATCAATTATTTATTCTGTTCCAAAATCAAAAAACTACAATTCTAAGAAGTTTACTCTTTGTCTTGTTTTTAGCGGGTTCGGTGTTATCTAAAGGGCCCGTTTCCCTTTACGTCCTTTTCTTACCTTTTATTATTGCGTATGGTGTTGCTTTTAAATATAAAGGAGGAACGCTTCATTTTTTAAAATTAGTTAGCCTTTTAGTCTTTGGAATTGTTTTAGGTGGTTGGTGGTACTTGCATGTTAGAGTTGCAGACCCTGAAACCTTTTCTGCCATTGCACAACGCGAAACTTCAAATTGGCACAGTTACAATGTAAGACCGTTTTATTATTACTGGAGCTTCTTTATTCAGAGTGGTTTGTGGACAGTTCCTGCATTTATTAGTTTGCTGTATCCTTATTTAAAAACAAGAGTCAGTAATCTCAAAGCGTATCGCTTCACGTTCTTTTGGACGATTTTTGCCGTTATTTTATTATCTATTATTCCTGAAAAGAAATCGCGTTATTTAATGCCAGTATTAATTCCATTAGCCTTAAATATTGGATTTTATATGGAGTATTTAATTCGTGAATTCAAGAATTTAAAGGATAAAAAAGAAACGTTTCCTGTATATTTTCAATTTGGTTTAATAGGCATTATAGCACTACTTTTTTGGATAGCTGGTTTCTTTTTAGGACCGTTTTTAACAGGAATTGTTCTAGCAAGATTTATCGTTTCAGCTATCGTTTTAGCCATTATTGGCTTCTTCATTTTTAAGCAGTTAAAAGCTAAAAACATTAAGGCAACGTTCTACTTAGTCATAGCGTTTATGCTCAGCGTAGGTGTTTTGGTTTTACCTTTAGCACAAGTGCAATCACAAGCAGATTACAAACCACTTTCTGAATTAGCATCAGATAAGATACCGCTTTACACTTTAGATGGTGTTTCACCCGAAGCTCTTTATAATTATGGTGAAAAAATTCCGAGTATTAAAACCGAAGAGGGTATAGAACTTCCGAAAGAAAAAGAGTTTAGATTATTAACGTCAACAACAAATCCTGAAAAGATTGACGAATTAGCGAAGCTTTACACCATTGAATTTATGGCTACTTATGATTTGAACTTTTCTGATAGAGATCATAAATCACGATTAATAAATCAACTTTACAAGCTTACTTTGAAATAAATCTATCTATAAGATATAAATTTAACTTGTAAAAGCCAAAGCCAGCAATAGCACCAAAGCTTAATCCACAGATTAGATCTAAAGGATAATGAACCCCAACATAAATACGGCTATAGGCTACAATTAGGCTCCAAATAATTAGCACATAAATAAGGTTCTTAAAATATGGCCGTAATAGCAAGCCAGCAAAAATTGCGGTTGACATGGAGTTAGACGCATGACCTGAGAAAAAACCGTATTTTCCACAACGCGGTGCGATATAACGCGCTACATCCATAACTCCTTGTGCTCTACAAGGTCTCGGTCGTTGGATCGTATCCTTAAAAAGATTGGTCATTTGATCTGTAAACGCAATCATACCTGCAATTACAAACACCATTAACAACAAGGCTTTTAAGCCAAATTTCTTGTAAATTGTAAACAACAATACAGCGTACAATGGTATTGATGTGAATTTATTGGTAATTACCAACCATAAATTATCCCATGTATCCGATCCTAAATTATTGAGGTATAAAAAAAGTTCTTTGTCGTACTGTATAAGTTGTTCTAGCATTAATCGTCGTATCTCGCAATTTCTCTATCGTAAAAGTCTGTAGCTTGCTGAATATAGTTTTCAGTTTCAGTTTCTAGTTCCTTTTCATCGTGCTGATCAAATTCTTCAAACCACTCTACTTCATCATCTTCAAGATTAATAATAAAACGAGGAAATTCAGTATGTATAATAAATATGGCATTAGGATAATCTGTATTGTCTCCTAATATGAATTTTGGTAATTCCATTTTTTTTGAATTTTGTGTTTGAAAGTCTTCAGTTTTTCAACTTAAGTTGCAAATATATAGATTTTGAATGAGCTACTCGAGTAATATTGAAATATCAAAATACTCTTTAATATCATTCCTTAATTTAATGATTTAACGATAAGTTTTTTGGTCAGTATATTGAATCTAATAAACAATAGAATAGCCGCTACAGTTAAACCTGCAATGAGTCCAATCCAAATTCCAAGACTTCCATAAGCTTCTGCTTTCCCTAAATAATAACTAATAGGAAAACCAACAACCCAATACGATATAAACGTAATTATAGTCGGTATTTTTACATCTTGCAACCCGCGTAACGCACCAAGGGCAATCACTTGAAGGCTATCACTTATCTGAAAAACAGCTGCTGCTAATAATAATGTTGCCGCTATTTTTACAACTTCTGCTGTATCTACTGCATTTTCAGGATCATCTAAATCCACATACAAATCAGGAAGTAATTGATGGAAGGCTACAAAGAGTAAAGCAAAAATTACCGCGAAAATAAATCCAACAAAAAATATAGATTCAGCAATACGTTTTAAAGCTGTAAAATCTTTTAATCCTTTTTGATTTCCAACCCTAACCATTGCCGCAACGCTCAATCCTGTGGCTACCATAAACGTCATAGATGATAGATTTAAGGCGATTTGATTAGCCGCTTGTGCATTGGCTCCTAAAGTTCCACTTAACCAAATGGCTGCTGTAAAAATTCCGACTTCAAAAAACATTTGCATTGCACTTGGCAGTCCTAAATTGCTTAATTTTCTCATAGGTTCTTTACTTAATTCAAAGAACTTTATGTTAGTTACGTAGGCTTTTGATTTTTCGCGTTTAGCTAGTAACCACCACAAATAAGCGACCATAACAAAACGAGAAACTAAAGTCCCAACGGCTGCACCAACAATTCCCATTTCAGGAAAACCAAATTTTCCAAAAATCAACACATAGTTAATGGCGACGTTGAGTAAGTTAGCTACAATTGTAGCATACATTGGGTATTTGGTTAGCGATAAACCATCACTAAATTGCTTAAATGCCTGAAAAATTATCAGTGGTACTAATGAAAATGCTACCAAATCTAAATACGGAATCGCTAAATCGACCACTTCTTCTGGTTGATCCATAATGTACATTAAAGGCTTAGCAAATAATAAGATGCCAAATAAAACCAATCCTAAAACGGTGCAAAGAAAAAGTCCATGCTTAAACATAGATTTTCCTTTTTCGAAATTTTTCTCAGTATCAGCTTCTGCCACTAAAGGTGTAATCGCTGTAGAAAAACCAATTCCTATAGACATGGCAATAAAAATAAAGCTGTTCCCTAAAGAGACTGCCGCTAATTCTGTAGCCCCTAATTGGCCAACCATGATATTATCTACAAAACTCACAAAAGTATGACCAAGCATACCCAACATCACAGGAGATGCGAGTTTAAGATTATATCTAAATTCTTTAGTGTAGTTGCTTAAAACCATGGCGCAAAAGTACTACTTCCATTTAGTTTTAAGAATGAATTATTTAGTAAATAATAGGTGTCTTTGAAATTTTAATAGGACGCTATTAACGTCTAAAATTAAAGGCTATTAATCAATTCTTTTCGCTTGCGTTAAAAAAGATAAACCTTGTTGACCAGATGTAGATGTCATTACTCCTTCAAAAATAGGTTCAGGCGAATTTTTAGGTGTTTGCCAATCAAAAATAAAATTACCACCTGTACCACCTGCTATATCAACCTCATTAATAACAATATCTAAAGTTTCCATTGGAGTTAAGTAAACCGGGTTCTCAAAATACGTTTTTAATAAGGTACCATGTGTATCAAAATAATCTACTTTAGATAAGTACATCGTGTCTTTAGCACTTGTATTTCTAATACTTATCATTGCCGTAAGATTATACATTTTGTGCTGAGAATAGCTATAAATTTGAGAATAAACGGATAGATATGATTTTCCCGATTTTAAAGAATCAGTAGGCTGAATATTTGCTTGTCTCGTACTCCAATCAATTTTTTCGTACCCATCACCATTCGACGTTTCATTACAAGAATAAAACCCATAAAGCACTATAAATAAAACTATTACTCTTTTCATGATATGATAATTTGAGTCATTAAAAACTAATTAGTTGGCATTATTTTAGTCACTTAATAATAACGATAAATTTTAGAACTACAAATAAAAATTAAACATTATTATCTACTGCGGTAACGTGAAATACTAATTTTAACCTATTAAGGTTTTATCTAGTATTTCGTTCACTTCGTTTAAGCTATCTTCATTATCTAATAGAACGACTAAAGTATCATTAGCTTCAATAACTGTAGAACCTCCTGGACGCACAAATTTATTATTTCGCTTAATCATTACAATAAATGCCGACGTAGGAAAATGTAAATCTATAATTCGTTTATCTACGGCAAAACTATGGGGCGGTATTAAGATTTCTTCCATTGCTGATTTAGGCAAATTAAGAATGTAACGATCGTTCTCTGCAATAGGTTTTACTTCTTCTGGCAACGCCACATTTAACCATTTTGCAAATAGCGATAAGGTTGTCCCCTGAATTAAAACAGAAGTTACCGAAATAAAGAAAACAATATTAAATATCATATTGGCTTTATCAATACCTGCCAAAAGCGGATACGTCGCAAATACTATTGGAACGGCACCACGTAAACCAACCCACGAAATATAAAAGCGTCTTCTCATTTTCATTTTAAAAAACATGAGACTTATTAACACCGCTGCTGGTCGTGCAACAAGAATAAGGAATACGGAGATTAACAACCCTATGCCCATGTAAGGGATAATTTGAGACGGAAATACGAGTAAACCTAAAGTAAGGAATAAGACAATTTGCATTAACCATGCTATCCCGTCAAACATTTTTAGAATTGTAGATTTATGTATTAAATCTTGGTTTCCTAAATACACGGCACATATATAAATAGCTAAGAATCCATTCCCCCCAACAAAATCAGTTGCCGAAAATGTAATAAACATCAGTGCAATTACTAAAACAGGGTAAAGTCCTTCGAAACCTAACTTAATTCTATTAATAATAATCCTACTCAATTTACCAAAGGCAAAACCTGCAATACCACCTAAGATCATCTGTTGAAAAAACATAAAAATCATCGTGGGAATACTCTGGTCTTGATTTATTACTAAACTTAAACACGCCAACGTTAACACGTAAGCCATGGGATCATTACTTCCACTTTCGAGCTCTAATGTTGGTCTTAAGTTCGTTTTTAATGCTAAATTTTTTGAACGTAAAATAGAAAATACGGCAGCTGCATCTGTAGAAGACACAATAGAACCTAATAGTAAACTTTCATAAATCGTAAAATCTGTGACAAACCAAACGAATATACCAAGGGTTGCTGCAGTAAGAAAAACGCCCAGTGTAGATAAAATAAGCCCTTCTTTAAGAATGGGTTTTATGGCTTTGAAATTGGTGTCTAGACCACCAGAAAACAATATAAAGTTAAGAGAAACGATACCAATGAACTGTGCTAATTTAGGATCATCAAAACGAATACCACCAATACCGTCTGAACCGGCTAACATTCCTATAGCTAAAAAGAGTATTAATGTTGGTACTCCAAATTTATAAGATGTTTTTCCTACTATAATACTTATAAAAAGTAATAGTGAACCTATTAAGAGGATGTTTTCGGTGGTTAAATTCATACGCTACTAGCTAAAATTAGCAAGCACAAATTTAGGTTTTTTCTTAAAAAGAAATAAGTAATTAGGTGTTTTAAAACGTCGTAATTCAATAAATTATCATCTTACAAAAAATAAAGTTAGATTTAATTTTTATGATAAAACAAAACCACCTTAATTACCATATTTATAGTTACTTAACTATAATTTAATTATCAGCACACATAAAAGCTAACTATAATGTAATCAAGGATTTCTTAGCGTCCTCAAATTCACTGATCATGTCTTCAACAATTTTAGCAACTGGTTTCACATCATGAATCAATCCTGCGATTTGACCAATCTCTAGTTCACCATCTTCTAGATCTCCTTCAAACATACCACGTTTGGCTCTAGCTCTTCCCAATAATTCTTTAAGTTGTTCTGATGTTGGACTTGTTTTATAGAGTTCTTGTAAATCGTTGTAGAATTTATTCTTCACTAATCTTACAGGAGCTAATTCTTTTAAAGTTAATTGTGTATCTCCCTCTTTGGCATCAACGACCACTTGTTTAAACGCTTGGTGTGCCGAGGATTCTTCACTCGCTACAAATCGGCTTCCTACCTGTACTCCATCCGCACCCAAAATCATACAGGCTAACATGGCTTTTCCTGTGGCAATACCACCTGCTGCAATTAAAGGAATTTCAAGTTGTTCTTTTACCATTGGTATCAAGGTTAACGTTGTGGTTTCATCTCTTCCATTATGGCCACCGGCTTCAAAACCTTCGGCAACAATAGCATCGACTCCGGCTTCTTGTGCTTTTAAAGCAAACTTTACACTACTGACCACATGCACCACTGTAATCCCTTTATCTTGTAACCATTTGGTCCAAGTCTTCGGATTTCCGGCAGACGTAAAAACAATTTTCACACCTTCTTCTACAATGATATCCATGATCTCTTGAACATTTGGATACAACATGGGTACGTTAACACCAAAAGGCTTGTCGGTTGCCGCTTTACATTTTTGAATGTGTTCTCGAAAAACATCTGGATACATTGAGCCTGCTCCAATTAACCCTAAGATTCCCGAGTTACTTGATGCAGAAGCTAATTTCCAGCCGCTATTCCAAATCATTCCTGCTTGGATAATTGGATATTTTATATTGAAAAGTGATGTGATTCTATTTGCCATAGTTTGAAATTATATCTGTTGTAAAAACGTATAAATTTCGGCAATTCAAGTGAATTTCACGATTGAAAATGAGGATAATTTTTATTGTACTAAGGGAATTATAGTTCATGCTGCTCTCTATACGATTTCTCACAACTCGAAATCACTCGAACTAACGTAAATTATTCATTAGAACTTTTAATAAACTTTAATGTTTTTGAAATGTTCTGAGATGAATATCTAATCAAATAAATTCCTGCTGTAAAACTTGAAACATTTATGGTTTTAGAATTTTCGGTTATAATCTGATTCAAAATTTCTTGACCTAATTGATTATAAATTGAAACCTCTAATTGATTTACAGTTGAGGGTAAGACGATGTTCAAATTCGATTTTACCGGGTTTGGATAAAATTTAAAATCACCAAGCTGTTCCTCATTAATTGATAGCGCTAAGTTTTTTGCCAAATCTAAATCCGGAATTCCAAATCCTAAAAAATCATCTGGTGTATTGAACTGTGAGGCTGATTGCCTAACGTAATCTTTTATTTCGGTTGGTGAAGTATCTGGTAATGCTTGCCATAACGACGCAATACCACCACAGAGAATAGGACTACTAAACGATGTACCATTATTTTGAACGATACTATTAAATTCACTAACCACATAAGCGGCTCCACCTCTAGCTACCACATCTGGCTTTTGATAGCCAACTTGTGCTGGTCCACCTTGCGAGCTAAACGACACAAAATTTCCATTTCCATCTACAGCTCCAATAGACAAGACATCTGGTGAATCTCCGGGTGCACCAACAGTTTGCCAATCTGTTGCACCAGCATTACCAGCACTAACCACTACTAAAATTCCCTTCTCCGCAGCTATGGAAGCTCCTTTTGAAATATAAGCGGTTTGACCATTCATGTCAGAAGGTGCATAACTGTAATTAGAATTATCATAAGTGGTATATCCTAAGGACGTATTAATGAGATCTACTCCCAAACTATCGGCACGCTCAGCAGCTTCTACCCAATAACTTTCTTCTACCGGATTTTCACTACCAGCATCTTCTGTTCTAAATAAATAATAAGACGCATCTGGTGCTGTTCCTACAAACTGATCTTGTACAAATGCAGCCATTGTACTTAGTACTTTTGTACCATGATTACTTCCTGTAAAGGCATACACATCTGAGGTTCTATCTACAAAATCATAACCATTTAATAAATCATTATTATCTCGTAAACGCTGAAATGCGCCCATAGTATTTACATTTGGAAACCCAGAATCCATAACAGCAATAGTAATGCCTTCACCTGTAAAGTCAGCTAAATGGAGATTATCTACATTAATCATTTCTACCTGATTTTGTGTATCCCCATAAATAAAAGCAACGGTTTCATCTTCTATTTCTGTTTTGCTTAATTGTGATGCACTTCTTGACGACGTATTCAAGTTTTTATTAGCGAAATCAATACTTTCAACAAAAGTTAAGTTGCTTAAAGCGTTAATATTTTCTTCAGTCCCTCTAACATGGATAGCATTAAACCACTTCGATTTTGCCAAAACCGTGATTCCTGTTTGGGCTTTTAAATCTGAAATGTAAATTTCATTGACTGGCACATCGCGTTCATCAATCGTAATATTATGCCTCTGTTTTCTGTCTATTGCTTTTTGAGTAAGAATACTTGTAGGATTTGCTAGTGCTGTTGAAACATTTGGTTTGTCAGTAAGATAAATCCAGGCGTCTTCTTGAGCAAAGCTATTGGTAATAAAAATTAAAAGTAGTATTGTAAAACTATTTTTCATAAGACTATACATCTAACTTGTTATCGAGATCATTTTCAACTAGAAAACAGTTAAAAATCACTCGAACTGACGATCTCTATATAATCTATCAGAAAAATTTATTTAAAGCCAAGTTAAGAAATAACTCCTGAACCTAACAATTCGTCTTCTATATACCAAGCCACAAATTGACCTTCGGTAATTGCGGATTGTTTGTTTTCAAATTCCACATACATCCCTGAAGCGACTTTATGCAAAGTGGCTTTCTCTAAGGTTTGTCTGTAACGGATTCTTGCCATGACATCCATGGTTTCTCCTTCGTTTATTGCTAAATCTTCACGCACCCAATGCAATTCTTCGTTAGTCACAAACAATACATTTCTGTATAAACCAGGATGTTGTTTCCCTTGACCTGTGTAAATTACATTGTCTTTTACGTCTGTATCTATAACAAATAAAGGCTCTACTGTACCTCCAACTCCTAAACCTTTACGTTGTCCTTTGGTAAAATAATGTGCGCCTTGATGTCTACCGACTACTTTTCCGTCTGCTAAACTATAAACCGGTTTTTTAGACAAAAATTCTAATTCGTTTTCTTTTGAATCGAATTCTGGAAGCGCTTGACTATAAGTTTCAAACGTATCTGACACCTCTACAATATCACCTGCTTTGGGTTTTAATTGTTGTTGTAAAAATTCTGGTAATCTTACTTTTCCTATAAAACACAAGCCTTGAGAATCTTTCTTTTCAGCCGTAATTAAATCTTGAGCTTTCGCAATTTCTCTCACTTCTGGTTTTTGTAATTCACCAATAGGAAATAAAGCTTTCGCCAATTGTTGTTGAGATAATTGACAAAGAAAATAGGATTGATCTTTATTATCATCTGCACCAGCTAACAACTGATGGATTTGTTTTCCATCTTTTTCGATGGTTCCTTTTCTGCAATAATGACCTGTTGCAACGTAATCTGCTCCCAGCTCTAAGGCGATGTCCATAAAGACATCAAACTTTATTTCACGGTTACAAAGTACATCTGGGTTTGGTGTGCGTCCTTTTTCGTATTCATTAAACATATAATCTACAATACGCTCTTTGTATTGTACGCTTAAATCTACCGTTTGAAAAGGAATACCCAATTTGTCTGCCACCAACATGGCATCATTACTATCTTCTAACCATGGACATTCATCAGAGATGGTTACAGAGTCATCATGCCAATTTTTCATAAACAGGCCAATAACTTCATACCCTTGCTCTTTTAAAAGATAGGCTGCAACACTAGAATCTACTCCTCCTGAAAGTCCTACGATGACTCTTTTCATATTAATTACCTGCCAAAGCAGGTATCTCTTTTAATTAATAACTAGTGCTTTTTTAAAAACACCCTTAAAGTCCCGTAAAGGGGACAATCTAAAAACATGAACATTATATATTCATAATGTTTTTGTTCGAAAAACTTCGGCAAAATTACAAATAAAAAAGGCAATCCTATTAAGATTGCCATTCTGAAATTCTATAGAGCGCATAGCTTTAAGCTATTCTTTCTTAAATAAGACTTCTTGTGTGGTATGGTCTATTTTTTTGGAGAGTTCACCATCCTTATAGTATTTCCAAATGCCGTTTTTCTGACTTTTAATATAATTTCCTTCTGAAGTTATATTACCTAAAGCATCATAATTAATCGTTTTACCTTCCAACTCATCGTCCTTATAATGTGTATGTCTTAACACGACACTTTTTTCGGAAAACCATTTTGATTCACCATCAAGTTTACCATTCTTATAATTGGCACTTTCTGCAACGACTCCATTTTTAAAATACACAAAGCGCTCACCATGTAGTAATCCCTCTTCATTATAATTCTCTACAATCATTTTAGCAGCAGAATTTTTATGATAAAATGTCCAAGGCCCCATAAATCGTTTGCCATTCATTTTACCTTCGCTAATCACTTTCTTATTTGAAGCTAGGAAAGTAACATTAGCAATGCTGTCGCTTTCATTAAAGACTTTTATCGCACTTAGCACACTTTTTCCTGAAGACAAGGTGTAAAATTTGAATGAGTCTATTTCCTTTCCATGTTTAAAAGTTCCTTCATAACGTTTCTGTTTGGTGTTATGATAGTTTTTAGTCCATGTACCGTGCCTTAGTCCGTCTTTATCAAATTGATTGACTGAGTTTTGCGCATAAGCAGATGTTAAAAATAGTGTTAAAGTGAAAAGCGTAAAAACTTTTTGTTTAATCATTTTGTATTTTTGTTAAACAAACCGATTAAGGTTTGAATGTTGAACAATATAAAAACTCAAAACAATGAAAATTATTTCAAAAAACTTCAAATTACTTACAGTATTTCTATTGGTTATAGGTTTTACGTCTTGTAGTGATGATGATGATAACACAACATCACCAACTCCTACAACTGTAGTTGACATCGCTTTAGAAAACAATTTAACGAGCTTAGCTGCTGCATTGCAAGCCACTGACTTAGTAACAACCTTGCAAGGTGAAGGCCCTTTTACTGTATTTGCACCTAGTAATGCTGCATTTGCACAATTATTAGCCGATACTGGTTTAGATCTAAACAATTTATCTACAGCAGAAAACGCCTTAGTAAAAAACATTTTATTGAACCATGTAATAATCGGATCAACAGTAACATCAACTAATTTAGTTGACGCTGGATCTGGTTATACGAACACGGCTGCAACAGGACCTAATGGAGCTAACTTAAGTTTATACTACACAACATCGAATGGCGTGATGTTAAACGGTTCTTCTGCGGTAACTAATGCTGATAACCTTGCTAGTAATGGTATTGTACATATTGTTGATGAAGTCATTGGCTTACCAACAATTGCGACGTTTGCGACAACCAATCCTGCTTTATCAAATTTAGTAGCGGCATTAGCATTGGCTGACACTGGTACACCAACAGTACCATACATTTCTACAGTTTCTGATGCTTCTGCTGGACCATTTACAGTATTTGCGCCAACAAATGACGCTTTCGCTAATTTATTATTAGAGTTAGATCCTTCAGGAAATACTACTCTTGGTGATTTAGCACCAGCAACAGTAGACGCTGTCTTAACGTATCATATCGTAAGTGGTAACATACAATCTAGTGGTTTACCAAATGGAGCTGTTATGACTCTAGGTGGAGAAATTACTGCTGACAACACTGCGTTTACGTTAACAGATTCTAACGACCGTGTTAGTAATATTGTGACTAGCTTAGTAGATATTCAGTCTATGAATGGTGTTGTGCATGTCATTGACAAGGTACTTTTACCAATGCAATAAAAGTAAAATTAAGGTTGACAGCCTCACTTTAAATACGTTGATTAATTAGTTAAGTAAAGGCTCAAACTGTAAAAGGTTTGAGTCTTTTTTATTGTAATACTTTCGAAAAGTAAATCCGTCGATGCCCTTTTGGGAAATCTTTAATTTCACCAATAATTTCGTAGTTATTCTTAATATAGAAACCTTCTGCTTGAAAATCAAAAGTATCAACCATTGCCATAGTTGCTCCTCTTTTTGTAGCTTCCTTTTCTATATAACTTAAAAGCTTAGTTCCTAAGGCCTGTTTTCTATAGCCCTCATCGACCCATAAAATTTTAATCTCTAAACCATTCCAATAGTTAATACCAGCTAAAACACCACCAATGACATCGCCCTGTTCATTTTTTATACAGAATTCTAAAGGTGTCCAAATAGGCGATAATGCTGCGACCTTATCTAAATTGTAAGCATTAAGACCATCAACGATTATTTTAATATCTGCTTTGTTACAAAGATCAATTACCATCTGCATACTATTTTTAATAAAATAGCCTCAACAAAATGTTGAGGCTATAAATCTTATACGAATAGAAAGTTGAAATACTTATTTCTTCTTTCCTTTTTGTTGTGATTGCTTTTGCTGTTCTGCTTGCTCCATCATTTCAGCCATTTTCTTCTGAAACTTGTTTTGTTTCTTAGGCTTCGTTTTGCTGACTTCAATTTTAGCTAACACTTTATCCTCATCAATTATGTAGTTTTTAATTACTAACATAATACCAATACTAATTAAGTTAGAGATAAAATAATACAAACTTAAACCTGATGCGTAGTTGTTAAAGAAAATCAACATTAAAATTGGAGAGAAGTAGATCATATACTTCATCATCTTAGCCATATCTGGCATCCCTTCTTGTGTTGGTTGTGTTGCCATTTGCTGACCCGTAGTCATTTTCATGTAAAAGAAAATAGCAATTGCAGCTAAAATCGGAAATAAAGCCACGTGATCTCCATATAATGGAATGTGAAAAGGTAAATCTAAAACCGAATCATAAGAACTTAAATCGTCTGCCCATAAAAATCCTTTTTGTCTTAACTCAAAAGCTGTTGGGAAAAACATAAATAAGGCATAGAATACAGGAATCTGCATTAAACCTGGCAAACAACCACTAAGCGGACTTGCTCCTGCTCGGCTTTGAATAGCCATAGTTTCTTGCTGTGCTTTTAACTTATTGTCCTTGTACTTTTCTCTTACAGCATCTAATTCTGGCTTCAAGATTTTCATCTTTGCTTGCGACAAGAATTGCTTATACTGTACAAATGATAGTACAATTTTAACCAAGATAGTCATCACAATAATTGCAATACCATAAGATGGTAAGTGTTGACTTAAGAAACCAAATAATGGAATGAATAAAATTTTATTGATCCATCCAAAAATTCCCCATCCAAAAGGGATACTTTCTTCTAAACCTTTATCATAATCTTTTAAAGTAGCGTTATCTGTAGGTCCATAGTATAAACCTAAGTTTTGATTTAATTCTCCACCATTAAAAGCTAATGGCATTTTAGAGGTATATAACTTAGTATATAAAGTATCTATTTCTTCATCCTCTACTAAATCTAAAGAGGTCAATGTTACTTTTTTAAACGGGCTATCGTTAGCTACTAAGATAGAACTAAAGAAATGCTGTCTGTAAGAAAGCCATTCTACATCATCAACAGTTTCATCATCATCACTACCTTGTGATAATTTATCAACTTTACCATCATCGTACATGTACGTTAATCTGGTATAACGATTCTCGTAATTTATACTTTTAGAATGACGAATACTTTTTTGTTTCCAATCTAATTCAATAGGTTGCGATGTATTAAATACCCCACTTAAACCTTGAGATTTAATTGAAAAATCAATCATATAATCATTAGGCTTCAACTCATACCGGTATTCTAAAAATGCCGTTTCAGACACTTTAAGTTTCATAGAAACAATAGTGTTCTCGCCACTTTTAGTGACACTTGGTTGAAAAGGAAAATCTTGTGTATTTAATGTTCTATTATCCGAAGTACCAAATGTAATATTAAAAGCACTATTATTATCCCTCACCATATAAACTGGCACAGAATCGTAATCTACAAAGTTTCTCAACTTTACTTCTGCTAAGTGACCGCCTTTAGTATTAAACTTTAATTCGAAAACATCGGTTTCAACCGTTGTAAATTTGTCACCTACAGTTGGTAAGGTTAATGCATAAGCAAAAGAACCAACTTTATTTTGAAGTGCAACTTTTTGTGTAGAATCTAAAGCTTGCGTATTTGTAGAATAATCCGAAGACGACGTTACTAAAGTTTCATTTTGCTTACTTTGATTTTTTTCAGCTTCAACCTGCTCTTGTTCTGCTATTTTCTGAGCTTCAAGTTCTTCTGGACTTGGTTGATTTTGATACATTATAAATAATAATATACCAAAAATAAGGACAAAACCTATTATTGATTTAACGTCGAATTTCTTTTCTTCCATCTTTAATTTTCAATTTTAGACCTGTCATGTTTTTTAAATCTGACAGGTCTTATATGATATCAATTGAACAACCCAAAAAACTGTCCAAAATGTATTTTACGCCAAAGTGACATATTAATTATTACTTTTTCTTCTTCTTGTATTTTAGAGCAGCAGCCACAAATGCTACAAATAACGGATGTGGACTTTTTACTGTACTCTTATATTCTGGGTGATATTGCACACCAACGAACCAGTCGTTTTCAGGAATTTCTACAATTTCTACTAAACCAGTTTCAGGATTAAGGCCAGTAGCTTTCATTCCTGCTTTTTCAAATTGGTCTTTATAATCGTTATTAAATTCAAAACGATGTCTATGTCTTTCTGTAATCGTTTCTGAATTATAAACTTTATAGGCAATACTATCTTTTTCAATATTACAATCCCAAGTTCCTAAACGCATAGTTCCCCCTTTATTAACCACACCTTTTTGTGATGCCATTAAATTAATTACAGGATTTGGAGTACGCTCATCCATTTCAACAGAATTCGCGTCTTTAAGGTTTAGTACGTTTCTAGCATATTCTATTACTGCCATTTGCATACCTAAACAAATTCCTAAAAACGGAATATTTTGTTCGCGCACAAAACGCACAGCATCAATCTTACCTTCAATACCACGTTCACCAAAACCTGGAGCTACTAAAACACCATCTAAATGACCTAATTTGAATTCTATATTGCTCTCTGATAAATATTCAGAATGAATTGGTTCTACATTAACCTTAACTTCGTTTTCTGCTCCTGCATGAATAAACGATTCTAAAATAGATTTATAAGAATCTTGAAGTTCTACATATTTACCAATTAAACCAATGGTAACTTCGCTTTTAGGATTCTTATGACGTTTTAAAAATTCGTTCCAACGTTTTAAATCTGGCACATCACTTTTAAGTTGTAACTGATTTAAAACTACTTTATCCAAACCTTCTTCTAACATTAAGTTTGGTACATCATAAATAGTAGAAGCATCAATAGACTCTATAACCGCTTCCTTTTTTACATTACAAAAACGTGCAAGTTTGGTTTTTATACCATCACTAAGTGGATGTTCTGTTCTACAAACTAAGATATCAGCTTGCACTCCACTTTCCATCAATGTTTTTACACTGTGTTGTGTTGGTTTGGTTTTTAATTCACCTGCAGCAGATAAATAAGGCACAAGAGTTAAATGTATAACACAAGTATTATGCTCACCTAAATCCCATTCTAACTGCCTAACAGCTTCAATGTATGGTAAAGACTCAATATCACCAACGGTTCCACCTATCTCAGTTATAACGATATCATAATCTCCAGAATTTCCAAGAATTTGGATTCTACGTTTAATCTCGTCTGTAATGTGAGGAATGACTTGTACCGTTTTTCCTAAAAACTCACCACGTCTTTCTTTATCGATAACACTCTGATAAATTCTACCAGTAGTTACGTTATTAGCTTGTGATGTTGGTACGTTTAAAAAACGTTCGTAATGACCTAAATCTAAATCTGTTTCGGCTCCGTCATCCGTAACATAGCATTCTCCATGCTCGTAAGGATTTAAGGTACCTGGATCGATATTAATATATGGGTCTAATTTCTGAATGGTTGCTCTGTAACCTTGTGCTTGAAGGAGTTTAGCTAAAGATGCAGCTATTATGCCTTTTCCGAGAGAAGAAGACACGCCGCCAGTTACAAAAATATACTTAGGGTTTGTGGTCATGATACGCTTTTAAACGCAGGCAAAATTACGAAATTTAATGAGTTATTCTCTATTTGTTTATGGTTTGTTAATATGTTATTATTTCTATCGTTAAACACAAACGAATTAGAACCTTAGCTACTGAATGACAAAACATTACAAACAAGCACATAACGCACATTTCAATCTTATGATATACTTAATTTACTTTTAAAAGCAAAAGGTATTTCCATATAGAATAATTTAACCGAATATATAAGGCAGTTACGCTACGGAAGAAACAGTAATCAGACTTATTTATCTTTAATAATAACTAAACAAAAATGCTCTTTTAGTTCTAAACACTCCGTCTAAAAACGCAGAGCTGACTTAAATTAAATAAATGAGATTCCCCATAGCAACTACACCTGTTAAGCACCCTAATATAAAATCCATTTTAGTTGCTATAAAAGTTAGTTTATGCTCTATTCTACTAGCGACTGTGGCATAGATAGCGTATAATATAAACGAACCAAAGGTTGAACCTATTGAAAAGTAAAAACTATTTAGAAAAGAGTATTCAAAATAATCTAATCCTATTAAAAAAGAAATCGCTGTAAAGTAAAACGGAATTGCAAAAGTATTGAGCAGCGACATGCCTATGCCATGAAAATAAGCTTTAGACTTCTTAATTTCCGTTTTAATTTTCTGCTTTTTTAAAGTAAAATGTAATCTAAAAAAATGAATAGAGACCAAGAATAAAATCCCTGTACCAATTTTTTGTATAGTAGAAATATATTCAGAATTTTTCATTAGAACACTTGATAAATAAGCACCAATATTCGCTTGAAAAAATAATACGGTCGCAAAACCACCAATGAGATATAAAGCCGATTTCCGACCACTTTTTAAACTAAACTTAACAACAGTCAAATTCAAAAAACTAGGGACAATACTACCGGAAGCGGCAATAATAAATCCTAACAACAAGCACGTAAAGAAGATCATAATTTGTGTATTGTCGCAAATAAACAACTTCAACTTTTATTCTATTGCTGCGTTTCATCATTGCTGTAACTCAAAAGAATTTCCTAAACAGATTACCGTGATTCTATAACCTCTAACTTGAGTTTTACTCTGAAAACAGTATTAACGCTGCTTTTTAAAATCCCTACGAATCGTATAAATCAACTCTTCTAAGCCATTGATTTTTATTTCGCACATCTGTGCCATCATACGACCAAGTTTTCCTTCAGGAAATCCTTTTTGTTGATACCAGATGTAATAATGTTCTGGGACGTCTATTAAGTATTGATTTTTGTATTTGCCAAATGGCATTTTGTAATGTGCCAATTCAATTAAAACTGTGCCGTCTAATTCCATTTTTAATTAAATTTTAGTGTAGATAAAAGCTCCTAAATTATTGTGACTTGTAGTCTTCAAATTTCTTAAGTTCAATTTGAATTGTTGTTTCCCATTCCTCTTGCATTTCAATATTCATAGAATGGTTAGTTTGCTCATCGTAAAGTTTTTGAGTTTCATTTACGGCTTCATTAATTTTAGCATGTAGCCTGTTCATCTGCTCTTTTACATTTTGATTAACAATCAACTTTGTTATTTGTGCTCTAAATTGACGTGCATAAAGTTCTGTAATATCAAAATGTAACTGTTCATGAGCCAAAACATGAGGGTTTCCTTTTTCCTTTATGTACCAAGACTTATTTGGATAAAAGTGCGCTTCTACAGTGGTAGAGAAGTCAACGATTCTTTCTCCAGACGTCTTAACGGCATATCCAAAAGTAATACCTGACGCAGTAACAGCAACAGCATTAGACGTTAAACTTGGTGGCGCTTTAAAGTCGGCCCAAGTTAGCTTGGTTTTTTCATTCCAAGTTACAGATTCTTCATGAGACGTACCTCCAAGAAAAAGTAAGGTTATAATTATAAGTAGGTTTTTCAAGAGTAATTATTTCGAATTAAATGTAAAATCTTTTTCGATATTAGAATACTAAATACGCTATAAGACTAGGAAATTACTATCAATAACCTTTTTTAACGACTTACTCAGCCTTTACAATTCTGAGGTCATCATACTTTACAATATATACTGCTTCATTAACATAACCGCCCATTAAGGCTTTATTATATCTGAATTTATTTTCGATATATTCCGTTTCAATTGAATCTATTGATGCTTCATATAGGTTTTCAGCAGAAGCCAATCGCATTAAAAGATCTAAAGTAATATCAAATCCACGCGCTACATATTTGCTTGGGGATACTCCATATTCTTTACGGTACCTATCTACGAAACCATTTGATTTCGATTCGTCAAAATCCTTATGTACAGATGGGTAATGAAATTTAAGATGAGACAAATTATTATTGTCTATATCCTTCCCTTCAAATGCTTTCCCTTTGTTTAGAGTTGCTAATACAATTTCAGTTTTATTTACAGCAAAACCATTAAGCATACTAATAACACTAGAAGCTAAAGATGTGTTTTCAGTTTCTAAAAACACAACCGTTTTACCGGCAGAAAACACATTTTGTAAATTAGAATGATAAATATAATAGGCATCTTTTGTCTTATCTTTTTTATCTTTTTGAGTTAAGATTAACTTAGAGTTTGGAAATTGTTTTTGTAACGCTTCACTACTCGTTCTGTGCGCATGATCTGAAATAATAACCACTTTAGTCTTTAAACTATCCGCTTTTACAAAATCGATCATTGTTTTACTTAACAACTTATTTTCTGGTAAGGTTTGGAAGACATTACTATAAACTTGCTTTGGCTTGTTCATAGCAGCAATAACAGGAATATTATCGGCTTTTAATGTCATTGCGACACGGTTAAAACTATTTTCTTCCATTGGACCAATCACAGCATCATAATCAGAAAAATCATTATCAGCTAAAATATCCGCTGTTTTTGAAACATGATAACGCGTGTCAAAAACCTTTAAATCTGTTGAAATCCCTAATTGCTTAGCAGAATCTAAAGCCATCATAACACCAACGTGAAAATCTAATACTGTAGATAATAAACGTGTTTCTTTTATCTTCTGTTTGGTTTCTTCAACCGCATCTACATCAATTCTATCGAGACGATACGGTAACATTAAGGCTATTTTTTTAGTCTTAAAATTGGTTAGATTACTTTTTAAGTTTGTGGTTTTAACAATTTCTAAGCTACTCGTTGTGTCAACATTTGCTGGTACTTTTAATACCATTCCTGCTTTTAGACCTGTCTCTTTTAATTCAGGATTTAATTTTTCTAGTTGTTCTTGAGTTAAATTTAATTTTACTTTTAGTCTAAAAAAACCTTCTTTAGGTAACACTTCGTAATACCCAAAAGTCGATTCAACTTGTTTTTCTTCGTTATCATCAATGTTAGGTACGTTTAGCTCATCTCCTGGCTGAATGGTTTCATTCATAAATGGATTCAAAGCTTCTAACTCAGTAACAGAAATTCCAAATTTATAAGCAATTCTCCACTTCCCTTCCTTAGCCTGAACCGTATATTTTTTTACGGTATTATTTAAGGTTTGTTTAGATACTTGCGTTCTGTATTTTGGTATTCTAATTTTATCGCCTTTTTTAAGATTTTCAGAATACAAAAAACGGTTTGCTTTTTTAATTTCTTCTTCAGAAACATTGTATTCTTTTGTTAATCCGTATAAGGTTTCTTTACGTTTTACTTTATGATTTTTATAACCAATAAGTTCTCTACTATCTTCTACAATAGCGTTATTCTTAACTTTAGAGTTTGGAATAATTAAAACTGTATTAGGCTGAAACTTACGTTTAGCATCCGGATTTAGTGCATAAATATCAAACGGAGTCACTAAATAACCCTTGGCAATACTTTCAATTGTTTCACCTGGCTTAACGGTGTGCTCAATGTAGTCTTGAGCACTTAGACCAATTGTAAAAGCAATTAAAATGATGGTTAAGATATTTTTCATGAATTCTATTTTACTGTAAATGGCTATTTAAAACAGCTTACTTTTTTACTTTATACAGTGATTGAGACTGTACATCGACAACGTTCAGTGATCAGTGATTTTTTTTTATTTATTTACTATATACTGCACCTGTAAACTGATAACTTTTTTTACTCCCACTCAATAGTTGCAGGTGGTTTTGAGCTGATGTCGTAAACAACTCTATTCACACCTTTCACTTTATTTATAATTTCGTTTGATGTTTTTTGTAAAAACTCATACGGTAAATTCACCCAATCAGCAGTCATTCCGTCTGTACTTTCTACAGCTCTTAGAGCGACACATTTTTCATAGGTACGCTCGTCGCCCATGACTCCCACACTATTCACAGGTAATAGCATTGCACCTGCTTGCCATACTTTATCGTATAGGTTCCAAGAACGGAGATTATTAATAAAAATAGCATCAACCTCTTGTAATATACGTACTTTTTCAGCGGTTAGATCTCCAAGAATCCGAATTGCCAAACCTGGACCAGGAAAAGGATGACGACCTAATAACTGTTTATCCATATTCATAGAAGCTCCTACGCGTCTAACTTCATCCTTAAATAAAGCTCTTAATGGTTCTACTATTTTTAATTTCATATAATCTGGCAATCCACCAACATTATGATGACTTTTTATAGTCGCACTTGGTCCTCCTGTTGCCGATACACTTTCTATCACATCAGGATAAATAGTACCTTGAGCCAACCATTTTACATCTTTAATTAAATTCGCTTCAACATCAAAAACATCGATAAATGCGGATCCAATTGCTTTTCTCTTTAGCTCAGGATCACTCAATCCTGCTAAAGCATCCAAAAAGCGTGCCGAAGCATCTACACCTTTTACATTAAGTCCCATGCCTTCGTATTGATGCAATACATCTTCGAACTCATTTTTTCGTAATAATCCATTATTCACAAAGATGCAATAGAGGTTTTTGCCAATAGCTTTATGCAATAACATGGCAGCTACAGACGAATCTACTCCTCCTGATAAACCCAGGACCACTTTATCGTTTCCTAATTGCTCCTTAAGACTATCAACGGTTTCTTCAACAAAAGATTGTGGTGTCCAGTCTTGCTCAACCTTCGCAATCTTAATTAAGAAATTGCTTAAAAGTTGATGACCATCCGTAGAATGGTAAACTTCAGGATGAAATTGAATGGCATACGTTTGTTCACCTTCAATTTTATAAGCTGCATTCTCAACGTCGCTTGTACTTGCTAAAAGTACTCCTCCTGTTGGTAATTGCTTTATGGTATCACTATGACTCATCCATACTTGGCTGCCTTCGTGTATGTTCTCGAAGAAATCCTCGTCAGATTTTATAAACGCCAAATTTGCTCTTCCATATTCTCTTGTATTGGATTCCGCAACTTTACCACCAGAAAAATGGGCTAAATATTGGGCTCCATAACAAACGGCTAGCATCGGTTTTTTTCCTCTGATACCATCTAAGTTAGGATGAAGCACTGCTTCTCCTCTAACAGAGTTTGGACTACCAGATAGAATTACCGCTTTAAAGCTTTCTGAATCTGAAGGAATTTTATTGTAAGGGTGAATTTCGCAGTAGATGTTTAATTCTCTAACGCGACGCGCAATAAGTTGTGTGTATTGCGATCCGAAATCTAGTATTAGGACTTTGTTGTGTTGCATGCGCAAAAATAAGGATTGATTTGGAAATTACGTTTTATGATTTATAATTTTTTGGATTAAGTTTTTAACATAAAACCAACTTTTGTGTTATTAAGTTAATATCACAAAACCATCAAATAATTCATTCATTTAACACGTCATTACGTTTCAATTAGATCATAGTTTCTAGAATCATCGCAATATCATTTTCAGTGGTATCAGGATTAATAAAACAAAAACGCGAACAGGTTTCATAGGTATCCCCATTTTTCCATTTAGTTGGTGTCACTAATGCGAATCCTTTTTCGTGATTTTCATAAGTCCAATGTGTGTAATCTTCGGGCTGCCAACCTATTCTTCGATAAAGTACGCAAGACAGACTTGGCTCTCGCACCAATTCTAAATTGGGATGCGCTTCTATAAGTCGTCCTGCAATTTGTGCTAATTCTAAACCACGCTCAACCGCTTCTTTATAACGGTCTGTACCGTGCGTTGCTAAAGAAAACCACAGCGGTAAACCTCTAACGCGTCTTGTTAATTGAATTTGATAATCGGTTGGATTAAATCCATGTGCACCTTCATCTTTAAAAATTTCGAGATACGAGCCTTGTTGCGAATGGGCATTTTTTGCCAATTCCATGTTTTTATAAATCACAGCTCCACAATCGTAAGGCGAAAACATCCATTTATGTGGATCTATAGTAATACTATCTGCTTTTTCAATACCATTAAATAAATGACGAACCGAATCAGCAACTAAAGCACCTCCTCCATAAGCAGCATCAACATGAAACCATAGATTTTCATCTTCACATACTTTTGAAACACTTTCTAAATCATCAATAATTCCTGCATTGGTTGTTCCTCCTGTAGCTACAACTGCAAACAAACATTTGCGTTGATGTGCTGTTAAAGTAGCAATAGCTTCCTTTAGAGCCTCGCCTGTTAAATGCTCTTCAGAATCGACCATCACAATATCTACATCAGCGACTTTTGCCATGGCTTTTACAGATGAGTGCGCTCCAATAGACGTAATAATTAATCCTTTTTCGCGCTGATATTCTGGGTTTTCTCTCCAATGTTCTCTTGCTGTAACAATGGCTGATAAGTTAGCTGCTGTACCTCCACTTGTAAATACCCCAAATGCTCCTTCTGGTAAACCTGTTAAGGACACCATCCATTTCATCGCTTCATTTTCGCAAAATATACCTCCTGCACCTTCCATCCAATAGGCTCCGTGAATGCTCGATGCCGACGTTATTAAATCGAACATAATGGCTGCTTTGGTTGGTGACGCTGGTACAAACGCTAAATTACGAGGATGATCTACAGGCACATTTGCAGTTGCTAAATGCTCTTTCCATAAGTTAAAAGCATACTCTCCGCCGACTCCTTTTTCGGTTATAGTTTCACCTACAGCTGCTTTTAATTCTTCAGATTTTCTTGGTTTTCCGATTTTATGTTCTGTTGCTGAAACTCGTCCTATGACATATTTCATAACATCTAAGGTCATTTCAACAAGTTCAATATCAATTTTATGCATGAATTATTCTAAATTAAGAATTAAAAACTCACCTTTTAAAGGTTCTAAGGCTTTTAGTATTTCAGGAATTAGCTGATCACCATATTCTAAATACAATTCTGAAAAATTAGTATTTCGTTCTTGTAAACTTTGACCAGGAAACAATTGCTCTTGTAGCTCTGTACAACGTTCTATTTGATCTGCTAATTTGCGTTTCTGAGCTAATAACAATCGCTTTTCTAATTGTTTTAATCCTTTTATTTGCTTGACTTCTTGCGATTTTACAGCACCAACAAAAGATTTATCGGTTTGGTCTGCTAAATCATAAAGGCCTTTAAATTGTGATTCTAAATGTTGAATTTGCTCTGAAAAATCAATATCTATATTCGAAATTTTTCGAACTTTTTTATTGATAAATGAATGCCTATCTAAAAATAAATCTTTGTTTGAAATATTTAAATTTTCAAGTTTTTCTGCTTGTTTTTTAGATGTCACCAAAGCTGAATTTCTTAATAACAACATCGGGAATGTCACATTCTGAGCTTCAAAATTAGATTTTAATTGTAACCAATAAATCATTTCTCCACCTCCACCGATGTAACAGAGATTTGGCAAAATCACTTCTTGATATAATGGACGCATGATAACATTGGGAGAGAATCGCTCCGGCATCTCATCGAGGTGTTCTAGCAGCTCACTCTCGCTCCATGTAATATCAGTATCGAGTACTGAATAAACCCCTTCACTTTCTATAATACGTTCACGTACACCTTCTTTAATATAAAAGAGGTTGATTTCTCTAGGGTTTACCTGAATCTTTAATTCTAAATCTTCTAACTTCTTATTAGTTTCAGAAACGGTTTTAAATGCCGTTTGCTCTAACATTTCTTTTTGCATCTGCAGAATAAACAAACGTTTCAGTTCGCTATCATCGGCATCTAAAATTACTAAACCGTGTTCTCCAAATAACTGGTTTGCCAAATAACGAGTCGCATCCGCTAAATTATTATGATTGAGATACGCTTCCTTAAACCATGTTTTTAATTGTTCTGCGTTTTTTCCTGCTCCAAATTCTAAAGAAATCACTTCAAATACTTCATCTAAACCTTTAGTATCAAAATGACCAACTGCTCCGGTTTGTTTAGAATTCCATTGTATTTTTTTACCTCTAAAATTGAAATAATTTATTTCTTCAAAATCATGATCCTCCGAAGCCATCCAATAGATTGGCACAAAATTGTATTTTGGATAGGTTTCTTTTAACTGCTTGGTTAAATTTATGGTTGAAATAATTTTATATAAGAAATAAAGTGGCCCTGTAAATAAATTCAACTGGTGACCTGTAGTAATTGTAAACGTATTTTTAGAAGCTAAGCTTTGGATATTCTCCGCAGTGGCACCTGAGGTTTCAATATCTTTATATTGCGAGGTTAAAGTGTTTACTAACACCTGTCGATTCTCGGCAAAGTGATCATCAATATTTGATTGCTTCTCTTCTATCTGAGCTTCAAAATTTTCTAACAACGGAAAACGATTATAAAAGTCGTTTAATTCCGGTTTTTGGTCTAAATAATTACAGATAAAGTCGGAGAAATAATTAGTTTCTCTAAATGGGATATAATCGGTTGGCATACAAATCTCAAATTATGGCATAAATATAAGGCTCTTCAGTATTTTAATTCCTAATTTTTAGTTAATTCACTTATGCTACGTATATTTACTAGCATCAAAATAAAACCAACTTCAATGCAAAAATTAGTTACTTCTCTTCTTATTATTTTCTGTTTTCAACTTTCATTAACTGCTCAAACCATTTCATCTCCAAGTGACTTTTTAGGCTATGAAATTGGCACACAATTTAGTCGAAATCATCAAGTTATCGATTACTTTAAAACGGTGCAAAAGCAAATTCCTAACCAAGTAAAACTAGAAACCTACGGTAAAACAAACGAACGAAGAGGGTTATATTTAGCCTATATTTCTAGCGAAGAAAACATTAAAAATCTTGAAACAATTCGAGAAAATAATTTAAAAAACATTGGATTATTAGAAGGAGAGTCTTCTGCAGATGACATTGCCATTGTGTGGTTAAGTTATAACGTTCATGGTAACGAAGCATCAAGCTCAGAAGCATCAATGCTCACCTTATTTAAATTGCTAACCGAAAAACAAGAGTGGCTTAAAAATACGATTGTAATTATTGATCCTTCCATGAATCCGGATGGTCGTGATCGTTACATCAATTGGTATAATGAAACGGCAAGTCAACCTTATGATATAGACAGACAAGCCAGCGAGCACAATGAACCTTGGCCAGGAGGACGACCAAATCATTATCTTTTTGATTTAAACAGAGACTGGGTTTGGGCATCACAAGTAGAAACACAACAACGTTTAGAAGTCTATAATAAGTGGATGCCTCATGTACATGTCGATTTTCATGAACAAGGCATTAACGAACCGTATTATTTTGCACCTGCCGCAGAACCATTTCATGAAGTGATCACCGATTGGCAACGTGATTTTCAAACTGAAATTGGAAAAAATCACGCTAAATATTTTGATGCTGAAGGTTGGTTGTTTTTTACCAGAGAACGTTTCGATTTGTTTTATCCGAGTTATGGTGATACCTACCCCACTTTTATGGGAGCTATGGGAATGACTTACGAGCAAGGCGGACATGGTATGGCAGGATTAGGGATCTTTAATGATGAAGGCCACGTTTTAACTTTAGTGGAGCGCTTAACGCATCATACAACCTCTGGACTTTCAACGGTTGAAATGGCTTCAAAAAATGCGAAACAACTAAATACTGAGTTTGCTAAATTCTTTGACAATTCCAACTTAAAATATAAAAGTTACGTTTTAAAAGGGAATGAAGATAAATTGAATAGCTTAAAAACACTTTTAAACAAACACCATATCACATTCGAAAATGCCACAACATCTAAAGTTTCGGGCATGAATTATGCTACCGGAAAACAAGGTTCTCTAAACATTGACAGTAAGGCTTTAGTTGTACACGCCAACCAGCCCAAAGGTAAAATGGTAAAAGCCTTATTTGAACCAAATGCTAAACTTTCGGATTCCTTAACTTACGATATCACGGCTTGGTCATTACCTTATGCCTATGGATTAGAAGCGATGGCGAGTACTACCAAAATTCCGAGTGAAACACTTTTAAGTAAAAAAGCATTGCAAAAATTAACCGATGCTTACGGCTATGTTAGTAAATGGAATTCTATGGACGATGCTCAGTTTTTAGCAGCGCTATTGAAACATAATTTCAAAGTCCGTTTTACAGAAAAACCATTCACATCAAACAACAATAAATTTGAACGTGGTTCATTAATCATTACTAAAGGCGACAATAAACACATTAAAAATTTCCTAGAAACCTTAAATACGATTGCTCAAGAACAGGCACAACACTTAACGCAAATTAATTCAGGGTTTTCACAAACAACACCAGATATTGGCTCACCAGATATTAAACTAGTAAACAAGCAAAAGGTTGCTGTACTTTCTGGAGAGGGTACATCGTCTTTAAGTTATGGTGAAGTTTGGCATTTCTTTGAGCAGCAATTGCACTACCCTTTAACGTCTATTAATACAGATGATTTTGGAAGCATAAATTTAGACAAGTACAATGTCTTAATTCTTCCGAATGGTAATTACAGAAACGTATTTACGGAAGACAATATGACTAAACTTAAAGACTGGGTACGTGCTGGAGGTAAAGTGATTGCTATTGATGGCGCACTGCGAAGCTTTGCTGGTAAAGATGGTTTTAGCCTCAATTATAAAAAACAAGAAGATGACGTTGAAAAGAAAGACAACCTAACCGCTTACGCAGATCGCGAACGAGAATACAGTAACAACTTAATTACGGGAGCTATTTTTAATGCAAAAGTAGATCATACACATCCTATGGCTTTTGGCTATGACGACAATTACTTCACCTTAAAATTAGGTAGTACGGCATACAGTTTATTAGATAGTGGTTACAATGTAGCTTACTTAAATAACACCAAAGTTTATTCTGGTTTTGCAGGACAAAATGCATTGAAAAGTTTAGACCAAACCTTAGTATTTGGTGAAGAACATATGGGCAATGGTAGTTTTATTTACATGGTAGATAATACACTTTTTAGAAGTTTCTGGGAAAATGGAAAACTGTTTTTAGTGAACTCTATTTTTATGGTGAATAATAATGCATACGAATTATAGTTTTAAATACAATTAATGAAAACGTTAAAAGAACAAACTGACGCTAAGATTGCTGCTGGAAGAAAAGCAAAACCTGACTTTATGAAAGGAGTTGATGAAGCCATTGATAAAGCAAAAGCTTTCGAACAAGGATCTAATGCTCTTAAAATAGGAGAAATAGCAGTAGATTTTAAATTACCAAATCCACAAGGAGAATTAATTTCATTATCTAATTTACTAGAAAAGGGGCCAGTAATTGTTACATTTTATCGCGGTAGTTGGTGTCCTTACTGCAATTTACAACTAAGAGCTTTACAAGCTAAACTAGACGACATCCATAAATTAGGAGCGACGTTGGTTGCTATTAGTCCAGAAGTGCCAGATGACTCCCTAACAGCAAACGAAATAAATAACATGGAATTTACAGTGTTGTCTGATCAAGATGCAAAAGTTGCTTCACAATATGGTGTGGCTTGGGAAGTTCCTGAATTTTTATTGGATCACATGCGCGTAGATAGACAACTCGATCTTAAAAAAATCAATAATGGCAATGCTAGTGTTTTACCAATTCCGGCTACGTTTATTATAGGAATTGATGGTAGAGTAATATGGAACTATGTCAATGTGGACTACAGAACACGCTCTGAACCAGATGACATTATTGAAGTGCTTAAAAATCTGAGTTAATAAACGAATGCTATAATTCATAGTACTATTTATAAATTATCATTAGTGTTAAAAAGTCAGATGCAGTATTCAAAAGACAGAAAAACTATTATATCAATTTCAAAAATTTTCAAATCGCATTCAACCTGTTATAACATAAATCATCATCACTCAAATACATAATTATGAAACACATCAAATCAATACTTTTAGCCTTTTTAGTGCTTTTTACAATAACGTCTTGTAAAGAAAACGACACCAAAGAAACGACTCCAGAATTTAAAGTCGAGTACGAAAAATTCACTTTAGACAATGGCTTACAAGTCATTCTTCACGTTGATAAATCAGACCCAGTAGCAGCTGTAGCATTAACAGCACATGTAGGATCAGCACGTGAAAAAACAGGCAGAACTGGTTTTGCACATTTATTTGAGCATCTTTTATTCTTAGAATCTGAAAACTTAGGCAAAGGTGGTTTAGACCAAATGAGTGCTCGTATTGGAGGTTCTGGCGCTAATGGTTCTACAAGTCAAGATCGTACCAATTACTTTCAAACCGTACCAAAAGATGCTTTAGAAAAAATGATTTGGGCAGAAGCCGATAAACTGGGTTATTTTATAAATACAGTTACAGAACCCGTTTTGGCTAAAGAAAAACAAGTGGTTAAAAACGAAAAACGTCAGCGTGTAGACAACCAACCTTATGGTTTTAATTCTAGTGTAATAAATAGTAATCTATACCCTGAAGGCCATCCATATAGTTGGGAGGTTATTGGATCCTTAGAAGATTTACAAAACGCAACATTAGACGATGTAAAAGAGTTTTACAAACGTTGGTATGTACCGAATAATGTGACCTTAACCATTGCTGGAGATATTGATGTAGCGCAAACGAAAGAATGGGTTAAAAAGTATTTTGATGAAATTCCACGAGGAGAAGATATTCCTAAAATGAAAAAGCAACCAGTGACACTAAAAACGTCTAAACGCTTATTTTATGAAGACAATTTTGCACGTGCACCGCGATTAACAATGACGTGGCCAACCGTTTATGAATATCATCCAGACACATATGCACTAAGCGTATTATCGCAATACTTAACTGAAGGTAAAAAAGCACCATTATATAAAGTTTTAGTTGAAAACCAACAGTTAACAAGTAATGTCGGCATGTATCAAAGTTCTTCTGAGATAGCCGGACAATTAATGTTAAGGGTTACAGCATTCGATCAAACCAACTTAAATACGGTTGCTAGTGCTATTAATGAAGGTTTAAGAGATTTTGAAATGAATGGGATTTCTGAAACGGATTTAAATCGTATAAAAGCCGGACAGGAAACGTCATTCTACAAAGGATTATCTAGTGTTTTAGGCAAAGGGTTTCAATTAGCACAATATGAAATTTTTGCAGGTGATCCTGGTTTTATCAATCAAGATGTGCAACACATTTTAGCCGTCACTCCAGAAGATGTGATGCGTGTTTACAACACATACATTAAGGATCAGAATTTTATTGCTACGAGCTTTGTTCCAAAAGGACAAATGAACTTAGTTTTAGATAATTCTCAGCAGGCCGTTGTAGAAGAAGAGCAAATAGTTGAAGGTGCTGAAGATACTTTTGATGCAAGCCTAGCCGCAGAATACGAAAAAACGCCAAGCAGTTTTGATAGATCTGTAGAACCAGAATATGGAAAAAGTCCAGATTTAGTAATTCCTAAAGTATGGAAGCACAACTTAGATTCTGGAATCAAAGTTTTTGGTATTGAAAATAACGAAGTGCCATTAGTAGAATTTGAATTGGAAATAAAAGGGGGCTTACTATTAGAACAAACCGATAAAGTTGGAGTGTCTAACCTGATGGCCAATTTAATGAGTAAAGGCACAAAAAACAAAACACCAGAAGCTTTAGAAAATGCCATTGAAAGTCTAGGCGCTCAAATTTACAGCTATGCCACAGATAATAGTGTCACTATTTCTGGAACGACCTTAGCAAAACATTTTGATGCGACTATGGCTTTAGTGACTGAAATTCTTTTAGAACCACGTTGGGATGAAGAAGAATTCAACTTATTAAAACAAAGTACGATTAGTGGAATTCAACGCCAAAAGGCAAATCCAAATAGTATTGCTGCTAATGCATTTGCAAAGCAATTATATGGCGAAAACAACATTTTAGCGTATAACAATAATGGTACAGAAGCATCCGTAAATGCGATTACGATTTCTGATTTACAAAATTTCTACTCGACTAAATTAACTCCGAAACTCACGAATGTACACGTTGTAGGTTCAATTTCAGAAAACGATGTTATCGCAGCTTTAGAAACTATTAATACAACTTGGGAATCTAAAGATGTTGTGATCCCAGAATTACCACAAGCTATAACACCAGAAACATCTAAAGTATTTTTCTATGATGTACCTGGTGCCAAACAATCGGTTATCGCCTTTGGCTATCCGTCTTTAAAAGCTACTGATACGGATTACTATGCTGCGTCTGTAATGAATTACCGTTTAGGAGGTGGAAGTTTTGCGTCTCAATTAACACAAGAATTACGCGAATCTAAAGGCTACACTTATGGTATAAGCTCTGGATTTGATGGTGACGCTAATACAGGAGAATTTTCAATTAATAGTTCTATTCGTACTAACGTGACTTATGAATCTGCCGCTTTGATTAAAGAGATTTTAGAAAATTACGGCACCAATTATAGTGAGGCTGATTTAGAAATCACAAAAGGGTTTTCCTTAAAAAGTAGCGCTCGTGCGTTTGAAACTTTAGGTTCTAAATTAAATATGCTGAGTAATATTAGTAATTATGGTTATGCAGACGATTATGCCAAACAACGCCAATCTATTGTAAAAGATTTAAGTGTTGACGACATTAAAGCACTGGTTGAAAAGTACATAAACCCAAACCAAATGATTTATGTGATTGTTGGTGATGCCGAAACGCAATTAAGTAAATTAAACGGATTAGGATTTGGTGATGCAGTGTTGTTGAATTAAAGTAGTAACGTTTATATTTTAAGGTATTGGAAATTCAAACATTCAATACCTTTTAGTATTACAAAAAAGAATAAACCATGAAACTAGGAGCCTTTTCAATTAGTCTAGCCGTTAAAGATATTAAAGCTTCAAAAGCTTTTTATGAAACCTTAGGATTTTCTGTTTTTGGTGGTGATTTAGAACAGAACTATCTTATTATGAAAAACGAATCAACACTTGTGGGTTTGTTTCAAGGTATGTTTGAAAATAATATGCTCACTTTTAATCCTGGTTGGGATCAAGATGCTAAAACCCTCAATAACTTTGATGATATACGAGATATTCAAAAACATTTAAAAAGCAACAACATTAAATTAGAGAACGAAGCTGATGAAGCGAGTTCAGGACCTGCAAGTTTTGTAGTTTTAGATCCTGATGGTAATGCTATTTTAATAGATCAACATATATAGAAAACAATAAACTTTATAATTATAAAACACATGGTTCAGCTCTAGCCTACTCAAGAGAATACTGACGACAAATTAAGGTCAATAATAATTTTCAACCGACTTATTTTTGAATCGAAAAAAGTATTATTTTTAATTAAGCATACACTTAATTTAAAACGATATGATTCACCCAAAAACAGAATTAAAATTTATAAACAAAGAGATTGGCTACGGAGTTGTTGCTACTGAGTTTATTCCTGCCGGAACCATTACTTGGGTCTTAGACCAATTAGATCGGGACTTTAGTCCAGAAGCATTTAATGCTATGGATCCCATCTACAAGACTATCTTAGATACGTATTCTTATAGGAACAATAAGGGCAACTTTGTGCTGTGTTGGGATAATGGACGATTCGTTAACCATAGTTTTAATTCTAATTGTTTTACAACCGCCTATGATTTTGAAATTGCTATACGAGACATTCATCCAGGCGAACAATTAACAGACGATTATGGGTATTTAAATATTACAGAACCCTTTGAAGGTGTTGATGAAGGCACAGAGAGAAGAGTTGTTTACCCAGATGATTTATTGAACTTCCATAAAATTTGGGATCAACAAATTTTGAACGTTTTTGGTAAAATACCTTTTAACGAGCAACCGTTACGCGTTTTAATTAAAGATGATTTATGGAATAAGATTGAACGTATAGCTTCTGGAAAAGAAGAAATGGATTCCATCTTAAACAATTATTATATTGAGAAGACATAGATTCATCAGATTTAGTTTCGTTAAGTCTTACCATCTATCACTTAAAAATTCACTCAATTTCTTTAATTAAAGACTCATGCATAAAACCTTGTAAAGTATCATTAACCTGTACATGAAACCATCGTTGCGTTTTTCCTAAAATTTCAAGTTGCGTATTTGCTTCTAAATCTTGAAGTTTTTTCGACTTAACACTGGCACCAGCTCTTAGCTCATTTTTCCGAAGACGCGTTTCTCCTTTTAAAAGCATCGGTATAATTACTATTTCAATAGGATTAGTTTGTTTTACAAAAGGCAAAGGATCTACAGCCCCTCCACTTGTATAAATTCCAAAATGTAAGTGCGGACTGGTGGTTTTAGCATTTCCGGTGTTACCAACAAAACCTAAGGTGTCTCCCGTCTTAACACGATTGCCTTCAGACACAGCAATACGATCTAAATGCGCATAGTATAACGACTGGCCAAAGAGTCCATCGCGCAACCACACTTGTTTACCGCCCAAACCACGATTTCCAGTGTTTGAAATAAAACCATTAGTTGCAGCTACAACTGGTGTTCCTCGTTTAGCAAAAATATCGATGCCTTGATGTGAGCGACTACCACTACTTCGCGACGCACCCCAAAAACTTTGAATCGCTTTATTATCTTTTCCACTAACGGGAAACGCTAAAGTCGGTTCCGCAAATAGTATTATTCCAAAGTTGCTGCTAAATTTAAGATTCGGAAGAATTACTATTTTATATTTTCCAGTTCTAGTCACATCAAATTCTAAACGATTTGCTTCAGGTTCATTAGAATGCAGTACTTTTTCAGATATTACCGAATCATTTTCAAACATAAACACATCAATCGCCAATTGTAAACTATCCGTATGTGATTCTATTTTAAAACGCTCACCACGTTGTAAGTTTAAAGTATAAGCTAATACTTTAAAGTCTAAAGTGTCCGATTTTGAATTTAAGACAATAGGTAATTCCAACTGAAGATTGTTTCGTTTGGCATTTCGGTACGCCATTTTATAACGCTGAAATATGCTATCGTTGTTTTTAAAATCACGTTCAAAAATAGTTCTTGCGGAAGGTTTTGTAATAGAATCCGAAACATGCTGCACTTGCTTACAAGAGACTAAAATCAGTGCTATAAATGTGGTAATAAGTTTCGATTTCATACCTCATAATAATCATAAATTATACCACAAACTGTTATAGAAAGATTAAAGTATAAGTGCTTAGCAAGCATGTTAACTGAAGGTTAAGAATCGATTTGAGTCTATTCGTATTTCAAATGAGTTAAAAAAATATAGGGAATACTTTACTTTTGAACAAACCGAAAACAAACGTTATGAAACTACAAACTACATTTATAATACTTCTTATAATGGTCTCTTTACAATCTTGTAAAACGGAAAGAGAAAAGAAAATGAAAGTATCTGAAGATGAAAAAGAAATGATATCTCAAGAGCCGGCAGATACGGTGCAAACAGCTATAGGAGAATTAATTCTACCAAAACCTTACGCAACAGAGTCGGTAAGAAAACAAAATAGCATGGCAGATTGGCCAGAAGGTAAAATGCCAGTCGCTCCAGAAGGATTTACGGTTACTAAATTAGCAGATGGATTTAAAAACCCACGATGGACGTATATAGCACCCAATGGAGATTTGTTTGTTTGTGAAGCCAACACCAAGAATAGTGCAGGTCTTATTACAATTCTTAGAGATAAAGACAACGATGGTACAATTGAACTTAGAGACACTTTTCTTGAAGACCTAAAACAACCCTTAGGCATGTTAATTATTGGTGATTATTTTTATGTCGCAAATACGGACGGACTTTATAAATATCCATACAAGGAAGGGCAAACAGCTCTTAAACCATCTGAAGGCAAAAAAATAGTAACGCTTCCTGCTGGTGGTTATAATAACCATTGGACACGGAATATTATTACCAATAAAGCACAAGATAAAATTTATATTTCGGTAGGTTCGGCAAGTAATGTCGGAGAATACGGAATGGAAGAAGAAATCCGTCGTGCTAATATTATAGAAGTTGATTTAAATGGGGCGAATGAAAAAATTTACGCTAGCGGTCTTAGAAATCCTGTAGGAATGGATTGGAATCCGGTAAACGGAGAACTATGGACAGCAGTAAATGAGCGTGATAAGCTTGGTGATAATCTTGTACCTGACTATGTTACAAGCGTTAAGGAAGGAGGCTTTTACGGCTGGCCTTATTCTTATTTTGGAAATATTGAAGACCCACGCTTAGAAGGTGAAGCACCAGATCTTGTCGCAAAATCAATTATACCAGATGTGTCTGTAGGACCTCATACCGCGTCATTAGGACTCACCTTTTACGATGAAGGCAATTTCCCTTCTAAATATAAGAATGGATTATTTGTTGGGCAACATGGGTCTTGGAACCGTTCAGTACTTTCAGGGTATCGTGTTGTTTTTATACCATTTGAAAATGGTAAACCTACTGGGAAACCTCAAGATTTTCTAACAGGATTTATAGCTGAAGATAGTGAGACTGATGTATACGGACGACCAGTTTGTGTAGCTGTTACTCCATCTGGTGACCTATTGGTTAATGATGATTCTGGGAATACCATTTGGAAAGTAAGTTATAAGAATTAATATTATAGTTTTATAAATACCAATCCTCACAACAGTATACATGAAGTTTACACCTTTTAAAACCTTGGCGGTTATGATTATAACCGCCTTTATTATGCCTTTAAACGCTCAAAACAGCCAAGGTAAAGTTCAAGATGCGCTGGGTACACCACTATCAGATGTGTCTGTTTTTATAGAAAATGAGCTGATTTCTAAAACCGATGCTCAAGGTATATTTACCCTTTCACAAACGCTTGAATTGCCAATAACCATAAAATTAAAACATCCCAATTATTATATAAGAACGGTTCGGTATTCTAAAGATAACAGTGTATTCGAGCTTACAGCATTAGAAACCAGTTTAGATCTTGAAGAAGTCCTCATCTCTTCAACCTATCAAAAAGAAAGTCAGGTTATTATTCCTACAGCAAAAATTTCGTCAGAGAAATTTGAGGAATTCAGTCCGATAGATTTAACTTCGGCTATTAACGAAACACCTGGAGTTTATATTCAAAGTGGCGCCATAAATACCAATAGAATAGTTATTCGCGGTGTCGGATCGCGAACACTTTATGGTACCAACAAAATTCGTGCTTATTTTAACGGCATACCGATAACAAACGGTATAGGAGAAACGGCTATTGATGCTTTTGACCCTGAAGATATTGGTAATTTGGAAATTGTAAAAGGCCCTAAAGCCTCTCAATATGGTACAAATTTAGGAGGTACCTTATTACTCAATTCTAAACAAGCTTTAGAAGGTGAAACTTATTTTAAAAGCAATCTTACTGTTGGAAGTTACGGTTTGATAAAAAACAATATTTCTGTTGCTACTACCAATGATAAATTAGCTCTAAATCTTAATTATGATCATTTAAAATCAGATGGATTTCGCGAAAACAGTAATTATAATAGAAAAGCACTTTTATTAACGTCTAACTATACTTTTGACGCTAAAAATGACATTGGACTTTTAATAAATTACACAGATTATTTTGCTCAAATACCAAGTTCTATAAGCAAAACTGCCTTTAATGAAGACCCTTCGCAAGCAGCTTTTACATGGAATGCTGCACAAGGTTTTGAAGATAACAAGCAGGTCTTAATTGGACTTAATTACACACATCGCTTTACTAATAATTTTAGTAATACCACATCCATTTTCTATAGTTATCTCGATCATTATGAACCACGTCCTTTTAATATTTTAGATGAATATACGAATGGTTATGGTGCCAGAACACTTTTCGCAAAAGATTTTAAATTCTTAAACCATAAAGCAAATCTTAGTTTTGGTGCCGAAATTTATAGCGATCAGTACAACTGGAAAACCATTGAAAATCTTTATGACAGCAATGCGAATAATGGAAGTTTAGAAGGCCAATTACTCAGTGATAATATAGAGAATAGAAACACTCTGAATGCATTTGCAACGGTAACGCTGCCTATTACCGAAAAACTAAAAGCGCAATTGGGTGTGAATTTCAACACGACCAATTATAAGTTTAAAGATGACTTTAATACTGGTGAGAATAATAAAAATGCAGATCGTGATTTTGACCCTATACTTGCTCCAAATTTAAACGTTTTATATCAATTTACACCAAATACAACTATTTATGTAAACGTCAGCCGTGGGTTCAATTACCCTTCTATAGAAGAAACATTAACACCAGAAGGAGTGATCAATCCTGACTTAGGACCAGAAACTGGTTTTAATTACGAAATTGGAAGTGAACTGTTTTTATTAGATAGAAAATTAAAATTTCAGCTTTCAGCTTACCTACTCGATATTGACAATTTATTGGTGGCTGACCGTGTTGGAGATGATCAATATATTGGTCGTAATGCAGGTAAAACAGAACATAAAGGTATTGAGTTGTCTGCCTCTTATACACAAAAATTTAGTAATGGATTTTTACTTTCCCCCTATATAAATGCCGAAATTACAGACCATCGCTTTATAGATTTCGTTGATGACCAAACTGATTATTCAGACCATCAATTAACAGGTGTTCCTAAGGTGAAAATAAATGGAGGTCTTCAGTTAGGCTTTAAAAATTTTAACTTAAACACTAATTTTATCCATATTGGAGATATGCCATTAAACGATGCTAACACTTTATCTTCGGATGCATATACCGTTTTCAACACCAAATTATCTTACAAGAATTCAATTACGAAAGACTTCGATATTGAAATTAATATAGGTGTTAATAATTTTACAGATAAACAGTATGCTTCATCCGTATTAATTAATGCCGTTGGATTTGGCAATTCAGAACCACGTTATTATTATCCTGGAATGCCGAGAAATTGGTTTAGTGGCATTAAGATTGCATACTCTATTTGACCTATAAGCATGGAATAAAACACAATTAATACAAAATCACATCATGAAAAAGAATTTAATAATAGGATTGACACTTTTATTCGTCTTTCAAATTACAAAGGCACAAACAGATAGTTTACAATGGTTAGATATTGAATTGGCAAATTACAACTATCCATATGCTGTCTCTAAGTTAGAGTTGACCATACAAGAGCAAGAATTAAAAATGGTGTATATGGATGTAAAACCTGATAATTATAACGGAAAAAACATAGTGTTGCTTCATGGAAAAAATTTTAATGGTGCCTATTGGAAAACGACTATCCAAGCGCTAACTAAAGAAGGGTTTCGTGTTATTGTACCAGATCAAGTTGGGTTCGGAAAATCGTCTAAACCAGAGCATTTTCATTATACGTTTCAGCAACTCGCACAAAACACCAAAACCCTTCTCGATACTTTAAATATTAAGAAAACTGCCATTTTGGGACATTCCATGGGTGGCATGCTCGCCACACGTTTTGCTTTAATGTATCCAGGAACTGTTGAAAAATTCATTTTAGAAAATCCCATAGGGCTGGAGGATTGGAAACTAAAAGTGCCTTACAAACCTGTAGAATGGTGGTATAAAAATGAATTAAAAAAATCTTATGAAGGCATTAAAAAATACCAATTAGAAAATTATTACGACAATAAATGGAAGCCTGAATACGACCAATGGGTAAACCTATTAGCTGGCTGGACATTAAATTCAGATTATAAAACCATAGCATGGAATGCAGCGTTAACCTACGACATGATTTTTACACAGCCTGTTGTTTACGAATTTGAAAATATTACTGCACCAACACTTTTAATTATTGGTACTAGAGACAGAACAGCTTTGGGTAAAGGACTTGTTTCTGAAGATTTAAAAAAGACCATGGGATTATATGATGTATTAGGAAAACAAACCCAGAAGAAAATTCCTAATGCAAAATTGGTAGAAATAGAAAACGTTGGACATTTACCTCACATAGAAAAGTTTGAAAGTTTTATAGAACCATTAATTGATTTTTTAAAACAATAACATTTTTCTAAATTGAATAAGGAAAATTGTCTCGGAAGAATAATACACATCAAAATTCTATTATGACAGTCTTCCTCTTAAAGAAAACATCTACAATTAATACTATATTGAAGTATGAAAAATATAATTTTAAATAATGGAAATACAATGCCGATTGTAGGCTTTGGAACCTTTAAAGCTAAAGAGCAAGAAGGAATTGAATCTGTTAAACATGCCCTTTTAAACGGTTATAGATTAATAGACACCGCTGCCGCTTATAACAATGAAGAAGCCGTAGGAAAAGGCATTAAAGCGAGTGGAGTTCCAAGAGAAGAAATTTTGGTGACAACCAAATTATGGCGAGACAACTTAGGTTATGACATGGCTAAAGAAGAATTTGAAAAATCCCTTAAAAAATTGGGATTAGATTATATAGACTTATATCTCATTCATTGGCCTGCAAATGCCAAAAATTATGATAATTGGCAAAAAGCCAATGCTGATGCTTGGAGAGCTATGGAAGAATTACAAGCCGAGGGCAAAATAAAATCTATAGGTGTAAGTAATTTTTTTGAAGAACACCTTGAAGCCTTGTTTAAAACAGCTAAAGTAAAACCAGCTGTTAATCAAATAGAATTTCATCCTGGTTACTGGCAACGCGACTTAGTTGACTATTGTAAAAAGCAAAACATTGCAGTTGAATCTTGGTCGCCATTAGCAAGAGGAAAAGTTTTTGAAAATGAACGCTTAAAAGAAATCGCAAAAACGCATTATACGTCGGTTGCAAAGGTTTGCCTTCGCTGGATCATCCAACATGATGTAATTGTAATTCCTAAATCAATTACAAAAGAGCGCATTGAAGAGAATATAAACCTATTTGATTTTGAGTTATCTTATGACGAAATGAATCAAATAAATGAACTATCTGAATTTGGATTTAGTGGAGAGCACCCAAATGCTTGGCCAGACAGAATCTAATTTCTAATTACAAGCCTTTTAAAAGCGAAAACACTGCTAGAAACAGCGCTTGCATTTTACAAATGATGGTACAAGCTACATCACTAGAACTTGTACCATCATAAAAAACTTAGAGCACTATTATAGTAGTGCATAAAAATAGTTATGATTAAATCACTTCACCATAAAGATCAAAATCTTCTGCTTCGGTAACTTTAATTGTTGCAAACTCACCTGTCTTTAAATACGTTTTAGTAGCATCAATGCGCACTTCATTATCAACATCTGGTGAATCATATTCTGTACGTCCTACAAAATAATTCCCTTCTTTTCGGTCAATAACGACTCTAAATTCCTGTCCTATTTTGGCTTGATTTAATTCCCAAGAGATTTGAGATTGAATTTCCATAATCTCGTTAACACGTTCCATTTTCACCTCTTCCGGAACATCATCTTCTAAATTATAGGCGTGTGTATTTTCTTCATGAGAATAGGTAAAACATCCTAAACGTTCAAAACGCATTTCTGAAACCCATTTTTTAAGTTCTTGAAAATGTGCTTCTGTTTCTCCAGGATACCCAACAATAAGTGTTGTTCTAATCGTCATTTCAGGAACAATGGCTCTAAAATCATGAATCAATTTAGTCGTCTTTGCTTTGGTCGTTCCACGACGCATAGATTTTAATAAGTCATCAGAAATATGCTGTAACGGAATATCTAAATAATTACAAATTTTAGGTTCGCGCTTCATAATGTCTAAAACATCCATCGGGAAACCTGTTGGAAATGCATAGTGCAAGCGAATCCACTCGATACCTTCAACCTTTACTAGGTTTTCTAATAACTCAGCTAGGTTTCGTTTTTTATAAATATCTAAACCGTAATACGTTAAATCTTGTGCAATAAGAATCAATTCCTTAACGCCATTAGCTGCTAATTTTTCAGCCTCTGTTACTAAGTTTTCAATCGGTGTACTTTTATGCTTTCCTCGCATAATTGGAATGGCACAAAAACTACACGGTCGGTCACAACCTTCAGCAATTTTAAGATAAGCATAATTCTTTGGGGTTGTTGTTAAACGTTCCCCTATCAATTCATGTTTATAATCTGCACCTAATGCTTTTAATAAGCCAGGTAATTCTGTAGTTCCGAAATACTGATCTACATTTGGAATTTCCTTTTCTAAGTCTGGTTTGTAGCGCTCACTTAAGCAACCTGTAACAAACACTTTATCAACTTCACCATCTTCCTTTTTTTGCATGTACTCCAAAATGGTGTTCACACTTTCTTCTTTAGCATTATTAATAAACCCACAAGTATTTATAACCACAACATTACCTTCTTGCTCATGGACCACGTCCTTTCCGCTTGCTTTAAGTTGCCCCATTAACACTTCACTATCGTAAACATTTTTACTACAACCTAGTGTAATGACGTTGATTCTATTCTTTTTTGTGCTTTTAGTTCTCATGCTTTTTGTAAATCAGTTTGCAAAGATACGGAATGATTTACGATAATCGATTGCTGCTTAACGAGATTAAACTTTTTCCTATTTTTATAGTCTTATTTTTAAATAAAATGATGAAAGCAAGACCTATAGCTATATTAATGTTATGTTTTTTCTTTAATTTTTCGTGTTCTACTAATGATGGTTCTACATCTGAAGAACCAGAACATGAAGCCATTTACTTTCCTCCGATAAATTCTGATACCTGGGAAACAACATCCATTTCCGAATTAAACTGGAATACTAATGAATTACAACCTTTATTAGACTTTCTTGAAGAGAAGCATACCAAAAGTTTTATGATGCTTTACAATGGTAAAATTGTTGAAGAACAGTATTTCAATGGCCATACGAGTTCAACACTTTGGTATTGGGCGAGTGCTGGTAAAACTTTAACCTCTACGGTTGCAGGAATTGCACAAGACGAAGGTCTTATAAATATAAACAACAAAGTCTCTGATTATTTAGGAACTGGTTGGACTAACACTTCATTAGAAAAAGAAAATTTAATTACTTGCAAACATTTATTATCAATGACTTCTGGCTTAGATGACAGCTTAGGTGATGATGTGTCACCTAACAATTTACAATATATCGCTGATGCTGGCACACGTTGGGCATATCATAACGTCTATGTAAAACTACAAAATGTCGTTTCTGAAGCTTCCAATCAAACTTGGAATACTTACTTTAACACTAAACTAAAAGCACCCATAGGTATGAATGGTGGTTGGCTTACTATTAATGGCTTACAAGTTTATGGAAGTCATACAAGAAGCATGGCCAGATTTGGATTATTGGCTTATGCACATGGCAAATGGGAAGACCAGCAGATTGTTAGTGAAAATTATTTTAGGCAGGCAACAACCACCTCTCAATCCATTAATGATGCTTATGGTTATTTATGGTGGCTAAATGGAAAATCATCTTACCATTTACCACAAACTCAGGTTGAATTTCCAGGTCAACTTATTCCAGATGCACCAAATGACATGTATGCTGCTTTAGGAAAAAATGATCAAAAAATATATGTGGTTCCTAGTAAAAAGCTTGTTGTCGTTAGGATGGGACAATCTGCAGACGATGATAATTTTGCACTTTCAAATTTTGATAACGCGCTTTGGTTGAAGATTAACGCATTAATTAATTAGCTATAAGGATTAAAACGCATCATACACTGATAGATCTGCCACTGAAAAATGTAAAACAAAAATAACAATCCAAACGTAGCATAAACATATTTAACATTATACCGTTTAAACCATAAACTTTGAATACCGAAAGCACTCAGTATACCGAAAAATACTAAAATAAAAAACAACGGAAAGGCCGCATAAGCCTTCAATTGTTTTGGAAGCAAAGGACTTTGTGGTGTAATATATACCAACATTAACGACACTGCATGTTTAAAAAACATAAAAGCCGAATACTACAATAGTGAAATTATTGTAATCGGCTTTAAAATTCTATAATTCTTAAAATGTAATGCCATATATATTAAGACATACTTAAGTTTACTATTTCTGGAGTATTCTGGTATGAAAAGAATTTATTTAAAAAACGAATCTACAAACTCATATTTATTAAATACTTGCAAATCTTCAATACCCTCACCTACTCCAATATATTTTACAGGAATTTGAAATTGATCACTAATTCCGATGACAACTCCTCCTTTTGCTGTACCGTCTAATTTGGTCACAGCTAACGATGTTACTTCGGTAGCTGCTGTAAATTGTTTGGCCTGTTCAAAAGCATTTTGACCTGTTGAACCATCTAAAACTAATAATACATCGTGAGGTGCATCACCAACCACTTTTTGCATGACACGTTTTACTTTAGTCAACTCATTCATTAAGTTCACTTTGTTGTGCAAACGACCTGCAGTATCAATAATAATAACATCTGCATTTTGATTGACACCTGACTGTAAGGCATCAAACGCTACAGAAGCAGGATCAGATCCCATTTCTTGTCGTATCATTGGTACATCTACACGATCTGCCCACACTTGTAATTGATCTATAGCTGCGGCTCTAAACGTATCTGCTGCTCCAAGAACAACCTTTAGACCCTTCTTCTTAAACTGATAAGCTAATTTCCCAATTGTTGTTGTTTTACCAACTCCATTCACGCCAACAACCATAAGAACGTATGGTGTTTTAGAACCATCTGCTTGTTTTGGTAATTCAGGAATGGTATATTCGGTTTCTTCGCCAGACTTGGTTTCAGATAATAGCGCTGCTATTTCTTCACGTAGAATCTTATTTAATTCAGAAGTACCTAGGTATTTATCTTTTGCTACCCGTTCTTCAATACGTGTAATCACTTTTAATGTGGTATTAACACCTACATCACTGGTGACTAGGATTTCTTCAAGATTATCTAAAACGTCATCATCGACTTTAGATTTACCGGCAACGGCTTTATTTAATTTATTGAAAAAAGAAGATTTAGATTTCTCTAAGCCTTTATCTAAAGTTTCTTTCTTTTCGGAAGAGAATATTTTTTTAAAAAAACTCATTTTTGTAGTTAGGTTATTAATCGCACTTCGATAAGCTCAGTGTGACAGTATTATTTACAATTATTACATTGCAACAACCTTGCCTATAACAATTTACTGTTAATATGTCAGATGTTTTTCAAATATAAACATAAAAAAACTGCTTTCAAATGAAAGCAGTTCTGTTAATCTCTATATAGATAAAGATTACTTTTTGTTTAAAAAGTCATTGACAAATTCTGGTGCCATTACTGATTCTACGAACATGTATGCTCCAGTTTTTGGTGATTTCACCATTTTTATAGCTTTTGTCAAACGTTTTGATCCTGTCTGTAAAGACGCTACTGATTTCTTTGCCATGGTATCTTATTTTATCTCTTTATGAACAGTCATACGCTTAAGGATAGGATTAAATTTCTTAATCTCCATACGATCTGGCGTGTTCTTCTTATTTTTTGTTGTAATATATCTTGATGTTCCTGGTTGACCAGAAGTTTTGTGCTCTGTGCACTCTAAGATAACTTGTATTCTATTTCCTCTTTTTGCCATTGTAAATTGACTTAAGCGTAAACGCTATTATTTATAAAATCCTTTTGCTTTAGCTTCTTTTAACATCGCTTCGATACCAATTTTATTGATAGTCTTTAATGCTGATGTAGAAACTTTTAATGTTACCCACTTATCTTCTTCAGGAATATAAAAACGTTTTTTGATCAAGTTTGCATCAAACTTGCGTTTCGTTTTATTCATTGCGTGAGAAACATTGTTCCCAACCATCGCTTTCTTCCCAGTAAGTTCACAAACTCTTGACATTGTTTTCTTTCTTTAGGTCTATAATTTATTATTCTGCTAACTCTTATTGTATTTAAAGGAATTACCTCAAATTAATCTCAATAAGAATCTAAAATCCGAACATGGATATTTTAAACAGGGTGCAAATTTAGTAAAACTTTAGGTTTCAGCAAACATAAAACTCTACTTTTTCAAAAAAAATTTCTGAAGCATTTCAAAAGCTTTATTTGAAGCTCTTACAATTACCTTCTCGCGAAGATTTCCGAAGTTAAAAACTTCAGAGTAAACGTCATCTTTTGAAGCAATAGCAATCCAAACAGTTCCTACTTCTACATCCGAATCTCCTTTCAACGGTCCTGCATTACCAGTGGTACTAATAGCATAATCGCTATCAAATAATAATCTGACATTCTTAGCCATGGTCTCAGCAACTTGCTTACTCACCACAGAATGATTTTTTATATCGTCTTCTGAAACGTCTAAAATTTTCACTTTAGATTCTGAAGCATAAGTCACAACACCACCTTTAAAATAAGCAGACGCACCTGCATTTTCTGTAAATGATTTTGCAATTCTTCCTCCGGTACAACTTTCTGCGACAGCTAAAGTTCTTCCCATTTCAGTTAATTGCTTACCTATTACCGCTTCAATAGATTCATCTTCTTCGTAACCGATAAAAACATCTTTAATTTGTGGTAACAGCAAATTAATTTGGTTGTGTAATTCGGCATCCACCATTACTTTATCAAAAGCTTTTGCAGATAACCGTATGCGCACGCGACCTAAACTTGGTAGATATGCTAATTTTATAAAATTGGGTAAATGATCTTCCCATGTTGCAATTCGTTCTGCCAATGCACTTTCGCCAAGACCATAGGTTAAGAGGGTTTTGTGCATTATATATGGAAACTTAAACTTCCCTATTAACTTCGGAATGACTTGCTCTGTAATTAAAGCTTTCATCTCAAAAGGCACTCCTGGCAGTGACACAAATACTTTACCATTTTTCTCTAACCACATACCTGGTGCTGTACCATTGTGATTCATAAGAACCGTGGCTTTAGAAGGCACTAAAGCTTGTTGTTTATTAACTTCTAAAAGTGGTGCTGCACTATATTTTGAAAAAATCTGCTCTACATTAGTTAGAACAGCCTTATCTTCTATTAAGGTATCATTAAAGTATTCGCAAATGGTGTGCTTAGTAATATCATCTTTTGTTGGTCCTAAACCACCTGTAATAATAATGATATCTGCATTTTCTTCAGCTTCCTTTAAAGCTTTAAGAATATGCGCTTTATCATCTTGAATTGATGTAATCTGATAGATTGAAATCCCAAATTTATTCAACTCCTTACCTAAAAATGCCGAATTTGTATCTACAATCTGGCCAATGAGAATCTCATCGCCAATAGTAATAATTTCTGCTTGCATTTAGAGTCCGAAATCGGCTTTAATCTCATTAACAGCATTATCTACTGCGGTTAAAACCTCTATAAGTTGTTGATCTACATTTTTGTCCGATTGTTCCAACTTTCCCCAATCTTGTACTTCGATCAGCGTATCTAAAACACCAAGCTCAAACAAATCTATAGTAGGCTTCATTTTATGAGCAGCTTGATAAACTTCTTTATAATCTTTTGCTGGTACTGCTATTCTTAAACGTTCTGCATCTTCTGGCACTTCTTCTATAAAAGCGGCCGCTAAAGCTGCAACGAAATCTTCGTCTCCCTCAGCCATTTCTCGTACACGGTGTAATTGATAATGTTGTGACATTTATTTAATTTTAATTGAAAACATTTCCACGTCCCCAAGATATCCTTTTAATTGATCTTCTGCAAAAACTTTTCCAACTCCTGCTGGTGTGCCCGTAAATATAATGTCTCCAATTTTTAAAGTGAAATATTTTGACACATATTCTATAAGTTCATCAATTTTCCAAAGCATCAGTTCTGTGTTTCCAGACTGAACAATCTCTTCATTCTTCTTTAAACTAAAATTAATATTATTTAGATTTTGAAATTTAGATTTTGGCAACCATTTACCAATAACCGCAGCACCATCAAAGGCTTTAGCTTTTTCCCACGGTAAGCCTTTTGCTTTTAATTGCGCTTGAAGATCTCGTGCTGTAAAGTCTATTCCGAGTCCGATTTCATCGTAATATTTATGTGCAAATTTCTTATCGATATGCTTTCCAACTTTATTGATTTTCACTAAAACCTCAACTTCATGATGTACATCATCTGAAAAATCTGGAATAAAAAACGGTTGTTTCTTCAGTAAAATCGATGTATCTGGTTTTAAAAACACCACAGGATCTGTTGGTTTTTCGTTGTCGAGCTCTTTAATGTGGTCGGTGTAGTTGCGACCTATGCAGATTAGTTTCATTGGTTAGCTGTTGGTTTTTAGCTTTTGGCTGTTAGCTTAACTTATTATTAAATTGACTAAGCTTAATAGCCGTCAAAACCTTCTTCGTATATAATGGAAAATCAGCGTTTAATAACCAACCAAAATAGCCTGGTTCTTTCTCTAAAACGTCTAAGACGCGTTTCCCTTTATGCTTTCCGAATGAAAAACACTCTTCACCTTCTTTATTAAAGATTAAGAAACCTGCGAAATCTGCGAATTTTTTACGAGAACTAAACTCTGCTAAAAACTTGGTGTCGTTTTCTAAATCTTCGTAACGGTCTAATTGTGCTTTTAAAACTTCGTAAGTAGCCTTTGTATCTGCTTCTGCACTATGTGCATCACTTAAGTCTTTATCACAATAAAACTTATAAGCCGCCACTAAAGTACGCTGCTCCATTTTATGAAAAATAGTCTGTACATCAACGGATTGTGTATTCTTCATGTCAAAATCTACTTCTGCTCTTAGCATTTCTTCTGCCAACAACGGAATATCGAAACGATTAGAATTGAAGCCACCTAAATCTGAGTCCTTAATTAAGTTATAAATTTCCTTAGACAATTCTTTAAATGTTGGTTTGCCAACAACATCGGCATCCGAAATGCCGTGAATTGCTGTTACCTCTGCAGGAATTGGCATTTCAGGATTTACAACCCACGTTTTAGATTCTTCCTTACCATCTGGATGAACTTTAAGAATTGAAATTTCTACGATTCTATCTTTTGAAATATTAATACCTGTAGTTTCTAAATCGAAAAAGCAGATAGGTTTTGTGAGGTTGAGTTGCATTGTTTTAGTTTTGAGAATCAAAGATAATTAGAATAACTAGAATAGCCTTGATTGGGATGAAAAAGCTGTAATTAGATTAATAAGCTATGCCTATAGTTTCAGCAAACTATTGAAAGCTAAATATTAATATCATAATTTTTAAAAACTACGGTAATACTATGGTTGCCACTCTAAAACCTAACTTGCAGCTCATTTTAAAGCTTATTTTACATTAACTAGCGCTGTGGCCTCCATAATATTAGAGATTAAAATGATAGGTTTTATATAAAAAATAAGTACTTTGACAGCTATTACTATCCTTTATCGATTAATATGCGAACATTCTTATTTGCCCTAATTCTCACTTTTCAAGTATGTGGCCTTCATGCACAAAAAAAAGAAAGCTCGCTCAACAGCTCTATAAACCGTGAAGATTCTGAAACCAAAATTTACTTGGACTCAGTTAAAGAACTGATGATCGCTGATTACTATAAAGAGGATTACAGTTCTGTTATTCTTAAAGCAAATGACATACTTAAAATAGCAAAGGACAATAAGCTAAATAATGAGATTAGTAAAATTCGTAGCTTCTTAGCAAATTCCTATCTCAACTTAAACGACTCCATAAAATCACTTGAGTATGCTCGAAAAAACATTCAATTAGCTAAAAAGCTAAATGACAATACTTCTCTTGTGGGTTCTCATATAGATCTAGGTAATATCTATTATGCTTTTGGAAAGCCAGATAAAGCCATAAATTCTTTTAAGGAAGGAATACCAGTGGCAAAGGAGGATAATAATAATCTTGCTCTTTTCTTCCTAAATCATAATATAGCTCAAATATATTTTGATCATTATAATCAACATAAAGAAGCGAAGCCATATCTCGATACTGCAGAGTTGCATATTCCTAAAGACTTTAAGATAGGACACGCTGGTCTTAATTTATACAAAGCCGATTATGCTTATAGAATTAACGATTATGATTTAGCTATAGACCTATATAAACAAGCCATTCTTTTATCAAAAGAAACGAATAACCTAGACGTACTAAAGAAAGCTTATAACGGTTATATTGAATGCCTTGCCTTTAAAGGTAATTACCAAAAAGCCTATGATATAGGCAAACTAAAAGATAGCCTTTTTTTAGAGCAAAGCAAATTAGAAATTAAAAAATCGGCTGACAACCTTATCACCTCTCTTAAAAATGCTAAAATACAGGAAGAATTAAAAACCGAAGCCCTCAGAAATGAATTAATAGTCGAAAAATCAGAGACTCAGAGAAAATTATTAATCTTTAGTGCTGTTGTCTTCTTAGTACTCTTAGGTCTTTTATTCTACCTTTTAAAGGTGACAAAAAACAGAAGAAAACTTAACAATGAATTAAAAATAAAAAATAAAGAATACCTGGAAGCTAAACTAGAATCCGAAAAATTAGCAGAGGCTAAATCTCGTTTCCTATCTACAATGAGCCATGAATTGCGTACACCTTTATATGGAATTATCGGCTTAAGCACTGTTCTTAATAACGACAGTAATCTAAAATCTCATAAAACAGAATTGCAGTCCCTAAAATTTTCAGCAGACTATTTACTAAACCTTGTAAATGATGTACTGACCTTAAACAAGATGGATTCTGATGAGAAAATCAAATTTGAATCAAAAGCTTTTCACCTTAAAGATTTTTTAAATAATATTAAAGAATCATTAGAATACTTAACGAGACAAACTAATAATGATTTAGTTATAACGCTAAACCCTAATATTCCTAAATGGATCAATGGAGATCAAACTAAAATGTCTCAAGTCCTCATCAATTTATTGGGTAATGCATTAAAATTTACAACTAACGGAAAAGTAGAGCTCGTTGTTAGTTTATTAGACCTTAAAAAAAATGACTTAAAGCTAAAGTTTGAAGTTAAGGACAACGGTCAAGGAATTCCTATAGCCGACCAACAAAAAATCTTTGAGGAATTTGGACAACTTAAACACAAAGGTGATTTTCAAGGCTCTGGCTTAGGACTTACTATTGTACAAAAATTACTCATAGATATGAAGTCTAACATACAACTAGAAAGCGTAGTTGACGAAGGCTCAAATTTCTTCTTTGAGATCACTTTTGGAACTACAAAAAAGAAGCATGCCAATGAAGAGATTGAAGATACTGTTTCAATTGAAATGCTTCGCGGTAAAAAGATATTAGTTGTAGATGATAACAGAATTAACCTTATGGTGACTAAAAAAACATTGGAAAGTCATGATATTGTAGTAGAAGTTGCCACTAACGGTCAGGAAGGTATTGATAAAATTATGCTAACGGATTACGACTTAGTATTGATGGATGTTCACATGCCTATTATGGATGGTATAGAAGCGACTAAAAAAATCCGAGAACTTCAAAAACCCGTCATTGTCATTGCATTAACAGCCGTAACACAAGACGAACAAGATGATCGTTTTAAAAGCGCACAGTTTGATGATTCTATTGTAAAACCGTATAAGGTTAACGAATTTATAAAGACACTTGCTACAAATCTTATTACTAAACCTTTATAAGTTACAACATAAAAAACAGATGTTCTGAGCGCTATAAAGAGTTGCTTGTAAAAAACAAAAAAAGCACAGTTTAAAACTGTGCTTTTTTATATATATTTTTATATCTCTTAGGTTATAAAATGTAAAACTAACACTACTAGATAATAAAGAATAACTGAACCTATTGATATAAGTAAAATTCCTCCCACCCAATACAACACAACTTCACCTACTTCCATAAGTTTCGCTTTTGTTTTACTATCAATTAGTTTTTTAGAATTCATTATATCTCTCTGTCACTATCCCAACCTTCTAAATAATCTTTAACAGCTTTTACAAACTGACCTCCAAGTGCTCCATTAACCACTCTGTGGTCATAAGAATGTGACAAGTACATTTTAAAACGAATACCAATATAATCTCCTTCTGGCCCCTCTATTACTGCAGGTGTTTTTCTAATAGCTCCTAAAGCTAAAATACCAACTTGTGGTTGATTAATAATTGGTGTTCCCATGATGCTACCAAATGTACCAACATTAGTAACAGTATAGGTTCCTCCTTGTATATCGTCTGGATCTAATTTTCCTAAACGTGCTCTATTCGCTAAATCGTTAACACGTTTTACCATGCCAAATAAATTTAACTGATCAGCATTTTTTATGACTGGTACAATTAAATTACCATCTGGTAGGGCTGCTGCCATACCAACATTAATCGCTTTCTTTTTAATGATTTTATCTCCTTGAACAGAAATATTCATCATCGGGAAATCTTTTAAAGCTTTAGTGATCGCCTCCATAAAGATTGGAGTAAAGGTTAGATTTTCACCTTCACGCTTCATAAAGCCATCTTTAACTTTCTTTCTCCAGTTCCAAATATTAGTGACATCAGCCTCTATAAACGACTGCACGTGTGCTGAAGTTTGTACTGAATCTACCATATATTTTGAAATGAGTTTCCCCATTCTGGTCATTTCAATAACCTCATCACCTCCAGAAACTGCAATTGACTTATCCGCATTTGGTTTTTCTTGAGCCGGAGCAATATCCTTCTTAGGAGCTTCAATTGAATTTTTACTACGCTCAGCGTCTAATGTCTTCGTGTCTTCAGATTTCGTTGCAGAAATAGGTTCTGATTTCTGAACAGCAGTTGGAGCAGAACTACGAGATTCTAAATACGCTTTAATATCGTTTTTAGTAACGCGCCCATCTTTCCCTGTACCAGAAATAGTATCTAATTCGGTTTGAGAAATGCCTTCTTGCTTTGCTATATTTTTTACTAGTGGAGAATAAAATCGATCTTCAGTAGAGACCAAAGGTTCTACAGATGCTTTTGCAGCTACAACAGTTTGTGCAACTTCGGCAACTACTTTTGGTGCTACTGGTTCTGCAGTAGGCTCTGGTTTAGCAGCAGGAGCTTTTACGTCTACCGTTCCTCCCCCTTCTGTTTCTATAACTGCTATAGTTTGCCCAACTTGTACAACATCATCAACGTTAAATAATTTTTCAATTAAAACGCCATCCACTTCACTCGGCACTTCACTATCTACTTTATCTGTTGCAATCTCTAAAACTGCTTCATCTGCTTCAATAGTATCTCCAACATCTTTAAGCCATGAGGTTATAGTTGCTTCTGCAACACTCTCTCCCATTTTAGGTAACTTAAGTTCAAAATTTGCCATATCTTTAATTTGTAGGTCGTTATTTGCTAATCGCGTGCAAAATTACTAAAAAAATAGATGTTTTATTGGTTTTTATTCAACAAATACATTCTAGAAGTGAAGCACTTCCCCTCTATTGGTAGCGCTATCACTTCCGAGGATAAATTTACTATTTTTTAAAAGAAATCTAAAAACAATATTTTCTTGCTTCGATTTTTGTTTCATATCTGCAATTACAATGCTTGAAATCAACATTTTAAAATCATAAACGATTAGACTGTTATTCTCAATATTATCTTGTATTGTATTTTCAATGTGGGTTGGATTTGGTAATTGTTCTACCAAAATTGGGTCAAAATCAACTGAATATAAATAGGATTGATTTGACTTTATTTTTACCTCAACGGTATTCTTCCGTAAAAAATGTGCCATTTTAATACCTACCCAAACCACAGCATTAAATAATAGATTCTGCTTAAAATGCTTTTTGTAGAATATTTGCATGGCACCGTAAAACCGTTTTGCGTACTTCGAATCTTTTAGAGTGCTTTCTCCTTTAAAGTGAATTACAGTCGTTTCTCCAAAGTAGAAATTATCATAACCTGCCTTAACCACTTTATAAGACAAATCGATATCTTCTCCGTACATAAAATAGTCTTCATCAAAACCACCAACAGCGTCGTACACGTCTTTTTTCAGCCACATAAAAGCTCCGACTAAAATATCTACTTTGCCTGTACTTTCGGTTTCAATATGATTGGCATAATAATCATTAGTGCTACCTAATACTTTTTTTAAGGACACCTTTGGTGTAGGCACATTACGTTTACTTTCTGGTAGAAAATTACCTTTACCATCTATAAGTTGACAACCTACAATTCCGAGATTATCTTTACCGTCAGTAAACTTAATAAGTTTTGTGAACGTATCTTCTGCGACAATCGTATCCGGATTAAGAATACATAAATATTCTCCTTTAGCTTGCGCAACTCCTATATTATTACCTTTAGAAAATCCTGAATTATCTTTGTTTTCAATCAATTTCACAGAAGGAAATAATTCCTTCACCATAGCACAACTATCATCAGGGGAGTTGTTATCTATCACTATAATTTCTGCATCAATATCAGCAATGGCAGCTTCCACACTTTTTAGACATAATTCTAAAAAATAGCGTACATTATAATTTAATATGATGACAGATAGCTTCAATATATCATTAAGATTTTAAGGATGCTTCAAAAGGCACACGATCTATAATACTGCGGCCTAAAGTAATTTCGTCCGTATATTCTAATTCATTACCAGCAGCTACTCCTCTTGCAATAGTTGATGTTGCTACATTATAATCTTGAATTTGCCTGAAGATATAAAAGTTAGTTGTATCTCCTTCCATCGTTGGACTCATAGCAAAAATTAATTCTTTTACTTCACCTGTTTTTACTTTTTCGACTAAAGTTGTTATATTCAAATCTTGAGGTCCAATACCATCCATTGGAGATATTTTTCCTCCTAAAACATGATACAGACCTTTAAATGAGCTTGTATTTTCTACAGCCATAACATCTCTAATATCTTCAACAACACAAATTAATTCACTATTACGTTTTGGGTTTGAACATATTTCGCACAACACCGTATCGCTAATATTATGGCACGATTTACAAAAATTAATTTCTGCTCTCACCTTCGTTAACGCATTAGCTAATTGAAAGGTTTGATTTTCTGGTTGTCGTAACATATGTAACACTAAACGCAATGCCGTTCGCTTACCAATACCTGGTAATTGCGACATTTCGTTAACTGCGTTTTCTAAGAGTTTTGATGAAAATTCCATAGGCGCGAAGGTAAAGATTTTTGAACATAAAAAAGGCGTTGTTTTAAAAGTCTATTTAAAGTTAAATCCTGAATATCTAAATAAGTTTTTCATAATTATTTCTACTTTAACGCAGTCCTTTTTTTCAAATACACTATTTTTCGTAAATATTATTAAAACTTATACATCATGTCTCCAACAGCAATACTATTATTAATTGTATGTTATTTTGGATTGCTAATTTTAATCTCTTATTTCACTGGAAAAGAAGATTCTAATGCCGCTTTTTTTAAGGCTAACAAATCTGCCCCATGGTATTTGGTCGCTTTTGGAATGATTGGAGCTTCATTGTCTGGGGTGACTTTCATCTCAGTTCCTGGTGCTATTGAAGCCAAACAATTTGGATATCTGCAGGTTGTTTTTGGTTACTTTTTTGGGTATTTAATAATTGCTTACGTCCTCTTACCGCTCTATTATAGGCTCAACCTCACCTCAATCTATACGTATTTAAAAGACCGTTTTGGTATTGTCAGTTATAAAACAGGATCTATCGCTTTTTTAATTTCTAGAACTGTTGGTGCGTCGTTTCGTTTATTTTTAGTTGCTAAAGTTTTACAACTTTTAGTTTTTGATCTGTTTGATATTCCATTCGCAATAACCGTAATAATTACCATTGCCTTAATTTGGCTTTACACCTTTAGAGGAGGTATAAAAACTATTATTTTCACAGACACGCTTCAGACCTTATTTATGTTAGTTTCTGTAATCGTAACGATTGTCTTTTTAGCATCTGCTTTAGACTTGAATGGTATTGGAGACATTATCACTTATACCAAAGAAAGCAACCTTAGCAAAGTCTTCTTCTTTGAAGATGGTAATGATTCTCAATATTTTTGGAAGAGCTTTTTATCTGGAATTTTTATCACCATCACCATGACAGGCTTAGACCAAGATATGATGCAAAAAAACTTAACCTGTCGTAATTTAAAAGACGCTCAGAAGAACATGATAACCTTTAGTATTGTTCTTGTTTTTGTAAATATCCTTTTCCTTGTCCTTGGTTTGATGTTAACACAGTACGCGGCTAAAAACGGAATTACAGCGTCTAAAGATGATCTATTCCCTACTATTGCAATGCTTCCTGAAATAGGAATTGTAACCTCAGCTTTCTTTTTACTCGGCTTAATTGCTGCGGCTTATTCTAGTGCTGATTCTGCTTTAACATCGTTAACCACATCATTTTGTTTCGATATTTTAGATATTGAAAACAAACCCGAAGCCAAACGAAGAGGCTTAAGAAAACGTGTTCATATTGGCTTTAGTGCTGTACTTGTTCTCGTCATCTTATTATTCGATATCATTTTTACAGATGTATCTGTAATTTGGGAACTCTTTAAAGCAGCGGGTTATACCTACGGACCGTTATTAGGATTATTTGCTTTTGGCTTAATTACCAAATTTCAAATTAAAGATAAATTAGTGTGGATTATCGCTATTGCGGCTCCACTTCTTTCATATATCTTAAATCTATATTCTAAAGAATTATTTAATGGTCACGAAATCGGATTCGAAATATTAATCTACAATGGTCTATTAATGTTTCTAGGTTTACTTCTTATAAAAAAGAAGGCTTAATATTGTCCGGTGCTCAGTAATACTAAAGTACAAGCAACTTCATAATCAATATTATGCTGTTCTAAAATATTGTAAAATTCCGGGTTTTCTGTTCCCGGATTAAAGATAATACGTTCTGGTTTTAAACCAATAATGTAATCGTAATACGGCTTTTGACGTTGCGGATTAAGATACAATGTCACGGTATCTATTCCATTATATGGCATTAACTCTGTATCAATAGATACATCTTCAACTTTTCCTGTTTTTAATCCAAAGGCTTTCACTTCATGATTATAACGTCTTAATCGTTTTATGGCAATGTTAGAATAGCGCTCTGGTTTTAGAGATGCTCCGATAACTAATGTTGTTTTGTTCATAATGTTAAAATAATGTTAAGTAAACTTTTTAGAGTAACACAACCTAAATATAGTCGTCTATTGTTAAACAAACTGTTAAATCAATCAAAAAAAATAACCAAAATTTCAATCAAAAATGAAGCATTTCTTACTAATGCTTATAATGATCTCATCAACCATTATAAGTGCGCAACCCAACTCCAATTCTGATATTAAAGACGGTTCTGTTTCAGGACGTGTTATAGATGCAGAATTAAACGAACCCTTACCTTATGTAAATATTGTCATTAAAGATATGGCGAATAAAATTATTACTGGAGGTATAACTAGTGACGACGGAACTTTCGAAATTCAAAATATTCCGGAAGGAAAAGTTATTGTTTCTATTCAATTTGTAGGTTTTAAAACCATTGATAAAAACATAACCATTGGCAAGGGCAACTACAAACCTAACCTTGGAGATATTAAACTTGAAGAAGAATCTACCGGTTTAGATGAAGTAACCATAGTTGCAGATGTGTCTACAATACAACAACGTGTGGACAGAAAAGTTATTACCATAGGTAAAGATTTACAAACTGCTGGCGCAACGGCAAGTGAGATTATGAACAACTTACCTTCTGTAAGCGTCGATCAACAGACCGGTTCTGTAAGTTTGCGTGGTAACCAAAATGTACGAGTTATGGTCGATGGAAAGTTATCTAATATTCCTGCCGATCAATTGCTAAAACAGATTCCTTCAACTTCAATTAAAAGTATTGAATTGATCACTAACCCTTCTGCAAAATACAATCCTGAAGGTATGAGTGGGATTATTAATATTGTACTTCATAAAAACACACAAATTGGTTTTAATGGTAATATTAATTTTGGTTTATCGCACGATATTGAAGCAAAATTTAATAGCTCAATTGATGCGAATTATAGAAATGGAAAATTAAATGTTTACGGTTCTTATAGTAATAGTATTGCTAAAAACGCGAATAATGGAGCGTTTAACAGGACTGAGCAAGGGATTGAACAAAACTTTGACATTTTAAATAATAACAAATCGCATTTGTTTAAAGTTGGAGTCGATTATTATTTAAATGATAAGAATACTATTTCGGTTTTTACCAATCAAAATATTTTTGATAACTGGAGTACTGCAGATTCTAATATCAATTACTTGTCTAATCCATCATTAAATGAATCGCAATTTACAAGAGGAGGTAGTGATAATGATTCGCAACAATACAATGTTAATTATAAGCACGATTTTAATGAGGAAGGCCATAGTATAGAACTTGAAGCAGATTACAATACTTTTGAGGGCAATAACGAAGTAAATAATATTTTTTACAGCTCTCAACGTCCTAACTTTTTAGAAGATACTGACACAGATAGAACAAATACCACTTTAAATTTAGATTATGTAAATCCATTATCGGAAACTACTAAATTAGAATTAGGATTGCAAGCGCGTTTATTTGACACTAATCTTTTTTACGAGTCTGATGCACGAGAAACCAACCAAGACGGTGACTATATTCCGACAACCACACGTTTTGATTATACTAGAGATATTTATTCTGCTTATGCAACTTATGGTGCTAAATTAGAAAAATGGAGCTACCAAATTGGTTTAAGAGCAGAAACCGTAAATGTAGATTCTGAAGCTTTCAAAAAAGATTTAGCCTCTAACGACGAACTTATAATTCCTTTTGAAAACAATTATTTTGAATTATATCCATCAGCATTTTTCACCTATTCTCCTACAGATAAAAACTCGTATCAATTAAGTTATAGCAGAAGAATAGATCGTCCTGGTATTGGACAAGTAAATCCATTACCAGAATGGAACACGCCTTTAATTTCACAATTTGGAAATCAAGAATTAAGACCTCAGTTTACGAATTCTATTGAAATGAATTACACCAGACAGCTTAAAAAAGGAAGTATTACCGGTGGTGTTTTTTACAGAATTATTGAAGACGAAATACAACAAGCCGTTTTAATAGACCGAGCTGATATCAATCGTTTAATTTTAACGAATTTGAATTTTGATAACACCACATCTTACGGTGTAGAAGTATCATCAAATTACCGTCCAACCAAATGGTGGAGTGTTAATGCGAGTTTTGATTTATACTCACAATCTCAAAAAAGTATTGCCGAATCGTTTGATACGGATATGAATATTATCTTAAACACTATTGAAGTAGATAACATCGCTTGGAGTGCAAGAGCTTTCAATAGCTTTAAAGTCGATGAAAGTTTGAGTTTTTCTATTTTCGGAATGTATAGAGGGAAAAACAAAAATATTCAATTTGAAATGAGCGATATGCTCATGGTTAATTTAGGTCTTAATTATAGTTTCATGGAAAAGAGAGCTAATTTCAGCTTAAGTTACAATGATATTTTCAATACGATGTATGCCGAATTTACGAGTGAAAGACCGTATGCACAAACCGGACGATTTAATTGGGAAAGTCAGCAAATATCAGCACGTTTATCTTACCGTTTTGGTGGAGGAAAATACAGAGCAAAATCTCGTAAGCAGCGTGATAACGACGTTAAAGAAGGTGGAGGTATGTTCTAAACCCATTATTTAATAGTTAAAAAGAATGTTTATGGTTAGTGTTAATTCTTAACTATTAAATAAAGAAAACCCGAAACGCAAGTTTCGGGTTTTTGTTAAATACACGTTAAAAGTGGAAACCTATGAAATATAATAGGACTTTTTACGTCTAGTATAGTATAAGTTTTAAGTAATAGTAATTATAAATTAATTTTTATAATAGTGTTAGTTAAGTTGGTTAATAGCTGAAAAGCCCAGACAGATTTTTGTTTGGGCTTTTTTTAGTTTTATGGATTAAGTAAAATATGTGAATTGTTTAATTGTGTTGGCTCACGTAGACCTTTCCTTCTTTCATTACAAATACGACGTGTCCTATTGTGTTTATAAAATCGGTAGATATATGTCCTTTTACCGCAATAAGATCTGCTTTTGCACCAGACTTAAGAACTCCTATTTCATTTTGCTTATTTAAATTTAGCGCAGAGATATAAGTTGCCGATTGTAAAATATCCAACGGCTTCATTCCTGCTTCAAAATACGCACGAAACATATCTCTTGACGATTCACCTCGAGTACCTCCGATATCTGTATAATTATCAGAACCTGCTACAATTGTCACCCCTTTTTGGATGGCTCTAGAAAGTCTGCTTTTCATTCTATCTAAATAATTATCTACCCAACCTAAATCATCATCGTCATAACCTGCAAGTTTGCTATACGTGTTCATATAGGTTCTACTGTTTTCGGTTGGTACTAAAAACACCTTTTTCTTAGCCATTAAGGTCAATGTAGAATCGGCTAAATTAAATCCATGTTCAATGCCATCGACACCTGCTTGTATGGCATTCCATGCGGATTGGTTTGTAATTGAATGCGCTACAACAGAAAGACTATACGTTTTTGCGGTTTCTACAATCGCTTTCATTTCTGCAATGGATAAATGTGTATTGTTCGGGATATTATCTGCACAAATTTTAATAACATCTACCTTTTGATTCACGTGTTCTCTAACCGCAATTTTAGCATCTTCTACTCCATTTATAATACGGTATTCTAAATCTATAAGGTTTTGATGTTTTGGAGATACACCATAAACTTGACCACCTGTAGCGGCCATAATTGGTCCTGATGCAAAAATACGTGGGCCATCAATAGTCCCTTCATTAATCGCATCACGCAACGCTACATCTAGAAAAAGTCCTGAATTACCAAGATCTTTCACACTTGTAATTCCAACATCTAAATACGACTTTGCGCGTTTTGAACCTCTAAGTGTTCTTAAGGCATCACTTTCCATAGTGAGCGAATGAATGCTATGTTCAGAAAAGTCTTCGGTTGCATCTTGAGAAAAAAGCACATGCGTATGCGCGTCTATTAAACCAGGAAGGATAGTGTATTCGGTTAAATCTATGATTTCAGCATCATCTGGAATGGTATTAAAAGCACCAATAGATACAATTTTATTACCCTTAACATAAATCACTTTATCTTTTAAAAGGGCATTTTGTTCGCTGTCGTATAAAAGACCCGCTTTAATGTAAACATCGTTTTGTTGCGCGAATAAACTTGACTGTGAACAAAGAATTAAAAATAATAAAGAGAATAGTTTGTTCATAAAGCCTATGTTTTATTTTTTGCTGCTCTTTTTAAATCCATAAAGCACAAAACCAAATAATACAACCCCAATAATTAACATGGCATAAGCCTTATAATTATATCCAAAACTCAAATTATCAAAATCTAAATAGGTAATTCCGAAGGTCAAAAAAATGATTGCAATAAATCCGACAAATCCTAAGCTGTTTTTCATAATTAATACTATTCGATCTTATAAAACATGATGTTTTTTAATCAATAATTTTGATCTAAACTGTATGAGATCCGTTTTTTCAAAGGGATTTGTTTACCACTTAATTATCACACTTCCCCAAGTAAACCCACTACCAAAAGCAGCTAAAACAACGGTATCTCCTTCTTTTATTTTACCTTCTTCCCAAGCTTCAGTTAATGCAATGGGGATAGAGGCTGCAGTTGTGTTTCCGTATTTTTGTATGTTATTAAACACTTGGTCATCGCTTAACTTAAACTTACGTTGTATAAATTGTGAAATACGAAGATTTGCTTGGTGAGGAACCAACATATCAATGTCTTCAACTTTTAAGTTGTTTTTCATTAAGCCTTCCATAATCACTTCGCTAAAACGAACCACTGCATTTTTAAATACAAATTGGCCATTCATGTGCGGAAAATAACTTTCGTCATTAGGATCGTTATCTTCTATGATATCACTAACCCAACGCTTACCCATTCCTGGTGCAATTAAGACTAATTCTTCTGCATGTTCTCCTTGCGAATGTAAATGTGTTGATAAAATTCCTTTTGAGTTATCCTCTTCTCTAGTTAAAATGGCAGCTCCTGCTCCATCACCAAAAATAACAGAGACTCCACGACCTCTCGTTGTTTTATCTAAACCAAAAGAATGCAATTCACTTCCTATAACTAGGATGTTTTTATACATTCCTGTTTTAATAAAATTATCGGCTACAGACATGGCATATACAAACCCAGAACACTGATTACGCACATCTAGCGCTCCAACCGTTTTGATATCTAAAGCATGTTGCACTTGTACCCCTGGACCAGGAAAATACATATCAGGACTCAAGGTTGCAAAAATGATAAAGTCGATGTCATCCTTATCAATACCCGCACGTTCAATAGCAATTTTAGCAGCTTTCACTCCCATGGTTGCAGTAGTGTCTCCACTACCCTTTTTTACCCAACGACGCTCTTTTATACCTGTGCGTTCTTGTATCCATTCGTCATTAGTATCCATGAGTTTAGATAAATCATCATTGGTTACAACATTATCTGGCACATATTTACCTAAGCCTATTATTTTTGAATTGTACATCGAAAATTTATTTTCGTTTCCGAAACATCGGAAAACTTATTATTTAGTTCAGCAATTTAAGATATAAGATACAATTTATTTTTATTAGAATTTACATTCGTTATGCACGCATAGTACTTATGTCACTTTGTCACATTTTAAGTCTTGGTATTTTATTTGACTATACCTAATCATTCAAATTAATAATACAAAAAACTATATATCATGACAAAAGGAAGTATTAATGTATCGGTAGAGAATATCTTTCCGTTAATTAAAAAGTTCTTATACAGCGATCACGAAATCTTTTTACGTGAGCTTATTAGTAATGGTACAGATGCCACGCTAAAATTAAAACACCTTACAAGTATAGGTGAATCTAAATCTGACTATGGAAATCCTATTATCGAAGTAAAGATTGATAAAGAAGGTAAAAAACTTCACATCATTGATCAAGGTTTAGGGATGTCTGCTGAAGAAGTTGAAAAATACATTAACCAAGTTGCATTTTCTGGTGCTGAGGAATTCTTAGACAAGTACAAGGATTCGGCTAAAGACTCAGGAATTATTGGTCATTTTGGTCTTGGTTTCTATTCTGCATTTATGGTTGCAGAAAAAGTTGAAATTATCACTAAGTCGCATACTGGTGCTGATGCTGCACATTGGACTTGTGATGGATCTCCTGAATTTACATTAGAGCCTTCTGATAAAGCAGATAGAGGAACAGAAATCATTCTTCATATTGCAGAAGATTCTACTGAATTTTTAGAAGACAATAGAATCAGTGAGTTACTGAATAAGTATAACAAGTTTATGCCTATTCCAATTAAGTTTGGAACAAAGGAAATAAACGATCCAGAATTTACTCCTGCAACGACTACTGATGCAGAAGGAAAAGAAACGACTGAGCCACACAAACAGATTACAGTAGATAACATCATCAATAATCCTGATCCGGCTTGGACAAAACAACCAACGGAATTAGAAGATGAAGATTATAAAGGATTCTACAGAGAATTGTATCCAATGCAATTTGAAGAGCCTTTATTCAACATTCACCTAAATGTAGATTATCCGTTCAACTTAACAGGAATCTTGTATTTCCCTAAGATGACGAACGATATGAACATGCAAAAGGATAAGATTCAATTATACCAAAACCAAGTTTATGTAACAGATAATGTTGAAGGAATTGTTCCTGAATTCTTAACCATGTTACGTGGTGTTATTGATTCTCCAGATATTCCATTAAACGTATCGCGTTCGTACTTACAAGCTGATGGAGCTGTGAAGAAAATTTCATCTTACATCACTCGTAAAGTAGCAGACAAATTGAAATCATTATTCAACGCGAATCGTGAAGATTTTGAAGCAAAATGGGATGATATTAAAATCGTAATTGAATACGGAATGCTTTCTGAAGAGAAATTCTTCGAAAAAGCTGATGCTTTTGCCTTGTACCCAACGGTTGATGGTAAATTCTATACATATGAAGAGCTTTTCAACAAAACAAAAGCAACTCAAACAGATAAAGATGGTAAGTTAGTTATGCTTTATGCTTCTAATAAAGACCAACAACACAGCTACATTGAAGCTGCAAAAGCGAAAGGATATGAAGTATTAATTTTAGACTCACCTATTGTACCGCATTTAATTCAGAAGTTAGAATCTACTAAAGAAAATGTTTCTTTTGCGAGAGTTGATGGTGATCATATTGATAATTTAATCAAGAAAGATGAAACTGCAATTTCTAAATTATCAGAAGAGCAACAAACAGAATTAGATACCATCTTAAAAGAAGTAATACCTTCTGAAAAGTTCGCTGTACAGTTGGAAGCTATGGATAGCGATTCGTCTCCATTTATTATTACGCAACCAGAATTTATGCGTCGTATGAAAGAGATGCAACAGACTGGTGGCGGCGGAATGCAGATGTTTGGTAATATGCCAGAGATGTACAATCTTATCGTAAACACAAACTCTCCTTTGGTTAGTGAAATTTTAGAAACTAAAACCAAAAAGAAACAAGAACGTTTAATTACGCAAAGTTTAGATTTAGCACGTTTATCTCAAGGCCTTTTAAAAGGTGAAGAGTTAACGAACTTTATTAAGCGTAGTTATGAGATGATAAAATAGATTAAGACCGCTTCGCTTTTAGAGCTAAGAGTCAAGACTAAAACCACTTTGTTAATTCAAAGTGGTTTTTTCTTACAAAGAAAAGCTAGTCAACATTTTTTTAACCTAGCGCATCGAAATCAAGACGCTCATTTAAAAGTATTTACATACTTTCACGATTATATTAAGTTTAAAGTGAAAAACGATACTTCAAAAGTTCAAGAAATTTTTAAAGGACTCTCATTTACAGATGAAGAGTTAAAATTTGCATCTTCCGTTTTTCATAAAAAACATTATAAAAAAGGAGCCCTAATTTTTAAAGCCAATGATATTATAGATGATATGTTTTATATCTATCAGGGTTGCTTAAGGACGTATTATATGTCTACTTCCGGAAAAGAATACACCGTTCAATTTGGAATAAAAGATTGGTGGATTACAGATTTCACGGCTTACTTTTCTTCTTCAAAGGCTATAATGAATCTTGAAGTTATTGAAGATACAACACTCTACAGTCTTTCTAAATTTGATAAAGAGCTTTTATATAGTGAAATTCCTCAAGTAGAAACTTTTATTAGAAAAAAATTAGAAAGTGCTTTTGCTGCTTTTCAGAAAAGAATTATAGTTAGTTTATCACAATCTGCGACAGAGCGTTATCTTGTTTTTCTTGATACTCATAATAATATTGAGAAAAGATTGAAGAATTATCATATAGCATCCTACTTAGGTATTACAAATGAAAGTTTAAGCCGTATTCGAAAAGAATTATACAATTCTTAAAATTTTTCCATTTATTATCCTACATCAATTTTTATTTATTCTGAACCTTTTATTTTTGCATCAGCATAATTACCTAACTAATTATACTAACATATTCCCCCTAAGGATTAATAGCTAAAAAGCGCAGGTTGTACAACTTGCGCTTTTTTTTACATCTATATTTAAATCCTTAAAACTGATAAATAAGAAATGATTTTTTATTTAAATTAGCCCATGGAAGAAATTAAAATACTATTCTTTGTTGTAGGTACTTTTTTCGGTGTTCATCAAAGTAACATCATTTCAGAAAAAACAACAGTTACTATAAGTCCGGAAGAAAAAACTATTATAATCGTACAAGAAAACTTAATGACATTTATTAAAACTGAAAGTGATAGTATAAATATTCAAAATGAATTGTCAAAAATAGTACATCCTAATCATTCATGGAGCCCTCAACTTGAAAACTTCCCTATAAAAGAGAAGAAATTCTACAAGTCTGATGATAAAAAATCGCTTAATTTAAAACTAAGTCTAACCTATTCGACCTCAAAAGATTTAAAAATATTTGGCATCAATAAAAATAATGATGGAAAGCTCTCCATGACGAATTTTCCAAAATCACACACAACATCTACCGATGGTACATTAGAAGAGCCCTATTGGAATTTTGAAAACGATAAACCTTTCACATTTACCGAGGAACCTTTAACTGATTTACCTGAAGCCTTCCAAAAAATTAAAAAGAATTTGTTACCGTTTTGGCTAGCGCTCAAATAAAAATAGTGAAAACAAAAAAAGACCATCTTTCGATGGTCTTTTCATTTATTAAATAATTACTAACTATTATTCCAGAATCAACTTATGTGATACTCTTCCTTGTTCTGTAAATACATTAACAATATAAATCCCAGTAGATATCCCTCTAATATCTATGGAGTTTGTTCCATTTACTATCTTAATTTGCTTTACTATTCTTCCAGACAACGCTGTAACTTCAGCTTTTATTTCACCAGAAACAGAATTATCTATCACAATATTAAATTGTCCTTTTGTTGGATTTGGATAAAGATTTAAAACTGAAGCAGCATTAAAATCATCAACTGATAAAGCGACTTGTGCTTCTACAGATCCTATATCTCTTGCTCCTCCAAATACAACCTGACCAATTTGATCTACAAACATATCCGTTGCATCACCAGCATCATAAGCAGGTGAATTAGTTAATAATTGATGTGTTAATGTAACACCTCCATTATCTTGTAACGGTCCTAATAAAGGATCTACTCCTTCGATATCATTAGTTTGAGTTGTAAATACTGATAAATCATCTGATCCAATTAAATTAAAATCATTTGATGTTAGCATTCCTGATACGTCTGTTCCTGTAACTGCAGTGTTTAAAGCTACAATCGTATTTTTTAAAGTAACAGTATTAACGGCATCAATACCACCACCAATTCCATCAGTTGAATTCTTGGCAACCGTTACCGCATTAAGATCTAAACTCGCTCCATTATTTGTTAATCCACCACCAGAAACTAATGCTGAGTTACCAGAAATTGTACTCGTCATAACCGAAGTGATTGATCCTGTGTTATTATAAATTCCACCACCTTCAGCAGCTGTATTATTATCTACTGTAGACATAGAAACTGTCATCATTGTTCCTCCTTGATTCCATAATCCACCACCTTCATTAGCCGCAGCGTTTCCTGTTATGGTACTTGTAGAAATTGTAATCATTCCTGACATTCCAGTAACGTGAAAGCCTCCACCATTTCCTGGAGCAGCAGTTCCTGCTAAGCCATCAACATCGTTATTAGACATTATTGAATTTGAAAACATTAAGTTACCATCAATAAGTTCAATAGCACCACCTGCTCTGTTAGCTGCATTACCATCGAATGTAGAATCCATGACAGTAACATCTCCAGCCGTACTTAATAATCCACCACCAGATGCAGAAGCTCCTGTTGCCATATTATTAGAAATTATACTACCATTTGTAATATTTAACGTTCCTCCATTATTGAAGATTCCAGCACCACCATCATCAGCTGCAGCACCTAAAGCCATATTAGAATCTACAAGAACATTATCTGTTGTCATTATTCCAGAACCATTCCATAAACCACCACCTTCACGAGCAGCATTATTTCCATTTACAGTTCCACCAACAATATCAACAGTGCTATCTCCACTTACATGAAGTCCACCACCATTTCCAGGTGCACCTGTTCCTGTTACAACTCCTGTTATATTATTATTTAAGCTTACATCAGTCAATAGTACTGGTCCACTTCCATTAATTTCAATTCCACCACCAGCTCTGTTAGATTCATTAAAAGCAATTGTAATTCCATTTGCCATTAAAGTACCTGCTGCGTTTAAAATTCCACCACCTGTAGATTGTGCTCCATCAGCTATATTATTCGTGATTTCAGTTGTTCCTGAAAGATCAAGTGTTCCTCCTTCATTATAAACTCCACCTCCACCAGCAGCACCTGCTGTAGTAGCGTCATTTCCTGAAGCTATATTTCCGTCAACCATATGATTTACAATAGTCATAACTCCTGAACCATTCCATAAACCACCACCTTCATTAGCTGCTATATTATTATTTGTTGTACCACCTGTAATGTTTGTTGTCGCAGCACCAGATACATGAAGTCCACCACCAGATCCTGGTGCAGCCATTGCCGGAGAAACTCCTGCATTATTCATATCTAATGTGGTGTCTATAAGATTTAAAGTGCCACCTGCATGTTCAATTCCTCCACCAGCTCTATTGGCCTGATTCATTGTAATTGTAGAATTTGTTACAGTAACATCACCACCAATAGTTAATATTCCGCCACCAGAGCCAGAAGCTCCATCCGCTATATTATTGCTTATTGTTGTGTTGTTTTGAACGATTAATGTCCCTCCGTTATTAAAAATTCCGGCACCACCATCATCTGCTGCTGGTCCACTTGCCACATTCCCGCTAATTAATACTCCATCTACAGTCATTGTAGCTGTACTGTTCCATAAAGCTCCACCTTCTCTAGCAGCCACATTATCACTCATTGTACCTCCTGTTAATATTGCTGTTCCTGATCCACTAATATGAAGACCCCCTCCATTACCTGGACTAGCAATCGCTGGTGAAACACCGGTATTATTGCCACTAACATTGTAGTTTCCTGAGAAATCAATAGAACCGTCTATAATTTCAATAGCTCCACCTGCGCGGTTAGATTGATTAAAAGCCAAAACAGCATCTGTAATTGTAACAGCACCATCTGTACTTAAAATTCCACCACCAGAACCTGAAGTTCCATTTGCAATATTATTTGTTATTGCTGCTGCATTACCAACAACTAAAGTTCCTCCATTATTAAATATAGCTCCACCACCATCATCAGCATCGTTACCTGAAGCGATATTAGCATCCAAAAACGTTAAGCTCACATCCATGGTTCCTAAATTGTTCCATAATCCACCACCTTCTTTAGCCGCATAATTATTTGAAACTGTTGAAAAACCCGAAATTGTTGCATTGGTTGTACCAGATAAATGTACTGCACCACCATTTCCAGGGTTTGGTGTAATTGTATTTCCTAATCCAATGTCTACACCTGCAGCATTTCCTGTTAGTGTAACACCCGATAAAATTAAAGTTCCGTTTGAACTATCTTCAATCGCTCCACCTGCTCTACTTGCATAGTTTCCTGTAATTGCTAATCCATTTGCTAGGTTTAAAATTCCACCAGTATTATTAAAAATAGCACCACCACGTCCACCTGGAGTAGATCCACTTGCAATGTTACCTACTAAGGTAGTTCCTGCGCTAATATTAATTGTACCGTTACCATTATTATAAATACCACCTCCACCAGTAGCATCTCCTACTGCAGAATTTCCTGTTATCATGACATCAATTACATCTAAAACACCACTACCATTCCATAGTCCACCACCTTCTTTACCAGCGACATTTCCATTAACAGTACCTCCGTTAACAATAGCACTTCCTGCTCCTGTAATATGTAATCCACCTCCATTTCCTGGAGCTGCTGTTGCAGGCGACACACCTGCATTGTTATTATCTAAATTAACATTCAGTAATGTAATTGATAATCCTGCACCAGAATTATCCTCAATTCCACCACCTGCTCTATTCGCTGTATTATTTGAAATCTCAGAATTATTAACCACTAAAACACCTCCAATAGCATTAAAAATTCCACCACCAGAACCTGAAGCTCCATTAGCTGTATTGCCCGATATTATTGAATTATTAATAGTTACAACTGAATTTGTCATATAAATGGCACCACCATCAACATCAAGACCGTTGATTAACATTAAGTCATTTAATACGACTAAACCTGCAGTGATATTAAATATTCTACCATTATTATTAGCATCTATAGTTAATGGTGTTATTGAATTCCCACTAATTATTAAATCTTTATCAATTAAAAGTTCGCTATTTAACGTTACCGTAGTCACTGATGTGTCAAAAGTTATTACGCCACCAATTGGTGTGTCTGCGATTTCATTTCGTAGTGTTCCGTCTGTTCCATCATCTGCTCCGCTAGTTACTAGCTGCGCAAATGCATCTGCTGAAATAAAAAAAGTCATTGCCATAGCAATAACAAAAGTAATTTTGTTTTTCATGTTGATTAGTATTTGATAAAATGGTTAATTGCTTTGCCACTTTGGAAAGCACAAATACCTACGAGAAAATTTAAGGGTGGGTTTTAAAATATAAATGCTTTAACATTTTTTTAACATTCCGAATGATTAAAATTGAACTTCAAGTCGAGTGAATTCTTAAAATTATTGCAAATTATAAAGCCCCTTAGTTGTACTATTTTTAATACTTTTATTGAATGAAAATTAATTCAACCAATATTGCGCAACCAACCAAATTTATTTGGAATGGTGAAGAGATCACCACAGGGATATATAAAAAACCGATTGAGGTTGCTATTCACTTAGGTCTGACCGATGTTAAAGGTGACGAGGTTTCGGATCGAAAAGTACATGGTGGAGAGTTTAAAGCGTGTTACTTATTTTCTGCAAATCAGTATCCCTATTGGCAAGATTTATATCCTAATTTAGATTGGACTTATGGTATGCTAGGCGAAAATCTAACCGTTGAAAATTTAGACGAAAAGAAACTTTTTATTGGTGACATTTATAAATTGGGTAATGCTTTAGTTCAAATTACGCAACCAAGAGAACCCTGCTTTAAATTCGCGCATAAGTTTGGCTCCGATACTGTTTTACAACAATTTATTACGCATGGTTACTCCGGAACTTATGTCAAAGTTTTAAAAGAAGGAGAGGTCAAAGTTGGAGATACATTTGAATTACTAGAACGAGGAAAAGATAGTATTTCTATTTTTCAACTGTTTGAATTACTCTACGCAGAAAACAAAAATATAGGGCACATCAATTTACTTCTCGATAATGAAGCTTTACCAAAACGCTTTAGAAAACGCTTAGCCTTTTTTACAAGATAACAACCTTCTTCAAGCCCTTAAATCTTCAAAAACATCACATTTAGGTTAAGCTTCACCGTGATCTTAATTCTGACTTAAGCACCTAAAACTCTGAATAGTGTTAAATAATATCTTTTATGCGCAAACGTTGTAGTTAATCTTTTAATATCTTTACGAGGTCTGAATACAAATCAATTAAAGATATCCTTCCAATTATGAAAATCAAAAAAATTCTAGTTGCCAACCGAAGTGAAATAGCCATCCGTATTCTAAGAGCATGTACGGAACTTAATATTACAACAGTTGCGGTTTACACCTATGAAGATCGGTATTCCCAACATAGAAATAAGGCTGATGAATCTTACCAAATTGGTGAAGATAATGATCCTTTAAAACCGTATTTGGATATTGAAGAGATTGTGGCTTTAGCCAAAGAAAAGAATGTCGATGCTATTCATCCTGGTTATGGGTTTCTATCTGAAAATTCAGAATTTGCGAGGAGATGTGCAGAAAACGATATTATTTTTATTGGTCCAGATCCGGAAGTTATGGATGCTTTGGGTGATAAAATTACAGCTAAGAAAATTGCTGTAAAATGTAATGTTCCTATTATAGAAAGTAACAAGAAAAACTTAAGCTCACTAAAAATAGCACTTTCTGAAGCAAATGCCATTGGTTATCCTTTAATGCTAAAAGCCGCTTCTGGAGGTGGTGGACGTGGAATGCGCGTGGTTAGGAATGATAAAGATTTAGAGCAACATTTTGATTCCGCCAAAAACGAATCTTTAAATGCGTTTGGTGACGACACCATGTTTTTAGAGAAGTATGTAGAAAACCCAAAGCATATTGAAGTACAGATTGTAGCCGACAGACATGGCAATATTCGTCATTTATTTGAACGTGACTGTTCTGTGCAACGTCGCCATCAAAAAGTAGTTGAAATCGCTCCGTCTTATAACATTTCTCAAAAGGTAAAAGATGATTTATACAGATATGCTGTCGCTATTACTTCGGAAGTTAATTATAACAATATTGGAACAGTTGAGTTTTTAGTAGATCAGCAAGACAATATCTATTTTATTGAAGTCAACCCAAGAATTCAAGTCGAGCATACGGTTACCGAAATGGTTACTGGCATTGATTTGGTAAAAACACAAATATTCATTGCTGGTGGTTATAAATTATCGGATCAGCAAATAAAAATATACGAGCAAGAGTCCTTACAAACCTATGGTTTTGCCTTGCAATGTCGATTAACAACCGAAGATCCTGAAAACAATTTTACTCCAGATTACGGAAATATTACCACTTACCGTAGTGCTTCCGGAATGGGAATTCGTTTAGATGCTGGTAGTATTTATCAAGGGTATAACGTGAGTCCATTTTTTGATTCTATGCTTGTAAAAGTATCTGCTCATGGTAGAACACTGGATGGAGCCGTTCGGAAAATGACACGTGCGTTAAAAGAATTTAGAATTAGAGGTGTAAAAACTAACATCCATTTTCTTCAAAATGTCATTCAGCATGAAACGTTTAAGGAAGGAAAGGTCACTGTGAATTTCATTCAGAATACTCCAGCTTTATTCGAAATAAAATTACCACAAGACCGAACAACTAAAGCAGTGAACTTTCTTGCTGAAGTGATTGTCAATGGTAATTCTGATGTCAAAAATATTGATAAAACCAAAGTTTTTAGAACGGCTAAAGTTCCAAAGTATAATCGTTCGGAGGCCTTTCCAAAAGGCACCAAAGATCTACTAACAGAATTAGGTCCTGAAGCCTTTTGCCAATGGTTAAAAGACGACAATAAAATACATTATACAGATACCACCATGCGCGATGCGCATCAATCGCTTTTAGCAACACGTATGCGAAGTTATGACATGCTAAAAGTGGCCGAAAGCTTTGCAAAAAACCATCCCAACACCTTTAGTATGGAAGTTTGGGGAGGCGCTACTTTTGATGTCTGTTACCGCTTTTTACACGAAAGTCCATGGACGCGCTTAAGAGAATTACGTAAAGCGGTTCCAAATATTTTGTTTCAAATGTTATTACGCGGCTCTAATGCTGTAGGCTATAAAGCCTATCCTGATAATTTAATTGAGAAATTTGTTGAAAAATCTTGGGAAAATGGAGTTGATATTTTTAGAATTTTTGATTCTCTAAATTGGGTAAAAGCTATGGAACCAAGCATGAATTTTGTTCGTAATAAAACAGGTGGTATCGCGCAAGCTGCCATTAGTTATACAGGTGATATTTTAGACCCAAAGCAAACCAAATACAACCTCAACTATTATACGCAACTCGCAAAAGATTTAGAAAACGCAGGTGCCCATATGATTGCCATAAAAGATATGGCTGGTTTATTAAAACCGTATGCTGCGACGGAATTAGTTGGTGCTTTAAAAGACACTGTAAATATACCTATTCAGCTCCACACCCACGATACCTCATCTTTGCAAACCGCAACCTATTTAAAAGCTATTGAAGCAGGAGTTGATGTGGTTGATGTAGCACTTGGTGGCCTATCTGGATTGACCTCTCAACCCAATTTTAATGCGGTTGTTGAAATGATGAAAGGTCAAGAACGTGCGCATGACTTTGATATGAATACGCTCAATCAGTTTTCAAACTATTGGGAAGATACACGCGAAATGTACTATCCTTTTGAATCCGGGTTAAAAGCAGGCACAGCTGAGGTTTATCAACATGAAATTCCTGGTGGTCAATATTCAAATTTAAGACCACAAGCCATTGCCTTAGGTCTTGGAGACCGTTTTGATGAGGTAAAAAAAATGTATGCACAGGTGAATGCCATGTTTGGCAACCTCATCAAAGTCACACCAAGCTCTAAAGTGGTTGGTGATATGGCTATTTTTATGGTGACTAATAATCTCACGCCAGAAGATGTTATGGAACGTGGTGAAACAATTTCGTTTCCAGAATCGGTAATCAATTTCTTTAAGGGAGATTTAGGTCAACCTGTTGGAGGCTTTCCTAAAGCACTTCAAAAAATTATATTAAAAAATAAAGAAGCGTATACCGACCGACCAAATGCCCATTTAACGCCTGTAGATTTTACTAAAGAATTCGCTGCTTTCAAAAAGAAATTCCAACAAGGCTTTACAAGACCTATTGAAATAGAAGACTTTTTATCGTTTATGTTATATCCAAAAGTATTTGAGAAAGCCCATGAAAACTATAAACTTTACGGAAATATAGCGCTTATACCAACTAAAGATTTCTTTTTTGGAATGAAGCTTCAAGAAGAAACCAACATTACGCTTGAACCAGGGAAAACGATAATTGTAAAATTACTTTCGGTGAGTATTCCCAATGATGCAGGTGTAAGAACCGTATTTTTTAAAGTGAATGGAGAAAACCGATTTGTTGAAATATTTGATACGTCATTAAATATTACTAAAGTAGAAAACGTGAAAATTGATAAAGAAGATGCCAACCAAATTGGAGCTCCTTTACAAGGATCATTATATAAAGTTTTAGTAAAGAAAGGTTCAACTATTAAGGAAAATGATCCTTTGTTTATAATTGAAGCCATGAAAATGGAAACAACCGTTACAGCACATAAATCTGGTAAAATAAAATCGGTAAGTTTATCTGAAGGCAGTATGGTAAAACAAGATGATTTGATTGTTACCTTTGACTAAGCAATTCAATTTATGTCATCCAAATACAACAAAATAGGAATCAATTATAACCAAACTCGAAAAGCAGATCCGTATTTAACATCACAATTATTAAAACATCTTAATCCGAATAAAGATGGATTGTATTTAGATATTGGTTGTGGCACTGGTAATTATACGTCAGAGTTTCAGAAAAAAGGATTTCAATGTATTGGTATTGATCCGTCTATTGAAATGCTTCAAAAAGCACAATCTAAAAATCAAAATATTCAATGGAATATTGGTACAGCAGAGAAAACAGACTTACCACAAAATAGTGTTGATGGCATCATAGCATCCTTAACTATTCATCATTGGTCTAATCTTATGCAAGCGTTTTCTGAGTTAGCTTATGTTTTAAAACCGAATGGTGAAATTGTAATTTTCACTTCAACTCCAGAACAAATGAAAGGTTATTGGTTGAATCATTATTTTCCAAAAATGATGGAAGATTCTATTTCACAAATGCCTTCACTAAAACTTATTGAAAATGCTTTAAATTTTGCAGATATTAACATTACAAAAACGGAAATCTATAGCATCCAACCCGATTTAAAAGATCAATTTCTGTATTGTGGAAAACAAAATCCAGAATTATATTTTGATAAAAGTATAAGACATGGCATCTCTTCTTTTAGTACATTAGCAATTATAGATGAAATTAAAACTGGTTTAGTCTCGCTACGACGCGACATTGATAGCGGAAAAATAAATGATATAATGAAGTCTTATGAAAATGATTTAGGCGATTACCTATACATCATTGGTAAGAATTAGATTGAAGATAATCATTATAACATTCTTTTAACTTTTAAGAAAAAATCTTGGCAAGACTTTTGAAACTTATACCCTAAACAACTAAAACATAAACATGAAATTATTACAAAACCTTCCAATTATTATTTTAGCCACAGTCCTATCCTCTTGTGGTTCTACAAAAAAAACAACGGCAACCTATTGGGTAAACAGTGCTAAAGTAGACTGCGACGCAGGAGCCGGAAAAACAACATGTCTGCAGGTTTCAAAAGCCGAGAATCATGAAAATGCAGAATGGTCTAATTTTTATGCCCCTATAAATGGTTTCACTTTTGAACCTGGTTACTTACAAAAAATTGAAGTCACAGAAACACAATTAGATGCTGAAGGTGTTCCTGCTGATGCGTCTTCAATTCAATATGATCTTATAAAAGTGTTAGAAAAAAAGCAAGACCCTAAATTAGCGATTCACGATATTTGGGCAACAACACATATTAATGGAAAAGCGATTGAAAGCACAACCACTGTGCCAACTCTTGAAATTAACACAACTGAAATGCGCGCTTCTGGAACTAATGGCTGTAATAATTATACCGGACAAATAAAAAACATCACTTCTGATACTATTGAGTTTGGAGCTATGGCATCCACTCGAAAAATGTGTATGGATATGGCAATTCCAGATCGTTTTGACAAGGCATTTAATAGCATTTCAACGTATAAAAAAGAAGGGCTAACGTTATCTTTTTACAATGAAGCTGGTGACGAAACGTTACGTTTCAAAAAAGTAGATTAATTTCATTGTTATTATATTCAAAATGAATTGGGTTATTTAGGCTTAGGTCTCAATAACCCAATTTCTTTTCCACTATCTTTGCCTCCATAAATTATTAAGTATTGGAAAAGAAAAAACAGCATCCTGAAGTAAAATCAGAACTTCACCCAAGAAATCAACATAGATCACGATACAATTTTGACGCACTTATAAAAAGTTCACCAAAATTAAGTCCTTATGTTGCACCTAATAAATACGGTGACGATTCCATCGATTTTTTTAATCCTGCGGCTGTAAAAGCATTGAACAAAGCTTTATTAATTCACCATTACGGATTAGACTACTGGGATATTCCTGAGCATTATTTATGTCCACCTATTCCAGGAAGAGCAGATTACATTCATAATATTGCCGACCTTTTAAAAGGTGAAGGCAGTGTTATTCCTAAAGGAAATCATATTAAAGGTATCGATATTGGTGTTGGTGCCAATTGTATTTACCCTATTATTGGTCATCATGAATACGGTTGGTCATTTATAGGAAGTGATACCGATGAAGCCGCTATTATATCTGCGAAAGAAATTGAACAGAAAAATTATGACTTAAGATCTACTCTAGAAATTAGACGTCAAGAAAAAGCGAACAACTTTTTTTATGACATTCTAAAACCTGAAGAAAAAGTAGATTTCTCTATTTGTAATCCACCGTTTCATGCGTCTGCAGAAGATGCTCAAAAAGCAAGCTTAAAAAAACAAAGGAACCTTAAAGGGAAACGCCCTAATAAAGCACTTTTAAATTTTGGCGGACAGCATAACGAATTATGGACCAAAGGTGGTGAAGCTCGTTTTGTAAAAGACATGATTTATGAAAGTAAGCATTTTGGCAAACAATGCTTCTGGTTTACAAGTTTAATTTCGAAAGAAGTGACGCTAAAACCAACTTATAAAGTTTTAGAAAAAGTAAATGCGACAGTTGTAAAAACTATTGAAATGGGACAAGGCCATAAAATCAGTAGATTTATCGCTTGGACTTTTTTAACAGAACAAGAACAAAGCGATTGGATAAAAGAACGTTTTTAGTAAGATTACGTTACTTAGAGTAATCCTTTTTTTCAGCGGAATGTTTCGAGAAGTAATTGAATCAATATGGTTCTCGATGTCATTTGCTGATACTTCACAAATCACTCAAACTGACGTGGTTTGTAATTTTAATATTTTTATACCAAAGTTTGAATTAACAAATATTCTACCTTTGTCACAAACACAATACTTATGTCATTTAAAGACTTACATCTTATAAAACCGATTCAAAAAGCTGTTGCAGCTTCTGGTTATGTTGAACCTACTTTGGTACAACAACGGTCTATTCCAATTATATTAGAAGGCAAGGATGTTATCGTATCTGCACAAACAGGTACAGGAAAAACAGCTGCTTTTGCCTTACCTATTTTGCAAAAATTGTACGATAAGCAAGATGCACCAAAAAAGGGTAAGAAAATAAGAGCGTTGATTATAAGTCCGACACGGGAATTAGCCATACAAATTTATAAGAATTTTAAAACCTATGCTGAGTTTACCAATCTAACGTCTTTAGTCGTATTTGGTGGCGCTTCGATAGAACCTCAAATAGATATATTAAAAAAAGGTGTTGATATTTTAGTCGCAACTCCTGGTCGTTTACTCGATTTACACAAACAAGATTATATTAATCTCGATTTCATTGAAACCTTTGTTTTAGATGAAGCCGATTTAATGTTAGCCATGGGCTTTATTGATGATGTAAAAAAGATAGAACGTCTTTGTCCTCAAGAAAAGCAAACCTTATTATTCTCGGCAACGATTCCGTATAAAATTGAAGAATTAGCCAATACCTTGCTTAAAGATCCTGAACGTATAGATGTAACACCAACAAAATCTGTAGCAAAAGATGTAAGTCAGCTATTGTATTATGTGCCTAAGCAAAATAAAATTGAACTGTGTTTACATTTAATGCGCAACACTATTGAAGGAAGTGTTCTTATTTTTAGACGTACTAGAAATGGCGTTGATAAGCTTGAAGAAACCTTATTAAAAAACGGATTCTCTGTAAATAGTATTCATGGTGATAAACCACAAAGTGAAAGACAAACCGCTTTAAATAAGTTTAAAAACGGTTACGTTAAAATTCTTATTGCTACAGATGTTGCGGCACGTGGTATTGATATTAATGAACTAGATAACGTTCTTAATTTTGATATGCCAGGCATACCCGAAACTTATGTGCATAGAATTGGTAGAACTGGTAGAGCGGGACATACAGGTAATGCGTATTCACTGTGTTCTGCTGATGAGAAGAATTATGTAAAAAAGATAGAACAAGCTATTAATGTTCAGATTCCTGTAGTAACCGATCATCCTTATCCGCTAGATCCAAAAGCGGAACCTGTTGTGCATAAAAGACAAGGTAGTAAGTATAAAAAAGGTCGTAAAAGTGAAGCTTCTAAGAAGAAGAAGAAGCGTTGGTATTAGAATAGCTGTTGGCTGTTGGCTGTTGGCTGTTGGCAAAAAAACAAAAAAGCACTTAATGATCCTAAGTGCTTTTTTTTGTTTATATAATAATGGAATTATTCAAATTTCATTTCGAAAAGTAAATAGTGTTTTATGCCGAACTTTTCACCCCATTTTTCAATAGCATCACCAGATGTACCAACGTCACACCAAGACAAAGAACCATCTTCTCTTTCGTAAGGTAAAATATAGGCTAACAGATAAAATGACTTGTTATAGTCGATTTCTAAACTGCTTTCATCTACTAAATTTCTTAAACTGTAATTATCAGAGTCGATAGCATCATAATTTTTAGTGATACTAAATCTAGGAAATTTAAAAGTCATTTTCAGTTGGTTATCATTGGTTCGTTTTGATATCACTTTCATTTTAAACACCGTGTCATTTAAGGTCTCAAACTGTTTATAGCCAATCGTTTTACTATTTATAATGGTGGTATCAGACACTATTTTACCATCCCAAATTTCCTTGACTGAGAGCTGATAACTTTTCCCTTTAAGTTGTTCGCCTGAAAATTTCAACTTCATATAATCAATGCCTTCAAAACTTAAAAGATCGTTTATTTCTTCAATATCTGATGCATATTCAGTTGTCATTTTTAAAGATGAATCCGTTTTAGAATCAGCTTCTTTTTGTTGTGCTAGCAATCCGCTGAAGCACGTTAATGCGACAGTAATAATTAGAAATCTTTTCATAACTTAATTGTTTTATTTTTTGATTGAATCGTTGTAGGTATAAATAATACCATGAATAATATCGAAGTAAATTTCACCCGAAAAATTTCCTTTGCCACTTGGTTTTCTTTCCATCATACTATACTTCTCACCTTTGCTCGTGGGTTGCATTTCTATTTTATAATTTCCCACAAAATTCTTAGTATTGTTACCAATGGCCTTAAAACTGAAATCTAAATCAGGATAGAAAAAATGGATTTTAGAATATTCAGAATACAGATTAAAGCGTTTAAAATTTGAATCCCAATTATAAAAATAGTATTCACTATTAAAGTCTGTTATTGTTGTGTTATTTTGAATTTCTCCAATTTCAACTTTAGAAAACTCTGAGGTAATTTTTGTGTTTTGCACACTTCCTATTTTACCATTTTTCACATTAATAAATTCAAAATCACCACCTTCAATTGCTATAGTTTCCAATGTTGCATTTTCAATCTTAAACTTATTATATGGATTTGAGATTTCTTTGGTTTTTAAAGTGCCACCAATCAGTGTTCCTGTCAATTCATTTCTGAAATGATATCCTATATATAATCCTGATTCTTTGGCATTAACTGTTAACTTTAAATAGGGTGGAATTTTAATTATAAAACGACTTCGTATCATTTTTACACCACCTTTTTTAAAATTAGATATATTACCATTTTTATCTACTTTTTTAAAACGGTCGTTAATATATTTCAAAGAATTACTTTGTATGCTGTGATTATTCTGTTCTATTTCTAAACGTAATGCATCTAATGATTTACGACTAACAGAATCCTTTTTAGACTCAAAAAATGATTGGTTTATAGTAATAGCATCTGTTGTTTTAAATTCATAAGTTTCGATTGAAATTTTATTTTTACTACTCGCACTGAGTGTAATATGATTATCAAATTTACCGACCTCTACTTTTATCTCATCTAAAAAGGCATTAATTTCTTTCTTTGAATACCCATCAAATTCCATAATATAATCCACATGAAGATTTCCATCTGTAGACTCCTCCAACGCAACTGTAATATTATCTAAATTAAAAATGGCTGTGGTATTTCTATCAGCCGTAAAAGACTCCGTATGAATCTTATGTTGCTGTGCATTTAGCATAACTGATGTGATGAGCATCAGTGCTAAAATTTTAAATGGTGTTTTCATACTGTTCGTTTTTTTGATTTAATATGTTGATGTGCTTTTGAATGTCTTTTAAAATCTGCAATCGCGTTTGAAGATTTTCAACGAGTGCTTCAATAACTAAAATGTTATTAGAATCGTCTTTAAACTGAACAGAAATAGCTTTGTAATCTGTATCTAAGTCTTTCAGCTTTTTTCTAAACCGTTCTACCAAAACAGCATCATCTGCGATGGTTAAAAAACTCTGCCATTCGGTCTCTATATCTTTAAGATATGCTGCTTCAACAGCTTCAACTTGTGCTATAATTGGTGACACTTGATTGGGATCTGGTTTTGCTTCCATGTCCATAACATTAAACCCTATAGTTAATGCAACAATTAAAATAGCAGCAGCACTTAACCAAGTATAAGGATTCTGCTTTGGTTTGGATTGCCTTTTAAGCTTATCTGCAAATTCACTTCTATGATTTTTAGGAAGCGCTTTTAAATCGTCCTCCTCTGTAAATAAGGTTCTAATATCTTGCTTCATTATACTTATCTTTTAATAGATCTTGTAACTTTAATTTACCACGTCTTAGATGTGTACGTGATGTTTTTGTGGGAATTTCTAATATCTCTGAAATCTCTTCGTGATCGTAGCCTTCTAATAAATAAAGCTTTACTACAATTCTATGTTTTTCGTTTAACTGCTCAATGGCAAATAAAATCTCTTGCTTCGTAATTGAAGTATCAAATTGCCAATCATCTTCATTCGAAATCTGCAATTCTGACACCTCAACCGCTTCAAACTCTAGTTTATTTTTCTTTAAAACGTCTAAACACTGGTTAATGATAATGCGTTTTAACCAAGCACCAAAGGTGGATTCGGGTTTATAAGTTTCAATATGTCTAAACGCTTTTAAAAAGCCTTCTTGCATCGCATCTTTGGCATCTTCTTCACTTAAATATCGACAGGCAATGGTGAACATAGCTTGACTATACTTATCATAAACTTGCATTTGCGCAACTTGATTTCCTTTTTTGCAAAGCTTAATAAGTTTAGTTTCTAATTTCTGCATTGGATTGGTTAGCGGTTTTAAGAACTCATATTGACTTTTTCTATTTCCTAAAAAATGGCTAAAACTCACACATTCTTCATCTATTTTTTTTCTCATAGCTATGCTATGACTTTCAAAAATAGACTCGTCTGAATAAATTTCTTCTCATTTTCTGCTTAAAACAAAAAATCAAGTTGAATTCTAATATAAAAACGATGGAATTTGGAAAGGGTTTCAAAATAGGATAAAAAAGATTGATTTTAATTGAATATGTCTAAATTTAACCTGAATTTCAATCTACCCAATATAAAGATGAGCGACGATTACAAGAAACCTGCGTTTAAAAAATTATTAGATCGATTACAAGAAGAGAGCTGGCAATTAGAATTACTGATTTCTGGTTTTGCTATTTTTGGATTATTCTCAGCCTATCCAGCTTTAGAAATGAAAATGGCCTATCACCAGTCTCAAAACGATAATAATCTGTTTTTTACGTTGATTTTAATTCTTGCACTTTCTGCGTGTTCCATATTAATTTTTAACTTACTACTACATGTGCTTTTACGAGGCTTATGGATTGGTGCGTTAGGATTACGGTATGTTTCTGGAGACATTGAATACGACACCTTAAATTACACCAGACGATTTAGCAACTATCTAAAAATAAAAGTAGGTTCTTTTGATAGGTATATTGCAAGATTAGAAGACTATTGTAGCATCATTTTCGCAATCACGTTTTTACTCATCTTTTATTTACTCGCTCTTGTTCTAATCATTGGGTCAATTGCTACAATAGTTTCGGTATTTTTAAATGGTCATACCTTTCGTGATTTTTCTACTTACGTTGGCATTATCCTTTTAGCATTTTTAGTTATTGGTATGCTACTAACTTTTATCGACTTTATTACTCTCGGTTATTTAAAAAAGAAAAAATGGCTTAGTAAAGTATATTTTCCTTTCTACTGGGTTTTTAGCATTATCACACTTTCCTTCTTGTACCGACCATTAATTTATAATTTTTTAGACAATAAATTTGGAAAACGCCTGAGCCTCTTTTTAGTTCCTATTTATATTTTATTGATATGGATGACTTCCTTATATTACAATCAATCTAACTATTTTAATTTTATTGAGGACTCGAGCAATAACATTTCTAATTCTTTAAATTACGAAGATATGTTAGTTGAGGAATCTGATTTTATTAAAAATATTGCTATTAATAGTAAAGTTATAAGCGATCCGTACGTTAAAGTATTTATAGCTTTTGATAAATCAATAGAAGATGAAATTTACCGATTTAATCCGAGTTTAAAACCAGAGGAAGACACCAGAGGAATTACTTCAGAAATAGGCTCCATGAATTCTGGATCCAATGATAGCTCATTAAAAAGTGACTATTTAACCACATTTAATACGCTCTATTCTGTTGAAATTGATTCTACTCTGTATAAAACCGATTTTGTACTTGGTAAAACCATAAAAAAGCAAAATGGGTTTGAAACCTATATTGGTATAAAAAACATAGATGACGGTAAACATATGTTACATGTAAAACGCAAGGAACTAAAAGCTTCAGCTACTATATCAAAAACTGAAGTTTCTATACCATTTTGGTATTATCCTGATTAAAAACCATCATTCGTTTATTAAAATACTGCTTTAATAAGGGTATTTGAATACTTAACATTACAGTAAACAATACAACTGTATAAATTAATATTTTAGAAGCGCCAAATGTTAAAGTTGCCAAAGGATCTATTACTTTTTTTATGGAGGTAAAACGTTCTAGCCATGAAACACTAGTAACAGATTCGTTTAAGTAAATACAACCTACTAGCCATAAAAAACTTCCTATAATTACGATCCAAATATAAGTTGGGATTAATGGCTTATAAACTATTGTCTTTGAATTAGAAATAGCTTTAACCTTAGACATTATGTTATCTGTAAATTCTACTGAAGGTTGCTCTAAACTTTCAGTAGACATAATTTTTTCTATAAATGCTTCTAATTCTTTATTTCCCTTTTCCATAATTCAAATTATTTTCAGGATGTAAATACTGTTCTAAAATAACTGCTAACTTCTTGCGTGCTCTAAAGAGTTTCACTTTAACCGTATTTGTTTCAATATTTACAATCATAGCTATTTCATCTAAAGACAAGTCTTCAAAATAAAACAACATTAATAATGTACTAGTCTCTTCTGGTAATTTATCTATGCATTTCTTTATTAAAACACTTTTTTCTTCCTTAATCATAAGATCTAAGGCGTTATCAATTGTACTTATTTTATTAAATGTAAACGTATCTATTTCGACATCATTATAATGCTTTTTGTTCTTTTTTATACGGTCTAAACAGGTATTATAAGTCACTCTATATATCCAAGTAGAGAATTTAGAATCTCCTTTAAACCTATTTAAAGACCTAAATACTTTAATAAAAGTATCTTGTGCAACCTCCTCAGCTTCTTCTCTATGTTTAAGCATACTCAAAGCCAAAGAAAAGACCATATCTTTATAGTGATCAACTAATTGGGCATAGGCCTTAGTATCTCCTTGGCTAATAGCCTCAATTAATTGCTGGTCGTCGTTAGTGGTCATTCATCTTTAAGACGACAGAATATAGTATAAGGTTACACTAATTTATAAAAAATATTTTTTCATTAAAAGTTGTAACCTTTTCTTAAAACTTGTCGTCATAAGCTAAAACATTTAAAATTAATCAATTAAAAATCAAACATTATGAATGAAGGAATCTTAGTACCAATTAGCATGTTTCTAGTCATTTTTGGAATAATCTATTTATACCTTTCTACGAGGAACAAAGAACGCTTAGCACTTATTGAGAAAGGTGCAGATGCCTCAATATTTCTGAGAGGACACTCAAAATCTCCAATTTGGAAAGTTATCTTATTAAATCTTGCCTTATTATTAATGGGAATTGGTCTTGGTATGCTTATCGCTTCAATATTAGAGAAGAGTTTAGCTGTAGTTCCTGACGCCATTTATCCTGGAGTCACGTTTACAACGGCTGGCATAAGCTTATTTATAGGGTATATAATGACTAAGAACTTAGATAAAGAGTAATCAACTTAATCAACCAAACAGTGTATAATGCCTCTTCCAAAGTTCGATTGAGGCATTTTTTTATGCCTATAAATAATGTATCTTTAAAATCTATAAGCTTAACCATGCAGAAATTTTTATTTATTCTAGTATTTATTGGGCAAATCTCGTTTGCTCAAATAACAATTAAAGACAGTATAACCTCTTACCCTGTCAGTTACGCAACCATTTCTTTTGGTAATGGTAACGGTGTTTTTGCTGATGATGAAGGTCAATTTATCTTTACAAAAAAATTATATCCGGATATTGATTCGTTATTTATTTCGGCTTTAGGTTTTAAGGACCTCAATGTTGCAACAAATAATTTACCACAATATTTATTAATGCAACCCGAAGCTCATCAACTAGATGCGGTTATGATTGCGAATAAAATAGATCGAAAATTTAAAGAAGAAAAACTGAAACCCTCTTTAGATGACGATTATTATAATTGCTGGCTACCCACCATAGAATCTGAAATTGCTGTTTATTTCCCTAAAACCACTTCTAAAGATCAAAAACTGACGCATGTATTATTTCCGATTGCGTTAGAATCTAAAGATTGGGAAAAACGTAACCGTTCTAATAGCGAAAAGAAGAAGTTCTCTACTTTATTTAAAGTGAAATTTTACGATAACAATAATGGTGTTCCTGGTAATGTGCTTACTAACGAAACCATTGTTTTTAGAGCCACAGAAAAAGATGGGGACGCTTATGACTTAAATGTTGATGATTATAGCATCTACATTCCTGAAAATGGTTTTTTTGTATCATTACAAGTTTTAGGCTATACTAATAAAGACGGAAAACTACTTCCTAACAAAAAGTACAAAGAGATTGTTTCTAAAACTGGAGGTGTTGTTAAAATCCCGACCAACTTTAGACCATTATTACCATTCACAGATGAAGTTGAAGCGAAAAACACTTATATCAAACGCGTATTTATCAATGGAAATAATTGGGTTAAGTTTGAAAAAGGCAATCAGTTTAAATCGAGCTTATTAGACAAGAATCTTTTTAATTACGGTATCGGTCTCACCTACAAAACCTATAAAGATGAATGAGTCTATTGGATTATACATCATGGCGGCTATCTATATTTTTGGAGGGCTAATGCACTTTTTAAGGCCAAAAATGTATATGCGGATTATGCCTAGATATTTACCAAACCATAAGGCCTTAGTGTACTTGAGTGGAGTTGCCGAAATAGTCTTAGGCATAGGTTTGTGTATTCCCGCAGTAAAAGCATTTTCTATTTATGGTATTATGGCAATGCTCGCCGTATTTCTTCTAGTTCATGTGTACATGCTATCTAGTGAAAAAGCAGCTGCCGGAATTCCGAAATGGATTTTAATATTACGTTTACCACTTCAGTTTGGGTTGATGTATTGGGCTTATACGTATTTAAATTAAAGGTATTTTGAAAACCAAATTCAGCACCCACAAATGGGTTTTACCCATAATTATCTTTTCTCAGTTTTGTTGTACGTCTTTATGGTTTGCAGGAAACGCTATTACAGATGATTTAATTGCGTTCTTTAATCTTAATTCAGAATCCTTAGGCTACATCAGTTCTTCTGTACAATTCGGATTCATTATCGGCACTTTTATCTTTGCTGTTTTTACATTAAGCGACCGATTTTCACCATCTCGTGTGTTTTTTATCTGTGCTCTTTTAGGAGCCGCATTTAATCTTGGCATCCTTTATTCTAATAATACGATTTTCACATTATTGATTTTTAGGTTTCTCACTGGATTTTGCTTGGCAGGTATATATCCTGTAGGAATGAAAATTGCAGCAGATCATTTTGAGAAAGGCTTAGGAAAATCACTCAGTTTTTTAATTGCAGCATTAGTTTTAGGTACTGCATTCCCTTATCTCATTCAGTCTTTTGAATTTAATCTTAAATGGGAAACCGTAATATGGACAACCTCTACATTAGCTTTAATTGGAGGCTTTCTCATTGTTATATTAGTTCCTAACGGTCCTTACCAAAAGCTTGCTGATACATTTGATATGTCTAAGATTATAAACGTTTTTAAAAAACCGAGCTTTCGCTCTGCAGCATTCGGGTATTTTGGACACATGTGGGAGCTTTATGCCTTTTGGACATTTGTACCGATACTACTAATAATGCATTCAGAACTTCATAATGCATCACTGAATGTACCTTTATATTCTTTTATTGTAATTGCCTCAGGAACGGTGTCTTGTATTTTAGGTGGTTTTATTTCTCATAAACTAGGCATTAAAAAAACGGCTATTTTAGCACTAACAATATCAGGTCTTTGCTGTTTGCTTTCACCAGTATTCTTTATGGTAAGCTCTACACCTTTGTTTATTACCTTTTTGATAATTTGGGGAATGGCAGTTATTGCAGATTCACCTTTGTTTTCTACATTGGTCGCTCAAAATTGCGAAGTACAATCTATTGGTACTGCATTAACGATAGTTAATTGTATCGGTTTTTCAATAACCATTGTGAGTATTCAATTATTAAACTTTTTAATCACAACGAATCACCTATCGCAGTATGCGTTTATGACTCTAGCTTTAGGTCCTATTATCGGGTTGATCTACTTAAAGAAAACCTAGGTTACTCTACTTCAAAATCAAAATAGGTTTTAGGAAAAGGCTCCCAACGAAGTGTAAAATGCCACCACTCTTTTGAGTAGTTTCTAAAATTATGTTTCAGCATTACAGTTTGTAATAACTGTCTGTTTTTCTTTTGCTCGTCGGTTAAGGCATCATGAGCAACCCAAGAAGCTTCACCAAAAAAATCATACGGACTGCCCATATCTAAAGGCTCCCCTGTTTCTCCATCAGTAATCGTTAAATCAACTGTACTACCTCTACTATGACCAGACCGAGATGCAATATAACCTGATTTAAATAGGTTTTTCTTTTGAACTTCAGGATAAAAAATGGCTTTGTTAACGGTATCATTCAGCTTGCGAGCCCAAGTTATAAAATGATTCACTGCACGTTGCGGACGGTAACCATCATAAACCTTGAGACAAAGATTTTGTTCTTGTAATTCGTCTTGGACCAATTTTAATTTTTCAGCAGTCCCTTTAGTTACGATTAAGCGATTTGCATTATAACCATCTATGGTGTCACCAACAAAATTGTTTTGCGAGAAATATCTTAATTCCACATCTAAATCTGGAATCACAGATTTGGCATACACAAAGCCATCTGGTAACGTTTGCTTTTGTTGAAACCCGAAAGTCAATAGGATTAAACTTCCTAAATATAGTAGTGTTTTGTAATTCATATCAAAATACTAAATTAATAAAAAATACAGTAGGAACTTATTTTAGTGAAGCAACATTATAAGCGTTGGAATTAAAAACTAAATAATGACAATTAAAAATTGTCATAGAAGTATTTTTCTGAACTTAAAATTATCTAAAATTGAAGTTGGACACTGACGAACTTGAAGTTATAAAAAACAAAAAACCGAGATCCCTCAATCTCGGTTTTCGTTTATTTGCTTTTTTTTATGCTAGTAGATTTAGGGTCTCTAAGTCAACAAAACACAAGGCAAATATTAATTAATTAATCCATTGAACTAAAAACTAAATTTTAGTACGAGTCAAATATATAATTCATTTTCAATTACAACGCTTAAAAACACATTTAATCGCTGAAATACATATAATTTTAACATTTCAAGACGAAATGATGCATTTCAACGATGAAATACGTTTCAAAATTCATCCGACTAGAATAAATTGACACTATAAAATTTGAAACAAATGTAGAATTCAATTCAATATGAATTAACTTTATACCTCTTAAAAAACTTAAAAATGAAACACTATTTAATTCTCTTTCTATGTTCAATTAGCATTATTGGGTTTAGTCAAGACAAAACGTATAATGAAGAAGAAGTATCAATCTCAAAATGGATAGATGGCACATTACTTATTCCTAAAACCATAGACAAGCCAAATTTGGCAATTATCATAGCCGGTTCTGGTCCTACTAATAGAAATGGTAACCAAAACTTCCTTCAAAATAACTCCTTAAAAAAATTAGCAGAAGGCCTTACAGAAAATGGTATTGCAACATTTAGATATGATAAGCGCATCGTTAAACAAATTCTTCAAAACAAAGTCGCTAAGGACATTATGTTCGATGATTTTGTGAATGATGCTTCAGATGTATTAAATTATTTTAAAGAAAAAGGCACTTATAATAAAATCTATATTGTTGGACATAGCCAAGGTAGTTTGGTTGGCATGTTGTCTGCCAAAGAAAAAGCTGATGGTTTTATCTCATTGGCAGGTGCTGGTAATAATATAGGAGATGTACTCATAGAACAAGTGACTAAAATGGCTCCAAAATTGGGCGAAGAAACACAACGCGTTGTCGCTTTATTAAAAACAGGAAAAACGACAACGGACTATCCTGATGCATTAGGATCTCTATTTGGTCCGGACATACAAGAGTTTATGATGAATTGGATGGCTTACAATCCTACTGACATTATTAAGGAGTTAAAAATGCCCATCCTTATTGTTAATGGCACAAAAGACCTTCAAGTTTCTGTTAGTGAAGCCGAAGTCTTAAAAGAAGCGAATAGTGAAGCCGAACTATTAATAATAGAAAACATGAACCATGTACTGTTTGAAATCGCAGGTGATGATTTAGAAAATTCAAAGTCGTACAACGAATCTTTTAGAGCTATCTCTCCGCAACTTTTAAATCGTATTACTGCATTTATGAAGTCTTAGCAGCTTTCACATATCCTAAATTACAAAAAGCATCTCTACTGATAAATATCAGAAATGAGATGCTTTTTTAACTTAACTAACCTAATAAAATGAAAAGCATCCCAACCACGAGATGCTTTTTCTAACTAACCAACCAATGTAATGTTACAACTTTGTAGTTCTGTTATCAATTGATAACAGCTGTAATAATCATTACAATTAATAGTAAGCAAACCTTGTGCCAAACTTTATTTTCTATTTCTTTTTTTAAAACTGTAACAAAATAAAATATTTGCATACTTATAAATTATAGTATATCTTTATGATATCATTTTAATATCACTTTAACTTATCAAAATGATTAACCAACTAAATTCTAAACTTATGAAAGAAGAAAAAATCATCGTCCCAGCCAATGGCTACCTAATGCTATTTTTATTTATACTACTCTTTTTTGGAAGCATAGCATTAATACCAATTACAGAAACAGGCTGGTCTGTATTTGGTATCGTATTCGCATTAGTATTAGCCTTCGGGTTTTTAATGGTACAACCCAACGGTTCTAGAGTTTTACTTTTATTTGGAAAATACGTTGGTACCGTAAAAAAGAATGGTTTCTATTGGGTAAATCCTTTTTATACAAAAAAGAAAATTTCACTTAGGGCAAGCAATTTTGATAGCGAACGTTTAAAAGTGAATGATAAATTAGGTAACCCTATTATGATTAGCACCATCTTAGTGTGGCGCGTTCACAACACGTATAAAGCCGCTTTTGATGTTGATAATTATGAAAATTTTGTTCGTGTACAAACCGACGCCGCCGTTCGTAAACTAGCAAGTATGTATCCTTATGATAATTTTGCAGATGAAGGTGTAGACGAAGATATTACCTTACGCTCTAGTGTTAATGAAGTGAGCAACGCCTTAGAAAAAGAAATAGACGAGCGCTTATCCATTGCAGGCATCGAAGTTTTAGAAGCACGAATTGGTTACTTGGCCTACGCACAAGAAATTGCCAATGCCATGCTTAAGCGTCAACAAGCCACAGCGATTGTCGCAGCAAGACATAAAATTGTTGAAGGTGCGGTTAGTATGGTAGAAATGGCCATAGAGCAACTTAGCAAAAAAAATGTTGTGGATTTAGATGAAGAACGAAAAGCAGCTATGGTGAGTAATCTTATGGTGGTGCTTTGTGGAGATAAAGATGCATCACCAGTATTAAATACAGGAACTTTAAATCATTAAAATGAATCAAAAACAGATTTCTAGTATTGGCATAGGGTCAGCTATAGGAAGTAGCATAGGCACCACAATTGGTGCCATAACTGACAATATCGCAACGTGTTTAATATTTGGTTCAATTATCGGAACACTAATAGGTATTATATTTGCCTTCGCGATTTTTAAGACAGACGGTAAAAATGATACATTATGAAAGAATATAAAGTAGTAACTCCTAAATTAGGCTTTAGAAATCGTATTCAAAATTTTGAAGATCTTCTTAATCAACATGCTCGTGAAGGTTGGGTCGTTAAGGATATTGGTGTGAATTGGTCTTCAGTAGTTTTTGAACGAGATAAAAATAGATAATGAAAATCTTTAAAGAAGAACAACGTTTTAATCAACCATGGTTAATTATACTGATACTAATGAGTTTATTAGTTCCTATTGGCATTATTATAAAAACATACATAGAAGATCCTAACAGCTTTTCTACTTCAGAATTATTATCTATCATTGGAGCCGTTATTTTAGCTTCTTCAATACTATTTTTGTTTAAGCTAAGTACAAGAATAGATGAAGAAGGCATTCATTATCAATTCTTTCCGTTCCATTGGAGTTATAAAACCATTAAGTGGAATGCTATAGATAACGCTTATGTAAGAACCTACAGTCCTTTAAGTGAATATGGTGGTTGGGGCATAAGAGGTACAGCCATTTGGAATACATCATCTAAAGGAAAAGCCTTAAATGTTTCTGGCGACGTCGGAATTCAAATCACACTAAAAACCGGTAAAAACCTGTTAATTGGTACACAACACGAAGAAAATGCTAAAAACACTATTGCGACCTATAAATTAAAATTTAAACAGTAACATTACTATGTCTAAGAAGAAAGCCTTTGCACTACGAATGAATGAAGATATGCTGAAAGCCATTGAAAAATGGGCTTCAGACGAATTTCGGAGTACTAATGGCCAGATAGAATGGATGCTAATGCAGTATCTAAAAGAACATAACCGGCAACCCAAGCCAAAAGATAATTCAACAGAAAAAAAGTGATCGAAAACGGTCACTTTTTTCGTTTTAAATTTTTGTATTTTGCAAGTTCTAAATAAACTAAACCATGGATAATACTCCGATTTTTACTGATGATACTATTGTATTTGGGCTCTTAATGTTAGCCTTAGGATTTGTGTTTATAACCGAGTCCATAAAAACAGGTTTTTGGGCTAAGTTTTACAAAATAGTACCTGGGTTATTTATGGCTTACATGGTTCCTGCTGTTTTAACAACTACAGGTTTAATTTCTCCAGAATGGACAACGGTATCAGAAACAGGTGTTATTACCGAGCATAGTTCTAGTCTATATTACGTAGCTAGCCGCTACTTACTGCCTGCAGCCTTAGTATTAATGACTTTGAGTATTGATTTAAAAGCCGTTTTTAATTTAGGTTGGAAAGCTTTAGTTATGTTTTTCACCGGAACAATAGGTATTGTAATTGGTGGACCTATCGCCATTATATTAATTGCAAGTGTATCACCAGAAACTGTTGGTGGTGTTGGACCAGATGCTGTTTGGAGAGGCCTTTCTACTTTAGCAGGAAGCTGGATTGGTGGTGGAGCCAACCAAACGGCGATGTTAGAAATTTATGGCTACAACCAAGCGAAATACGGAGGAATGGTATTTGTAGATATTGTTGTCGCTAATATTTGGATGGCTATTATATTAATTGGTATCGGGAAAAGAAATCGTATTAATAAATGGCTAAAAGCAGACACGTCTTCAATTGAGGAATTAAAAGAAAAAATGTCAACATTTTCTGAAAAAGTAAAACGAAATCCATCCCTTACGGATATAATGGTTATCTGTGCTATTGCATTTGGTACTGTAAGTATTGCGCACTTAAGTGCCAATTTTCTCGCTCCTCTTTTTGAGGGTATTGTTGCTGACATAGAATCTCCAACTACGCGTAATATATTTACCTTTTTAGGTTCAAAATTCTTTTGGATGATTAGTGTAGCTACTATAATCGCCATCGTATTATCTAACACAAAAGCTAAAAACTATGAAGGTGCTGGTGCCAGTAAATTTGGTAGTGTTTTTATTTACATTCTTGTAGCTAGTATCGGGATGAAAATGGATCTAACAATGATTTTTGATAACGTTGGACTAATTGCAATTGGTGTTGTTTGGATGACCATTCACGCTATACTTTTAGTTGTTGTTGCTAAACTTATCAAAGCACCCTATTTCTTTCTAGCCGTTGGAAGTCAGGCTAACGTTGGTGGTGCAGCCTCTGCTCCTATTGTCGCTTCTGCTTTTCACCCTTCTTTAGCTACTGTTGGAGTTTTACTTGCCGTATTTGGTTATGCCGTTGGAACTATTGCAGCCATTGGCTGTACAATTTTAATGGAATTAGCAGCTGTTAGTTAGCAATATTAAAACTATTATAAGATATTTGCGCACCTAATTATTTAGCAAACGATGACAAAATTAAACAAAGTACTAAGTCTACTAATTTTAGTGGCATTAGCCGTTTCTTGTGGCAAAAGCAGCAACGACAACTTCACTTTAAAAGGCAGTGTTAAAGGCTTAAAAAAAGGAGTTGTTTATCTTCAAAAAGATGGTGATTCTAGCATTGTAGATTTAGATTCTATGGTCATTTCTGGTCAGTCCGAATTTACGTTACACACGCATATTGACGAGCCTATTCTACTCTATTTAAAACTGTTTAAAAATGATGGAGCAGAACATTATATTCCGTTTTTTGCAGATAAAGGTGTTACTGAAATTACAACGTCATTAAAGGGTTTTAATTATGATTCTGAAATCAAAGGTTCTAAACAGCAAGAACTTTTAAAAGAATACCTCAGCGTTTTATCGCGTTACAATGACAAAAATCTTGATATTATTGAAGAAAGTTTTAAGGCTAGAGAAAAAAACGACAGTATTGCCGTTGATTCATTGAATAGATTAGCAGATCATCTAATAAAGCGTAAGTATGCATACACTATTCAATTCGCCATGAATAATAAAGATAGTGAAATAGCACCGTATTTGGCCTTATACGAGACTCGAAATGCAAATCCGGTGTACATAGATTCAATTTATAATAGTCTTAATCCTGAAATTAAAAATTCGCTATACGGTAAAAAGTTAAGTGAAGTTATAGCGAATAGAAATTCTAATAATTAGTACGCAATAAAAAACTTCGTTGTAGTATTTATACTGTATTTAAAAAATCCAATCATATCAATGATTGGATTTTTTATTTTATAAAACTTATATAAAGACAGAAGCACCTATATCTCGTTCTGCCTAGTCTTCTCTTATGCGATGCATCATTAAACAAAAAAAACTCCAACTACTTTACAGTAATTGAAGTTTTAATGAAGAGCCGATGGAGGGACTCGAACCCACGACCTGCTGATTACAAATCAGCTGCTCTAGCCAGCTGAGCTACATCGGCAAAAATTGCTTACCTTATTTCGGTAAGCGAGCGCAAATTTAAAATAGATTTTCAAATTTGCAAATCAATTTACTTTAATTTATTGATTTTTTCGATAAGAGCTCTTCCTTTAGTTTCAAGGTCTGCGCTAATCGCTTTAAAATGAGCTTTTTTATTTTCTGCACCTCTATCATTAACACGAGCAATTAACTCATCAAATGTTACGATAGCTTCATCTATAACAGCTTCGCTTTCTTTAGTTGGCTTTTCAGCATTCGCTAATTCCCAAACGTAAACTGCTTCAATAATATCTCCTAATACGTAGTTGATATCTTTTTTTAAATCTCTTTTATTCGACATGATAATTATTTTTTATAATAACCGCAAAAGTACTAAATCCTTTTAGTTATTTGATTCTCATTATTATTTTTTATCGTAAGTTTTAAACGTACACTTCTAGAAGTTTACCAAAAACCGATTTTAATGCAAAGTTTTTAATTTCAGCAGGTATCAAAATAGTTTCTCCTTTTGAAATATGTTCTATAGAATCTTTAGTGGAAACCTCAACATCCCCATCGACACACATATATATTAAAAAGGAATCGTGAGTGTTTTCGATTTTTATCTCGGACGTTATATCTATAAAATTTGTAGTAAAGAAAGGGCAGCTAACCATTTCATTAGATACATTTTTCTGTTTTGGATAGTCGATTCTGAAATCATTTTTCATTTCAAAATCAAAAGCATCAATGGCGATATCATTATGTAAGTCGCGCTCATTACCATTGTCATCAACACGATCCCAATCGTAAACACGATACGTTACATCACTAGTTTGCTGAATTTCTGCTAATAATACTCCTGCCCCAATGGCATGGAGTCTTCCTGCTTCTATAAAATAAGTATCTCCTTCTTTTACGTTATCGAAATTTAAAATTTCCGTAAGGGTGTTATTTTCAAGATGCTTTAGATAGGTTGCTTTATCGACTTCTCCTTTGAATCCAACAATAAGATTAGCATCGTTATCTGCTTGCATTACATACCACATCTCGGTTTTACCAAATGAATTGTGTCTCTTTTTGGCTAATTCATCATTAGGATGTAACTGAATACTTAAATCTTGTTTAGCATCAATGAATTTTATTAATAAAGGAAATTTGTTTCCAAAACGTTTCCAGTTTTTATCTCCTAAAAGATTAGATTTATAATCATTTACTAACTCTTGAAGTGATTTTCCTTTTAATTCACCGTTAGCAACAACAGAAACATCATTTGGCACTGTACTGATCTCCCAGCTCTCACCAAGATTTTTAGAATCAGAAACTTTATTAAAGTATTGATTTAACTTTTCTCCTCCCCAAATTTTATCTTTAAGAATCGGTTGAAATTTTAACGGGTATAACATGTTTCTTTATATTAATCTCCCGAATAGGTTACAAAGTTACGAGGTGTTTCGTATAGTGTAATTTCAAGATGAAACTTAGGATCGAGTTTGGGTTTAATTTTATTGTAAATAACTACAGCGATATTTTCTGCTGTAGGATTTAGGTCTTTAAATTCAGGAACTTCAACATTTAAGTTCTTATGATCAAAGGCATCTTCGACCTCAGATTTAATAATATCTTTCAATATTTTGATATCAATTACATAACCTGTTTCAGGATCAATTTCGCCTGTAACGCTCGCAATTAATTCATAATTATGCCCATGAAAATTAGGGTTATTACACAAGCCAAAGACGGCATCATTCTTCTCAAAGCTCCACTCTTTTCTATAAAGCCTGTGCGCTGCATTAAAATGTGCTTTTCTATGAACTGTAACTCGCATTATTTATTGACGTTTATAAATTCATAAAATTTTTCAAAAATTATTTTAAACCAAGCCGTGTATAGTTCTGGATTTTCAGCAATATCAGCTTTTACAGCTTCTAATGACATCCATTTCCAACTCGCCACTTCATCTGGATTAATAGTTGGGTCATCACTAAAATACCCAACCATAATATGGTCGTACTCATGCTCTGTTAATCCGTTATCAAATGGTGCTTTATAAATGAAAGCGGTCTTTTCTTCTAAGTCTGCTACAAAACCCATTTCTTCTTGCAAACGGCGTTTTCCTGCTTGTAAATTAGTTTCCCCATCACGTTGATGACTGCAACATGTATTAGTCCATAAACCTGGAGTATGATATTTGTGCATAGCACGCTGCTGAAGCATCAGTTCGTTCTTATCATTAAATATAAATACAGAAAATGCACGATGTAAAAGCGCCTTCTCATGCGCTTCCATCTTTGGCATTAAACCAATTTTATTATCATTTTCATCTACTAAGATGACTTGTTCTTCTATCATGTAGCAAAAGTACCAAGTAAAACTTTAAAATCCATTAATGTTTTCATAAAAAGGATTTGAAATAATACAAAAGCCTTGACTATATAAGACAGTCAAGGTGATTTGTAATGAGTAAAAATTATGGGTTATTCTTTTATAATAAACATAGACCTACGATTTAATTGATGTTCTTCTTCGCTACACGCTACATTATTAACACATTTATTAATCAATTGAGACTCTCCATAACCTTTTGCTGACAATCTATTTTTAGCAATCCCTTTATCTAATAACCATTGTAATGTAGATTTAGCTCTTCGCTGAGACAACTTTAGATTATAGGCATCTCTTCCTCTAGAATCTGTATGAGATTCTATATGGATTCTTAACTGTGGATATTCATTTAATGCTGCTAATATTTTAGCTAATTCTATCTCTGCATCTAAGCGAACATTAGACTGATCATAATCAAAATAAATGGGCTGCAACGTTAACTTACAACCTAAATCATTAGGTGGACAAGGATCTGAAACCTTCATCGTCAAAGGAATATTTAAAACAATTGGCATCTCAATGGTCTTAGGATTTTTAGGCGTTTCAAAGATTTCCTCTTTAGGATTATAACCTTCTTTTTTTGCTCTAATGACATACCTTTGGTTACACTCTAAATTGAATGTAAATAGTGCATCATCTCCTGTAACTAGTTTTTGAATTTCGTCATTGTTACTATCCAACAGCGTAACTTCTGCATTAGGTATTAATTCACCTGTATCTTCATCTGTAATTGGTCCTTGAATTGTAATTTCGCAATGCTCCCAAATTTGATAAATATCATCACTTTTACTGCCTTCATCTCCGTCTCTATTTGACGTAAAATACCCAATTCGTCCTTCTTTAATAATAAAGCTAAAATCATCTTTTACACTGTTAATAGGCTCGCCAAAGGTTGCGATCTCTCCAAAATCATCTTCGTTTAATTTTGTTACAAAAATATCTAAGCCTCCATACCCTTTATGACCGTCACTAGAGAAGTACAAGTTGTTTTCTGTACTTACAAATGGGAATGTTTCTCTAGCAGCCGTATTAATTTTATTACCCATATTTACAGGTTTGGCATAGCTATCGTTTCCTAAAATATCAACATACCATAAGTCTGACATTCCAAATGTACCAGGCATATCAGAAGCAAAATAAAGTCTATTTTCATCAGTGCTTAATGCTGGGTGGCCAATAGAATAGCTATCGCTATTAAACGGAAGCTCCTTAATATTTCCCCATGCATCTCCTGCCTTGGTCGCCTTATAAATCTTAAGCCTGATGACAAAATCTTTATCTTTTCTTTTCTTACCGTCTAAGAAATTATTTCTTGTAAAATACATTGTATTTCCATCTTTAGAAAAAACAGCAGTAGACTCATGATATTTCGTATTAATTTCACCTTTAAGAAGTTCTACCTCTTTAAGATTCATGTCTTCATCTACAACAACCTGATACAAATCTAAAAAAGGTTGTTTATCCCATCCTGCAAGATCAACAGATTGATCTTCAAAAGCATTTACAGATTTATCACTTGATGCAAAAACAATTTTATCACCGTAGAATGCAGGACCAAAATCTGAGTACTCAGTATTGACCGTTATTTTAGCTAGCTCAAATAATTTATCATTCACCCCTTTTTCAAAAAGCGTATCTGCTACATTTTTATAAGAATCTATAGTTAGAGCCGTGCCTCCTTTAGTTTTATAAATTTCCATTAAACGTTCTGCTTCTCTCGGTTCGCCTGAACTTTTTAAACATTGTGCTGCTCTAAAATAATCAGTAACGACCAAATCATCTGGAAACTCATTTAATAACTTATAATACCATTTAGAAGCACCGGAATACTCACTATTAAAATAATAAGTCTCGCTTAACTTTCTATAAATTTCAGCAGATCGGTAACCATTAGCGACTACTTTTAAATAAATCTCCCGAGCATCGATGTAATGATATTTATCGTATTTAACATTTGCCTTTTCTAATTTACCTGTTTGAGCAAAAGAACTCACAAAGAAAATAACTGATAAAAAACAGAGTAATGATTTATATATAGGTGTATTCATAATCTTAAAAGTTTAGAAAAATCTAGGGGTTAGTATACGTTCGACATTTTTGAAAACATCAAATTTTAAGAATACCTCATATGAGCCATCACTATAAGTTTCGATATCTGTTGTTTGATAATCATATCCCATACCTATAAACAGTTTATTGGTAATTTGGAATCCTGCCATGGCAGTAATTGCCGCATCAAAGCGATAGGCAGCGCCCAGTGTAAATTTCTCATAAATCAGAAAGTTTCCTGAGACATCAACTTGAAGCGGTGACCCATCAACCATCTTAATCATCGTTGCTGGCTTAAATTTTAAATTCTCGTTAATATCAAAAACATAACCTGCAATTAAAAAATAGTGTAAGCGCTCAATGGCGAGTGCATCAGCACTTATATCATCTATATTATTGGTGTTGTAATGTTTAGAATTTAAAAGGTTAGGTACCGATAATCCTAAATACATTTTATCTGTATTATAATATATCCCAGCCCCTATTTGTGGATAAAGCCTATTATTTATATTTTCTTCAAATTGAAAATCATTAACATCATAAATGTTGAGCTTAGTATAATCGACGTCTAAGAAATTCACTCCTGCTTTTACACCAAATGACAATCTTGATACATCGGAAAACATTAGAGAATATGAATAATCAGCAACAATGTTTGTTTCTGTAGCAGGCCCAATTTGATCACTTACAATAGAAAGTCCTATTCCCATTTTTTTAGTTTCGCCTATTGGAGAACTTATTGTGAATGTTCCTGTTTTTGGCGCGCCTTCAAACCCTACCCACTGCGATCTATATAATAGTCCAAAACTAAGTACATCTTTAGACCCTATATAGCCAGGATTAATAACTTGTGTGTTATACATATATTGAGTGTATTGTGAATCTTGTTGAGAAAAGCTCAAACTAACACTCATAAAAACTAGTAGTAATAAAAAATAATATTTCATAAGATTTTTGGGGTTTAGTTATTTTTTATATATAAATATCCTTCATTAGTTAATGTTTGGTTTCCGACAAATCGTCTCAGTATATAGAAATAAGTTCCTGTAGGTAGTTCCTCATCCCTATTAATAGTACTCCTACCATCTGAGAATCCTCTAAATACTTTACCATTTATTCCATAGCCATCCATTTCGTAAATTAAAATTCCCCATCGATTAAATATTTTAAGATTATTCTTAGGAAAATCTTCTATCCCAACTATTTTAAAGAAATCATTTTCACCGTCTCCATCTGGAGTAATTGCATTAAATATTTCAAAGTCTGAACTCAATATTTCAGGCAAGTCTGTAATTGTAGGGTCATCTGGTTCATCATCATCGTTATTATCTACATCATCAAAATTATTTGGATCATCAGATGTATCGGTGTAGGTTGCACCATCCGATCCAGTACTAGTAGCAACAGCTTGATTTGTTATCTCGCCATTATCAATATCCTCTTGTGTCAGTGTATATATTGCTGTAAAAGTAAAATCATCTATTTCTCCAGGCGCTAAAGAAACAATCGGCCCGCCTTCAATCACTATACCTGGAAGCGGATCTTCTATACTAATATTATAGAGCGTAATTGATCCTGTATTATAAACCGCAAATGTGTAAGTTAAAGTCTCACCTATCTCAGCAACACCATCTCTATTCTCATCATTAAATACACCTGCTTTTTCGAGAGATATCGATCCTGATTGACATATTACAGTAGTTGTGACATCATCTTCCATCTCATTATCATCATCTGATAAATCTGTTAGCATGGTACCATCCATAATATTCATTCCCGTAAGAGTAGCTTGATTATTTACAACACCTGCATCTATATCAGATTGTGTTAGCATATAATCTGCCGTGTACCACCACGTTTCATCAACATCTAGCTCAGCATCAGCATCATCGTCTCCAGACGCTAAAACCATTACTCCACCTAACATACTATCCCATAACTCTACTACAGGTACACTTATATTACCCTCATTAGTAACTTCAAATGTATAGGTGATTGTCTCTCCTAAATTTCCGCATCCATCTGAATTATCATCGTTAAATACGCCTGTTTTTACAACTGCGATAGATGCTCTCTGGCATAAAAACATTTCTGTGATATCATTTTCTAATGCACTATTATCATCAGACAAATCGGTTAATACAGCACCATTTATGATACTAATTCCTGTAACGATTGCCTGGTTATTTACAACACCTGCATCAATATCGGCTTGTGTCAATATATAATCTGCTGTATAGAACCAAGTCTCACCGACGTCTAATTCATTGTCCGTATCATCATCACCAGAAGACATATCCATTATTCCACCTAACATAGTGTCCGTTAACTCTACCGAAGTGATGCTTGAATTCCCTTCATTAGTGACCGTAAAATTGTATGTAATTGTTTCGCCTGCATCCGCACAGCCATCAGTATTTACGTCATTATAAATGCCGGTTTTCACAACTGCTATTGTTGCAGTTTGACATAAAGCCGTTTCAGTAACATCATCTTCAGAAACACTATCATCGTCTGAAAGATCTGTTACTACAGAACCATCTATACTATCTAAACCTGTAACAGTCGCTTGATTATTTACAACACCAGCATCAATATCGGATTGCGTTAGTGTATAATCTGCGGTATAAATCCATGTTTCATCAACATCTAACTCGTTATCTACATCTGTATCTCCAGACGCTAAAGCGATTATTCCCCCTAACATCATATCATTTAATTCTACTGTGGTAATACTTGTATTTCCTTCGTTAGTCACCGTAAATGTGTAAGTAATCGTTTCATCTACATTACCACATCCATCATTGTCCTCGTCATTAATTTCCGCTGTTTTGATTACTGCTATTTCTGCCGTTTGACATATTGATGTTTCAGTGACATCATCTTCAGAAATACTATCATCGTCTGAAAGATCTGTTACAATAGAACCATCTATACTATCTAAACCAATAACCGCTGCTTGGTTAGTTACAACACCAGCGTCAATATCGGATTGCGTTAGTGTATAATCTGCGGTATAAATCCAGGTTTCATCAACATCTAACTCGTTATCTGCATCTGTATCTCCAGACGCTAAAGCGATTATCCCACCTAACATCGTATCGGAAAGCTCGACTGAAGTGATAGTCGTATTTCCTTCATTAGTTACCGTAAATGTGTACGTAATTGTTTCATCTACATTACCACACCCATCGTTATTAGCGTCGTTAACGTCTCCCATTTTTATTAAGGCGATTTCAGTTGTTTGACATAAAATGGTTTCAGTAACTTCATCTTCCAAAACGCTATTATCATCTGATAAATCCGTTAATACTGAACTGTCTATAATATTGATTCCTGTTACGGTTGCTTGGTTGTTTACAACACCAGCATCAATATCAGGTTGTGTTAGTGTGTACGCTGCTGTATAAATCCAAGTTTCATTAGCATCTAATTCATTATCCGCATCTGTATCTCCAGACGCTAAAGCGATTATTCCCCCTAACATTGTGTCTGTTAATTCTACAGAAATAATACTTGAATTCCCTTCGTTGGTTACGTTAAACGTATACGTAATCGTTTCTCCTGCATCGCTACAACTATCATTGTTTTCATCATTGAATACACCCGTTTTAACGACTGCAATTTCTGCAGATTGACATAAGTCAGTTTCAGTGGCATCGTCTTCTAAAACACTATTATCATCTGAAAGATCTGTTACCGTTGAACCATCAATACTATCTACTCCTGTTACGGTCGCTTGATTATTGACAACACCAGCATCAATATCTGTTTGTAATAGCGTATAATCTGCTGTATAAATCCAAGTTTCATCAACATCTAATTCATTATCTGTATCATCATCTCCTGATGCTAACGCAATGGTTCCGCCTAGCATCGTATCTGTTAACTCTACTGTAGTTATGCTCGTATTTCCTTCGTTAGTAACGGAAAATGTATACGTAATAGTTTCTCCTTCATTCCCGCAACCGTCTGCATTATCATCGTTATAAATACCTGTTTTGATTACAGCAATTACTGCTGTTTGACATAAATCTGTCTCAGTTGCTTCATCTTCTAAAACACTATTGTCATCAGACAGATCTGTTACTATTGAACCATCAATACTATCTATTCCTGTAACAGTCGCTTGATTACTGACAATACCAGCTTCAATATCAGATTGCACTACTGTATAATTTGCTGTATAGACCCATATTTCATCAACATCTAATTCATCATCAGCATCATCATCTCCTGATGCCAAAGCGATAATTCCACCTAACATAGTATCAGTTAATTCTACCGCAGTGATACTTGTATTTCCTTCGTTAGTTACATTAAATGTATAGGTTATAGTTTCTCCAGAATCCGTACAATTATCATTATTCTCGTCGTTAAAAACAGCTGTTTTAATTACTGCGATATCTGCTGATTGACATAGAATTGTTTCGGTTGGATGATCTTCTAGAACACTATTGTCATCAGAAAGATCTGTTACCTCTGAACCATCGATACTATCTATTCCTGTAACCGTCGCTTGATTATTTAAAATACCCGAATCAATATCAGATTGTACTAATGTATAATCTTCTGTATAGATCCAAGTTTCATCACTATCTAATTCGTTATCTGCATCATCATCTCCAGATGCTAAAGCGATAATTCCACCTAACATGGCATCCGTTAACACTACTGTAGTAATACTTGTATTTCCTTCGTTAGTAACATTAAATGTATACGTTATAGTTTCGCCAGAATCACTACAACTATCATTATTCTCATCGTTAAAAACAGCTGTTTTAATTACTGCGATATCTGCAGATTGACATAGAATTGTTTCGGTTGGATGATCTTCAAAAACACTATCATTATCTGATAGGTCTGTTTCCGTTGTACCATCGATAACATTTATAGCTTCAACTGTAGCTTGATTACTCACAACACCCGCATCTATATCAGATGGTGTTAAGGTATAATTAGCTGTATATAGCCAAGTTTCATCAACGTCTAATTCATTATCGGCATCATCATCTCCAGAAACCAAAGTAAGTACTCCACCTAACATTAAGTCCGTTAATTCTACTGACGCTAAATCGACAACTCCTTCATTAGTTACACTGAAATTGTAAGTTATGGTTTCATCAGAATCGCTACAGTTATCACTATTCTCATCATTAAAGACTCCTGTTTTTACAATCGCAATTTTTGCTGTATCACATAATATTGAATTTGTGGCGTCAATATAACCACCATACACTTCAATTGAATTAAGAACACCTACGAGTGATGCGATGGTAATTTGTATTTCATCAAAGCTTAAAGCAGCATTAAAAGCAACAATGTATAAACCATCAGTAGTTAATGGAGTAATATTAATTAAACCCAATGCTTCTAAAGCTAATAGATTACCTGCTGTTCTTTGTTCTTGTTGAAGACCATCAAGATATGTTGTCAGTGTTATTGAGTTTAATAAATCAACTTCTAATAAATCATTTGTATCTCTTATAATAAATCCTGCTCTTGTACCCATCGGATAATCTAAAAGTACATCTTGTACCGAAATTGAAGCTGTGCTAGCAACTCCCGCTACAACATTAATTAGAGCAAAATCACTTCCATCTTGAGAAATTACATGTTGTGAATTATCAATTTCACAAGCCACACATGCTATGCCTTCTGTTCCTGTTCTGTATGAATTGATAATTACAGAATCGTTTGGATTAGATAACACATAAGGCTCATCACAATTAATCGTCCCTGGACAAAAAGATTCTAAGACCATACTATAGACGCGTGTACTTCCTAAATTTAAGGATACAAGTTGAGAGAGGGTGATTTGCACTTCATCAAAAGGAGCTGTTGAAACAAACCCTACTCTTAAAGCTTCGTTGCTGGTTAGTAATAAACCTGAATTTACAGGAACAAGCTCAGTTGACCCTGTGCGCGACTCAACAAATGTGCCGTCTAAATAGGTCGAAACCGTTATAGCATCGAACAATTGAGTATTTAAAAGCGTTGCATTTTCGATATCAAATCCTGCATAAGTCATCGCCGGATAATCCGTTATTTCATCTTTAACCGCTAATGAAGCAGTTCCCGCAACACTTGCTAACAGATCGATTGTAGCATAATTCCCCGTATTTGAATCAAAAAGACGATTTGTATTATTAATACTTCCAACACTTAATATCCCACCAGTACCTGTGCGTTCGTCCACAATTCTTACCGGAAAATCTGGCTTTGTTAATGCTGTTGGCGTATTACATATTAAATCTGGACCTTCACAAAAACTGTTGGTCACAGCATGATAGACATTGGTAGTAGAAAGCACGTTCAATAAACTTGATATTGAAATTTCAACGGCATCATAATCCATAGTTGTATAAAACCCTACATAATATTTATCAGTTCCTAATAATGCACTATTCACTACAGCTAAAGCTGTATTTGTTTCTGATTCTTGCTCTACACCATCTAAATAGGTTGTAATTACAATAGCTTCCAATAAATCTGCTTGTAGAATAGAATTGTTTTCTATTAACATACCAGCATAACCACCTCCTGTAAAAAACTCATCAACCGTTTCGTCTGTTACTGTTAACGAATGTGTTACACCTAAACCAACGACCGTTGCTATGGTTGCGTAGTTGTTATTATCTTCATCTAATAGATTCCCTTCATTATGAACACCACATCCTATAACACAAGCTCCTGTCGTATTTTTAAACACTGATAAATCTGTAAAACCCATCGACGTAATTGCTACTGGATCTAGAGTATTACATGGTACAGGATACTGAACACCATCTGTATAAACAATAAATTCAACCGTATCTACACAGTCTAAAGCATCTGTAACCGTTACTGCATAAGTTCCTGGAGATAAACCGCTAATTGAATTTGAAATTTCGCCGTTAGGACTCCATAAATATAAATACGGAGGCGTACCACCTGATACAGATACGAAAATACTTCCATCTGAAACACCAAGAACAGTCTCATTAATGATCGTTCCCTCAATTTTAATTGAGGTGTCTACATAACTTCCATAAACCTCTATACTGTTTATAACTGCCACCAACGCACCAACTGTTATTCTTAATTCATCATAGGGAAGACTCGTTTCAAATCCTACTAAATAAAATCCATCAGTATATGAAGGTGTAATATTTATTAATCCTAAAGCCTCGAGAGCTAGTAAACTACTCGATGTTTCAGATTCTTGTACTATACCATCTAAATAGGTGGTTAATGTTAGCGAGTTTAATAAATCGACTTCTAATAAATCATTGGTATCTCTAATTATAAATCCTGCCGTACTTCCTGATGGAAACGTACTTAATACATTTTCTACTGAAATAGAAGCCGAATTAGCCACACCTGCAACAACATTTATCATTGCAAAATCCGAATTGCTTTCACTGATTACATTTATAGCATTATCAACTTCACAACCCACACAAGCTAAACCGTCTACTCCTGTATTCGAAGTATTAATAATTACCGGTTGCGATGGATTGCTTAATACTGTTGCTGTATTACAATCTAATTCCCCTTCACAAAATGATTCTAAAACTAATCCGTAAACTCTTGTACTTCCTAAGTCTACTGAAACAGTTTGATTAATACTGATTTGAACCTCATTAAAAGGTAACGTTGATACGAAACCAACACGCGAGCGTTCAGTTCCTGTTAATAGTAAAGCACTATCTATAGCTATGAGTTCAGAGCTTCCTGTTTGACTTTCTTGAAGTAAACCATCCAAATATGTTGTAATAGTAACACTATCAAATAAATCTAAATTTAGTACGGATGAATTTTCGATATCAAAACCAGCATATGTATTTGCCGGATAGTTTATAAATTCATCTTTTATAGCTAAACTTCCTGTTGCTAAGACACCTAAAACAATATTTATACTCGCATAATTATTTGTATTAAAATCTACAGCTGCTTCAGCATCAATAACATTTCCAACACTTAAAACACCGCCCATCCCTGTGTGTTCCTCCACTATTCTAGCAGGAAATTCTGGTTTCGCAAACATGGTTGGAGTATTACATAATAATTCTGGTCCTGCACAAAAATTTTCAGTTACAGCAGCATATATTTTCGTTGTAGAAAAAACACCTACGACACTTGATATCGAAATTTCAACAGCATCAAAATCTAGCGTTGTTTCAAATCCGACATAAAATTGATTACTCGATAATAAGTCACTATTTACAACAGCTAATGAACTACTTTCCTTTGACTCTTGCTCTACACCATCTAAATACGTAGTAATAACCGTTTTATCAAGTAGGTTCACCTGTAAAACAGAGGTGTTCTCAATTAAAAAACCAGCAAAACCACCTGCCGTATAAAATTCATCAGTAGTAGCATCCGTAACCCTTAAAGTATGGGTAACACTTAATCCTATCGCTGTACTTAAAGACGTATAATTATTGCTATTTGAATCAATTAAATAGCTTTCATCAACTATACCACAACCTAAAATACAGATGCCCTCAGTATTGGATGTAACAGATAAATCATCATAATTTAATACTGTAATAGGTGTAGGAAAATCTGTATTACATGGATTGGTGACTGGGGCGACAAACTCGCTAATGTTTTCATAAGCATCTAAGTCTTCTGGGTTAGCAAAAGAAAATAGCATTAACGCCAAACCCATTAAGAATAGTGTTGATTTTGTGGGCATTAAAAACCGTTTAATGGTCATGTGAGAGGAAGTAGGTATTTCCATAATTTATAAGTATATAATAGTTAGTTAGTATATATTATCCAGTAACCAATAGTTCATCAATGACAATTGGTAGATTTGTTAAACACAATAACTCTCACGTTAGGTCGTAACATTTTTACAACTGTGAAATATTTATTATGCTTGTTAACAATGATTCGTAGGGGAAAAATTATTAAAAATAGCGGGCAAACAGAAAAAGACAAAAAAGGTTAAAATTCTGTTAACTTAATCTTAATTTTTTGACATAACAGCCAATAAATTTAATTAAATTCAACAAAAACTATATTTTATTAATGATATTTCATAAAATTAACATTCTTTAACTAAGATTAGTTTAGGTGTACATTTTTTCGATGAAATACGTTTTTTTTTAACACTAAGCACGTAGTATTGTAAAATACCGGCTACAGAAAACAACTAATCTCAACAAAAACAACATTTTACTTGTAAGAATCCGTTATCTTTTACCGTTGAATAAAATAGTCTTTGTACATCTTTAAAAGATGAATATTTATTTTAATAACTTATAATTATTATGGTTCTATAATTTATCTTTTTATACTCCTATATTTGCACTCGATTTTTAATAATACCTATGAGCTTTTTAAAAGAAATAAACAGACGACGAACCTTTGGAATCATTTCGCATCCAGATGCTGGTAAAACGACCTTAACAGAAAAACTTTTGTTATTTGGTGGAGCCATACAAGAGGCTGGTGCTGTAAAAAGTAATAAAATAAAGAAAGGAGCTACAAGTGACTTTATGGAAATTGAACGTCAGCGTGGAATCTCGGTAGCCACTTCTGTTTTAGCCTTTGAATATAATGGTATAAAAATTAATATTCTAGATACGCCTGGTCACAAAGATTTTGCTGAGGATACCTTTAGAACTTTAACCGCTGTAGATAGTGTTATCGTTGTAATCGATGTCGCCAAAGGTGTTGAAGAGCAGACCGAAAAATTGGTTGAAGTTTGTAGAATGCGTAACATCCCAATGATTGTTTTCATTAATAAAATGGATAGAGAAGGTAAAGATGCCTTTGATCTATTAGATGAAATTGAACAAAAACTTGGATTAAAAGTTGTGCCGCTAAGTTTTCCTATTGGAATGGGTTACGACTTTAAAGGAATCTACAACATCTGGGAAAAAAATATCAATCTATTTTCTGGAGATAATCGAAAAGATATTGAAGAAACTATTGAAATTTCAGATTTATCATCACCAGAATTGGATAAACTTGTAGGAGAAAAAGCTGCTAATACATTAAGAGAGGAAATAGAGTTAGTAGATGGAATTTATCCTCATTTCAATAAAGAAGACTATTTAAGTGGTAAGCAACAGCCTGTTTTCTTTGGTTCTGCCTTAAATAATTTTGGAGTTAGAGAATTATTAGATTGTTTTGTTGACATTGCACCAAAACCGAGATCAAAAAATAGTGAAGAACGCTTAGTTAAACCTGATGAAGATCGGTTTAGTGGATTTGTTTTTAAGATTCATGCCAACATGGATCCTAATCACAGAAACCGATTAGCATTTATTAAAATTGTTTCAGGTGAGTTTAAACGTAATACACCTTATCTGCATGTACGACTTAATAAGAAAATGAAGTTTTCTAGTCCGAATGCCTTTTTCGCGGAAAAGAAAGAGATTGTTGATATTTCTTATCCTGGTGACATTGTGGGCTTACAAGATACCGGAAGTTTTAAAATAGGAGATACATTAACTGAAGGAGAACTATTAAACTATAAAGGTGTGCCAAGCTTCTCTCCAGAACATTTTAGATACATCAATAACGCAGATCCGATGAAAGCCAAACAACTCTATAAAGGTATAGATCAGTTGATGGATGAAGGAGTTGCACAATTATTTACTTTAGATTTAAATGGTAGAAAAGTAATTGGTACTGTTGGAGCCTTACAATATGAAGTTATCCAATACCGACTAGAACATGAATATGGCGCAAAATGTACCTATGAAAACTTGAATGTACATAAAGCGTGTTGGGTTGAAACTAAGGATAAAAAAAGTGCTGAATTTAAAGAGTTCTTGCGTGTAAAACAGCGTTTCTTAGCTAGAGATAAGCAAAATCAATTGGTGTTCTTAGCAGACTCTATGTTTTCTTTACAAATGACGCAACAAAAATACCCAAGTATAACATTCCACATGACCTCTGAATTTGAATAAAACCAATGGTAAGGTCTTTTTAAAATGTTAAAATAACACGTATTTTATCGAAGATTTTTGCTTTTAGCTATTGTTTCAATTAGGTTTACTAACTATTTATCGCTTAAAATTGAGATTAACCCCAAACTAATCTACTTATTATGGATACTAACGAAAACGTTTTCAGTAACAATGAGATTACTGTAACCTATGCACCTCGCTGTTGTACAAATGCTGAATTATGTGCAAAACAATTATCTAATGTATTTAGAAGTTCTGTAATTCCTTGGATTGATCTCGAAGGGGCACAAACTGATGTCATTATTAATCAGATCAATAAATGCCCTTCTGGAGCTTTAAAATATCACTTAAATCAAAAGGAAGTAGCCTAAATTTTAAGAATTAATCAAACAACAATAAACCTTTGAATGCGTAATTCAAAGGTTTTTTTATGTCTATATATGACTTAAGACATATATCAGTTTCTATTAAATCTAATCTTTTACTCAAATATAAATGTATTAGAAGTCCTCTGATAAGCGGTTATGAGTTGCCTCATAAAGCAACTAACATAATGAAACATTAAGCTTGACCAGTTGGCCCAAAGTTTAGGGGAATTGGTGGTTGCTCGTAATCCTTAATTTCACCATGTGCTTTTTCAAAACGTGTTACATTTTCACCTAAGGCTTTTAATAAACGTTTCGCGTGCTGTGGCGTTAAGATAATCCGAGACTTTACTTTACTCTTTGGAGTACCAGGCATAATGCTTACAAAATCTACCACAAATTCTGATACTGAGTGATTAATTATTGCCAAGTTAGAATACGTCCCTTCCGCTATTTTCTCGTCTAGCTCTATATTAATCTGTCCTTTTTTGTTATTAGGATTGTTTTTTTCGTCTGCCATTATAAAATTATTTTTTGCTTCCAAGTAATTGAAAACCTTGTTTATATTTATTTAAATTAAAAAGCCTTCATGCAAATAAATGCTTGAAGGCTTTTTGTTATTTAGATTCCTATTTCAATCATTAATTAGTTATTCGAAATTAATGAATTCTTAATCTTAGATCTCATAGGAATGACAACTACTAGTTGAAGTTCATTTCTTCTTTAGCCTTCATCATTTCATTAAACTCTTCTCTAGAACCTACAATGATGTTTTCGTAATCTCTAACACCTGTACCTGCTGGAATTCTATGACCAACAATTACATTTTCTTTAAGTCCTTCAAGCGAATCAACTTTACCATTTACAGCGGCTTCGTTAAGAACCTTAGTAGTTTCTTGGAACGATGCTGCAGATATAAACGACTTAGTTTGTAGTGAAGCTCTTGTAATACCTTGTAAGATTGGAGTTGCAGTTGCAGGACTAACATCTCTCGCTGTTACAAGATTTTTATCTTCTCTACGTAAGCTAGAGTTTTCATCTCTTAAATCTCTTACGGTTACAATCTGACCTGATTTCAAGTTCTCTGAATCACCAGCATCCTCAACCACTTTCATTCCGAAAATTTTATCATTTTCTTCAATGAAATCTGATTTATGAACTAATTGGTTCTCTAAGAAAATAGTATCACCAGAATCAATGATTCTAACTTTACGCATCATTTGTCTTACTACAACTTCGAAGTGCTTATCATTAATCTTCACACCTTGTAAACGATATACTTCTTGTACTTCATTTACTAAGTATTGTTGAACCGCAGATGGGCCTTTAATGTTAAGAATATCATTTGGTGTAATTGAACCATCAGATAAAGGCATACCAGCTTTTACATAATCATTTTCTTGTACAAGAATTTGACTAGATAACTTCACTAAGTATTTCTTAACCTCACCTAATTTAGACTCGATTATGATTTCACGGTTACCACGTTTAATTTTACCGAATGAAACAACACCATCAATCGCACTTACTACAGCAGGATTAGAAGGGTTACGTGCTTCAAACAATTCTGTTACACGAGGAAGACCACCTGTAATATCACCAGCTTTAGATGATTTACGAGGAATCTTAACTAAAATTTTACCGATATCAATTTTCTCACCGTCATCGATCATAATGTGAGCGCCAACTGGTAAGTTGTAAGAACGAATAGTTTCACCTTTAGAATCTTCAATCAATAACGTTGGAATCAACTTCTTGTTTCTAGATTCAGAAATAACTTTCTCTTGGAAACCTGTTTGTTCATCAATTTCAACTTGATATGTAACCCCTTGTTCGATGTTTTCATACTTCACTTTACCAGCAAATTCTGAAATAATAACACCATTATATGGATCCCATTCACAAATTACATCACCTCTCTTAAGTTTGCTTCCACTGTTCACATAGATGAAAGAACCATAAGGTATATTATTTGTACTAAGGACGATTCCCGTCTTAGCATCTACTAATTTCAATTCTGAAGTTCTTGAGATAACAACATCAACCTCTTTACCTTCTTTATCTTTTGATTTAACTGTTTTTAAATCTTCAATCTCAGCAATACCATCAAACTTTACAGTTAATTTATTCTCTTCAGAAATGTTACCTGCAATACCACCTACGTGGAATGTACGTAATGTTAACTGTGTTCCTGGTTCCCCAATAGATTGAGCAGCTACAACACCAACAGCTTCACCTCTTTGTACTAGTTTACCAGTAGCAAGGTTACGTCCGTAACATTTAACACAGATTCCTTTCTTAGCTTCACAAGTTAATGCAGAACGCACTTCTATAGCATCAATTGGAGAATTTCCAATTTTCTTAGCAATAGCATCATTAATATGACCACCTGCTTCCACTAATAACTCTTCAGTTAATGGATTATATACATCGTTAAGAGAAGTTCTACCAACGATTCTATTTTCTAAGCTTTCAACGATTTCTTCGTTCTTCTTAAGTGCTGAAACTTCAATACCTCTTAATGTGCCACAATCTTCTTCGTAAACAATGACATCTTGAGAAACATCTACCAAACGACGTGTTAAGTAACCTGCATCGGCCGTTTTAAGAGCCGTATCGGCAAGACCTTTACGTGCACCGTGAGTAGAAATAAAGTATTCTAAAATTGAAAGTCCTTCCTTAAAGTTAGAAAGAATTGGATTTTCAATAATTTCTCCACCAGCTGCTGTAGATTTTTTAGGCTTAGCCATTAATCCACGCATACCTGTTAACTGTCGAATTTGTTCTTTAGAACCCCTTGCACCAGAATCAAGCATCATAAATACCGAGTTAAATCCTTGTTGATCTTCTCTAATACGTTTCATTGACAATTCAGTCAATTCAGCATTTGTAGACGTCCAAATATCAATAACTTGGTTATAACGTTCGTTGTTAGTAATAAGTCCCATGTTATAGTTACCCATAATACCATCAACCTGCTTGTTAGCAGCATCAATCATACCTTGCTTCTCCTTTGGAATAATAATATCACCTAAACTAAATGATAATCCACCTTGGAATGCAAACTTATAACCTTGAGTTTTAATTGCATCTAAGAAATCAGCCGTTTCAGGTACACTTGTCTTCTTAAGAATACCGTGAATAATTTCTCTTAATGATTTTTTTGTTAATACCTCATTTATATAACCAGCAGCTTCAGGTACATGTTCGTTAAAAAGTACACGACCTACAGTTGTTTCTATAATTTGAGTTGTTAACTCACCTTCTTCATTAAAGTCTTTTGTTCTTACTTTAATTCCAGCATTTAAATCAACTTTTCTCTCATTGTAAGCAATATTTACTTCATCTGGAGAATAGAATGTTAAACCTTCACCTTTTACAGTATAGGTTTCATCAGTTACACGCAACTTAGTCATATAATATAAACCAAGTACCATATCCTGAGAAGGTACAGTTACTGGAGAACCATTTGCAGGGTTCAATATATTATGTGAAGCCAACATTAAAAGTTGACATTCTAAAATAGCTTCTGGTCCTAATGGTAAATGCACAGCCATCTGATCACCATCGAAATCGGCGTTAAAAGCAGTACACACTAATGGGTGTAACTGAATCGCTTTACCTTCAATAAGTTTTGGTTGGAATGCTTGTATACCAAGTCTGTGTAACGTAGGAGCACGGTTTAAAAGTACTGGATGTCCTTTTAAAACATTCTCTAAAATATCCCAAACTACAGGTTCTTTTCTATCTATAATTTTCTTTGCAGATTTTACAGTTTTTACAATTCCTCTTTCAATTAGTTTTCTAATAACAAAAGGCTTGTAAAGCTCAGCAGCCATATCTTTTGGTAAACCACATTCGAATAATCTCAATTCTGGTCCAACAACAATTACAGAACGTGCAGAATAATCAACACGCTTACCTAGTAAGTTTTGACGGAAACGTCCTTGCTTACCTTTAAGTGAATCTGATAATGATTTTAATGGTCTGTTAGAATCTGTTTTTACTGCAGATGATTTACGTGTGTTATCAAACAATGAATCTACAGATTCTTGTAACATACGTTTTTCATTACGCAAAATGACTTCTGGTGCTTTTATCTCAACTAATCTCTTAAGACGGTTGTTACGGATAATTACACGACGGTATAAGTCATTTAAATCTGAAGTCGCAAAACGACCACCATCTAAAGGCACTAAAGGTCTTAATTCTGGTGGAATTACAGGTACAGCCTTCATGATCATCCATTCTGGTCTGTTTTCTCTGTTTAAGTTTGAATCTCTAAACGCTTCAACTACTTGTAAACGTTTTAAAGCTTCAGTTTTACGTTGCTTAGATGTTTCATTATTAGCTTTATGTCTTAAATCGTAAGATAACTGATCTAGATCAATACGTGCTAATAAATCGATAAGACACTCAGCACCCATCTTAGCGATGAATTTGTTAGGATCTGTATCGTCTAAGTATTGGTTTTCTTTTTCAAGAGATTCTAAAATATTTAGATATTCTTCTTCAGTTAAGAAATCCATTTTTTGAACTGGCTCACCTTCTGCATTCATGGCAACACCTGGTTGAATAACCACGTAACGCTCATAATAGATAATCATATCTAATTTCTTAGATGGTAATCCAAGAAGGTATCCTATTTTATTTGGTAACGACCGGAAATACCAGATATGTGCAACAGGTACCACTAAATTAATGTGTCCTACTCTATCTCTACGTACTTTCTTTTCTGTTACTTCTACACCACAACGGTCACAAACAATTCCTTTGTAACGAATTCTTTTATATTTACCACAAGCACATTCAAAATCCTTCACAGGACCAAAAATACGCTCACAGAACAAACCATCTCTTTCTGGTTTGTGTGTTCGATAATTAATAGTTTCTGGCTTTAATACCTCACCACGAGACGCTCCTAAAACAGACTCAGGTGACGCTAAACCAATAGAAATTTTGTTAAATTTCTGCACTGTATTTTTATCTTGTCTTCTTGCCATGTTATTTTTTGTTATGTATGGGCAACTCGAAAGTTGCCCTTACATTATTCTTCTAATCTAATATCTAATCCTAAACCTTTCAATTCGTGCATAAGTACGTTGAACGATTCTGGAAGTCCTGGTTCTGGCATTGGCTCTCCCTTAACGATTGCTTCGTAAGTTTTAGCTCTACCAATAACATCATCTGATTTTACAGTAAGGATCTCACGTAGTGTGCTTGATGCTCCATATGCCTCAAGTGCCCAAACTTCCATCTCACCAAAACGCTGACCACCAAATTGTGCTTTACCACCTAATGGTTGTTGTGTAATTAATGAGTACGGTCCGATAGAACGTGCGTGCATTTTATCATCAATCATGTGACCAAGCTTAATCATATAAATCACACCAACTGTTGCTGGTTGATCAAAACGATCACCTGTTCCACCATCATAAAGATAGGTATGACCAAATCTTGGAATACCAGCTTCATCTGTATAAGCATTAATTTGATCTAAAGTTGCACCATCAAAAATTGGAGTTGCATACTTCTTTCCTAAATCTTTACCTGCCCAACCTAAAACGGTTTCATAAATCTGACCAATGTTCATACGAGAAGGTACACCAAGTGGATTTAATACAATATCAACTGGAGTTCCATCTTCTAAGAAAGGCATATCTTCTTGACGAACGATACGAGCAACAATACCTTTGTTACCGTGACGACCTGCCATTTTATCACCAACTTTTAGTTTACGCTTTTTAGCAATATAAACTTTAGCTAACTTAATGATACCTGCAGGTAATTCATCACCAACAGAGATTGTAAATTTCTCACGTCTTAAAGATCCTTGAAGATCATTTTCCTTAATCTTGTAATTATGGATTAAATCTGCAACAAGTTCGTTTGTATGGTCATCAGTAGTCCATTTTCCAGATGTTAAGTGCGTATAGTCATCTACAGCATTTAACATTTTTAATGTATACTTCTTACCTTTAGGAATAATTTCTTCTCCTAAATCGTTATAGATACCTTGAGCTGTCTTACCATTAACGATGTTGAATAATTTATCAACAAGAACATTTTTAAGATCATCGAATCTGTTATCGTAAACATCTTCTAGCTTTTCGATATCTTCTTTATCTTGAGCTCTCTTACGTTTATCTTTAACGGCTCTGGCAAATAATTTTTTATCAATAACTACACCATGAAGCGATGGAGATGCTTTTAAAGATGCATCTTTAACATCACCTGCTTTATCACCGAAGATAGCTCTTAAAAGTTTTTCTTCTGGTGTAGGATCTGACTCCCCTTTAGGTGTAATTTTACCAATTAAGATATCACCTGGCTTGATTTCCGCACCAATGCGAATCATACCATTTTCATCTAAATCTTTAGTTGCTTCTTCAGAAACATTAGGAATATCATTAGTTAACTCTTCATTTCCTAATTTTGTATCTCTAACTTCTAAAGAATATTCATCAATATGAATAGATGTAAATACATCTTCTCTAACTACTTTTTCAGAAATTACAATTGCATCCTCAAAGTTATACCCTTTCCAAGGCATAAAGGCTACTTTCATATTTCTACCAAGTGCTAATTCTCCATTTTCAGTTGCATAACCTTCACAAAGTACTTGTCCTTTTTCAACTTTATCTCCTTTCTCAACGATTGGCTTTAAGTTGATTGATGTACCTTGATTGGTTTTTCTGAATTTTACTAATGGATACGTTTTAGTATCACTCTCAAAGCTAACCATTGCAGCTTCTTCAGTACGTTCGTATCTAATAGTAACTTTCTGAGCATCTACATACTCTACAGTACCAGCTCCTTCTGCATTAATTAATACTCTTGAATCTGATGCTACTTGACGCTCTAAACCAGTACCTACAATTGGTGCTTCAGGACGTAATAATGGTACAGCCTGACGCATCATGTTAGATCCCATCAATGCACGGTTGGCATCATCATGTTCCAAGAATGGAATTAAAGATGCTGAAATCGATGCAATTTGGTTAGGTGCAACATCAGTATAGTTAACGCTTGTTGGCTCAATAACAGGGAAATCACCTTCTTGACGAGAGATAATTTTATCTGCTAATATTTTACCATTATCATCAACCTTAATAGTTGCTTGTGCAATTAGCATATCTTCTTCCTCTTCAGCACTAAGATATACCGGCGTATTTTTAATATCAACAACACCGTCTTCAACTTTACGATATGGAGTTTCAATGAATCCCATAGCGTTCACTTTCGCGAAACAAGATAAAGAAGAAATTAAACCAATGTTTGGTCCTTCTGGTGTTTCAATAGGACATAAACGTCCGTAGTGTGTATAATGAACATCACGTACTTCGAAACCTGCTCTTTCTCTAGATAAACCACCTGGTCCTAATGCTGAAAGACGACGCTTATGCGTAATCTCTGCAAGAGGATTTGTTTGATCCATAAATTGAGATAACTGATTTGTACCAAAGAAAGAATTAATAACAGACGATAAAGTCTTAGCATTAATTAAATCTATTGGAGTAAACACTTCATTATCACGAACATTCATACGTTCACGAATAGTACGTGCCATACGTGCTAGACCAACACCAAACTGAGAAGATAACTGCTCACCTACTGTACGTACACGACGGTTAGATAAGTGGTCAATATCATCAATCTCTGCTTTAGAATTGATAAGCTCAATTAAGTATTTTATAATAGTTATAATATCTAATTTGGTCAAAACTTGCTTGTCCATTCCGATATCTAACTGTAACTTTTTATTCATTCTATAACGACCTACTTCACCTAAAGAGTAACGTTGGTCAGAGAAGAATAATTTGTCAATGATACCACGTGCTGTTTCCTCATCTGGCGGCTCAGCATTACGTAGTTGACGGTAAATATGTTCAACAGCTTCTTTTTCAGAGTTTGTTGGATCTTTCTGTAATGTATTATGAATAATTGCGTAATCTCCTTGTTGCGCACTTTCTTTATGTAAAAGAATCGTTTTTACGTCTGCTTCAAGAATTTCTTCAATATTGTCTTTGTCTATAATTGTATCACGATCTAGTACAATTTCGTTACGCTCAATAGATACAACTTCACCTGTATCTTCATCAACGAAATCCTCATGCCATGTATTCAATACACGAGCAGCTAATTTACGACCGATAACTTTCTTTAAACCAGATTTAGAAACTTTTACTTCTTCTGCAAGATCAAAAATTTCTAAAATATCTTTATCACGCTCAAATCCGATAGCACGGAAAAGCGTTGTAACTGGTAATTTTTTCTTTCTATCAATATAAGCATACATTACTTGATTGATATCTGTGGCAAATTCTATCCAAGATCCTTTAAAAGGAATAACTCTAGCAGAATATAATTTTGTTCCATTAGCATGGAAAGACTGGCTAAAGAATACACCAGGTGATCTATGCAATTGAGAAACTACAACACGCTCTGCACCGTTAATACAAAATGTACCACTCGGAGTCATGTAAGGAATAGTACCTAAATACACATCTTGAACTATTGTTTCGAAATCCTCATGTTCTGGATCTGTACAATATAATTTCAATCTTGCTTTTAAAGGCACACTGTATGTTAATCCTCTTTCAATACATTCTTCTATAGAATATCTAGGTGGATCGATAAAGTAATCTAAAAATTCTAGTACGAATTGATTACGCGTGTCTGTGATTGGGAAGTTCTCCATGAAGGTGTTGTATAAACCTTCTGTACCTCTTTCTTCTGACTTTGTTTCTAATTGGAAAAAATCCTGGAAGGATTTAATTTGGATATCCAAAAAGTCTGGGTAATCTGTCCTATTTACAATAGAAGAGAAATTAATTCTTTCAGCCTTTTTTGCTAACATTGATGAACGAGATTTTATTAAAATAAAAACTAAAAATGTATATAACGTTTATATACACAAAAGGGTTTAGGTCTTAGAGTACGACTCCAGACCTAAACCTTGTATTGTTGAATGAGTAAGCTTATTTAAGCTCAACTTCAGCTCCTGCCTCTTCTAATTGAGTTTTTAAAGCTTCTGCTTCGTCTTTTGTTACACCTTCCTTGATTGGACTTGGTGCATCATCAACTAATCCTTTAGCTTCTTTTAAACCTAAACCAGTTAATTCTTTAACTAATTTTACTACAGCTAACTTAGAAGCACCTGCTGCTTTTAAGATAACATCAAATTCAGTTTGCTCTTCAGCAGCTTCTGCACCTGCAGCTGGACCAGCCATAGCTACTGCAGCAGCAGCAGGCTCGATACCGTACTCATCTTTTAATATTGTTGCTAATTCATTAACTTCTTTTACTGTTAAGTTAACTAATTGTTCTGCGAAATCTTTTAAATCTGCCATTTTTCTATTGTTTAATAATGTGTGTTATAATATAATTTTCTATGTGTGTAATACTAAAATTATCCTTCTCTTTCGGATAATGTTTTAACGATACCTGCAATAGTTCCTCCACTTGATTTAAGTGCTGAGATAACGTTCTTAGCAGGAGACTGTAATAAGCCAACTATTTCGCCAATAAGTTCTTCTCTAGACTTAATATCAACTAAAGTATCTAATAAATCATCGCCAATGTAAACCGTCTCCTCTATAAAAGCTCCTTTTAATAAAGGCTTTTCAGATTTTTTACGGAATTCTTTAATTACTTTAGCTGGACCGTTACCTGTTTCAGAATACATTACTGATGTATTTCCTTTCAAAGTTGTAGGTAAGTCACCGAATTCTCTATCCGATGCTTCCATTGCTTTCTCTAAAAGTGTATTCTTTACAACTGCTAATTTGATGTTAGCTTTGAAACATGCTCTTCTTAAGTTTGAAGTTGCTACAGCATTTAATCCCGAAATATCTGTTAAATAGATATTTGAATTATCTGCTAATTGAGCAGTCAACTCTTCAATTACTTGGGATTTTTCTTCTCTTGTCATAATATTCTAAGTTTAACTACTATCCTATTTTTGTATCAACTGCAATACTTGGGCTCATTGTACTAGACATATAAATGCTCTTTACATAAACACCCTTTGAGGCAGTTGGTTTTAACTTCATAATTGTAGATAATAATTCTTGAGCATTCCCAATAATTTTATCAGTATCAAACGATGCTTTACCAATTGGTGCATGTACAATACCTGTTTTATCTACTTTAAAATCTATCTTACCAGCTTTTACTTCTGCAACTGCTTTAGCTACATCCATAGTTACTGTTCCTGTCTTAGGGTTAGGCATAAGACCTCTTGGTCCTAATACTCTACCTAATGGTCCTAACTTACCCATAATGCTTGGCATAGTAACGATAACGTCAACATCTGTCCAACCATCTTTAATTTTCTGTAAGTATTCATCTAACCCAACATAATCCGCGCCAGCTGCTTTAGCCTCTTCTTCTTTATCTGGAGTTACAAGTGCAAGAACCTTCATGTCTTTACCTGTACCGTGTGGTAATGAAACTACCCCACGTACCATTTGATTGGCTTTACGTGGATCTACACCTAATCTGATTGCTAAATCGATAGAAGCATCAAACTTTGTGTATGTAATTTCTTTCAGTAAAGCTGAAGCTTCTTCTAAAGAGTAAATCTTGTTATTATCAACCTTTCCTCTTGCTTCTTTTTGCTTCTTTGTTAATCTTGCCATTTCTAAAAATTTAGTTTGGAGCTTCTCCTCCTTTAACAGTGATACCCATCGATCTTGCTGTACCGGCAACCATTTTCATAGCTGATCCGATTTCAAAGGCATTTAAATCTACCATTTTGTCTTCAGCAATCGCTTTTACTTGATCCCAAGTTACTTTTGCTACTTTACGTCGGTTTGGTTCTCCTGATCCTTTCTTTACTTTGGCCGCTTCTAATAATTGTACTGCTGCTGGTGGAGTCTTGATTACGAAGTCAAATGATTTGTCTTTGTAAACAGAGATTGCCACAGGTAAAACTTTACCTTGTTTATCTTGTGTTCTAGCATTAAACTGCTTACAGAACTCCATGATATTAACTCCAGCGGCACCTAAAGCGGGTCCTACCGGTGGCGATGGATTCGCAGCACCTCCCCGAACTTGTAGCTTAACTACTTTGTCTATTTCTTTTGCCATTTTTTAATTTTTATACGCCTATCTATATTGGAAGCATAGATAACACGCTCTTTATGTAACAATTATTAAACTTTTTCTACTTGCATATAACTTAACTCTAATGGTGTTTTTCTTCCAAAAATCTTAACCATTACCTCAAGCTTACGCTTTTCTTCATTAATCTTCTCGATTGTACCATCAAAACCATTAAATGGACCATCGATAACTTTTACAGTTTCACCTTTTGTAAATGGAATTGCGACATTAGCATCTGCTTCTACAGACAACTCATCTACTTTACCTAACATTCTATTTACTTCAGATTGTCTTAATGGCACAGGATCACCACCTTTTGTTTCTCCTAGAAAACCGATAACGTTGGTAATCGATTTAATAATATGAGGAATCTCACCACTTAAATTGGCTTGAACCATAATGTAACCTGGAAAATAAACCTTCTCTTTGTTAATTTTTTTTCCGTTACGTATTTGAATTACTTTTTCGGTTGGGACTAAAACTTGATCTACAAAATCTTCTAAACCTAATCTTGAAATTTCATTTTCAATATAAGTTTTGATTTTGTTTTCTTGACCGCTTACCGCTCTAACAACATACCATTTTTTATCAGACATACTCTCTTCTTGTATAATTGTTAGTGAATCATTTCAAAATAAGCTTTTACTGCTCTACTAAAAACAGTATCAACTCCCCAAATGGCTAATGAAAAAATAATTGAAAACACAGCAACAATCACTGTTAATTTTTGAGCTTCAGGCCAAGGTGTCCAAGACACATTGTTCTTTAACTCTCCAAACGATTCTTTTACGTACGTTATTAATCCTGCCATTTGATTATTACTTTTATTAAGGATTAAAAAAATAATCCATTTATACTTTTTGCACGGGTTGAGAGACTCGAACTCACGACACCTGGTTTTGGAGACCAGTGCTCTACCAACTGAGCTAAACCCGTAAACAATAATCAAGGCGTCCCGAAATATCGAGACACCTTAATTAATTATTTTAACTGTAATGTTTACTCTAAAATTTCAGTAACCTGACCAGCACCAACTGTTCTACCACCTTCACGGATAGCGAAACGTAAACCTACGTTCATTGCAATTGGTTGAATTAACTCAACAGTAATAGTTAAGTTATCACCTGGCATTACCATTTCAACTCCATCAGGAAGCGCAATGTTTCCAGTTACATCCGTTGTACGAACGTAAAACTGTGGACGGTAGTTATTATGGAATGGTGTATGACGACCACCTTCTTCTTTTTTAAGAACGTAAACCTCAGCTTTAAATTTAGCGTGTGGTGTTACAGAACCTGGCTTACAAATAACCATACCTCTAGAGATTTGAGACTTCTCAATACCTCTTAATAAGATACCAGCATTATCACCAGCTTCACCTCTATCTAATATTTGACGGAACATTTCAATACCTGTAATTGTAGATGTTAATTTCTCAGCACCCATACCGATAATCTCAACTGGATCACCTGTATTACCAACACCAGTTTCGATACGACCTGTAGCAACAGTTCCACGACCTGTAATTGAGAATACATCTTCAATAGGCATTAAGAAAGGCTTATCCATGTCACGAGTAGGCTCTTCAATCCAAGCATCAACTTGATTCATCAACTCTAATACACTATCTACCCATTTTTGCTCACCGTTAAGTGCACCTAAAGCAGAACCAGCAACTACAGGTCCATTATCACCATCATACTGATAGAATGATAATAAATCTCTAATTTCCATTTCTACTAATTCTAATAATTCTTCATCATCAACCATATCCACTTTATTCATGAATACAACCATACGAGGAATACCTACCTGACGACCAAGTAAGATATGCTCACGTGTTTGTGGCATAGGTCCATCTGTTGCAGCAACAACTAAAATAGCACCATCCATTTGAGCAGCACCAGTAACCATGTTCTTTACGTAATCCGCGTGACCTGGACAGTCAACGTGAGCGTAATGACGATTTGCTGTTGCATATTCTACGTGTGAAGTATTAATTGTAATACCTCTTTCTTTTTCTTCTGGTGCATTATCAATTTGATCAAATGATCTTGCTTCAGAATAACCTGCATCAGCTAATACTTTAGTAATAGCAGCAGTTAAAGTTGTTTTACCGTGATCTACGTGTCCAATAGTACCTATGTTTAAGTGCGGTTTTGAACGATCGAAAGTTGCCTTTGCCATGTTTAATTTATTTTAATCTTATTATATTATTAGTGTTCAATTGTTATTCTAAATGTGTCTTAGAAAAAAGAGCCAATGACGAGAATTGAACTCGTGACCTCTTCCTTACCAAGGAAACGCTCTACCCCTGAGCTACACCGGCATTTCATTTACGATTACCGATTGGTTAGATTTACGAAGTGAAAATCACGCGTCTTAATTCGCAAATTTTGAGCGAGAGACCGGGTTCGAACCGGCGACATTCAGCTTGGAAGGCTGACGCTCTACCAACTGAGCTACTCTCGCATTTCTTAATTAATCTTACTTAATTAATGGTTTCAATATTTCAAAATCAATCACTTCGCTAGGCGCTTTGATTAATTAATCTAAATAATTTTCGACATTTAGTTTTGCAAAGGTATAACTTTTATTAACTAATTGCGAAAAATATTTGTGGGGAGAGCAGGATTCGAACCTGCGAAGACGTAGTCAGCAGATTTACAGTCTGCCCTCGTTGGCCGCTTGAGTATCTCCCCAAAACTTAATTTCAATATTTCAAAAACGTTAAGTGTTTGTTTTATTAAAAACGAAACTCTTAAAGAGCCGATGGAGGGACTCGAACCCACGACCTGCTGATTACAAATCAGCTGCTCTAGCCAGCTGAGCTACATCGGCTTTTTGTTACTTATTTACCATCTAAATTAGAGTGTAAAAAAGTCCGCTATTTCTAACGGACTGCAAATGTAAGACTTTATTTTACTATTCAAAACATTTTTTAAAAAAAATTCAACTATGTGCTCTTAATTTTTCTTTTCGCTTTTTGATTTGCCTTCCTAATGAGGCAATTGCGGCATCTGCACCTTCCTCAAAAGATTTACATTGTTTCTTTACTACGAAGCTATCACCAGGTACACTAAGCTTAACCTCAAAGATCTTATTCTCTTTATCGCTTGTATTTTCAACTTTAAGATATACATCGGATTGAATTATTTTATCATAGAACATATCTAGCTTATCCATTCGTTTTTGAATGAACTCTATTAACTTGCTATCTGCTGTAAAATTTACGGATTGAGTGTTTACTTTCATTTAGTTTATTTTAAATTAAACATAAGCGTTAGATGATTTGATCTAACACGGATTTGTAAAAGTTAGTTGAACCTAACTTTGATTTCGTGGATGTGCCTTGGTGTGTACTTTTTTTAATTCGGCAATACTATTGTGTGTATACACTTGAGTTGCTGCCAAACTTGTATGTCCAAGAAGTTCCTTTATTGCATTTAAATCTGCACCTTGGTTTAGTAAGTGCGTTGCAAACGAATGTCTTAATACGTGAGGGCTGCATTTTGCTTTCGTAGATGCCATACTAAAATACTTATTTATTATTCTGTAAACAAGCTTTTCGTAAATTTTAAGACCTTTTTTTGTTAAAAACAAAACCTCCCCATCTTCTATACTAATCAATTCGCTTCTATATTTTAAATAGCACTTTAATGATTTAGTTATGGAATCAATTAAAGGAATGTAACGTTCTTTATTGCGTTTACCAATTACCTTAATTTGATGATTGCCACTATCGATATCTGATAACTTTAAATTTACGAGTTCGATACGTCTGATTCCTGTTGCATAAAATAACTCTATGATTAATTGATTTCTTGCACTTTCAAAATCATCGATATTAATAGCATCTTCTAACACCAATTTTAATTCTTGTTCAGAAAACGGCAATTGAACCTTCTTCCCTACTTTTAAAGCTTTATGCTTTTTTAAAGGGTTGACATCAATATCTTCTGTCTTTAGTAAGAATTTATAATACGTATTTAGTGATGATACTTTTCTGTTAATCGTTCGGTTAGTAATTTTACGATCTACCAAAGCAACAATCCATTGTCGTAATTCAGAATAACCTACTTGAGCTACATTTTGTGAATCGTGATACTTGTTTAAAAAATCTTGAAAATTTTCAACATCTCGTGTATAAGCCAATACTGTGTGCTTAGAATATGCCTTTTCTAATAATAAATAATCTGAAAACGATTTTAGACTCATTAAATTTGTTTGATGAATTTTAAATATAACTATTAACTTCAACTAATATTGAGTACGAACAAAAAAAATCCTACACATAGGTAGGATTTAAATTTTTATTCAGCCAAATCTATTTTACAGACCAAACCGAGTAACTCTTTGGGGGTGCTTGAATTTTAACCCACTTACCTGATTGTGTTGTTGGTTCCCAACCCGAATGCCCTGTATAATCTTTAATCACAGTGCTAGACCAATTAGTTTCCACCCATCGTTCTTGCCATGAGTTCGAATTATTAATATAAACTACCAGACCAGAATTACTATATCCATTTCGTCTTGCTATATATTCGTCCGTATCTACATGTAGAATATCTGTAGAACCACCAGCCAAATTGTTATGGATCCATATTAAATTATTTAAACGCTCTTTATTCAACCATTCTTCATAATCATTATAGAAAATAGTAGGATAACCTTCATGTGTTAATATGTATGCATAGGCCAAAATTTTATTATCGATTATTTCATCTGTATCATGATTCGCTACAAAAGTAACTGCTTTTGATGCATTTTGTTTCCATAACATATTATCATTAAGAGCCGTTAAATCATTTCCCATAAATGCATCTTTCATTTTATAATAACAGGCAAAATCAAATGCACTAGCTTCGGCACTACTTGTCCATGTATCTAAAGTTGACACATTACTATCCCAATACTCACCTACTGTAAAACCACCAACTTCATTTTTCCAATCCTTAACAACCCATGGCTCAAATCCTTTTACATAATCAAATCTCCAACCATCAAAACCTATAACATCTCTATAGTACTTTGCTACACTATTTGAGTTTTTCCACAACCAATCTTGTACATACGTTTGGTGATGACATAAATCTGGATAACCACCAAATGCACCACTATCATTAGAGTGAACATTATTAGCATGAAAATCGGTAGCCGAACGAAGAAAACTCCCAGACATAGGATTAAAGTCCGTCCATGTATTTCCACCTGTATATGGATTAGCTTCACTAGCTCCACCACTGTTATGGTTAATAACAATATCTGCAATGACACTAAGTCCGTTATTATGTGCCGTAGTAATCATATTAATTAACTCAGCTCTAGAACCAAAACGTGTTTCTGTACTACCCATCTGGTTATATTCTCCAAAATCAAAATAGTCAAAAGGATCATACCCCATTGAAAAGGGGCCATTATGTGCTTTTGAAGCTGGCGGAAGCCAAATAGCATCGATACCAGCATTACTCCAATCGGCAACTTTAGAATTAATTGTATTCCACCACGTACCACCTGCAGGAACGTCCCAATAAAAAGCTTGCATCATTACGCCCGAACCTATTGGTTTTAGTCCTGCTCGTTTAGAATATTCAATGTCTGTTTTTGTAGGCTTAATTACTTGTTGCTCTTCAACAATTTCATCTTGACTGCAATTAAAAAGGCATAAGGCTAAAAATGCCATACCTAAAAGTTTAAAATTTCTCATAATATCTAGAGTTGTTTACAATTCTAAAACTACAGGATTATAGACAGCAGGCAAAACTCTGAAAATTACGAAAACGTTATCGTGTTGATAAATCATTAGATATTCATACAAAAACACGACAAATCATAAAAAAACACGTGAATTTATTCACGAGTTTGCAATTACATAGGATTAAACCTACAAATAAATATTATGATTTTACTATTAAGTCGCTGGCTTATAATCTTTATTATCGATTACCATCTTAGCAATGATTTCTTTTAGTATCTCCGATGTTCCCCCTCCAATTGGTCCTAATCGACTATCTCTAGACATACGGGCTAAAGGATAATCTTCCATATAACCGTAACCTCCTAAAAATTGAAGACATTGGTAAATAACATCATCTGCCATTTTTGTGGATTGTAACTTAGACATTGTCGCTTCTTTTACAACATAGTCTCCCATGTCTAAACGTTTAGCAACGTAATAATTGAATTGCTTACAAATTTCCATTTGTGTTTCACAATCGGCATAAGTATGTCTTAGAGCTTGAAATTTATCAATGGTTCTTCCAAAAGCCGTTCTTTCGGACATGTATTGTTTTGCGTATTCTAAAGCATATTGTGCTCTAGCATGAGAATTTACACCCATAATTAAACGCTCTAATGAAAAGTGTTGCATTATATACGGAAATCCTTGTCCTTCTTCACCCATTATACTAGACGCAGGAATCACCACATTATCAAAGGCTATTTCACCTGTATCGGAAGCTCTCCACCCCAACTTATCTAATTTCGTCGCAGAAATACCTGGTGTATCTCTATCCATTACAAAAATACTAATCCCTTTATTTCCTAAGTCAGGACTCGTTTTAGCGGCAACAACTAAATAATCGCTATAAACACCATTTGTGATAAAGGTTTTAGAACCGTTTATTACATAAGTATCTCCTTTTTTAACAGCCGTTGTACGCATACCTGCAACATCACTACCACCAAAAGGTTCTGTAATACATAGGCAACCAATAGCATCACCTAATGCACTTGGCGTAAGATATTTTTCTTTTTGCTCGTGGTTTCCTTCTTTATTTAAATGTGTCATCGCTAAATAAGCATGCGCCCACATTGCTGCTGCAAATCCACCAGAGTTGATGCGTTGCATTTCTTCAAGAAAAATTACGGTGTAAAATAAATCTAAATCTAATCCACCATAAGCTTCTGGTGTTGCAAGACCAAAATATCCCATATCACCAAACTTCTTCCAGATGAAACGTTCTATGTGACCTGTTTCTTCCCATTTGTCAATATGTGGAACTACTTCTTTTTGTAAGAAACTCCTGAGACTTTCTCGGAATAAATTGTGCTCTTCAGTGAAATATAAATTAGACATAAATTATTGTTTGTTATAAGTACAAATATAACTTAATTATCTCGATTTTTTGGATAGGAAAATCCTCTACTTTTGTTAAATCCTCTAAAGAATTAAAGCCATCTCTTAGCGTCCGTTCTTCAATAATATTATTTGCAACTTCATAATCTACATACTGAATGGTCACTAATTCATCTCTAGTTGCCGTATTTATATTAAAGGTTTTAATGGCTCTTGGTGTTTTAACTGTGAAGTCATTTCGAATGCGCTCTACAACTTCTGGAGACAAGCCATAAACTTCACTCAACTGTACATCTGCAATAAAACCACCGTTAAATTTATTGCGATAGGTAATTATCCGTTCAGAGAGTTTCTCTCCGACTCCATACACTTTCTTTAATTGAGCTGCCGTGGCAGTATTTAAATCTATTTTTTGATCAAATGCTTTTGGTTTTGTATTACTTGAATAGGAATTTGAAAATGCTTGAGATTTTGGTTTAGGATTCGTAACCCATTCTGGAAACTTAAAATACGGGGAAATAGTTCCTAAAAAAGAATCTGAAACTTTAGTGACGTGTTGAAACTGTTTAGCAGAATTTACCCATTGATTTCTGTCTCTAAACTTATGAAGTCTATCAATTTCTTCATTGGTCATTCCTAGAGAATAACCTTTATAATCTGTAATGTAATTGGGATTGAAAGGGTATATTTTTGGTTTACTATTCTCTAATTCAACCAAACGAAGTGAATCTAATTCGTTTTTAAAAGCGTCTATTTGATTTTGATTTTCTGTTAGGTCTTTATTAAACCTTGAAAAAATATTGGGAGCAAACCAATATGCACATTGACCAATAAGTACAATTGCTAACAATAAAAAAATCCCATTCCGCTGTTTATTAGAAAACTGGAAATGGGATTTCATATAAGATTATTTTTTAGTTATAATATTTCATTTAAATCTTCTGCACCTTCTTCAATAGCATCATTCTTAACATTGATCGCTTTATAGTATTTCTTTAATTCCATTTTAATAATAGGTGATAATATAATTACACCAATTATATTCGGTACTACCATTGCAAAAATCATAGCATCAGAGAAATTAATAACAGCACCTAAACTTATTGATGCTCCTACAACAACAAAGAATAAAAATAAGATTTTATAAGCTAAGTCTGATATTTTACCTTTTCCGAATAAAAACACCCAACCTTGCATACCGTAATAAGACCAAGAAATCATCGTTGAAAATGCGAATAATATTACTGCAATCGTAAGTACAATTGAGAAATGCGGAATTACAGAATCAAAAGCTGTAGCTGTAATTTCTACACCTTCTGTTATTTCAACTCCATATTCCATAAAACCACCATCAAAATTAGTGATTACAATTACTAATGCAGTCATTGTACAAATTACAACCGTATCTACAAACGGTTCTAAAAGAGCAACAATACCTTCAGATGCCGGATATTTTGTACGAACAGCTGAATGCGCAATTGCAGCAGAACCAACACCTGCTTCGTTAGAAAAAGCACCTCTTCTAATACCCTGAATCATTACACCTACAAGTCCACCTGCTATTCCTAGTCCTGAAAACGCTCCGTGATAAATCAATGCAAAAGCATCATCAATTAAGCTAAAGTTAGCTCCTAATATGATTAAGGACGCTAATACATATATTCCTGCCATAAACGGCACTACTTTTTCAGTCACCTTAGCAATACGCTTAATTCCACCAATAATTACTATAGCAACAAGTACAGCCATAACCATACCAAAATACATACCTGCGTTAGACGCTGGATCTAGATCGAATACTTTAACAAATTGTGCAGCAGCTTGATTGGCTTGGAACATATTTCCACCCCCAAAAGATCCACCTATAACAAATATGGCAAATAATACAGCTAACACTTTACCAAAACCGCCCATACCTTTGGCTTTTAAACCTTTGGTTAAGTAATACATTGGACCACCATAAACGGTACCATCTTCACCAACATCTCTATATTTTACACCAAGTGTACACTCTGCAAATTTTGAAGCCATACCTAATAGACCAGCAACAATCATCCAAAATGTTGCACCAGGACCACCAATAGATAAGGCTACGGCAACACCTGCGATATTACCCAAGCCAACAGTGGCAGACAATGCTGCTGTTAAAGCTTGAAAGTGCGAAACTTCACCGTCTGCACTTTCATCTCTTATCGTTTCAATAACATCTTCACCTTCATTACTTGTACTATCTCCATAAAGGGTATCTGCATTTGATTTTTCAGTTTCTATTTGTTGAATATCAGCTAAATTATCCGATGCATTTTCTCCATATAAATTATCGGCACCATGCTTTTCAATATCTTCATACTGACCTCTAACAACTCTAATAGCCATTCTGAAGCCTGTAATATTGATAAATTTAAAGTAAATCGTAAAAAACAATGCACCTCCAATTAAGACAATAAGTACCCATGGAATTTTATAAGTTTCTGAAAATGGAATTTCGTAAAAAATAGCTTCAACAAACCAGCCTGTGTAATCCTTAAAAATAGCATCAATTTTTTCGGAAGTTGTTTCCTGTGCAAAAGTCAAAAAGGGTAATAAAAATGTAAAAATTGATAGAAGATATTTCTTCATGAGTTGTAGTTATTAGTTAGTTTTATGGTTAGTTATTGCATTTTAAAGATGACAAGATGCAAAAAAAAATTGAGCTTGTAAAGTATCGACTCATAAAATGAATGTATTTATCATTCAATATTGTACTGAGAATTCAATTTTATAATCTGTTCTGGTCGTCCTAAAACAATGATTTTTGAGCCAGGAATCAATTCTGTATCTGCTTCAGGATTCACAATATATTCGCCTTTATCATTCTTAAACCCAATTACTGTACAGCCTGTATTTTTACGTAAATCTAAGTCTCTTATTGTTTTAACTTCATTCATATTATAAAGTTGTTCTACTTTAACTTCTTCAATATTAATGTTACGTTCCCCTATAATACCTAAATTATCGATAAACTCTACCAAATCTGGAATCACCACTAAAGAAGCCATGTGATCTCCTCCAATTTTATCTGGTAAAATAACATTGTTGGCACCTGCTAATTTTAATTTATGGTATGAAGTTTCTTCAGAAGCTCTACTTATGATAGATAGTTTTGCATTAATCTGACGCGCTGATAATACCACAAATAAATTATCTGCATCATTTGGCAAGGCGCAAATTAGCGTACTCGCTTTTTCGATACCAGCGGCAAAAAGGGTTTCATCTTCGTTAGCATTTCCTTCAATAAACGTAATTGCATCGTCTTGAAATTTTTCAATAATATCCTTATTACGTTCGATAATGACGAAGGATTTTCCGTAATCACTTAACTTTTTTGCTGCTTGTTTGCCGTTACGACCATAACCACAAATAATGATATGATTAGTCATTGCATCAATTTTCTTTTGCATCCTACGTTGTTTTATGTCTTCCATATTATTTCTACTAAGAATATAATCGGTTATGATAGAAATGGCATAACCTACAATTACCACACTGGTTAAAATTAAAAAAATTGTGAAAATCTTAGAAGCGGGGTCGAGAGGAATAACTTCTGCAAAACCAACAGTTGTTACAGTAATCACTGTCATATAAACAGCATCGAGCCATAAATACCCCGAAATAAATCTATAGCCTAAAATTCCGATACAAAGCAACAAAACCAACATCATTATGGCTGTGTAGATCTTAGACCTATAAAGTTTTAATAACGGATTATCCATATTACATCAACAAAATTATAAATCGAAAACAGAAGACCGTTTTGTATAAACGATATCTTTAATACGCATCCAAAAGGCTAGGAATAAATAGAGCGCGAATCCGAAACCTACAGTCACAAACGTAAGATATATAAAAGAAGTTCTTACGATTTTTGCTCTAATCCCTAAACGATCTGCTATACGTTGACAAACGTAATAGCCGCGTTTTTGAAAATATAATAAGAGGTTGTAGAACCAATTCATAAGTTTATATCTATTGCTTAATTAGGGCATATGCTGCAAGTTACTTAATTTTCACGATAAAGCTATTACCAATGGCACATTGTAAACACATATTTTTATCACAATATTGATGTTTTAACTGCAATAAAGCCTGAGAATTTAAGGCGTTTTTCTCAAAAGTTTTTAAGTCTAAAAATTTAGAAACAATACTATTATTTTCCATTTTTATATCTTTTAAAAGCTTAAAAACATCTTCTTCTATTGACTTTCCTTGTGCTTTAGCATAGCTAAATTTCAACGGAATGAGTGTATTAATTATTAATAAATCTATAAAAGACTTGGTTATTCCTTTTTTATAAGCTTTTGAAGATTTGGCAAATGTATAGTGCGTCATCCAAAACTGAGTAACTCCTTTATCAAAAAATTGATAAAACGCATCTAGCGTATTTAAGTCCATCACTTTTGAAAACAAATTTGGTTCTGAAGTATATAAATTAGCAAATTGCGATAAACGTATGGTTGGAAAATTTGGCGGTCGTAATCTAAAAAACTGTAGCGGTAGTACTCCTTTATTATCTAGATTGAATTTTCGTTTTATAAATCTATAACGCTTTTTTAAATCTAAAATATAAATATCTTCAATGTTGTTTTCTTCTAATAAGCCCGACTGTCCAAAAAATAAGGCTTCTAGATTTAATACTTCATTTTGCAATTTTCTAATTATTGAAAAATCAAAGGAATTTGCTAAACTTAAGAAAGGCTCACCATTTACTTTTAACCCGAAGTTTTTCAATAACATTTTGAACAATACTGCTTCCCAATCGTTATTAGAAGATTCTAATAAATGTTGAATTGTTTCTGATTTTTGTTCCAAGCGTTCTATATAAAGACGCTCTAACCAATTATTAAGTAGAAAATCATCAACCTCGTTAAAATCAGACTCACAATTAATCCACGATTTTGATTGCATCAGTTTTTGATACTTATGAAGTAGGGTTTTATCAACGTAATGTTTTAATTCTAAAGTAGGAATTTCAGAATTGTCTTGTCTAAAAATTTCGGTATCGTGCTCCCAAACTACATGAAGAATGACATTATCATAGGCTTTATCGGTTTCATGATTATGTACATACCAATCTGAAGACTTAATATGAATCTCAACATTACCAGCCCAAAGCTGATTGGCAATACTTAATTGCGCATTGAAGAAATCTGGACCAGCATTATGATTGTGTTGCCCTAAATTAGCGATAGTAATAGACTCATCTTTTGTTGTTTTTAACAAAGATGTATCGAAGGCTTTATGTTTCCATATGTAATGAAGGAAGTCTTCTTGCATGTCCTAAAATACTAAAATCTTAGATTAAAACCCCTATACGGCTTCTTGTTTTCTAACACTATAAAAACTTAGAAGCTCATGCAGTTCATTAACATTAAATGGTTTACTGAGATAACCATTCATTTTATAACGTTTTGTTTTCTCTTTAACTTCAGATTGAGAAAAAGCTGTAAGCGCAATAATAGGAATTGTAGCTTTACTTTTATCATTCATTTTTCTAATAAATCTAGTGGTGTCATATCCGTTTAATATGGGCATTTGCAAATCCATTAAAATTAAGTCAAAATCTTTGTGATTATAAATATCTAAAAGCTCTTGCCCGTTTTTCGCTATTTCATAAGTGACTTCCCACTTATTAAATAACTTTTTAAGTACCAAAGCATTAATTTGGTTATCTTCTGCTACAAGCACTTTTAAAGCAATTGGATTTGTTTTTGATATTTGATTTTGTTTTAAAGCGCTTTCATTATCTGAATTTTTGAGTGAAATATCAAACCAAAATTTTGAACCTTCTCCCTCAACACTTTCTAATTGAAGATTTGTAGATTGAATACTTAATAACTCTTTGCATATGTATAACCCAAGCCCAGAACCACCATATAATTGAGACGTGTTATCACTGGCTTGCACAAAACTTTTAAAAATATCTTTTTGTTTATCATAAGAGACTCCAATACCAGTGTCTTTTACGCTAAACCTAATTATTGTAACATCTAAGTCTAAATTTAATAATTCTACATTAAAAACAATACCGCCTTTATGAGTAAATTTAAAAGCATTACTCAGTAGGTTTTTTAATACTTGAGATAGTTTTAAACTATCTCCTTTTAAAACAGCCGGAATGCTACTATCTAATATGGTTTCGAAACTTAAACTATTATTAGCTGCTGTATGTTTAAAATGTAGTTGAATATTTTGAATTAGTTCTGAAAGGTTAAAATCATCTTCAACTAATTTTACTTCATTAGATTTAAATTTATTGAGATTTAGTAAGTCATTAATTAAAGCTAATAAATGCTCACTAGAATATTTTAATACTTGAAGATTTTCTAATTGCTCTGGTAAAAAATTTTCCATTAATAAAATATCAGACATACCAATAACGGCATTTAATGGTGTTCTGATTTCATGCGACATTGTAGATAAAAATTCGTCCTTAGTTTTATTGGCTAGATTTAGTTTAATTTCTGTTTCCTTTAATTGAGTAACATCGGTCATTGTACCAATAGTGCCGTTAGCAATTCCGTCATCATCGTATGTAAGCACCAAACGCAGTTGAATCCATACTTTTTCGCCTGTAGGCTTAAAAAACTTAAATAGGGTAACAAAATCTTCATGGTAATCCGAAAAAAACGTTTGAAGTTTTTCGTTTTCGCTATTATTCTTACCAATTAAAAAATCTAGATAATTTTTGCCTAATCCTTCTTCTGCAGAAATACCCGTTAACTCAAGACATCCTTTATTTAAATACTTAAAATTGCCATCCATATCGGTTTTAAAGATGACACCTTCAATTGTATCAACCATAATATTGATCTCAGATTCTGCTCTAACAACTTCAGATTTTAAAGATTGATTTGTTTTATAAAGTTCTTTAGAACTCTCTTCTAAAATAATTTCGACATGTTTAAGGTCTTCATCAAAACCATGATAGGCATCATTTACAGCATTAAAAAAATCTTTAAATTTCTCTAAATCTGCAGCTTCAAATCCAGCTTTAGCGATTTGTCTATCTAAAAGCCGATGTTGTTTTCCTTTTAACATTCGGATAATATTGTAATTGTCATAGTTTGGTTATGAAACTGGCAAGGTGCGAACTCCCTAAACGGACCTATTTCACCATAAGAGTAAAGGCCTGTAATTTCAGGTTTTTCACCAATAATATCTCGGACTACCTCAACCTCTTCTTCGACCAACTGTTTAAGCATTAATCGTCTTCCTGCACAACTGACTAAAATGGCTAGTTCTGCATTTTTATTGATTGCATTAGTCGCCTCTTTGGCAGAGTCCTTTGCTCCATCAATTAATCGATTAACATTAGAATTCATTAAGCGCACAAACGCACCTTCTGGAATTCTGTCCGTAAACGTTAAACTTTGTTGTTCTTCATCTAAATCTAAAACAGTTCTAACAACCGGTTCTTCAGTTTTATTGATACGTATACTAAGTGGAAAACGTAAAGCTAAGCTTGACAGACTTGTTACATTATCTCCTAAAAATGATTTATAAACTTGTAAAGCAGGCAAACCATCTAGTTCATACAAAACGTTATTTTCAGACTTGGTTACCAATCGTTCAATACCAAAACCATCCCATCCGCTTTTAGAACTATAGCTTATTCTTAAATCGTCTCCATACAAACCTAAACCGACAACAATTCCGTCTGAAATTAGACTATTTGAGATCACAAATGTTTCCTTAAAATTGAGACCATCACCAGCTAAACCACCCGTAATACCCGTATCTGGTAAAACACTTCTTAAACCAGACACTAAATCTGCTCCATTAACATTAAGTCCATCACTAAATAAGAGAATATGTCTTAAATCTTGAGATTTTAATTTTTGAGCCAAACCAACACCGGCATCGAAACTTTGATCTCTATTTTTTACTTCAACTGTTTCTAGTTTATGCTGCACCTTTTCAAATTGAATTGCAGTTAATGATACAGTTTCGTCAGTTACCGTAATTCCAGATATTTCGCCTGCCGTAGAACAGCCTATAAGTTTTACCTCAGGATACATTTTTAATAATTGATAAACCAGATCTGTTTTTGCATTAAACAAAGGCGACACAAATAATAAGACGATATTAGGAACAAAATCTATATTTTGAATACTATTATGCCAGGTCGTTTCTTTGAGAGATAACTGCTTTACTATCATTACCTATTAGGTTAAGCGTGATTTATCGTTAAAATATGTATTTCAGCGAATATATGTAAAATTTTGGTATTTTAATGCCAATAAGCAGCCAAAAAAGTTCAACCTCTATAATCGGTAAATTACAAAGTAGTACTAAGTGATTTTAATTCAGAACTTATTCTGTGTCAATTACAACAGAAAACAAATTGCTTATTTACAGTCTCAATAAGATTAAACAAAAATAAGCCTGAGTAACTCCCAGGCTTATGCTTTTAAATGATAAAATTTACGTTCTCACTTCTACTTTTATCAGTGATCTAAAACAGCATTTTTAAACATGAGTCAAAACCCAAAGTTCTACTTCTTCATTCTTACGATGATCTAAATCTCGTTTTGTTTTATCAGATCCTTTTTTAACGCTTTTCTTATAACACTTTTCTAATTGAAACCGCCCACCTTCAGCGATTTCCTGTTCAATAGGATTAGATGTGGCTACACCTGTTATTTGCGCGAAATTTGAGAAGATGAGTACCAGTTTGCCATCTGGTAATAACATTTGCTTTGCGGCCTCAAAAAATTCAGAAAACAACGTGTCATTATAATAAATAGCCTCATCTAAATTATTTAAATCTCGTGTTTCGGCCAACCAAGGTGGGTTAAAAACAATGAGTTCTGTTTTATTTGTCCACTTGCCAAAAAGCGATCCAAAATCGAGTTCTATTTTCCGAGAGAGTTTAGTATCTCCCATCATTTCTGTTAAACCAATTATAGCATTAGGATTTGTATCTGTTGCAAAAACCTTTTGAAATCCATGCTTTACCATTTGTAATGCTAAGACACCACTGCCAACACCAACATCTATGGCAGACTTTTTAGGTCCTGAATATCGTTTTAACCAATTATCAAACAATTCTAAATGCTCAAAGCGTGTTGGAAAATACGTTCCATAATACGGATAAATTTTATTTCGCAATCCAGGAATTGTAATGCCGTTTGTATACCATTGCCATGCACTATTTAGACCTTGTACTTGCGGAAGGGTTAATAAAAAATCGCTCGTTTCTGGATATAATTTTTCAAACCATCCGATAGCAGGAGCTTTCTTTACTAGTATTTGATGGTTTTCAATTTCTACAAGTATAAGGTTTGAAAGCTTGTGATAAACCGCACGAAACGCCCGCTGCTCTTTAAATGATGTATTAGGTAATGTTCTATTAAGATGTTCTTGTAAACCGTTAAGCAGTACGGAGCCGTTATTATAGAATTCAGTAATTAAAACAGGGTTACCAGCTTCTAATACTTTTATAATACTTTTAATATCTTCCCCTCTATTATATATAGTGACATCTTTTAGCGGTAAAAATGGTTCTGGTTTATTTACTTTAAGATCTGTCATTATAGTTGGTTTCCCTTTTGGGTGAAGGTAGGCAAATGCTTCCGCCAACTATGATGAATTAGGAAATGAATTAAAATAGAATTATTTACTACTACATTGAAATAAAAGCAAATGGAGACTATTAGCGCTGTCAAAATGGTTGAAACAAAAAAATCCTGATAATTAGATCAGGATTTTTGTTTTTATATAATGAGATTCCTGTCTTCGCAGGAATTTGTTAATCGATGTAACCCATCTTACGCATCCAATCGTCGTTAAACATTTTACCGACATAACGACTTCCGTGGTCATGAAATAAAACGACAACCACATCATCTGGTTTAAAATGTTCTTTTAATTGCAATACTCCTTTTATGGCAGAACCTGCAGAGTTTCCTAAAAACATACCTTCTTCTTTAGCTAAACGTTGTGTGTATACACATGCATCTTTATCGGTAACTTTAGTAAAACCATCAATAATATCAAAATCTACATTCTTTGGTAAGATGTCTTCACCGATACCTTCTGTAACGTACGGATAGATTTCATCTTCATCAAATATCCCGGTTTCGTGATATTTTTTAAATACAGAACCATAAGTATCCACACCCCAAACCTTAATATTAGGATTTTGCTCTTTCAGGTATTTTCCAACTCCTGAAATTGTTCCACCTGTACCAACACCAACTACAAAATGTGTAATCTTACCTTCGGTTTGTTTCCAGATTTCTGGACCTGTACTTTCGTAGTGTGCTTTTGTATTACTTGGGTTGTCGTATTGATTAACGTACCAAGAATTCGGAGTTTCTTCACCTAAACGTTTCGATACCGAATAATAACTACGAGGATCTGTTGGTTCTACATCTGTTGGACAAACAATAACTTCTGCACCTACAGCACGCATAATATCTACTTTTTCTTTAGATTGTTTATCTGCCATTACAAAGATACATTTGTAACCTTTTACTATAGCAGCTAAGGCTAATCCCATTCCGGTGTTTCCAGATGTCCCTTCAATGATTGTTCCGCCAGGCTTCAATCGTCCATCGGCTTCAGCATCTTCTATCATCTGCAAAGCCATACGGTCTTTAACAGAGTTTCCTGGGTTAAAAGTTTCGTATTTAGCAAGTACTAAACAAGGTAAATCTTCGACTAGTTTATTCATTTTAACTAGTGGTGTATTTCCTATTGTACCTAATATATTTTCTGCGTATTCCATAGTTGTTTTTTCGAGGGAGCAAAGTTACGTTAAATGTTGTGTTATAAAAATCCAAAAAAAGTTAAATTCTAATGACTAAAAACTGATATACAAAGTTGCACGAAGAAACCACAGAGATGCACGGAGAGATTGTTTTAGATTATAGACTGAATATTTTAAATTTAATATTCTCGCGAAGGCGCAAAGACGCAAAGTTAAAATGCGAAAAGTAATGATTAATCTTAAATGCTGTTACACTAAGTTGTACGGAGACATCACAGAGATGCACCGAGAGATTCTTTTAAACTATAAACTGAGTATTATAAATTAAAACATTCTCGCGAAGACGCAAAGACGCGAAGTTGTAATGCAAAAGGTTATGATTAATCTTAAATGCTCTTACACGAAGTTGTACGGAGACATCACAGAGATGCACGGAGAGATTGTTTTTAACTATAGACTGAATATTTTAAACTTAATATTCTCGCGAAGACGCTAAGACGCGAAGTTGAAATGCAAAAGGTTATGATTAATCTTAAATGCTGTTACACGAAGTTGTATGGAGACGTCACAGAGATGCACGGAGAGATTCTTTTAAACTATAAGACTGAATATTTTAAATTTAATATTCTCGCGAAGACGCAAAGGCGCGAAGTTGTAATGCAAAAACAAATATTTAATCTAATGTAGATACCGAGGAATTTCCTCTTTATTAATCGAATCGAATAGCTTTGACTGGAGAAATTTTAGAAATAATTACCGAAGGAATTAATAACATTAACAAACAGGCCACAAACGTGCCTATATTTAATAGAATTATATAATCCCAACTAATATAAACCGGAGCATTATTCACATAATAAATATCTGGATTTAATGGAAATAGTTTGAAATATTTCTGCGCAAACAACAAGCCTAAACCTATCATATTTCCCCATAGTAAACCTAAACCTATTAAGTAAGAAGCGTTATAGAGAAACACTTTTCTGATGGTCCAATTAGAACTTCCTAAAGCTTTTAGGATGCCTATCATTTGAGTGCGTTCTAAAATTAAAACCAATAGTGCGGTAATCATGTTAATTCCAGCGACAATAATCATAATAGCGATAATGCCGTATGTATTGTTATCAAAAATCTTAATCCATTCAAAAATCGTGTAATATTTTCGGGTGATAGATGTAGCGTTCATTAAAGACGGCACTTCCTTAAAGATTTCAACCGTTTTTTCTTCAATCTGCGAGAAGTCATCTATAAAGACTTCAAAACTCCCTATTTGATCGGGTTCCCATTTATTGATGCGTTGAATATGCCTTAAGTCAGCAATACAAAACTTTTCATCTAGCTCTTGAAAACCAGAATTGTAAACCCCTACAATTTCATAATTAAGGATGCGTGGCCTATCATTTAAAGGATTACCAAATAAGGTTTGAAATTTATCTCCGACTTTAAATCCTAAGCGATTGGCTAAATAATTAGATATTAAAATTTCTTGGTTTATCTCTTTTGTAAAATCTGGAAGTCGGCCTTCAACTAAAAATTCTTTAAAATAGTCCCAATTATAATCGGCTCCTACTCCTTTTACAACCACTCCTTCAAAATCCGTTTCTGTTCTAATAACGGCAAACTTTTGAGCCACACCTTGAATGTGATTAATACCATCTACAGATGTAAAATTCGGATAAAAATCCTGATTGATAGAAATTGGCACTTGGGATTCGTCTGAAGCGTTAGAATCGTAATTTTTAATTTCTACATGACCATTAAACGCTACAACTTTATCTCTAATCTTTTGTTGTAATCCGATACCTGTAGCAATTGCAATAAGCATTACAATAATTCCAATAGCAATTGCTGCGATACCAATTTTAATTATTGGTGCCGAAACACTACTTTTATACGTTTTATTGCCAATTATACGTTTAGCTATAAATAACTCGAAATTCACTCTTAGATATGCTTTTAAAGGTTTTCAAAAATACAGTTTTATTCTCTATAATTATTGGGATTTCCCTTGTAACATTTTCATGTGAAAATAGTGTAAAGCGAGACGTTGAAAGCTCTGCTCTAAAAGACTTAGCGGATAACGGTATTTCTACTCCTTATATGGTAAACAACGAAGTTGATAAACCAATTATTGTTGGAGCCAACAGAACATCAACATATTTACCTCTATTAAAAGGAAAGCGTGTGGCTGTAGTTGCTAATCAGACGAGTGTCATTTTTAAAAACCAAGGCTATACTCATATTGTAGATTCCTTGTTGAGTTTAGATGTTGATATCAAAAAAGTATTTTCTCCAGAACATGGGTTTAGAGGAACTGCAGATGCTGGTGAATTAGTAAAAGATGGCAAGGACACCAAAACGGGTTTATCCATTTATTCACTTCATGGTAAACATAAAAAACCTACCAAAACACAGCTTGAAGATGTAGATCTCATGGTTTTTGATATTCAAGATGTTGGTGTTCGGTTTTACACTTACATTTCTACATTACATTATATTATGGAAGCTTGTGCCGAACAAAATATTCCCGTTTTAATTTTAGATCGTCCAAACCCAAATGGTAATTATATTGATGGTCCTGTTTTAGAAAAAAAGCACAGTAGTTTTTTAGGTATGCATCCTATTCCTTTGGTACATGGTATGACCATTGGCGAATACGCAAAAATGGTTAATGGAGAAGCCTGGTTAACGAATGGAGTAACTTGCGACATTACGATTATTGAAATGCAAAACTATGATCATAATCGCACCTATAGCTTAGCTTTAAGACCGTCTCCAAATTTACCGAACGACCAATCTATTGAGTTATATCCGAGTTTAGGTTTGTTTGAAGGTACCAATATTAATGCTGGTAGAGGAACTGAATTTCAGTTTCAGCGTTATGGAGCTCCGTTTTTAGATAAGAATCATTATACATTTAAATATACTCCAGTTCCTAATTTTGGATCTAAACACCCAAAACATGAAAACGAAGTTTGTTATGGTGTTGATTTATCTAAAGTGAAAGCAGAACGTCATTTTACTTTAAAATATATTATGGATGCTTATCACAATGCTACTGATAAAACCAAAGTGTTTAATACGGCTAATTTCACCACTCATGCCGGGACTGCAACATTGCAAAAACAAATTGAAGCGGGTTTAACTGAAGCTGAAATTAAAGCGACGTGGAAAGATGATTTAGACGCATACAAGAACGTACGTCGTCAGTATTTACTCTATAAATAAATCTACTGTTTTAGTATTTCAATAAGCTGATCGGGATAATCTGTAATAATACCATCTACAGCCCAAGACTGCATGAGCTTCATATCTTCTGTGGCGTTAATAGTCCAAGGAATTACTTTAAAGCCCTGATCTTGATATGCTTTTACCGATTCTGCAGTCAATAGTTTAAAATATGGACTGATAATTTCTGGTTTAAAGGATAACTCTTCAAGTTTTACGTCGATCGTTTCATTATCCTCAACTAACAAGGCAACCTCCATTTTTGGTGATTGCTTTTTAATTTCTTCAAGAATGACAACATCAAAAGATTGAAGATTGACACGATTGAGCATGTCATTTTTTTCAATTTCGTCTAAAACTAATTTCACATAAGCTTCAGGCTGTGGGGTGAAAATGCCATAATATGACGTTTCAGATTTAATTTCAATATTAAACTTAACATCTGAATCTTTAGCTTTAACCAAATCAAAAACTTCAGATAATAACGGTTTGTAGGTCTTTAACTTTTCTTGCTGAGGATATGTTGGATGAAATTTTGAACCACAATCAAATTGTTTAATCTCATCATAATTCATGTGATATAAATTATAAGTTTCTTCTGAGTTATTAGGTAGAACGTCTCCTTCAGGATTTAGACATATAATTGGATTCATATAAGGTTCATGAGACACCACAACCTTATGATCTTTAGAAATTACAATGTCTAACTCCAAAGTATGCACTCCTAAATCAATAGCCTTTTCAAAAGCAGGCAACGAATTTTCTGGCAACAATCCTCTACAACCTCTGTGGCCTTGAATATCAATTTGCTTTTTAGAATTACAACTCATACATAAGATTATTAAGATGATAATGGTATTAGTTTTCATCTGCAGAAAGCGTTGATTTTTCATAGTTCTGAAAGGGTTGTTTTAATAGCTCTTTAATATTTCCGTTTTTAACTTCATCTGGAAACACATCCACTCCATAAATCAACTTTTCGCGATCCATATACATATAAGTACCTAACATGCGATCCCAAATACTGAAGATATTTCCAAAGTTTGAATCTGTATAAGGTAATCTATAATGGTGATGGATTTTATGCATATCTGGAGAGACAATGACATAGCTTAATGCTTTATCTAAACCTTTTGGCATTTTAATATTGGCATGCGTAAGCTGAGTAAATATAAGTGATAGCGCTTGGTAAATCATCACCAAAGCAATTGGAGTCCCAACGATAAAAATACCAAGTAGTGTAAACGAAAACCGAATGACACTTTCTATTGGGTGATGTCTATTTCCTGTAGTTGTATCTACACTATGATCGGTATGATGTACTAAATGCACCATCCAAAGTGGTTTTATTCTGTGCTCTACATAATGTGCTAAATATGCTCCAAAAAAATCGAGTAACACAACTCCTAGCAACGCATATAACCATAACGGCATTTGCGGTAACCAATTTATAATGCCGAAATTATTAGCCGTAACCCAATCTGAAGACCATAACAACAAAAAAGCCAAAGCAAAATTAATTATGATGGTGGTCAATGTAAAAAAGAGATTTGGAAGTGCGTGCCTCCACTTTTTGTATTTGAACTTAAATAATGGTATACCACCTTCTAACAACCAGAAAAAGGTTAAACCTCCTACTAAAATAAGACTTCGGTGAGTCGAAGGAATAGTTTCAAAATAGGAGATCATATTTTCCAAAACTGTTATGAATTAAGATTAATAAGCAATTGTGCTTTCTTCAAATTTACTGAAGAAATTTTAGATTCCCATAATGCTGCATTAGTTTCATCATTTATAGACTTATAAGCTGTGTAATATAAAAATGCTACTAAGGACTGATTATTAGACTCCATGTTTTCAGCATCCATTCGGTTTAATTGTCTAATTACTTTTTTAGGGCGTTTTGTTATTAAATATTGCTGAACATCTAAAAGCGATACACGTTCTGTTAAGGCTTTCTGATCTTCGGATGCGTTAGCTGTAATAAATTCAGAAGCTTCGTTTAAATAAATAAGTCCTAAATCTATTAAAGTTGGTCTAGCTTTTTCTTTCAAGTACATTGAATAATCAAAATACTTAGATGCTAAATAATAGGCCGAATAGAAATCCCTTTCCGTCTTATAACCAATGAGTTCAGGCGAGATATATTCTGTATTTAAGGCATAATTATTAATTATTGTTGTGATGTTTTGAAAATTATCAGGATCATTAGAAAGGTTTAAAATATTCCCATTAACATCCATTATCTTAATAGAATCGTCATTAAACTTGTTAATATATTGTTGCGATCGGTTGTCCTTAATTTTCGCATATAACTCTGCATAATTATGCTCAGCTACAATTACAGGAACAAAATACTCCCAAATTAAAGGACTAATAACTTCACTTTCAAATAAATTTTCAATCAAGATTGTTTTACCAGTCTCATCATTTGCTAAAACAGCATAAGGATATAGAGTACTTTCTTCCCAAACCATCAGCACCATTTTATTTTGGGTTAGCGCTAAATTTTGTGCAATATCTAAATTGGTCATCCATGGCTGTGAATAGGACACATTAAACGCAAACAATAGAAACAGTAATTTTACAATTAAATTATTCATAGTCTTTTTTTTTTATCTGTTAAGCATCAAAAATTATTCCGAATACAACTTCAATTATTACTGAATACGCTTTTTCATTTCTTCAACAATATTATATGCTGCCGGACAAATAGCAACATTCTTCATCGTTAAATTAGAGATCTGTTGAAACTTCTTCCGATCCGTATGTGGAAACTCACTACATGCCTTAGGTCGTACATCATAAATAGAACAATAATTATCTGCCCCTAAAAATGTACACGGCACAGATTGCAACACATAATCATTTTCGTCATCTAAGCGCAAATAGGTTTCAATGAATTGCTGTTCTTTCATTTTGAAAAACTTTGCAATCCGCTGAATATCTTTGGGAGTAAATAAAGGCCCAGTCGTTTTACAGCAATTGGCACACTTTAAACAATCGGTCCGCTCAAATTCTTCTTCATGCAACTCTTGCATTAAATAGTCTAACTGTTTTGGTGGTTTCTTTTTTAGCTTGGTAAAAAAGGTTTTATTCTCCTTATGCTTATCTTTGGCGAGCTTTGGAAGATTATTAATTTGGTCTTGCATAAAACAAATTTAATTAAAGTTCTCGATACAATTTATATAAAAACAGAAATCACACGAACTAACCAATGACTATGAGTAAAGACCTCTTTGGAAAAGCCCTATTAGATTATCAGAATGGAAACTATTCTGAGGACATCATTACATATACAAACATTTCAGATGAAGATGAATTACCACTTCCTTATTTATTTAGAAATTATTCTGAAATGCCAAAACTTGAGCAAGCAGCTTTAAAATTAGCAAAAGGCAATGTTTTAGATGCTGGTTGTGGTTCTGGAAGTCATGCGTTGTGGCTACAAGAACAAGACATCAAAGTAAAAGCTATTGATAGTTCTGAAGGTGCAGTTGAAGTCGCTATGAAACGTGGTGTTTTAAATGTTGAATTAAAACCACTTTTAGAAGAAACCGAAAGTTTTGATACGATTTTACTATTGATGAATGGTACAGGAATTTTCCAAAAATTATCTGAAGTAGCTAACTATTTAAAGCATTTAAAGTCACTTTTAAATCCTGATGGTCAAATTTTAATTGACTCCTCCGATATTTCATATATGTATGAAGATGACGATGGCGGCATGTGGCTAGACCTCAACCAAGGTTATCCTGGTGAATTAGATTATTTCTTATCTTATAAAGGCGAAAAAGAAGTGCCTATGAAATGGTTATATCTCGATTTTGAAACCTTGAAAACAGCTTGTTTAACGGTTGGTTTGATGTGTGAGAAGGTTATGGATGGTGAGCATTTTGATTATTTGGCTAGGATCTTTTAACGACTATTTCACAAAGCTCCACAAAGAAGGCACAAAAGACACCAAAATGTATTTAAAATTAATTAGATACATTTATACCTATGGATGAGAATAAATTATCAAATATCATTTTGGGTTGTGCAATAGAAGTGCACAGACAATCTCGATTTTGAAACCTTAAAAACTGCTTGTTTAACAATTGGTTTGAAGTGTGAGAAGGTTATGGATGGTGAGCATTTTGATTATTTGGCTAGGATCTTTTAAGGACTATTTCACAAAGTTCCACAAAGAAGGCACAAAAGACACCAAAATGTATTTAAAATTAATTAGATACATTTATACCTATAGATGAGAATAAATTATCAAATATCATTTTAGGCTGTGCAATAGAAGTGCACAAACAACTTGGCCCAGGATTATTAGAATCGGCTTATCAAGAGTGTTTATTCCATGAATTAAAGAAAGCTGGTCTTGCTGTTCAAAAAGAAAAAGCATTACCTATTGTTTATAAAGACATAAAGTTAGATCATGGCTATAGAATTGATTTGCTTGTCGAAAACAAAGTCGTCATAGAAATTAAAACTGTTGAAGCATTCTCTGATGTTCATTTAGCACAAGTATTAACCTATTTAAAACTTGGAAATTATAAATTAGGATTGCTTTTGAACTTTCATGTTACAACACTAAAAAATGGAATCCGACGCGTGATTCTATAAACATTTTTACTCAACAGGCATTTTCTTTGTGAAACTTTGTGCCTTCTTTGAGAAACTTTGTGCTACAACTTATAATTACTGAACTTCACCGCCAACCACAGTCTTCAGAACTTTAATTTTTGGAATTTCATTGGCTTCAACCGTCATAATATCATTATCTAATATAATAAAATCAGCAAACTTCCCAACTTCAATACTTCCTTTTTCATTTTCTTCAAAATTAGAATAGGCCGCCCAAATCGTCATGCCTTTTAAGGCTTCTTCTCTGCTTAGAACATTTTCCATTTGAAAACCTCCTTCTGGAAATCCTTCTAAATCTTGTCGTGCGACAGCGGCATAAAAGGTTAAAAACGGACTAACACGCTCCACAGGAAAATCAGTTCCTAAAGCCACTTTACCATAAGCTTCTAATAATTGTTTATAAGCATAAGCCCCTTTTATACGTTCTGCTCCTACTCTATCTTCTGCCCAATACATATCGCTTGTGGCATGTGTTGGTTGTATTGATGGCATAATGTTTTTATACAACTCAAAATCCTCAGGTGATACAATTTGAGCATGCTCTACACGCCAACGACGGTCTTCTTTTCCTTCTAACACTTTAGTATAGGTTTGTAACACCGCATGATTAGCAGAATCTCCAATAGCATGTGTATTCATTTGAAATTCTGAATTTGCAATACGCTCGGCGGATATTTTTAAAGTTTCTAAATCTGTAACTAGTAATCCTAAATGGCCAGGTTTATCTGAATATGGTTTTCTTAACATCGCACCTCGAGATCCTAACGCTCCATCTGCATAGAATTTAAATGAACGCACGTTTAAAAGATCTGTTTTAGTAACCCCTTTATCTAAAAAGTAATCCAGATTATCTTTAGACGCAGAGACCATGGCATAAATACGCATTTTTAATTCTCCTGATTTCTGAAGACTATCAATAATTTCAATAGCTTCTTTATGTAATCCGGCATCATCAACCGTTGTTAACCCCAAATCGAAACATAATTTTTGTGCTTCTAATAAGGCATTAGCCATATCATTTCGGGTGGGTTGTGGCCAATGTTCCATCACAAACATTTCCGCATTGTCTACTAAAATACCTGTAAGTTCACCATTTTCTACAACGACTTCTCCTCCTTCAATTTTAGAATTTACGGTTACATTTCCTAAATCTAAAGCTGCTTGATTTGCTAATATAGCATGGCCATCAATACGTACTAATGCAATAGGTGTATTTGGATAGAGTTTATCTAATAAGTGTTTGTTAGGAAATTCCTTCTCTTCCCAATCATTTTGGTCCCAACCTCGACCAAAAATAAATTCGTTATTTCTTTCATTCTGAAAATCTAAAACACGTTTTACAACGTCCTCAAAACTTTTAGTACCGACTAAATCTACCGATTGCTGATTGAACCCTAACCCCAAAAAGTGACAATGTGCATCAATAAATCCTGGTACAATAGTTTTGCCTTCAGCATTAAGTGTATCGTTAGCTTTGTATGTATTATCTATTTCAGAGATCGTACCAACAGCGATTATTTTTCCATCTTTAACAGCGAATGCTTCAGCTTTACTAAAGCTATTATCAACTGTATAAATATTGGCATTTGTGACAATTAAATCAGCTTGTTGTTTATCTTTTTCACAAGAAAACATAGCACAAATAGCGACTAACACCACTACCTTTTTACTTCGTTTAATACAATTTGTAACTGCGTAATTGTAATACTGAAATTTCATTTGTTGTTGGTTTTGAGATATGTAAAAATAAGAAAAGCGCTCCAAATTGGAACGCTTTTAAATATCTTCTATGTTGTTTAATGAAATTCTGAGTTAAATTCAGAAGATCATGTCCTTCTAAAAGTCAAATTGGTAAGTCGCGCCTCCAAGAAGCTGTATGCCTTGCACAGGGAAATTTGACCAACGGTTATAATTTTGACTCGCTATGTTATTGGCTTTAACAAAAAATGATAATTGATCATTTGCTTTATAACCGACATGCGCGTTAGCATCAAAACAACTATCTAAAGTAACTGTTGTGGTAGTTGTATTCAACGGATTCAAAATATCAAAATAAGTACTTTGATCTTCACGTTCGCCAACAAAGAACATACTTGCGCCTGCAAACCATTGTTCTGAAATTTGATAGTCTAAAAACACAGAGGCTGTAAGATCTGGTAAATTCCAAGCTTCAGATTCGTTATCTGTGCTGTAACCAAAGTATTCCCCTTTTACTCCTAAAGTAAAGTTTCTATTTAAATCTACATTCAACTCACCTGCTACAGAAAACGTAGTCACATCATCATAAGCAACAAAAAATGAATTACCATATTGATATTCTGTTAAGGCATCACTCGGCACATCATTAGACTTGTATAAGGCTTTATTCTTTTCAGAACTATAACTTCCTTTTAAGCTATAACCAATATTACTAGAAAGCTTCCCCTTAGCACCTACAAACATTTTGTACTGCTGATCTGTTGGAGTTACCAAAAGTGTTGGTGATACAAATGGATTTTCGTTTACAAAATCGTAATACGAATTCTGAATTAGATCGCCTTTAAGTCCACCAAATGCAATTAAGATCTCATCCACCAATCGGTAAGACGCTTCTATGTTTGGATAGATGAAAAATTTATTCTCACTAAATTCTGTGTCGTTAAGGTAGGCTAATTTCACACCTAAATCAATTGTTAAATCATCCTGTACCAATTGATATGATGGTGCAAATCCGAACGTGACATTCCCGTAATTAATTTCACCAATATTAGAATAATCGCGATCGAAAGTCCCGCCAATATAATCTATAGAAAACTCTGATTTAATAACAGCATCTTGTACCACAAAATCAAAGCTAGTCTTGGCTACTAATCTGTTTTCAGCAGAATCGTGGTTATCTCCAAAACGTCTAAAACGAAGACTTGCGTCTTTAACAATAGCGTCTTCAAAATCAATTTTACCTCCAACATATAAATCACTATAAGTCTGGCCAGCATCAATACCATCTAAATCGCTTTCATCGAAATACTCTTGAGACACACCATACCAATTATAGGTTTGTAAATTAAAACCTCCATCAACTTGCCATGTAAAATCTCTATCGCTCTTTTTATAATAAGCGTTTAACTTGGTTTTCGAAAAATTATCATCCAAAAGCACATCGTCAATACCACCTTGAGACGAATGGTGACTAAAATAACCACCGACATTTTCATCTCTACTCAACTCATGGTTCAAATAAACTTCACCCAAAATAGTAGTATAACTACCAAATCCTAATGAGGCATAATTATCATATAATTTTATCGCTTTGGCTTTATCAACCGTTGCTGCTTTACCTTTTGCTGGTGTAAACGTTGAAGCCACAGGAATTGAGAAAATATTGTACTTGATTTCCTTTTTCTTCACGGCATTAGAATCGTTCAACTTTGGATTATCTTTAATTTTAAAGGCATCCGAAATTGTTGGAGTATATGGTTTTATAACGTTAACCGTCTGGTCTCCAATAGTGTCTTTGGTACGTTCTTGAGCATAACTAAATGTCAGACTCAAAGTAAACATTGCTAATCCTATATATTTAATTTTCATGTGTATTAATTTGATTGAAAATAAGTTTAACGCTAATTAAATTGTCTTGTTCCTTTATTAATTATCGTCTGTTTCGATTGATGAATTCGTTTTCGCTTCCTCTACTTTTATTTTGTTTAATTCTACCTTAGCTTCACTTACAACTTCTGTAAAATCAGGGAAATTACTAATCACGCTTTCTAAAATATAAGTCGCCTGAAACGCATCTCCTAAAGCATAGAAGTTCTTCGCCATAACCACCAATCCTTTTGCACTAAACAATTTATAGCTGCCATAATCCTTAGCTAATTTTTGAATGGTTGTATTTGAGGCTTCGTAATCACCTGCTTTGTTTTTAAAATAACCATTGTAGAATAAGGCTTCTGCTGCAACGCTTCCTGTAGCTATTTTTTCAACTTCGGCATAAGCTGTTTTTGCTTTGGCTTCATTACCTGTTTCAATCGCAGAACGTGCAATCGTTAATTTAGCATCACTCTTAACTTTGTTATCTAGTTTTGAATTGCTCAATACTTTTTCAGCATAGCTTTCTGCTTTAACGTAATCTTCGGTTTGGTAATAGGCATTCATTAAATTCGATTGTGCATAAACCACATTCTGAGGATAATCAGCTTCTAGCTCTAAACGCTTTAATACCGGAATAGCTTTTTCCCAATTAGAAGTGCTTAAGTAAATCTCGGTAAGTTTTACAATAGCTTGTTCTGTGTACTCACTTTTTGAAGCCTCAACAACGGCCTTATAATGCGGTTGTGCATTATCTAATAATTCTTTTTTATAGTACAATTGCGCTAAATAGAAATGCGCTTTTAGATTATGAATCCCTTTTGGAAACTGCGTCAAATAGTTATTAAACTGACGAATGGCTTTATCGGTTTCATTATCTAAGTATGGCTTTTCTGCTGCTAAATAGGTGGTATTATCTAAGTCCACATCAGAAATCTCAACATAATCTAAAGTCCTTACCCAAGTTGCATATTCATCTACTTTACCTAAATCGATATAAATTAAACGTACTGTAGAAACTGCCTGAACCGCTTCACCAGAACCCGGAAAATCAGTCGCTACTTTTTTGAATTTTGTCAATGCACGCGTGTTATCATTGCCGTTATAATACACTAAACCTTGACGCAACAAGGCTTTAGAAGTAAAGGCACTTGTTTTGTATTCAGAATTTAAGCGATCATACGTTTGCATGGCTTTGTCTGTGTCATTAGATTTTACGTACGAATTTGCTAATTCATACATCGCGTCATCTCGTAATGCCGATTTAGGATACGTATTTATAAAAGACTGTAATGCTGAAATCTTATCAGAACCTTTTCCTAAATACCCTTCGCTCATAGCGACTTGAAACGCTGCGTAATCCGTTTCAATTTCATTAATCTGAATCGCTTTTTTATAAGCATCAATAGCATCATTATATTTACTAGATACAAAATAACCATCTGCCAATCTTAAATAAGCATCATTTTGACGCAGTTTATCATTTGATTTATTCTTAATGAATTTCTCAAAATAGTTGGAAGAATTCGTATAGTCTTTCAATTTAAAATACGTGTATGCCAAATTGTAATTCAGGTTTTCATTTTCTGCTAAACTTGAAGATTCGCTAAAACCATCAAACTGCTTAAACCCAATTAAGGCGTCGTTATAATTGCTTAAATTATATTCTGTTTCGGCTTTCCAAAAGGTCGCTTTAGCCACAAAAATAGGATCTCTTGGTTCCTTAAGTGATCCATTAAAAAGCGTTAAGGCTTCATTATACTTATTCTCATTATATAATTCTACAGCTCTAAAGAAGGCTACTTTTTGATAAGCCGCTTTATTTTCAAAACTATTCTTGCCTTTTAAAAGCTCTAAAGCTTCCTTATAATTCTTTGATGTGATGTATGAATCTATTAATAAAGTTTCAACCTCATCTTTATAACTCGTGTTTGGATATTGTTTTAAATACCCTGTTAAAACCTGAGGAACGGATTGGTATGGATTCCCAATATCATAACTAATCTTAGCGTAATTTAACCACGCATCTTCTTGAATTTTTAAATCAAAATCCATTTGTGATGCATTTCTAAACGCATTTAACGCTTCTTGCTTTTTCTCTAAATTAATATAACTCTCACCTAAATGGTAATAGGCATTCTGAGCGACTGGATTATCTCCTCCTATAATTTTATTGAATTCTGAAATCGCACTTTCAAAATCATTTTGCTTGTAATACGCATACCCTAATTGGTAATAATCGGTATTATTCCATTTTCTATCTTTCCCTTTATATTCTTTTAAATACGGAATCGCTTCGGCATACTTGCCAAGGTTAAAATAGCTTTCACCTATAATTTTAGATAATTCAGATTTTTCAGCCGCATTACTTTTGGCTAATTGTGCTTCGGCAAGCTCTATGGCTTTTTCAAACTTTCCTAATTTGAAATTTAAATCAGCCTGATAGTAAGACAACTTCTCTTTATACTTTTCGTTATCGCTAACTTGATCAAAATACTCATTTGCTTTATCATAGTCATCACCTTGATACGCCATAAAACCAATGTAGTACTTCGCTTGCGAGCCGTATTCTTTAGAATTTACAACACGGTTAAAATACTTAGTGGCTTTCTTCTCGTCTTTAGTTGAATACAAGCTATAGCCATAATTAAAATTGAAGCGTTCCTTTTCGGCTTGTGCCATATTGCGTTCGTCAACTTTATCGTACCATTTACGTGCGTAGGCATATTTTCCGTTGTTGAAATAATAATCGGCAACATCTAAAAATGCTGTATTTCGTTTGGTACTTGTCGGATACTCTTCTACGAATTCTGTAATAAGATTATCGGCATTATTTTGATTTAAACGCACCGCACAATTCGCTATATAATAAGCGCAATCGGATTCTATGGTAGCATCGTTTGTATTCAACTTTACATCGTCAAATAAAGTTTGGGCTGCTTTAAATTGATTGTTATTATATAAAGTTAATGCCTTTTGATAATCTTGAAACTCATTGGTATAAATCGCTGATTTTTGCGCTATAGCAAGTGAAGAAATTACAAGAAAAACGATGATTAATTGTTTTTTAAAGAACATCATTTGTTGAGTGTTTTATTGATGATTTTATGTTGTGGCAAATATAATTCAATACCAAATCTATAACGATAGAAAACGCTTATAATTATACACGGAGTTATTAAATATTTATTTTCAATTGTGATCTATAGGTATTCGCAAGTAAAACGGTCAGCAAGCCATTATAGAAGTTTATAATGACATTGGGAGATTCGATTTTTAAGTTCTATTTTTACATCTCGTAAAATCAGTGCTTTTATCAATGATAACCGCTGATTTTTCTCATAATTGATTTCATACATCCTAACCATTTCTGAACATTAGAAAACTGCAGAATTGGTTGATAAAGACCTATATTTTGAATAGAATAAACCAAAAATTAAACGAAAGCCATAAGCTATTATCCATCTATTTTACAGCTGGCTATCCAAATACAAACGATACGGTTACCATTATTGAACGCTTAGAAAAAAGTGGAGTGGATATGCTAGAAATAGGCTTACCGTTTAGTGATCCTTTAGCAGATGGCCCAACCATACAAGCCAGTTCTACAGAAGCTTTAAAAAATGGCATGACAAGCGAATTGCTGTTTGAACAACTTAAAGACATTCGAAAGACGGTTTCCATCCCCTTAATTATTATGGGCTATTTTAATCCGATGCTACAATATGGTGTTGAAGCCTTCTGTAAAAAATGCCAGGAGGTTGGTATTGATGGACTCATTATTCCTGATTTACCCGTAGATGTTTACCATTCGGAATACAAATCAACATTTGAAAAATATGGTTTAATTAATGTCCTTTTAATAACGCCTCAAACGTCTGAAGAACGCATTCGTTATATCGATTCTGTTTCTAACGGTTTTATCTATATGGTAAGTTCTGCAAGTGTAACAGGAAGTAATTCTGGCTTTGGTAATACACAAACGGACTACTTTAAACGTATCGCAGACATGAAATTAAAAAACCCTCAAATTGTAGGTTTTGGTATTTCAGATAATGAAACCTTTACCCAAGCCACGGCATATGGAAAAGGAGCTATAATTGGCAGTGCTTTTATTAAATATATAACAACTAATGGTATTGAGACTATTGATAAATTCGTTACGTCAATTCATCCTAAGTCTTAAACGATTTTAACATTTGTCATAGATATTTTGTGAAAGCATTGTGAGAGAAAGGGTTTTTAGTTTTTTATATTATGATGAATCTAAAAAATGATAAATCATGGGAATTATAAAAGACAGTAAAAAATTTAAAACAACGAAAACTCAAACGAACCCAACAAATCCGACGGGCAATGTGAACCAAAAAACAAATGAGTTTGACATTGACAAAAAAACGATAAAAGGTCAGCAGACCAAAAAGTAATTATTAAAAACAAGAAATTGTAAAGTCTATTCATATCTTTGAATAGACTTTTTTTTATACAATGAAAATACTTAACGATTGGCGAATTATAATCCTGTTATGTCTCACTTTAGGCTTAGCGCCATTTTTTCCGGAGCCACATCTATTAGGCAAAATAAAATGGATTGCAGGAGGAGCAAACGGAATGACTTTAAAAGATTGGTTTGATGTGGTTTTTCACGGCTTTCCATTTATATTACTAATACGATTAATTATTGTAAAATTAACACGAAAAAATGGCGCTTAACATAGTCCTTATAGAACCCGAAATCCCTAATAACACTGGTAATATTGGTCGTTTAGCTTTAGCTTCAGGTTCCAAATTACATTTAGTAAAACCATTTGGATTTGAAATTGATGACAAACGTTTAAAACGTGCAGGACTCGATTACTGGCAACATCTTGAAGTTATCTATTACGATAATATCGACGATTTCTTCTCAAAGAATAAAGCGGCTAAGATGGTGTTTTTATCTAGTCATGGCACAAAATCGCATTGGGATATTACCTTTGAAGACGACATGTTTTTAGTTTTCGGCAAAGAATCCGTGGGCTTGCCAAAACCCTTGTTAGAAAAGTATTCATCACAATTATTCAAAATTCCGTTATATAGCGAATCTATACGAAGTCTCAATTTAGCAAATGCTGTTGGTATTATTGTATATGAAGGTTTGAGGCAAATCAAATAGGATCTTCAACTTTACAAAAGACACTTTCCTTTTATTTCATGACTAAATAGTACGTATTTAAATCTTGAGGTCTGATTCAAGAATAATCAAAATTAGTTCGTGTTATAAAAAATTTCAATTCTGATAAATAAAAAAAACGTAAAACACATCCGTTTTAAATGGTTTTTGTAACTTTTCCTGAATTAAAACCGAAACATTGAAACACTCTAAAACCTATAATTTTTTCTCTGAATTTTTTCAAATCACCCTTGGTATTATCTTAGCCAGTATTGGTTTAAAAGCCTTTTTGTTACCCAATGGTTTTATGGATGGAGGCGTTACAGGTATAGCCCTATTGGTTAACAATCTTATTGGAGTAGACATTTCATTACTCTTAGTCATCTTCAGTTTACCCTTTTTAATTTTGGGCTATTATACGGTTTCCATACGAATTGTTATAAAATCTATACTTAGTATCCTCGCCTTTGCTTTGTTAATTCATTTTGGAAATTATGATACCATTACGGATGATAAACTCCTTATCTCCATTTTTGGCGGTCTATGTTTGGGTGGTGGTATTGGCATTGCCATTAGAAATGGATCCGTTTTAGATGGCTCGGAAATTCTAGGAATCTACCTTAATGATAAATTTGGACTAAGTATTGGTAGAGTTATTCTTATGTTTAATATTATATTATTCAGTATTACTGCAATGGTGGTTTCAATGGAAGTCGCGCTTTACTCCATTCTTACATACATCGTTACTGCGAAAGTGACCGATATGACCATTGAAGGTTTTGAAGATTTTATTGGTGTCACTATCGTTTCTAATGAATACGCAGACATTAAGCATGCCATTATGATTGAATTAGGTGTAGGATTAACCACCTACAAAGGTTCTAAAGGATTTGGAAGTAATGGACCTCAGCAAGATTTTGATATTATTCACACCATTATTAATCGTATCGATATTAAAAAAATGCATCGCATCATTGAAGAAATAGACGAAAACGCTTTTATTGTTGAGTTTGATGTGAACAATGTTAAAGGTGGTGTATTACGACACTATCTCGATAAGAAAAAAGGTAAAACCTTAGGGAAATTATGAAACATCCATAACCAACTTTACTATATTATGCCAATATTAACATGGATGAACCATGTGACCGTTGAAAAAACAGTAAAAATAAACACATGAAACAAGCATGTTTAAAATTTTATCACTCAAGAAAATGATAAATAGCGAACAACATGTGTCCGAAATAAAGAATAAAGAAAACACATGAAACGAGCATGTTCTAAATTTTATCACTCAAGGAAATGATAAATAGCGAACAACATGTGTCCGAAATAAAGAATAAAGAAAACACATGAAATACCACATTATTATCAATAGCGTAAAAACAGTTGACGCGCTAAAAGACGCGTGGACAAATGAAGACTATATTGTTTTATTAGAAAAATTTGGATTAAAAGAATCAAGCGAATCTTCAACTTCAGAATTATTAGAATTATTGTTTATGGCTATTTCAGATTTTGAACCTGAAGAAGCCGCAGCTATAATCTTAGATTACAAATTAGCTGATCAACTTAATGAAAATCAGATTGAGCAAATTTCGCACGAAATATTACTCGATAAGATATCTGAAGAATATGCTGATATTAGTTTACACCATCAACTATTCAATATCAACCAATTGCTACATAAAGCTTATAATGGAACATTCCCAAATGCAAAAGCGACTGTAGTTGAATTTGAAATCACACCAAATAAAGACATCACTAAAGAGGTCGTTTTAAAAGCGTTTGATAAAACTTTAGCTAATAACAATGTGATAAAAAGACTCTTTTCAAATCATCTTGCTGGAGAAGAAGCGTTTGATGAAGCTGAATCTATAGTTTGGGATTTAATTTCGGTTGGTGAAAACTCTTACACTTTAACAACTTCTGAATACTGGATGAGTAGAGACGAGTTTAAAGATGCTGAGTTTGACGCAACAGTAGTTGTGTTTGAAGACGAAGAGGACTAGTTCTTTTTTAAATAATCCAAATACATATCTTCAACCTTGGTTCTTGCCCAAGGTGTGCGTCTTAAAAACTTTAAACTAGACTTAATAGAAGGGTTATCCGTAAAACAGCGAATACTTACTTGATAGCCCATGTATTCCCAACCATAATGCGCTTGCAGTTCTGTTATGATCTGTTCTAATTTTACTCCGTGAAGTGGGTTATTGGGTTGCGTTGACATTTAGTTTTCAATTAAAGCCTTAATCTTAACCGCTTTTTCAAAATGATCTAATTGGTGGGTTTTAATCCACCAGATTGCAGCTTCCATTAATAATTCTGGATTGTCATTTTTGTTTTTAAAAAATGCATAGAAGGAAATGCCAACATTAGTGCCTTTTTGGGCAATCTTTTTATCGCAAACCTCTATGATTTTGTCTTTGAGATTAGGAGTCATATCACTATAATTTCTTTCAACAAACAGGTTACTTCGTCATGCTTCCTCGCAATGACGTTAGCTACTAACGTCTACTATCGTTATTTCTATTGCGGCTTCTACTTTTATTTCGGTCTGAACTCGAACTTTTAGACTTTCCTGAGTTTCCGGAATTTTTATTATTAGAACCTCTTCCTCGTCCTTGATTTCTATTCTGACCTGGTTTTATCGGTTCTGTTGAAGCATTAGGATCTGGTTCGAAACCTTCGAGGATTTCAACTTCAATCTTCATATCAATCAACTTCTCAATATCGCGTAAAAAAGTCGTTTCATCTGCACTTACTAAAGAAATAGCTTCTCCACTAGCTCCTGCTCTACCTGTTCTACCAATTCTGTGAACGTAGTCTTCAGAAATATTAGGCAATTCAAAATTAATAACATGTGGCAATAATGGTATATCTAAACCTCTTGCTGCAATATCTGTAGCGACTAAAACTCTAACCGATCCATTTTTGAATCCGGCTAATGCCTTTGTTCTTGCTCCTTGACTTTTATTTCCATGAATCGCTGCGGCAGTAATGCCATCGCTTATCATCTTTTTGCAAAGTTTATTGGCTCCATGTTTTGTTCTTGTAAACACTAAAACCTGTTTCCAATCTCCTTCGGAAATTAACTTTATAATCAGTCCTGTTTTTTTGCCTTTGGCAACACGATAGACTTTTTGTTCAATAACCTCAACAGCTGTGTTTTCAGGTGTGGCTTCAACTTGAATAGGATTATTAAGAATTGAATATGCTAATTTCTTAATATCTTTAGAAAATGTTGCCGAGAACATAAGGTTCTGACGTTTCGCTGGCATAAGTTTCATAACGCGTTCTATATCCCGTAAAAAACCCATATCTAACATACGATCGGCTTCGTCTAAAACAAATATTTCTACTTTACTTAAAGATAACAGACCTTGGTTTTCTAAATCGATTAAACGCCCTGGTGTTGCGACCAAAACATCGACTCCTTGACTCAATTTATTAACTTGTGGTTTCTGATTGACTCCCCCAAAAATAACCGTACTTCTAATGTTTAGAAACTCACTGTACTCTTTAACATTGGCATAAACTTGCGCTGCTAGCTCACGTGTTGGAGTTAATATTAAAGCTCTAATTGGTCTGTGTCTCTGCTGAGAACCATTAGATAATAGGTGAAGTAACGGTAATGTAAAACCTGCTGTTTTTCCAGTTCCGGTTTGTGCTGATGCTAAAACGTCTTTTCCTTCTAATACAGGAGGAATGGCTTTTGCTTGAATTGGTGAAGGTGTTTCGTATCCTTTTTTCTGGATAGCTTGAAGTAAAGGCTCAGATAGGCCCAAAGATTTAAATGACATAAATAGTGTTTATGAAGCAAACTCTATTTATTTAGGTCACTCCTTTAATTTGGTGCGAAGTTACGGCTATTTTAAGCCTGACTCTAAAAAAATGCTTATTATATTCTTAACACTATGAATTCTTGCGTTCTTGTAACTTAGTTAACGGACTAGTGCCACGGTTTTTAAAAGCATGAATAGTACTACTAATTATTAATACACCTGCACTCACAAAAGCCATGTACATCAATGTTTCGTTATTAAGTTTATTAGCATTTCCTATACCAATTAATGCCCAAGCACCAATAAGCGCAAACTCTCTCATATTACGTTTCCAAGTTACCAATACATTGATTATCACTGCAATGGCGATAAGTATAATAGTCCAACTGACATCAGATAAGCCAAAACCATCCCAATCAATTTTCACTAAAAATGTTGAGACATTAGCAATACTAGCCACAGTTACCCAACCCGAATACATCACAAAAGGCCACCAAACAAAAGCAATAATTGGTAATGGCTCGTCATCTAATTCCATTCTGTTGTTGACTACAATCTTTAATAATGAAAACAGTAATAAGAAAATAAAAATGCAAGACACTGCTGTATATTCATAAATCCAAGCGAATACCCAAAGTGAATTAAATAAACACGACAGTATAAACCACCAACCTGTTCTCAGTACAACATCGTCATTTTTAACGTTTTTAAATAAGCTTCGACCTTGAAAAATGGCAAAACCTATCAACAGTAAATAAATTAGTCCCCAAATGGCAAACGTATAACCTGCAGGCGTGAACAAGGATCTATAACTATTAGACACTTCACCAATAGTGGTATTATTTAAGAGTCCTGTATTAGAAAGATAGTTGATAAATATGGTTAAAATTAGAGCTATTATATTTCCTATTTGAAGCGTCTTTTTCATGATTTAATTTTTCTCTAATTTAAGACTTATGACGCATTAGATTAACTTATTCTCGCCATTGTTTAACGTAAATGATATAAACAAATCTTGTTAAGCGCTCTTTATCAAACTTTAAAATGCTAAATCATTAGATTCCCCATAAAACTTTTGTGGTTTAGGGAAATTATTAAACTTGAAGAATTCATGTATATTAGCTGTTAGAGAAACACCCATGAATAAAATTTAATTATGAAAACACTACTCTTTTTTTTACTCGTATTACCACTAACACTAATAGCACAAGAACAAACCAATTCAGAAAAATTTTGGGAGCAACTCGAAGCACATTGTGGTAACGCTTACGAAGGTGAAATTACAGAAGGCGGCAAAGAAGGTGACGGCTTTACAGGTGAAAAATTAGTAATGCATGTGCGTTATTGCGACACAAATGATATTAGAGTTCCGTTTTTTGTAGGTGAGAACAAATCGCGTACTTGGGTTTTGCATATGAATGAAGAAAAAATAATTCGATTAAAGCACGACCATAGACATGAAGATGGTTCGGAAGAAGATTTAACCCAATATGGAGGTACAAGTGCAAATCAAGGTTTGGCTAATTTACAAATGTTTCCTGCCGATGCTCATACGGCAAATATATTACCTGCGGCCTCAACCAACATTTGGTGGTTTACAATAGATGAAACAAGTCTAACTTATAACTTACGTCGTTTAGGTACTGATCGTTTATTTACGGTTCGTTTTGATTTAACTAAAACTATTGAAACTCCAGATGCTCCTTGGGGAACTGAGGATTAATGACAAGAAAATACTAAAACAAAAAAAACACCCCTTTATTTGCATAAAGAGGTGTTTAATTAAAAAACTAATCCCCGTTTTTATTTTATAATCCTTCTATAAGATCCGTAATAGATTTAGCCATTACAACACCTGGTAATTTTATTGGTGCTGCAACTTCTGCTAAAAATGTTCCTTTAACTTCTCCTGTTTTATAAGTTGTAAAACCAATACGGTATAAACCAGCAGTTAAAGCTTTTGTAGGACTGCCTACTTCACTCTTATATCTCAATAAAGAATTGTAGCTGCTTCCACTAGGTTGCTTAGGCATTTCGCTATTATCATCATTACTAGCAAGGGTTGTCCAAGTAGCGCTTTTAGCACCCTCTTCAGTAACACCTTCTTTTGTAAAAATAGTAGAACGCTCTAAAGTAATATAAGTATCAAAATAATCGCTTGAAGACGCATTTTCCGTATACTCATCAGATGTTATTGCATCTTTAACTTTTGTTTTAGCAACAGGAGATAGCATTCTTACTCCAAGTTCTGGTGCTACAGCAGGAACCCATAAATAAATGTAATAGAATTTTTTACCATCTACTATTTCATCTTCATTCCCTGCAGAGGCATATCCTAAATACGATATCACATCAGTGTAAGGTACTTTAATGGTTTTTGGTCCCACTTTTTTCTCAACTGAACTTCCAAACTTTTTTAATTTTTGAGCTTCTGCGTTAAACACACAACAGAAAGTAAATACTGATAATACTACTAATTTAATTTTCATGATTTTTAAGTGATTTTGATTATTAAAAGACATTCGTTATTTTATTATTTTAATTCAAAAGAGACGGTTACGGCATAACTTTGTAACGTTGAAGTCCCATAACTTTGAATATACTGTGTACTTGAATTTTGATCGACAATAGAAATAATTTCTCCAATAGTTTTATTCATTTCTTTAGCTAAAGCGCTTGCTTTTTCTTTGGCATTATCTATTGCTTTTTTTGAAAGATCAACTAACTGCTGATTGGTTAATTTCTTAGCTTCTACCTCTGTATTAACAACAGACATTCCTGCGGATTTTAACTTTGATAGTTTTCGAACATCTTCCTTATTTGATGTTTTGAAGTGGTAATATTCCGACTCTCTGTTTTGTGAATACGACATGGCAAACTCATAGTATGTATTTCTAGTAAACTGGCTAAATTCGATTCCTGAAGCTTCTAATTTTTTGATGTAATTCTTTTTAACTTCATCTAAAGAGGTTACTTCTACTTCACCTTGTCCTTCATAAACAAGCACTTGTTGCAATCCGATTAGAACTATATAACTATCGTCATCAACTATTGTTTCTGTTTCACCAACTACAGTAATTGTATTTTTATGTTCTTGGGCTATTAATGGCACTGTAAATAACAATGCCATTAAAAAGATAATTTTTTTCATGTATAAATTTGATTTTAAAATTTTAAAAGAATTGGTTAAAAGAAAAGGATTGAAGCAACGATCATCCAACCACCAACAAACAACCCTACAATACCTAGCTTTCCTTGTTTTGGAGCTAGTTTCTCTCTAAGAGCTATAGCTTTTTCTTTTGCAGCGTCATTTTTAGACAAAACGTATTTGTTAATAAGGCTAAATCCTAACATAAACCCTAGAACAGCTTGTACAATACTACCGGCTAATAATGTTGCCCACCAGATAGGGAATGTTGTCAACCAACCTAAGTTTAAAATGGAAAAAATAATACCCCAAACTCCATAAAAACATAAAATAAGTCCGATCCAACCTTGGTAAGGTTCTATTTTTTCTAACAATTCTTTTGCGTTAGGTTTTTTTGATAATAATAAAGATGGTACTGCGATGATACTTAATAAAATAAGTGTAATTCCGAAAGTCATAATTTTGTTTTAATGGTTAGAATTTGTTTGGTTTTGTAATAGAAACACGTTTAGTTTTTTATAATGTTTCTTATGCAAATTTATACCAATAGCTACCCTGTTTTAACCCCGTTTAAAGTGAAAAACAATACCCTGTTAACAGGGTGGTAGATCGTAACCAAATAAATATCAACGCATTATTTATGTTTTGAGTTTGTGTTTTTTTAGATATAATCACATTAAAACTATAACCTAGTTAAGAATGTATTTTTCAGAAACTTTAAAAGGCTTACACTTAGGAAACAAAAAAGAAACCATAAGAAAGAGGTTCTATTATAAAATAGAACCTTCGTATATAATTGGTGGTATTATATTTATATTATTAAGACACATAGCCTTTTTTAATAGCGTATTTTGTAAGTCCAGCGAGGTTTCTAACATTAAGCTTAGTAATCAGGTTCTTTCGGTAGCTTTCAATAGTGTGCTTACTTAAAAACAACTGATCTGCGATTTCTTGAGTAGTAAACTCTTCAGCAATAAGTGAGATGACTTCTACTTCTCGTTTGGTGAGTTTAATTTCCTTTTCTTTATTCTTTTCAAATTTATTTTGAAGGTAGATATCTTTAATTTCCTTAGAGAAATATTTCTCTCCTCCTAAAATGGTTTCTATAGCTTTTAAGAATTCCTCCTTTTGTGCATTTTTCTGAAGATACCCATCTACATTATTTTCAATAAGGCTATCTATAATTTCTGGTGTGTTGTGCATACTAACCACCAATGTCTTTATATTTCTATCCGTATTCTTTATCCACTTATTTAAAGTAATACCATCCACTTCAGGCATTGTAACATCAGTAATTACAAGGTCTATTTTTTCTTCCGTATTTATCGAAATATATTTTTGAACATGGCCACCATGCTTTGCGGTATATAAAATGTTGTAACTACTTTCTGTATTTAGAATACTTAATAAACCATCTAAAAACATTTTGTGATCGTCTGCTATAATGAGGTTATGCTTCATTTAATTATGCTTTTAATGGAATTTCTATATTAATATTGGTGCCTCTGTTGGGTTTAGAATCGATATGCAATATACCGTTATAATTTTCTACCCTATTCTTTATATTTGTTAAACCTATGCCTAATGTAATCATTGATAAATCAAAACCAATACCATCATCTTCATAAACAAAAAACAGACATTCATTTAACACATCTAACTGTATATCTATGGTCTTTGCTTTTGCGTACTTAAGAGTATTGGTTGTTAATTCTTGAAAAATTGAAAACAATTCGTTTTGTAAAATCTTACTTAGTGTATTGATTTTTTCTTCGTCGTAAAATGAAAGGTTAATGGTGATCTCACTAGCGTCTTCAACCGTATGGATGTATTCTTTAACTAGAAAAACAAAATCGTTCTCTCTAATTTTTTTTGGCAACAAGTTATGTGATAAATTTCGTACTTGTTCATAAGTATCATCTAACTGACTATAAATTAATTTCAGTTTATCTGGGTGATTATAAAGCTGACTGAATTGTAATTTTATAGCCGCCAAATTACCACCAACACTATCGTGCATTTCTTGAGCTATTTTTTTTCGCTCTTGATCTTGACCTCTAACAGATGCTTTAATTAACTTTAATTCTTGATCTTTTTTTAATGAAATGACTTGCTGCTCGTTAATCTCTTTTTCTTTTAAATTAAGTAAACTCTGTGCTTGTAATTTTTGATAGTAGATAACTAAAAGTCCAACAATAGGAATTAATAGAATAAAAAAAGCAACGAGAACAATATATTTAATGGTCTTCTCTCTATCTAGCTCTACAGCTTTTAACGCTTCTTTCTCTTTAAGTAATGCAATTTCATTTTTACGTTTTTCAACACCATTTTGTAGTTGCAAAACCTGATTTTCATTTTGTTTTGCTATTATAGCTTTTTGAAGTTTATACTTTTCTATATCTGCGTCTTTGTTCTTAATATTTAAACTCTTATTAAGATTTTCTATCTGTAAGACTTTTATCGTTTTTTCTTTTTCAAGCGTTTTAAATTTAACTTCTAAATTGTTAATCTCTTGTTGCCTTTGCGAATTCTCAATAGAATCTTTTATCTGGTAATAGTATTTTCCATAGTTATATGCACTGCGATGATCCCCTTTTCGAAGTGAGAGTTTTTCCAACATAAGATAGCTATTCATCTCAATATCTAAATTACCCAAATTGACAGATTTAATTAAGGTATTAGAAAAAATTAAAAGGGCTTCATTATCTCTTTCTTCATTAAATAGCACAGCACCTATTTTACCTAAAATGATGAGTTCTAAATTATAAGATCTAGTTTCATTGCTTATATCTTTCGCTTCGTAGAAAGCCAAAAGTGCTTTATCTGTTTCTCCTTTACCTAAATAATTATCACCTATATTAATAATAACATTTACTAAGGCTTGTTTTTTATAAGTATCCTTCTCACAGATATCTTTTGCTTTCTGTAAATACGCATTAGATGTTTCGTATTTGGAAAGCGATGAATAAATAGAACCTAAATTGATGTAACTTCCTAAAATAAGTTCTTCATCATTAGAAAACTTAATACATTTTTCAAAAAGCTCTAAGGCCTCATCCGTTTTACCAAGAGTAACATAAGTACTAGCTAATCCGTGTAAATGTGTATAATATAGGTTTGTTTCATTATGTTTTTCACTGAGTTCAGCTCCTTTAATATGCCACTTTTTACTTTCTTGATATAAGCCTTTGTTTTTATTATTTAAAGCCAATAATTGGTAAGATAATATGGTTAGTCTAACGCCTAAAGAGTCGTTAACATTCTTTTTACTATTTAGTGCTTGATGTGTATAATAAATAGAAGAATCTATAGCAACATATCTATTATGGTAGTAAGCCAATAATAAATTGGTATTGGTTATGGCGTTATTAGATTTAAAAGTGCGCAAAGATTTGTGAGCTTCCCGATATGCTTTGGTTTCAGAACCATTATTAAAATAGTAAAAAAGCTGATTTACTTTTTTGTCTTCACTGTCAATAACAGCAGTTGTTTGAGCTATACAAATTGAAGTATAGCACAACAAGAGAAAAACAAAAATGTTTTGGGGCTTAATAAACATGCGCAAATTTAGGGATAGTAGAACTTGTATTCATCCCCGAAAACAGGTATTTAAAAAATTTATCAACTTCGTTCAAAAACAGAAGTCTTTAAAGCACTTTATATCACCATATCATAGATGACAATCACAATACGCTTAAACGAGATTAAAAATCAGATAACATCCGCTATCCATAGAACTTTAAGTCCATTGCTAATTTGAGATCAATAAATTAAATTATTATTGGTTGTCTCCGCATACCCTTCTATAATTACATCTGGTTTAAGCAACTCTATTAAGTCTCTGTTAAAAGCCTGATTTTTCAAATGATATACAGTACGAAAATTCATCGCATAAAATAATCGCTGTCCCATAACGTACGAATCACTAAAAATCAAAAGTGTTTTATCACTTTTTGCTTTAGAGTTTTTTAATACCATTGAATCATAAGGCAATCTTTTGTCATTTGTTTCCTTTATGTACTCATAAGGAAATTTTGGAAAAAGAACAGGTCCCATATCTGAAATGTTATAGGGGTAATCAGCCAACTTAGTAATAATATCACCCGACTCAATTAACTCATATAAAAAGGTATAGTCTTCAAGTTTTGTTGGTTCGTATGATTTTATATTAGTCCTTTTATATAAGGTATTCATAACATCTTGATAAGCTAAAAAACCACCAAAATTATTCCAATGTGTATCCGTTTTTCGATAAGTAGTTTTGTACTTATAAGGTTCAAAAGTGTTTTTAAAACTTAAAACATCTATTCCTTTACTTAATAATCTATTAGAAATTTGTTCTCCTCTTGAAATAGTATCTTTAATTGCTGATTGGAGAGCAAATGGTAGGTTTTCAGTATAAATATCAAATTTATTAGGGTAAATAACCCTTAAATATTCAATCCCATTTTTTTCACAATAGTCATAATGACTTACAATACGATTTTCTATAATATCTAATTCAGCCTCTGACAAATATTTTCTTTTCAAATCATATAATGCTAAACTTGTTTCTTCCTCATACACATATAAAAATCCATCCTTACCTACCGCAACTTTATTACTATTATTAGGTCCCAAAAAGAATTTTTCATTTATAAAATGATTCATATAAACTAACGAAGATTTGAAAGGAAACATCACATCCATATATGACCTAAGATCATCTATAGAGTTTAACTTTCTGTTTTCAGACGTCTCTTCATTATCCCAATGCATAAAAAAGATAACCATTGGTGTAAAGAGAATTAAAATAAAAATCCCATTTACAGATAGTGCAGATGACTCACTTTTTTTAATTATTTTATTAAATACTTTAAAGTATTTGAACAGAAAGACAATTAAAATACTTAAACCAAGTATTAATATACCTAATGTTTTATACCTAATGTTTTCTTTTATAATATCTGAGAATGGTAAAAAGTGAAGAGCTATAACATTACCCTCTTTTTTCTGGAATACATACTCGCCGTCTACAATTAAACAAGGAGAAGATTCTAACAGGTAATCAGGAAGATTTTTCTTCTGAATTTTGAAATCATAGTATGGACTCACCAAATGAATATCAAAAATCTCTGCTGTTCTTTGTTTATCATTTAAAAAATGAAGGTTTATTCGATCATTTTTAAATTTCTTTGGCAACTCAAAGTTATAAAAATTATCTGTTGAATCGTGCAATTGACTAAGTACGGTAATGTCCTCTTTTATCTCTTTACGATCAAAAGAATACAAATTAATCCCTCCTTTAGTGTTTCTGTTAGTATAAACTTTTACAGATGTAATTTGAGAAGAAAAGAGCAGAGCAACAGTACTCAACAAGATTTGATAAATCAAAATTGATGCTATGACCCAAAGACAAAATTTAATAAATGATTTACTTTTCATTAAAATCTAAAATAAATAAAAGGATTAAATGAATTAGACGCCATTTCAATTGTACATAACATCATTAAAACACCAATATACAATGGCAAAATATAGGCTTTATAATTTACAAAGAAAGTGTTAGAATCTAGTTTTCTAAGAAGTATTCTTTTTATTGGCGTAGAAATAATTATGGCTAAGATTAAAACTAAAATAGATTTAGCATTTACATAATACAAAGCATAGTAATTTGTATTCTCAGAAGAATACCATACTAAGTGTTTAATATATTCAAGAGCATAACTTAAGTCTTCTGCTCTAAAAAACACCCAACCAATCATTACGACAAAAAGCAGATAAACTCTACTTAATACGGACTTTAAAGCTGCATTATTTATTGGCAAGCTACTCGATTTTTCAATCAAAATAAAAGCTCCATGCCATAAACCCCAAACTATAAAATTCCAACTTGCTCCATGCCAAATACCTGTTAAAAGAAACACTCCAATAAGGTTTAAATACGTTCTTCTTTCACCTAATCTATTACCACCTAAAGGTATATACACATAATCTCTGAACCATGAAGAAAGTGATATGTGCCATCTTCTCCAAAATTCTTGTATACTTTTAGAAATATAAGGATAATTAAAGTTTTCTAGAAAACGAAATCCAAACATCCTACCTAAACCAATAGCCATGTCTGAATATCCTGAAAAATCAAAATAAATTTGAAGCGTATAACAAATAATACCTAACCATGCCATACTTAAAGGCAACTCCTCTGCTGGCATATAAAAAGCTGTGTCTGCTATAAGTGCTAAGGTATTAGCTATCAATAATTTTTTAGCTAAACCAGTAACAAAACGAAGTACACCTGATTTAAAAAGTTCTGCACTTTCTGTACGCGATGAAATATCTTTGGCAATATCAGCATACCTAACTATAGGACCTGCAATGAGTTGCGGAAACAAAGATATATACAAACCCAGTTTAAATGGGTTTTTTTGATATAAAGTAGGCTCCCGATAAACATCAATTAAATAAGAAATACTTTGAAAGGTGAAAAACGAAATTCCAATAGGAAGATGAATATTTTCGATTTTAAACGCAAATTGATCAAATATGAAATTTGTGTATTTAAAATAAATTAGCACACCTAAATTCAAAAATATAGCTATACCTAGATAATATCGAGCTTTATCTGAGTCTCTATAACGATTTATCAATCCGCCAGCTACATAATTAACGATAATAGAACTTATCATCACTAAAACTAGCTCCTCCTCACCAATAGCATAAAAAGTTAAACTAACAATTAATAGAAAGTAGTTTCTCCAACTACGGGGTAGCACTTTATTTAAAAGCAATACTATAGGTAAAAAACAAAAGACAAATAGTAATGAACTAAAAACCATATAATTAAATTAGTTGTAGTAGAGTAGAAATGACATAAATAAAGTTATACTCAAAAAGTGAGCAATCTATGAATTTTATTCTTTTTATCTATATAGTTAAATCGAAAAATTATAATACACCTACAATTTTCTAACAGAAATGATTAAAGTGAACTAGTAGTAATAAATTAATTGTTTTAAAAATTATATATAGTACATTTTATAAAGTCTAAGATATTGTTATTTGATATTTATTCGCTTTAATCTATCTATATAAAACTAACGACTAATTGAAATATTTGCTACGCATGGGTAACACATTGTGATTACCGATTTATAACTGTTGGGTTTTGACATGTGCTATTATACCCTGAATCATGTAGAGCGAACTGAAGATTTTTTTGTCTATTATTATTACATAGACCTAGATTTAAATTACAGGAATATAACTATTTTGATAGTCAGTTTTTTTCTTCTATTTAATTAGATGTCCAGATTCAGATATTCTTATAAAGCCCCTTTACAAAGCAGACAACATACGCTCAACCTCAACAATCGTTGCTCCGTAAAGTTTTCGGTTAGGTTTCGTTAAGCGCAGAGACTCGGTAGAAATCTCATTTAACAGTTCCTTTCCTTCGGAAGTTCTATTATTTTCTACATAAAATTTTGCCAGCTCTAAACGTTCTGCATAATTAGAGTACGGTCTGTCTATTTGTTTTAATTGTGCTTCAGCTTCATCGGGTTTACCCAATTCGTTTAAAGCTAAACCATAGCAAAATTGCTGTTTTGAACCTTTAAATTCCGATTTATCTTTTATAAATTCTGCCTGTTCAATGACGGCGTTATAATCCTTGAGTTGAAAATAACACAACATCAAATTCTGCCGTGCATATAAATCATCTTGAACGGTATCTTCTAATGTTTTCTTATAGCTTATAATCGCATTAGGAATATCTTTATTGGAAAAATAGGCATCTGCCAACTCTATTCTGTTAGTGTAAGTATCTACAAACTCGAGTTTCTTTTCTAAATCCTTTATCCTTTTCGTGGGATTAAGAACCGTGGTGATTTCTTCTTGTATTTTTTCTGCGTCATTTTGGTTATACACCTGAGTGATAATGTAGATTAATGAACCAATAACAGGAATAAAAAGCACAACGAAATACCAATAATAAGGCTTACTATTTTTATAAGCGTGATAAATACAAAATGCCTGAAGGGCAACAATTAAGTAATAAAACATGTGTGTGAAATTAGTTCTTTATATTATAATTTATCGTGTAAACACTAATTCATTTTCTGAAGATAATTCTTCGCTAAAACCATAGTTCTCGTAATTAAACCCTTTAATATCATCTAGAGTTTTTGCGTCCGTATCAATGATATATCTCGCCATTAAACCTCTGGCCAATTTTGCAAAAATGGCTATAATTTTATACTTGTCGTTTTTAAATTCTTTAAAAGCAATATTGATTACGGGTACTTTTAAGGCTTTTGTATCTATGGCTTTAAAATACTCTTGACTTGCTAAATTCAGGAAAATTTCGTCGTCGTCTAACTCCTCATTTAAAGCCTTTGTCACTTTCTTTTTCCAAAATTCGTAAAGGTTTTTATTTTTACCAACTGGCATTTTTGTTCCCATTTCTAGTCGGTAGGGCTGCATTAAATCTAAGGGTTTCAATACACCATATAATCCTGAAAGAATCCTAACAGTATCTTCTACTTTATCTAACTTTTCGGTATCAATCGTATACGCATCTAATCCTCTGTACACATCTCCGCTAAACGCGTAAATAGCTTGCCGTGCATTATCTTTTGTAAATGGTAATTCCCATTCCTGATTGCGCTCATAATTTAATTGACCTAAATTATCTGATATGTGCATAAGCGCAGACAAATGCTTTGCGGACTTCTTTTTTAATACTTTATTTAATCTTTCTGCCTCGTCTAAAAACACTCCTTCTGTAGTTTTAGAAGTTGGTAATTTAGTGTCGAAGTCTAACGATTTTGCTGGTGATAATACTAATTTCATAATAATGCCCACAAAAGTGGGTATCTCTTTAAATTTAAATCAACACTCATTAAAGCACGTGTCTCATTAAAGGTTAAACAATTTTTCTTTCTCATTGTAAAAATACGATGTAAATGAAAAAATTTCTAACATTAGTGAAAACTAATATTGATAGTGTTATAAAGCTTAACTATAAAGCACCTATAACTAAAAATGCACCATTAGAAAAATGGTGCATTTTTAGTTAATCTTTACGCAGGACTTATTGTAAGGCGCGTTAAGGATGGAAATGCATCCTTTTTATTACACGTTTAATATTTTTTTAAACGTGTAATAAAAATGAAACGCTATAAAACTATTAGTCTTTGGCATGCTTGGCATAATGCCTCCATTTCTCAATACATTGCGTCATATCATCAGGAACTTCAGATTCAAATCTCATGAATTCATTTGTCGTTGGATGTACAAACCCTAATGTTTTAGCATGTAAAGCTTGGCGTGGCAAAATTTTAAAACAGTTATCTACAAACTGCTTATATTTAGTAAATGTAGTCCCTTTTAAAATACGCTCTCCACCATAACGTTCATCGTTAAATAAAGTGTGACCAATATGTTTCATATGAACACGTATTTGGTGGGTACGACCAGTTTCAAGCTTACAAGTTACTAAAGTGACATAACCTAAACGCTCAAGAACTTTATAATGTGTTACGGCTGGTTTTCCTTGTTCGTCTTCATCATCTAAGAACACTGTATTTTGTAATCTGTTCTTTGGATGGCGACCAATATTACCTTCAATAGTACCTTCCTCTTCTTCTACATTACCCCAAACAATGGCAACATATTCGCGCTCACTCGTTTTTTTAGCAAACTGATTAGACAGATGAGCCATGGCTAGTTCGGTCTTTGCGACTACTAATAACCCACTGGTATCTTTATCAATTCTATGAACCAAACCTGGTCTTTCACTAGAGTTATTAGGCAAATTTTCGAAATGGAAAATAAGTGCATTTATTAAAGTCCCAGAATAATTACCGTGCCCTGGGTGTACAACCATACCTGCAGGTTTATTCACCACAAGCAAATCATCATCCTCATACACCACATCGATAGGAATATCTTCAGCAACAAGAAGATTCTCGTGCGGTGGATGTTCAAATTTAACAGTGATATAATCGTTAGGCTTTACTTTGTAATTGGACTTAACAGGAACGTCATTCACAAAAATACTACCGTCTTTTGCGGCAGCCTGAATTTTATTACGCGTAGCGTTTTCTATAAAATTCATTAAGTATTTATCGATACGAAGTGGTTGTTGACCTGCAACAACTTTAAAAGCGTGATGCTCGTATAATTCGTTTTCGTCTTGGTCTGAGATATCAGAAATATTTGGCATTATTTTAATTATAGTTTACCGTTTCCTACCACCAAGTCTATCTTAGAAGTTAAGGGTAATGATGTACCTGGTTTTAATGTTTTACCTTTGTGAGACATAGAAATAACACCTTCACCAATGGCATCTTTATAGGTGATGTCCCCTATTTCGAATTCTAAAGCTTCTAATTGAGGTTTAGCTTGTCTAAACGTACGTTTTAAAATATTTGGCACTTCGACTTTACGGTAACCAGAAGGGTTTAAGATTAAATATATTTTGCGATTTTCCTTTACTTGTGATCCTGCAATTGGGTTTTGTTCAATAACAGAATACTTAGGATATTTTGGATTATAATTTGCAGAATCTTGTATTTCCATGGCTAAATCATGATCCTTTAATTCGATACCAACAGTCTCTAAAGATTTACCCTTTAAATCTGGTACAATTATAAACTCACCATGATTAGTGGTTACACTTAACCATTTTAGGGCTATAAAACAAATCACCACAAGGGCTATAAGGGCTAATGCCAGTTGTTTAAAAAACACTTTACTAGTAAGAAACTTAACAAAACTCATATGAAAATAATTGTTGACAAAACTAAGAAATAATAACGACACAAAAATAAAATACGTATGAATTAGAGAATTAGATTATTGAAAATAAATGATACTTTTACACAGTAGCATTTTTAAACTAAATAATGAAGAAAAATATTGCAATTATAATGGGCGGTTATTCTAGTGAATACAAGATCTCCCTTAAGAGTGGCAACGTTGTTTTTGACGCTCTAGACAAAGATAAATACAATGCATATCGCATTCATATTTTTAAAGATAAATGGGTTTTTGTTAATGATTTGGACGAAGAATTTCCGATAGATAAAAATAATTTTTCCGTTTTAGTAAACGAAACAAAAATTGAGTTCGATTGTGTTTTTAATGCGATCCATGGTTCGCCAGGTGAAGATGGTTATATGCAAGCCTATTTTGAATTATTAGGAATGCCACAAACCAGCTGCTCAATGTACCAAGCAGCATTAACTTTTAATAAGCGCGATTTGTTAGCGGCTTTAAAACCTTACGGCATTAAAACGGCCGAAAGCTATTATCTTAATTTTGGCGACTCCATTAATGAAGACGCTATAATTGCTAAAGTTGGACTCCCTTGTTTTGTTAAGGCCAACAAAGCTGGTAGTAGTTTTGGAATTTCTAAAGTGTATAAGAAAGAAGATTTACAAACCGCCATTGACAACTCTTTTAAAGAAGACAATGAAATTATTATTGAGCAGTTTTTAGATGGTGTTGAAGTTTCTGTTGGTGTAATTTCGTATACATCTGAAACTCTCGTTTTACCGATCACAGAAATCGTTTCTGAAAATGATTTCTTTGATTATGAAGCTAAATATTTGGGGCAATCACAAGAAATTACTCCGGCACGTATATCTGAAGATTATGCCAACAAAATAAGAACCGAAGCTAAAAAAATATATGAAATTTTAAAAATGAAAGGCTTTTCTAGAAGTGAATTTATTTTTAAAAATGACGAACCTTATCTATTAGAAGTAAACACGGTTCCTGGCTTAACTAAAGAAAGCATATTACCTAAGCAAGCAACGGAAGCTGGTATTAGCCTAAATGACTTATTTGGAAATGCCATTGAAGAAGCTTTGAAGAAATAATAATTATATTTGAAATTATAACTATTTCCGATTAGTACAAAAATATTAAAACTAAGTTTATGAAACGCGCAATATTCCCAGGATCCTTTGATCCTATTACAAACGGTCACCACGATATTATACTGCGTGGCATTAAATTGTTCGATGAAGTTGTTGTAGCTATTGGTATTAATGCCGAAAAAAAATACATGTTTTCTTTAGAGGAAAGAAAAGCATTTATTGAAGAAACATTTAAAGATGAACCTAAAGTAAAAGTAGTTACTTATAAAGGCTTAACTATTGATTTTTGTAAAGAAATTGATGCACAATTTATACTAAGAGGCTTAAGAAATCCTGCTGATTTTGAGTTCGAAAAAGCCATAGCACATACCAATAGAAAACTATCAAAAATTGAAACTGTATTCTTATTAACGGCAGCTAAAACTTCATTTATTTCGTCATCTATTGTGCGCGATGTATTAAGGAATGATGGTGACTATACTGTTTTGGTACCAAATAGTGTTCGCGTAAATAAATAGAATTCACATTAATAGCAAATCAACAAACTTAGCAATGGAAGACAATTATTCGATATTTAGGAAATTCCCAAGTTTAGAACAAGCCTCTGAATTAAAAGCTTTGTTGAATGAAAACGGCATAGAAACCATACTTGACGACAATGCACCTTCTGTTGATGTTACGTTCACAGGAAACACTTTACAGAATGAGATTGAAGTCCGGATTAAACAAACCGACTTTCAAAAAGCTGAAAGCATTCTCGAAAAAGAAGTCGAGAACCTAATTGAAACTATAGATAAAGATTATTATTTGTTTAAATTCACAGATGAAGAACTTTATGACATTTTATTAAAGTCTGACGAATGGAATGCTTTTGACTATACATTAGCTCAAAAAATATTAATTCAAAGAGGCAAACCGATTGATAAAGAATTACTAAATTCTCTAAAAAATGAGCGCTTAAAACAATTAGCTGAACCTGAGGGCAACCAAAAACCTTGGATTATTGCAGGCTACTTTTTTGCTGTTTTAGGCGGTTTTCTAGGCTTAATAATCGGTTATTTTTTATGGACATCTAAAAAAACCCTACCAGATGGACAGAAGATTCACACCTATGCTGAGAATGACAGAAAACACGGAAAATATATATTCTATATAAGTTTAGTCATTGCACCAACTACCATACTTTTTAGAGTAGTGAGTCAAATTTTAAATTAACGCAGTAGTTTTTTCTACTAGCACCTCTCTCTATACGCAAAATGCTTTCTAATACTACTACAGAAAGTATAAGACCATTAAAACGATATATGAGGAAATTTTGCACATACATCTTCCATTTCTAGCTGAAGTTTTGACAGAAATTTTTGATGTGCTTCAGAATTCGAATTAAAAGGACGATGCGCCTTTTTTGCTTGGATGGCTGCAATTTTATCTAAAGTTTGTAAAGCATCTGCTAATAACCAAACGGTTTTAAATTTTCCCCAGATATAATCTATAGCGACTTCATTTGGATGAAGCATATCTGCATTGTAAAAACGATAGTCACGTAATTCATCCATCATAATTTCGTAAGATGGAAAATAATAAAGGCTATTTCTAGGTTCAACAACATTGTGAATTGCCGTAATTAAATGCGCTTTACTTTGTGTGTTTTCTACAAAACCATCCTTAATATGTCTTACAGGCGAAACCGTAAAGAGAAAACTAACTTCTGGATTCACACTTTTCACTAAAGCGATAATGGCTTGAAGTGATTCAGTAATCGTATCAACAGAACCTAATTCTTTTAGAAACTGTTTTTGGGGTAGTTTGTGACAATTAGCAACAACTTTATCCGATTCAATATGTCTATAAACCCAACTTGTTCCTAAGGTTATTATAACATGACTTGCATTAACTAAATTGTCGAGAGTCTCATCAATTTGAGAATTTAAAACACTTAGCAATTCGTCTTTTGAGGTCTTGTTTAATTTTGAGTGTGCATCTAAGCAAAACCATTGTTCGTTATAAAAGTATAAGTCATCTTCAGAATAATAGTCCTTATTTATGGCACGCGTAATTAGATGTTCTATCGCTAAGGGATGAAATAAAATACCAAATGGATTAACTGTAGACTGAAACTTAAAATAATTAAACTTCTCACTTATATTTTCAGAAAAGCATGAACCAAGCAAAAACACTTTAGAGTTATAATCTATTTGGTTATGCTGTTGTGATTTTAATGGTATCTGAGTTTGAAGATTCATTTGTTAATTATTACTTAGAGGTTAAAGTTATTACACAAAGATTCGCGGAGTCTCTCAGAGATTCACTGAGAAAAACAGCAATTCAAATCACATTTTTTTTTGTTTTTAAAAGTGTTTCAAGCATTTAGTGCAGTTAAAAAAAAAAAAAAACGTAATCATGAAAATTTAAAACTAACCCTCTGTGAATCTCTGCGCTTTTGCTCTGCGAAACTCTGGGTTACAACCGTTCTATAAATAATCCTTAGCAGCCTCCAAAGCAGCCTCAATCCCATTAGGATTCTTACCTCCCGCAGTGGCGAAGAACGGTTGTCCTCCACCTCCACCTTGGATGTGTTTTCCTAATTCTCTGACGATTGTACCAGCATTTAAACCTTTACTTGCCACCAATTCCTTAGAAATGTAACAAGACAAAATGGCCTTTCCATCATTTTCAGCACCAAATATTAAGAATAAATTTTCAAACTGACTTCCCAACTCAAAGCATACATCTTTAACTCCTGAAGCATCTAAATCGAGTTTCTTAGCTAAGAATTGAATACCGTTAATTTCGGTTAGTTCGCTTTTAAGTTCTCCCTTAATATTTTTAGCTTTATCTTTTAAAAGTTCTTCTATTTGCTTTTTTAAGTCGCTATTTTCTCCTTGCAGATTCTCTAATGCTTTTATAGGTTCTTTAGCATTGTTCAACAAGCCTTTCATTTCAAGATAAGCCGTGTTATTTTCAGCGAAATAATCCCTAACCGATTTATTTGTAATAGCTTCAATTCTTCTAATACCAGCTGCAACAGCTCCTTCTGACACAATTTTAAAATGCCAAATATCAGATGTGTTTTTTACATGAATTCCACCACACAATTCCATAGATTTCCCAAAGCGAATCGTTCTCACCGTATCGCCATATTTCTCTCCGAATAAAGCCATAGCTCCTTCTTCAATAGCTTTTTCCATTGGGATATTTCGATGTTCCTCTAAAGGTAACTTGCCTTCTATTCTTGCATTTACAAAATCTTCAATTTCCTGCAATTGCTCTGGTGTGACCTTAGAGAAATGAGAAAAATCGAAACGTAATGATTTTGGTTTTACCAAAGATCCTTTTTGTTCTACATGCTCTCCTAAAACTGTTCGTAAAGCTTGGTGCAATAAATGCGTCGCGGTGTGATTACTAGAAGATAATGCACGGTGTTCACTATTCACTACAGCTTTAAAGCTTTCATTTAAATGTTCTGGTAAATTTTTACATAAATGGATAATAACATTATTTTCCTTTTTAGTATCTAAAATATAAACCACATCTCCATGTGTATCTTGCAATACTCCTTTGTCTCCAACTTGTCCACCTCCTTCCGGATAAAATGGTGTTAAATTGAAAACTAACTGATACATTTCACCATCTTTTTTAGAGGTTACTTTTCGGTATTTTGCAATTTTTACATTAGCTTCTTGAGTGTCGTATCCAATAAATTCTTGAACATCGTCTTCAAATAAAACCGTCCAATCTTCAGTTGACGTTTCACTAGCAGAGCGCGATCGTTCTTTCTGCTTTTGTAATTGCTCGTTAAATCCTTTTTCGTCTAATTTTAAATTCTTTTCAGATAAAATTAAAGCTGTTAAATCAATAGGGAATCCATAAGTGTCATACAACTCAAAAGCCTTTTCACCTGAAACGGTATCTCCTTTTGTTTCTTCAACAATACGATTTAATAATACCAAACCTTGATCTAATGTTCTTAAAAAAGAAGCTTCTTCTTCTTTAATTACATTTTCGATTAATACTTTTTGTGCTCTTATTTCAGGGAACGCCTCACCCATTTTTTTACTTAACACATCTACTAAACGATATATTAATGGTTCTTTTTTATCTAAGAATGTAAATCCATAACGCACGGCTCTCCGTAAAATTCTACGAATGACATAACCTGAACCTGTGTTGCTTGGTAATTGACCATCTGCAATTGAAAATGCCACAGCTCTAACATGGTCAGAAATAACACGAATGGCAATATCAACTTCTTCGTTATCACCATAGGTCTTACCTGTAATGGTTTCTATTTCACGAATAATTGGTGTAAATACATCGGTATCATAATTAGATTGTACATCTTGTAATACCATACATAAGCGCTCAAAGCCCATTCCTGTATCGATATGTTTATTTGGCAACGCTTCTAAAACTCCATTTGCCTTACGATTGTATTGCATAAAAACGAGATTCCATATTTCAACCACATGCGGATGATCCATGTTTATCAAAGTTTTAGCATCAACCTTTGCTTTTTCTTCAGCAGATCTAATATCGACGTGGATTTCGCTACAAGGTCCACATGGCCCTTGATCTCCCATTTCCCAGAAATTATCCTTTTTATTCCCTTTTAAAATGCGATCTTCAGAAATATATTTCTTCCAAATATCGTATGCTTCCGTATCCATTTTAAGATTATCCTCGTCATCACTGCCTTCAAAAACGGTTACATAAAGTATGCTTTTATCAATTCCGTATACTTCGGTAAGCAATTCCCAAGCCCAAGCAATGGCTTCCTCCTTAAAATAATCCCCAAAACTCCAGTTTCCTAGCATTTCAAACAAAGTATGATGATAGGTATCATAACCAACTTCCTCTAAGTCATTATGCTTACCAGAAACACGTAAACATTTTTGTGAGTCCGAAATTCTATTTTTCTTTGGTTCTGAATTCCCTAAAAAGTATTCTTTAAAAGGCACCATACCAGCATTAACAAACATTAATGTTGGGTCATTCTTTAATACCATTGGTGCAGAAGGCACAATAAGATGTTGTTTTCCTTCAAAGAATTTTAAAAATTTAGATCGTACGTCTTGAGACTTCATATGCTGAATTTATAGCTTGTTTGTACTTGTTTGTATTTAATTACCACAAATGCGAAACAATTTTTTATCTTTGGTTGCTTTGCGAATAAATTACAAACCGAAATTATGTCTGTAATGCTGCAAAAATAGCATAAATTCAAACATGGCTAAAGTAAAATATTATTATGATTCCGAAACGCTTTCTTACCGAAAGATAAAGCGTAAAAAAGCAACAACTCTTAAGTATGCCGCTGTATTTTTAACCGCTGCTGGCTTATTTGCTTTTTTGATGGTTTTTATTGCTAGTCAATATATTGAGTCGCCAAAAGAGCGACAAATGGCGAGAGAATTGCAAAATATGGAATTGCAATACGAATTGTTAAACAAGCGAACAGATGATGCTTTTGCTGCTTTAGAAAATGTTGAAGAGCGCGACAATGCTATTTATAGACTCTATTTTGAAGCCAACCCAATACCTACAGAGCAACGAAGAGCAGGATTTGGTGGTATTAACCGTTATAAAAAGTATGAAGGTTTTGATAATACTAAACTAATTGCTGAAAGTAATAAGCGTTTAGATATTTTAGAAAAAGCTGTTGTTGTCCAATCTAAATCGTTAGATGAAATTGCAAAATTAGCAGAAGACAAAGAAAAGTTTTTAGAAGCTATACCTGCAATTCAACCTATAAGTAACGAGAATATGACACGTATGGCATCTGGTTATGGTTATAGAACGGATCCATTTACTAAGGTTCGGAAATTTCATTACGGTATGGATTTTACAGCACCACGTGGCACACCGATTTACGCTTCTGGAGATGGAGTAATTACCCGTGCAGATAGCCAATCTACAGGGTATGGAAATCATATTAGAATAGATCATGGTTATGGTTACATATCTTTATACGCCCATTTATATAAATACAACGTTAAAGTTAACCAACGCGTAAAACGTGGAGATTTAATAGGCTTTGTGGGTAGTACAGGTCGTTCTGAAGCACCGCACTTGCATTACGAAGTCTTTAAAGATGGTGAGCGTATTAATCCTATTAATTTTTATTATGGTAACTTATCTGCTGAAGAATACGATATCTTACTTAAGAAAGCGTCATTAGAAAACCAATCCCTCGATTAAGATGCATATAGACTTACCAGAAAAACGATATTACGGTATTGGAGAAGTAGCTAAAGCTTTTAAAGTGAATGCCTCTTTAATTCGATTTTGGGAAAAAGAATTCGATGCTTTAAAACCAAAGAAGAATGCTAAAGGGAACAGGAAATTTACTCCAGAAGACATTAAAAATCTTAAGTTTATTTACCATTTAGTAAAAGAAAGAGGATTTACACTTGAAGGTGCAAAAACACATCTCAAAGAAGAAAAAAAACAAGCTTTAGAAAAATTTGAAATTATCGAAAAGCTTGAAAGCATCAAAGCACAACTTAACAAAATTAAAACACAACTTTAAAACTAAACTATCATGAAAAAATGGCTAATTCCTGTAATCGTAATTGCAATCATTGCATTTGGAATCTACAATTGGGCTGTAGGATTTAATAATACAGCTGTAACTTATGAAGCAGATGCTAAAACAGCTTGGTCTAATGTAGAAAGTTCTTACCAAAGACGAAATGATCTTATTGGTAATTTAGTTAAAACTGTACAAGGCGCTGCTGATTTTGAAAAATCAACCTTAACAGCTGTAATAGAAGCTAGAGCAAAAGCAACTTCTACAACAATTGATGCCAGTAATTTAACTGCTGATAACATGGCGCAATTTCAACAAGCACAAAGTGGGTTAAGCGGAGCATTATCCAAATTATTAGTATCTGTTGAGCGTTACCCTGAATTAAAAGCGAATCAAAATTTCTTAGAACTTCAAAGTCAATTAGAAGGTACCGAAAACCGAATTAATATCGCTAGAGATCGGTTTAATGAAAAGGTTAATATTTATGACATACATACTTCAAAATTTCCAGGATCAGTTTTAGCTGGTTGGTTTGGATTTGAAGAAATGCCTAGATATAAAGCAGATGCTGGTAGCGAAAATGCTCCAGACGTTAATTTCGACTTTTAATTAAATCTATTTATGCCAAATATTGAGCAGTTCCTAACAGCCAAGGAAGAAGCCGAAATTGTTGAAGCTATTAGAATTGCTGAAGGCAAAACCTCTGGTGAAATTCGTGTACATATAGAACAGAAATGTGATATTGATGTCTACGAACATGCCTTAGAAGTATTTCATTATTTAAAAATGGATAATACCATTCAACGTAATGGTGTACTCATCTATGTTGCAGTAGACAATAAATCTTTTGTGATTTTTGGAGATCAAGGCATTAATAATAGTGTTGGCGCTGACTTTTGGAATTCTACGCGCGATAAAATTTCTAGTCAGTTTAAGTCAGGCCGTTTTAAACAAGGTTTAATTGATGGTATTCAGGAGGCAGGCAAAGCATTATCTCAATATTTTCCTTGGGATCATAATGACAAAGATGAATTGGACAATACAATCTCAAAAGGATAATGCAACAGATAAAACATATCGCATTTAAGGTTTTAGTTCTATTACTTTTAGTAAGTCCACTAATTGGACAAGCTCAATATAATATTCCTGAAAAACCAAAGTTTCAAACTAGTGTATACGATGACGACATTAATTTATTATCAGCGTCAGAAAAAAGCAGCTTAGAACAAAAACTAATACGCTATTCTGATTCTACATCAACACAAATTGTGGTTGCAATCATTGGCTCTACCAATGGCGAATACATCAATTATTTAGGCGCACAATGGGGAGAAGCATGGGGAATTGGCCAAGCTGATAAAGACAACGGTATTTTTATTCTTTTAGCTAGAAACGATCGAAAAATAAATATCAGTACTGGTAAAGGTGTTGAACACTTACTAACAGATGCCTTAAGTAAGCGTATTATAAATAATGATATCATTCCTTACTTTAAAAAAAATGATTATTACGGTGGATTAAACCGTGCTACGGATGTTATTTTTGAAGTCATGACTGGTGAATACAAAGGCACACGACAAACCGAAAACGGATTCCCAACTGAAGTTATCTTTTTCCTATTTATCATTTTTATCATTTTTATAATCGCCATTTCTAAAACTCGTGGAGGAGGAAATGGAGGTAATAGAGGAAATCGCGCTGGAAGCGGAGGACTTCTCGAAGCCATTATTTTAAGTAATATGGGACGTGGAAGTTTCTCTAGAGGTTCATCTTCAGGTGGCTTTGGCGGCAGCTCTGGAGGAGGCTTCGGAGGCGGAGGTGGTTTTGGTGGAGGCTTTGGTGGCGGAAGCTTTGGAGGCGGAGGAGCTTCTGGAGGATGGTAATCCTCTCGTTTTAAGTCTAATTTTTACTTTCAGTAGCCAGTAGGATTTATTTCAATTTAAAAATTTAGTCATGCGATTAAAATTCTTCTTTCAACTTACAATCGTCTGCATTTTGTTTTTGAATTGTAAAAAAACAAAAACTGATGCTGAAACAATCCCATCGCATATTCCATTAAACGCATCTCAAAAACGAGTTGTAGATTTAGCTCATTTATTCTCAAAAGTTGAAAGCGATTCTTTAGCTTACAAAATCATTCAATACGAAACACAAACGACCAACCAAATTGCGATTCTAACCATAAATTCATTACCTAAAAATACAAACATTCAGAAATTTGGAACTGAAGTTGGTGAAAATTGGGGAATTGGCACAAAAGAAAAAGACAACGGTTTACTCATCACAATTTCTAATCACGATAGAAGCATTGCAATTTCAACAGGAATTGGCACTGAACAAACCATTTCCGATTACGAATGCAACGTTATAATTGATAGCATAATGATTCCTCAGTTTAGAACCAACAACTATTATAAGGGTGTTGATAAAGCTTTAGATTCTTTAATTCTACTTTGGGATTAATCAAAATAGATCATATCACCACCACCTGTTTCACCTTTACTTCCTAAGCTATTAAATTTATAACTAAAGCTTAGCATAAAGTACTGTCTTAAAACGGTACTCTGCTTATCTTCAATATAATCTTGAGTGGCTATACGCATAGCATTAGTATTTTGATTTAATAAGTCGTAAACCTTTAATGTTATAATAGCTTTATCCTTAAACATGCTATAGGCTAATGTTGAATTCCAAAACCAGGCACTTTTCTGAAAACCATCGGCCACATTAGGATTATAATTAAAACTAACATCATTTCTCCACTCAAAGTTTTTTGGTAAAAAAGTAGCCGTTCTTACACCCGCATTATGACTTGTAAATTGACGATCGTCAAAAGCTTCAATATCATAAGATGTGTTCGTATAACTTATCTGGTAATAAGGTTTAAACTCTAATACTTTATCCCATATAAAATCTACACCGAATCTTGGTGAGATTCTATCGGACTTACTAGCATATTTTACATCGTTATTAAAGTTAATTCGTTCTGAAGTATTATAACTGGCTCTAAACTTTAGTTTAATAGTTCTTAAGGTATCAACCTTAAAATCTTTATTGTAGTTTACCCAAGAACCAATATTATAATTCCCATCAACGTTTACATAAGTCGTTGTTCGCTTTAACGTTTCTTCATCTATAGTCGTTTTAGCCACAACTTGATTATCTGAAACACTAGCATTAACACCCACATAAAAACCAGTACGCTTTTGCCAATCGAACCCATTATAGCCAAGATATAAACTATGATTATTTGAAGGTTCTAAATTAGGATTACCAATTACAGTTTGAAGTGGATTTGATACGTCTTCATAGGCTTGAAGTTGTCGTAGTCCTGGTGGCTGATTTTCAAGCCAATAATTTGCATAAATTGACGACTTAGGACTAAACGTATAGCTGATATATGAATTAGCCTCTATATTTTCAAAATCGCGTTCTACATTAAATTCTGGTCTTAATAAATCTTGATTTTTAAGAGTTCTTATGTTATAACCTATATCGAAACTTGTAGATAATTTTTCTCCTCTATAAGACAATCCCACAGATGGAATACTTCTATAATCTGTATATTGAAAATCTGTACTTAGATCCGTATTAAAATCCGTAAAATCTTGCGTACCATTATTAAAATCAAAAGTGCTTTCTCTGTTATTATCTTTATCTCTAGCGTACTCATAATCTAAATTTAAGAAAAACTTTTTAGTTACGATTGGTAACCTATAAGACAGTTTTGTAGACACACCGTAACTATTATTTTCACCATTGGTAAATTGATTTCTATCGATGATTTCTGGATTGCTACCAAAAACTTCTGTGTTTGATTCTAAAAAATCATCACTTTCTTGCTGATTGATACGCGTCTCTAATTCGGCTTTAATAAAAGCACCACGATTTCCTAATCGTTTAGTAATAGAAATTTCATTAGAAAATCGTTTTACATAACTTTCTACATTAGAGTTTAGGTTAGATTGATTGGTTAAAATTAAATCTTCATCTAAGGTTTCCTCATTACTAGTATATAATGTTCTCGATTTTGAATACCCAAATGAAGGCTCTATATTAATTTGAAAAGTAGAATCTGTTTCAATTTCGAATTCTAAATTAAACGAATGATTATCCGTATCGTTTGTAGACTTAGAGTCGGAATTGGTAAAATAACGCGAATCAGATAAAATAGTTTCGCGTTCGGATGAAGACTCATTTTCAGAATTACTCGATGAGAAAAAATAATCTGCGGACACATCGGTTTTTTCACCTATAATATCGGCATAGTTAACACCTGCATTTTGCGAAGTCGTAATCCCTTCTCCTCCACCAAAAGATCGACCATCTATAGTAAAAGAACCATTACCATCAAAAGACACACTGTTTCCACCTCCTAACATTTTTGAAATTTCTCCAAAACTAAATCCTGGTGTGTTAGTATTATTACCACCCGCAAGCACACTTACACGTCTATCATTATCAAACAAATTTACCATACCTGCAAACTCGTAACGATCGTCAGTTCCAGCTCCTGCAGAAACCCTCCCAAAAACCCCTTTATTATTTTCTTCTTTAATAGTAAGATTTATCGTTTTATTTTCTTTATCCCCTTCCTCTCCCGTAAAGGCTTCCGATTTGGTTTTTGTATCTACGATCTGAATTTTTTCGATTATATCTTTAGTTAAATTCTTAGTGGTAATGGTAGGGTCGTCACCAAAAAAGGGTTTCCCATTCACTAAAATTTTATTTACTGATTTTCCATTAACCGTAATATTACCTTCTTCATCTACTTCTACGCCTGGTAACTGTTTTAATAAGTCTTCAACGTTGGCATCTTTTTTCGTTTTGAAAGATTTTACGTTAAACTCTAAAGTATCTTTTTTAATCGTTATCGGAGCTGTAGATTTTACCAAAACCTCCCCTAATTGATTATCAAGAGACATTGTTATTGTACCTAAATCAATCGTCTTTTTATCGATTACAATTTCCTTGAAATACGTTTTATAGCCCACATAAGACACGTAGAAATTTAAGCTCTTATCATAGGTTGAATTTTCAATTTTAAATTTTCCATCTTTATCTGATATGGTATACGTCACTACCGAACTGTCTTTTACACGTTCTAAGTAAACGGTTGCAGACTCTAAAGATAATTCAGTGTCCTCGGCTTTTAATGTTCCTGTAATTTCGAATGATTTGTCTTGAGAGAATGATTGTAATGCAAATAAAAACGCAAAAACTAGACTTAGTTTTTTCATGTGATTGATTGGTTGATTGATGATTAGCTGATTTAGAAACGCAAGAAAGTTAGAAATCGTATGAAATTTCTTAAAATTATTATAAAATTATCTTTTAAGAGTAAAGTGACCTTTAAAGGTTCTACCGTCTGGCAATGTTGCTGCAAACCAATAGTCATCGGTTGGTAGTAATTTCCCATTATGAGAACCGTTCCATTTTGGGTTTGACGCATTTATTAACCCAACTAATTTTCCATAACGATTGAATATTTCAACATGTACATTTTTAGATAATTCTAGAGAAAAACCTTTAATTTGCCAAGTATCATTTACAGTATCTCCATTTGGTGTGAAGAATTTTGGAAATCCTAAAACAACAACATCCGTTGATACAATTCCACAGTCGGCTTTTATATCTTTAACGTAGACTGAATGAATTCCTGCAGGTAAATTTTCAAAACTATTTGAATCTTGATATATACCGTTTTCGTCATCTAAAGCATAAACATAATCTCCATCTCCCGACACAATTACTGTAATAGAATTATTTTCGGATAAATCGGTAACCTCAATGGTTTCAAAAGTTGCTGTATTTGAAGGTAAAACTGTAATCGTTCTCGTATTGGTACAACCAAAAGGTTTAGTGACTTCTACAGAATAAGTTCCAGGTTCATTAACGTCAATAGTCATTGTTGTTTCACCTGTAGACCAATTATAATAAAAATTATTTGGAACATCATCCACTACACCTCCATTAAGTGATATAGTATCTGGAAATGTATTTGTACAATAGAAAATAGTTTCGTTTTCAAGTAGGTTTGGCAAATGTTCGGCATTTAAATTCACCTCTGCAATACTATAACAACTCCCATTTTGTTCTAATCTCGCAAAAATGGTTTGGTTATAAGGTTCAGTATTAGTAAAATTACTATTCAATTGATTGTCTTGAAGCAACGCGTTACTATGTGTTTCATAATACCCTAAAACAACAACATCTGATGCTAGAGAATTTAAAATCTGACTTTCTGCTTGTGTTAAATCAAAGCTAACTACACCTGTCTCGTCTAAATTATCACATTCAGTTAAAATACTATAATTTGAAACATTTGTGTTTACAGACAACAGCACTTCTGCTATTACACTACAACCAGTTATAGTATTTAATACCTGTGCATAAACCACTTGATTATTGGTTAGATTGGTATAATTATCATCATCTAAAGGAATCGACAAGTCTACCGTTTCAAAAAAGTTAACGTCTAAATTATTTAAATCACCACTGACAATAACATCGTTATAAGTACTAAGATTAAAATTAGAAATACCATCCATTACATCATCCTCACATTGGCTAATCGTAATGTTATTGACAATTGGTATAGCATTTATGGTTATGGTTAACGGATATCGTTCTGTATTAGTTGAACAACCTTGCACAACTGGCAATAACCAATAGGTTGTCGTCGTATTAATATTTACATCATAATTTAACCCAACATGAATTGGTGTCATTGAAGTTGACGTTTCAAACCACCAAACTTCTGAAGTTGAAGCTTCAGCCGTTAATGTAAAAGTATCTGTCCCACAAACAGCAATATCACCATCCAAAACTCTTGGCATTATAAGCGTCGTACTTGCGGATAAGCTAATATTGGGTTCATTAGGCATACCTCCATACTCAACAATATAGCCTTGAGGGTGATATGGATTATTTACTGCTAAATCACCTGTATTGGACAAGTCATTCCACGCCCCTAAAACACCAATTGATGCATCTGTAATATGCGCATAATCTTCATTATTAACATTATTGGGCTCATTATAATTCCAAAAAGAGAACTCATTATTTGCCGCACTCCCATTAGCATTACCTTGCCAAAATACAGTACCTGCTTCCGGACCTGTAACCCATTTCCATGTACCTTCAACTTCGGCATCAGATCCTCCAATCCATCCCGTCCCTGGACTTTGCTCACCTGCCAATTGCGATTCTTCTTCAGATGATAACGTTGCTAAATAGCCTTGTAAACCAAAATAAGTTTGTGCTGCAGCTGCATCTCTTGCTTGCGTCCAAGTAATACCTGGATCAGATACGTAAAAATAATAATGCCCTGTACTTGGTAAGTAATTAGCGTCTCCTAAATTAATTGAAAACTGTCTATCTTGAGTGAATGTTGTTTGTGTTGTTTGAAAAACTACATTTTCTATAGCACTTTCAAACTCAGCAAAAGTTGCTGGTCCAGATAAAGTTAAAAGTCCTTCCGATGCATTCCAACTCGATGAAATATTGGGATTCGTTCCAATTAACTCTAAAGTATCTTGTCCGTTTTGATATCCTTCAGCTATTTGTACAAAAATCTCGGATAATGAGGTGTCTTCAGGATTAGGATCGGTAATAGAAACAGAAGCTACTATTGATACTTGTGATTGCGGGCAATATATCTGTCCTCCTGAAACACTTATTTCAGGAGGAAGATTTTGTGTAAACCCATAACAATGGCATAACCAAAAGCATAAGATAAAAATAAAGCGCTTTATTATTTTCATAAAAAATTAAAGCTACTACTTTTTTCTCATATATACACTTACCGGAACTCCATTAAAATCAAACTGCTCTCTTAATTTATTCTCTAAAAAACGTTTATATGGCTCTTTTACATATTGCGGTAAATTACAGAAAAATGCAAACTGAGGTTGCGGAGTTGGCAACTGCATAATGTATTTTATTTTCACAAACTTACCTTTATTGGCTGGCGGTGGCTGATGCTCTATAATAGGTAATAAAGCTTCATTAAGTACACTGGTCTTAATTCGCTTAGTTCTATTATTATAGACCTCAACAGCTGTTTCAATAGCTTTAAAAATACGTTGCTTATTTAAAACTGATATAAAAACGATTGGCACATCCGTAAACGGTGCGATTTCATTTCTAATATGCTGTTCAAATTCTTTAGCAGTCTTAGTGTTTTTTTCAACTAAATCCCACTTATTAACAAGAATTACAATACCTTTTCTGTTGCGTTCTGCTAACCAAAATATATTCTGAACTTGTCCATCAAATCCACGATTAGCATCTAACATTACTAAACAAACATCACTGTGTTCGATAGCTCTTACACTTCGCATTACAGAATAGAACTCTAAATCGTCCTTAACTTTAGTTTTACGACGTATACCAGCCGTATCCACTAAATTAAATTCAAATCCAAAACGGTTATATTTAGTATCAATCGAATCACGAGTAGTACCAGCAATATCTGTAACGATATAACGATCCTCGCCAATTAACGCATTAATGAATGACGATTTCCCAGCATTCGGTCTTCCGACTACTGCAAAACGAGGTAACTGATCTTCCTCAACTTCTTCTTTCTCTGGCAACGCTTCTACGATAGCATCTAATAAGTCCCCAGTTCCACTTCCGTTAATACTTGCGATAGCAAAATAGTCACCTAAACCAAGAGAATAAAACTCAACAGCATCTTCTAAACGTTTATTATTATCTACTTTATTAACAACTAAGAATACAGGTTTTTTAACTTTCCTCAACAATTGAGCAACGTCTTCATCCATTCCTGTAACTCCAGTCTCTACATCTACCATAAAAACTATAGCATCTGCTTCATCAATAGCTAATTCTACTTGCTTATCTATTTCTGCTTCAAAAATATCATCGCTACCAACTACGTATCCGCCAGTATCAATTAAAGAAAATTCTTTTCCGTTCCAATCTGTTTTACCGTAATGACGATCTCTTGTGACACCACTAACAGCATCAACAATAGCTTCACGCCTTTTTATAAGACGATTAAAAAATGTCGATTTCCCTACATTAGGACGACCTACTACAGCCACTATATTGCTCATTGATTTTTATTTAAGGCTACAAAGATACTATATACTTACGTGTTATGGTGAACTATTATTGACTTTTCACTCTATATATTAAAACCTAAAAAATTACAGAGAAAGTTAACTTAGCACATTGTTAATATCCTGTTGATAATAAGTATTAATTTGAATGAGGTAGCGTTAATTTTTAGTACTTTTAATGCGTGTATTAAATAGGATTTTATTTACATTTGTTGTGCCAGATTTAGAGGTCTAATTCCCCAAGAACTGCTCCTTTCTTGTAGACTTACCTATACTCTCAAAGGCAAAACACATTTCACGCAAACACATAAAAAAACAGTGTGTTATATTTAAATTACAAAAAATAATGAGGAGATTTTTTACGCTTATACCATTATTGATTTTAGGCTCTAATCTTAGTTTCGCTCAAGAAAATTATACAGACCATACGATACAAAAAGGTGAAAATGTTTATAAGATTTCTAGACAATATGGGGTAAGTGTCAATGCCATTTTTGAACTTAACCCAGGTTCTGAAGATATAATTTATGCTGGTAACATATTACGTATTCCAAATTCTAGCACTACAACCACCTCAACTAACACTACTGTAGATAAGGATGACAACATCAGCAATTATGTCGTAAAATCAGGAGAAACAAAATCTGGTCTCTCTCGACGTTTTGGTGTAAGCATAGCAATGTTAGAACAACAAAACCCTCACATTGTAAGCATGCTTCAAGCAGGCCACACTATAAATGTAGATAAAACTATTAAAGAAACTCCGCGCACAGCAAAAGACGGAGAGCACTATGTAGTAAAAGGTGAAACACTTTGGGGAATTGCAAGAAATAACGGTATTAGTCTTGCGCAATTAGAGGCTGCAAATTCTGGGCGTTTGTCCGAATTCTTACAAATAGGGCAAACTTTAATTATTCCAGATAAAACTTTAGAGAGTTCTACCGAAGGAGGCTATTTAGTGCAGCGTGGTGATACAAAATTCCAATTAGCTAAACGTTTTAACATGACTATAGCGGAGCTTGAAGAAAAAAATCCGCACACCGTACCAATGTTAATGGCAGGTCACAGATTAAATGTGGATAACTCAGACGCAAATAATTCTGAAGAAATCCCGAACACAAATGAAGTTGCAATTACTAGAGTAGATTCTTCGACCACTACTGATAGCTTTAAGAATTATGTAATCGAACCAAAAGAAACACTTTTTGGCCTGGCTAAAAAAGCAGGCATGACGATTGAGGAATTTACAACTTTAAATCCGAAATTACTGACGTCAGTTAATGTTGGAGACATTATTAAAATGCCAATTAACCCCGGACAAACTATAGCAACTACGGATATTACTGATACTGTTGATACTGTTGATACTGTTGATACTGTTGATACTGTTGATATTGTTGATACTGTTGATACTGTTGATACTGTTGATACTGTTGATACTGTTGATACTAACACAAAAAGTACACCAACGAAAATTCATTCGAATAAAAATGAAGCTTTATTTAGTAACTTAGTTACAGAGACTTCAACCGGACTTTATTTTTACTCTCCTTTTTCTAGTGAAGAACTTGGTTCTTCGGAAGAACGACAAAAGATGATTAGCATTAATGCCGATTTCCAAAAGTATATCGATTTTTTCCAAGGTGCTCAAATTGCTATTGATTCTGCAAAAGCACTTAATCTTGATTTTGATGTGACACTTATTAAGAAAAATATCGCAAAATCAAAAATAACGATTGAAAGTCCGCATAGCAAAAATGCTATTCTTGTACCATTTATAGACAACAGATCAAATTTTCCAAGTATTGAATCTAATACGCCGATAGCTATAATTGATATTGAATCTAATTTAGTTTCTAAAGATAGTATTAATGTTTACAGATCAATTCCTTCAGACACCATTCAAAAAACAAAAACCTTAAACTATTTAGCAAAACAAAATGCAAATGTTATTGTAATCAGTGATCTTGATGAAGCTCGAAATAAAGAACTAATTACATCCACAATTCCTGATGCTAAATTCCTAAAAGCTGATAATGCCGGTTTTTTTAAATCTGATGCTTTAAATAATGAATTAAGTAAAAGCAGACTTAATTATATTGTGTTTGATAGCGAAAAAACTATTGTTCTTCTCAATACAACGACAGCGTTAATGGGCAAATTATCTGATCATAATATTCAATTGGTTATGCTTGAATCTTCACTACTCCCAAAACAAAGTGAGGTTTCAGACATGAGATTTAGAATTTTACAGCTCATTTTTCCTGCAATTACAAATCCGCAAAACAAAGAAGATATTACCAATTTTGAAATTAAATACGAGGATGTATTTAGTTCTAAACCTTCACAAAATGCTATTGTAGGATTTAATGTAACCTTTGACATTTTACTAAGGATCTCTCAAAACTCATCATTTGAAGACATTATAAACACAACACTTTCAGAACAACCCCATTTAAAGTTTGATTATCAAAAAACCACAGACAGAAACTATTCGAACACGGGTATCTATTTAATGCAATATAATTCTAACGAAGGCATGATAGAACTAATTAATGGTAATTAAAATCAATTACATTACTAATTCCTACAAGCAAATAAACTGCGAATTATACATCTATAAATAGTATAGACTTAAGCAAAACAATATAATTTACAACTAAAAGCATTAAGAGTAACAACAAAAACTCCTTCAAACACCTAGTTTTAGTTAACATTTGAGACGAATAAAAAAACTACAAAACTGTAGGTTTTAATTTTGCTATGTAAGGGCTATTTACATATATTTGTTTTCCCTCGATCTCTCAATATAGCAAGACAAGAGAACTTGCTGTTCTTAAATATATGGCGTTGATTACAACAAAAGTAATTATTATAAATTTTTTTAATGAAAGCCAAACAGTACAGTTTTAAAAGATATCCTATACTATTAGCATTTCTTGTTATTTCAATATTCTGTGGATTAACAACGGGTAATGCACAATGTCCTACAGTTATAAATAGCTCACAATCACTTTGTGATGTACAATCTGTACTCGTTGGCGATTTACAAGCTATTGATAATGGCGGTGGCGTTGTTTGGTACGACTCACCTACTTCAACTGTTCCTTTACTCAATTCAGAAAGTCTTATTAACGGTGAAGATTATTATGCTGATGATAATTCTGGAAGCTGTGGAACAAGAGCTAGAGTAGATATTACAATTTATGGTCCACCTGTTGGTGATAACTTTCAAGGAGTTTGTTTAGACGACCCTTCATTAGCAACAGTGAATAGTCTAATCGCTATAGGAAACGACGTTCAATGGTATTTATCACCATCTGGAGGTACTCCTTTGAATGACACTGACATTTTAAGTGACAACACTATATATTACGCAGATCAAGCAAGTGCAGATGGATCTTGTAGAACTTCAAGATTATCTGTTTTAGTTTTGGTTGGCTCTACTCCTGTTCCAACTGGAGATATGGTTCAAAATTTTTGTGTTACGCCAGAGTTCACACCTACAGTTGCTGATTTAGTTGCAAGCGGTAACAACAATTGGTATATCTCTTTATTTTCAGCATTAGAATTACCACCTTCTACCCCTTTAGTAAGTGGGCAAACATATTATGCTACAACTTTAGATCCTCCGTGTGAAAGTACAGGACGTTTATCCGTTTTAGCTATGTTAGACATCGCACCAAATGCTGGTGGAGATGGCACTTTAGATTTATGCGATAATACAAACTCTACAATCAATCTATTTACAGAACTTCAAGGCACTCCTGATTCTGGAGGTGTCTGGACACCTACTTTAAATAGTGGTACGGGTGTTTTTGACCCAAATATTGATACAGAAGGCATATATACTTATACTGTTAGTTCAAATAATAGCTGTCCGGATGAGTCTGCAACAGTGACCGTAACATTAATACCAGAACCTAATGCTGGTACAAACGGCACTATAGACTTATGTAGCACTAGTGATGTCGTTGATTTATTTTTAAGCTTAGGAGGCACACCCGATTCTGGTGGTGTTTGGTCACCTGCACTGGCAAGCGGTACTGGTGAATTTAACCCAACTATAGATTCAGATGGTATTTATACATATACCGTTAATGGTACTCCTCCATGTATAGACACTACTGCAATAGTAAATGTTTCGGTAACTCCTTATAAAGATGCTGGAGAAGATGGAACTATAGACATTTGCGATACTACAGGAACTATAGATTTATTTAATAGTTTAGGTGGCACACCAGATGTTGGTGGTATTTGGTCTCCTGCATTAAATAGTGGCACAGGAATTTTTGATCCTTCGATTGATAGCCCTGGTGTTTACACTTATGAATTTACAGGAAATGCTCCTTGCCCTGATGAATCTGCAACAGTTACAGTTGTAGTAAATCCATTACCTAATGCGGGTTCAGATGGAATATTAGAAATTTGTAGTAATGATTTAGCAACAGTAGATTTATTTGAGAGTTTAGGAGGTACACCTGAAGTTGGTGGCACATGGCTTCCTGCACTTAATAGTGGAACAGGGGTTTTTGATCCTTCTATTGATACAGCAGGAGTTTATACTTATACAGTAAACGGTATTTCTCCTTGTCCAGATGCTTCAGCAAATGTTAACGTCACCATTATACCAGAACCAGATGCTGGATTAGACGCTACAATCGATATCTGTAGTAACAACGGAACATTTGATTTATTTGATTTTCTCGGAGGCACTCCTGAAACTGGTGGAAGTTGGTCTCCAGCATTGGCAAGCGGAACAGGAATTTACGATCCTTTAATTGACACTAATACAACTTACACCTATACCGTAGCAGGAACAACTCCATGTGCAGATGCTATTGCTACAATTACATTAACCGTTACTCCCTTCTTAGACGCAGGACTAGATGGAGCTGTAACAATTTGTACTGCTGATGGTACAACAGATCTTTTTGACAGTCTTAATGGTACGCCTCAAATTGGAGGAACATGGTCTCCTTCTTTATCTAGTGGGACAGGAATATTTGATCCTAATATTGATTCTGGAGGTACTTATACCTATTCAACTACGGGAACAGCACCGTGTTTAGATGATTCTGCCATTGTTGTGGTCACCGTAGTACCATCACCAGATGCTGGTAGTGATGGTACATTACTTTTATGTAGCCTTTCAAATACAGCAGATCTATTTGATAGTCTTAACGGAACACCTCAAACAGGAGGAACATGGTCACCTACACTTCTTAGTGGTACCGGAGTTTTTGATCCTAATACAGATGCAGATGGAACTTACACGTACACCATAAACTCTATATGTGGAGCTATTTCGGCAAATGTCACAGTTACCACAATTGATGCTAATAACGCAGGAACAAACGGTATTGTAGAATTTTGTAGTAATAATACCATTACTCTAGATCTATTCGATAGTTTAGGAGGAACACCAGATGTTGGTGGAACTTGGTCTCCTTCTTTAAATAGTGGATCAGGAATTTTTGATTCAAGTTTAGATACAGCAAATTCTTATACCTATACGGTTTCAAATAGTGCAACACTTTGTCCTGATGATTCTGCAACAGTTTTAATTTCAATTTTACAGGGCCCAAATGCTGGAAATGACAGTACATTAAACTTATGTAATTCAACAAATTCAGTGAATTTATTTGACAGTCTTGCCGGAATTCCTGATGCTGGTGGAACCTGGTCTCCTACTCTAAATAGTGGAACAGGCGTTTTAGATCCTAATATAGATTCAGAAGGTATTTACACCTATACAATAAATAATTCATGTGGAACGAGTTCTGCAACTGTTGACGTTTCGTTTTCAAATACCAATGATGCAGGAACCGATGGGTCAATTGCACTTTGTAGCACGGATACTTCTATCGATTTATTTAATAATTTAGGGGGCACGCCAGATGTTGGTGGAACGTGGTCTCCGACACTTGCTAGTAGCACAGGGATTTTTGATCCTAGTATTGATGCTGCTGGTTTGTATACTTATACAATTTCAAGCGTAAGCCCTGCTTGTCCTGATGCAACGGCTACAGTTGAAGTTTCTATTTCACAAGGTCCAAATGCAGGAAATGATGGAACACTAAATTTATGTGACTCAACAAATACAGTAGATTTATTTGATAGTCTTTCTGGAACTCCTGAAACTGGCGGAACTTGGTCTCCTGCTCTAAATAGTGGCACCGGAGTTTTAGACCCTAATACTGATCCAGAAGGTATTTATACCTATACATTAAACAATTCTTGTGGCACGAGTTCTGCAACTGTTGACGTTTCTTTTTCAAACACGAATGATGCAGGAACTGATGGTTCAATTGACTTTTGTAGTACTGACGCAACAGTCGATTTATTTAATAGTTTAGGTGGCACACCTGATGTTGGCGGCACATGGTCTCCTGCACTTGCTAGTGGAGCTGGAACTTTTGATCCTAGTATTGATGCCGCTGGTTCGTACACTTATACAATTTCAAGTGTCGGTTCTACTTGTCCTGATGCAACTGCTACAGTTGAAGTTTCTGTTTTACAAGGACCGGATGCAGGAAATGATGGAACATTAAATTTATGTGATTCAACGAATTCAGTTGATTTATTTGATAGTCTTGCAGGAACACCTGAAACTGGAGGAACATGGACTCCGGCATTAAATAGTGGTACGGGTATTTTTGATCCAACAACAGACCCAGAAGGTAATTATACATATACATTAACTAATTTATGTGATACGAGTTCTGCAACGGTTACAGTTTCTTTTTCATCTACTAATAATGCAGGAACAGATGGCTCAATTGATTTTTGTAGTACAGATACATCGGTAGATTTATTTAATAGCCTAGGTGGCACACCTAATGTAGGTGGAACATGGTCACCAGCACTTGCTAGTGGCACAGGGATTTTTGATCCTAGTATTGATGCCGCCGGTTCTTATACTTATACTATTTCTAGTCCTTCTTGTCCTGATGCCATGGCAACAGTGATTGTATCTCTTTCACAAGGTCCTGATGCAGGAAATGACGGCACACTAAATTTATGTGACTCAACAGATACTGTTGATTTATTTGAAGGTCTATCGGGAACACCTGAAACAGGAGGAACTTGGTCTCCTGCGTTAAATAGTGGCACAGGAATTTTAGACCCTAATACCGATTTAGAAGGTCTTTATACATATACCCTAACTAATTCTTGTGGTACGAATTCTGCAACTGTAGCTGTATCTTTTTCTGGTAGTAATAATGCGGGAACAGATGGAACAGTTGAACTGTGCAGTAATTCCCCAATCGTTGATTTATTTGATGCTTTAGGTGGAAATCCTGATGTTGGAGGAACATGGTCGCCACAACTGACAAGTGGAACTGGAATATTTGATCCAAGTATTGACAATGCTGGAACCTATACCTATACCATATCTAGTATTGGTTCTGCTTGCCCAGATGATACGTCTAAAGTTCTTGTTTCAATTATACCAGACCCAAATGCTGGAAATGACAATGCCCTTAATTTATGTATAGATCAAACCGATCCCGTAGATCTTTTTGATAGTCTTGGAGGTACACCAGATTCTGGAGGTGTTTGGACACCTGCACTTACAAGTGGTACCGGAATTTACGACCCAACCATAGACCCTGTTGGTATTTACACTTATACAGTGAACTCAGAAGAATGTGGATTAACAGATTCAGCTAATGTAACCGTTACTATTATAGATATTCCAGATAGTACAGGTTTAACAATGTCTATAGTTAATAATGTTGTTTGTATCGGATTAGAAGATGTTACCATTGACATTACAGGTGCTAATCTATTACCAGATGGAGATTACTCTATAGTATATCAGCTTACAGACGCAAATAATTCAGTAAATACCGTAGCTATTACTATCGTTGGAGGAAATGCTACGTTTATAATTCCACAGTCCTTATTACCTAATTCTGGCTTAACCTCTGTTACGCTTACTCAACTATTCGTTCTAGGCCAAAGTTGTAGTGCTATTACAGATGCTATAGAACCTGTTACAATAGCAATAGAAAATTTATCTACACCAGAGATTATTAGTAGTGGTGACGAATTTTGCTCGGAAGATAACCCAACGTTGGTAGACTTGTCAAATAATATTATTGACGATGAAATTGTTATTTGGTACGATCAACCCGTCGGCGGAATAGCTTATAACAGTACAGAAACATTACAAGAAGGTGTTATTTATTATGGTGCTTTAACATCTGAATATGGTTGCGAAAGTACAACAAGGTTAGAAGTTAGTATCAACTTTATTACATGTGTTGGGGAGCTTTTAATCCCTGACGGTTTTTCACCAAATGACGATGGCATTAATGATGAATTTAATATCTTATGGTTAGATGAGCTCTATCCTAATTTTAAATTAAGCGTTTATAATAGATACGGTAACATACTTTATGAAGGTGATATTAATTCACCTAAATGGGATGGTACATGGAAAAATAGTAATAAGCCGCTTCCTGCTGGTGTTTATTTTTATATTTTAGAATTTAACAATGGTGAACGCGAAGCAGTACAAGGACGAGTCTATCTAAACAGATAATTATGACATACTAAAATGATACGTAAATTAACTACATATAGCATTGCGATTATAACTCTATTTTTAGGGTTCTCTTCATATGCACAACAAGATCCGCAATACACACAGTATATGTATAATATGAGTGTCATAAATCCTGCATACGCAACTGATGATGATACTTCGATGAACATCGGTTTACTTTACAGATCACAATGGGCTAGATCTATTGGCGGACCAACAACCGGATCGTTATTTATACATTCTAAGATTGCAGATCGTTTAGAAGGTGGTCTTTCTTTTGTTCATGATGAAATTGGTGATGTTGTTAAACAAACAAGTGCTTATGCTGATATTGCCTATGTTATTCCTGCAGGTGATAATTCAAGTTTATCTTTTGGAATAAAAGCAGGAGCCACATTTTACAGTACTAATTTTGATGGATTTGTGTATTCAGATCCACTGCCTGATCCTTTATTTGCAGAAAATATAAATAGAACCCTTCCTAATGTTGGAGCCGGTTTATATTATTTTTCAGAAAATTATTACTTAGGCTTATCAGCACCTAATTTATTACAGACCAAATATCTTCAAGATGATAGTGGAGTTGTTTCTGAAGCTTCAGAAAACATGCATTTATTTTTAACTGGTGGCTATGTTCTAAATTTTGGAGATAACTTTAAATTTAAACCTGCTTTTATGGCTAAGTATGTTAACAATGCACCATTATCTGTAGATGTAACAGCTAATGTCTTAATGTATGAAAAAGTAGAATTTGGTGTTGGTTATCGCTATGATGATTCGGTAACAGGTATGGTTAATTTTTCTATGTCGTCAGCGGTTCGTATTGGTTATGCTTACGACCACACAATCTCTAATTTAGGACGATTTAATTCTGGTTCGCATGAACTATTATTATTATTTAACATCGGTAATCTCGGCAAAGGCTACGATAAATCCCCTAGATTTTTCTAATTGAATACACATGAAAACCTTTAAACTATATATACTATTAGCGGCTTTAATAACAGGAACCCTGTGTTTTTCTCAATCATCAAAAAAAGCAAACATTCTTTATGAAAACAAAGCATATATTGAGGCAGCCGAGATTTTTTCAAGCCTACCCAAAACGGCTGAAAATTTAGAAAAATTAGGAGATTGTTATTATTATAACTCCGAGTTTGATAAAGCTTACAAAGCATACAAACAGGTTTATGATGCCAAAATTAATACTGAGCTAACCGAAGATTTTTATTTTAAATATTTTCAAGTTTTAAAAGGCACTAAGAATTACGAAAAAGCAGATGAAATTTCGACACAACATCTAAATGATACTATAAACACACCTGAATTAAAGGAGTTACTAAAACGTATTGTTCCTTATAAATATGAATTAAAGAATCTAACAGAAGATGTTGGTGGTTCTAGTTTTGGAATTGGACTTCATGGAGATAAAGTTGTTTTTGCATCCACTAAAAACATAGAGAACCCAAATTATAATTGGAATGGTAAACCTTATTTAGATTTATATGAAGGAGTGGTTTCAAAAGGCGATGATATAACCTTAGACAGCATACAACCACTTAGCGATGCAATCAATACTGTAAAACAACACGAAAGTAATGCTGTGTTTACCAAAGATGGCAAAACCATGTATTTTTCTAGAAACCTAAAAAAACGAATTGACTTAGATTCAACAAAAATTGCTGTTGTAAGTATTTTTAAAGCAGAACTCATTGATGATGAATGGAAAAATATAGAACCTGTTTCTTTTTCAAGTGAAACTTACTCTACAATGCACCCGTCATTAAATAGTGATGAAACTCGGTTATATTTTTCAAGTGATATGCCAAGTACTTTAGGCTCATTTGATATTTTTTATGTGGATGTTTATGCCGATCATACTTTTGGTGCACCCATTAACTTAGGCGAAAATATTAATACAATTCGCAGAGAACAATTCCCCTTTATTGCTGCAGATAGTACGCTGTATTTTTCTTCAAATGGTAAACATGGCTTTGGCGGTTTAGATTTATTTGCAAGTAGTGTTAGTAATAATGAATTTTTAGATGCCCTTAATTTAGGAGAAACTATAAATAGTGAAAAAGATGATTTTTCCTTTGTCATCGCCGATTCTATAAATACAGGATATATATCGTCTAACAGATCTGGATTAGATAATATCTATACTTTTAAACGTATCGAAAATGAAAGAACCTATTTTATTGAAGGTTTAGTTACAGACAAAGTCACAGGAAAAATACTTCCAAATACCACAGTAACATTATTTGATAAGGATGGTAATGTAATTGCCGAACAATTAGTCGGAGAAGATGGACGCTATAAACTTCCGACGCAACCAAGTCAAAAATATTCCGTTGAAGGGTTTCAACCAAAGTACATTCCTCAACTTGAATTTTTTGACACTAATGACAAAGGTAATATTGAGTTTAATATTGAGTTAGAAATTGAATCTTATAAGGATGCTGAAGAAATCGTTACGGATGATGACGAAGGCAATACGTATATCGAATTAGAGAATATTTATTTTGATTTTGCGAAATGGGATATTAAACCACAAGCCGCAAGAACATTAGATGTATTGGTTGCACTACTGACAAAATACCCTAGGATGGAAATACAACTTGGTGCACATACAGATTCTAGAGCAGGATATGAATTTAATATGGATCTTTCTGAGAAAAGAGCCCGTGCTACATTGGAATATCTTGTAGAGAACGGAATCCCTAGAACACGATTAACGTCTAAAGGTTATGGGGAAACGAAGCCATTAGTTCCTTGCGGTGAAAACTGTACGGAAACAGAATTCTCAATTAATAGACGTTGTGAATTCCTTATTCTACGTTAAAATGGCGACACTATAAACTATGGCACTGCCTAATGATATCGTTTTAAGACCACGATTTAAGTTTGAAATTAATTCGAGCAATGAAACGATATTAAAAGTTTTCGAGGGTATGAATACGTCTGAAAAAGAATTTATAGTCTCTAGGATAGATGACCATGTTTTTATAAAGTTCCCTAAAAAAGAGCAACATTTTTGGTCTCCGCAGTTGCATTTAGAAATTAATGAAGAAACAAGCCATAAAGCAATTGTTCATGGCTTATTTGGACCTAGTCCAACGGTTTGGACTATGTTTATGTTTTTTCACTTTATAGTAGCAGCTTTATGTTTAGGGTTTGGAGTTTGGGCATATACGAATGCTAACCTGGGAAACGATTATGCCATACAATTATTTGCATCGCTATTTATGATTATCCTTTGGTTCATCTTATATTTTGCAGGTCGATTAGGACGTGCAAAAGGAAAACCAGAAATGCACCGACTAAATAATTTTATGAAAGAAACCCTTAGCGCTTATCGTTGATTATAACCAAAACGTTTTAGCTGATTCTGATTGCTTCTCCAGTTCTTATTTACTTTCACATACAATTCTAAGTGCACTTGTTTTCCAAAGAATTTTTCTAAATCCTTGCGCGCTTCTACTCCAACACGTTTTAACGCCGAGCCTTTATGACCAATGATAATACCTTTTTGAGTTTCACGCTCCACCATAATAACAGAACGCATTCTAATAATGTCATCTTCTTCAAAAAACTCTTCTGTATCTACTTCAACAGCATACGGAATCTCCTTCTTATAATGAATTAAGATTTTTTCTCTAATAGCTTCGTTTACAAAAAACCGTTCAGGCTTATCTGTTAATTGGTCTTTTGGGTAAAATGCAGGAGACTCAGGTAATAATTCTATAATTCTATCGAATACATTCTGAACATTAAAACCTTCAGTTGCTGATATAGGGAAAAACTCAGCATTAGGTACTTTACTTTGCCATAATACAGATTGTTCTTCTAATTGTTCTTGATTGGATTTATCAATCTTATTCAATAATAATAAAACAGGAATTTTAGAATTGGTAATTTTATTAAAAAAGGCTTCATCTTTTAGTTCCTTTTCTCCAATTTCAACCATATAGATTAAAACATCTGCATCATCAAAAGCTGATTTCACAAAATCCATCATAGATTCTTGCAGTTCATATGCTGGTTTAATTATTCCTGGAGTATCGCTTAATATAACCTGAAAATCATCACCATTCACAATTCCTAAAATCCGATGTCTTGTTGTTTGTGCTTTTGATGTAATTATTGATAATTTTTCACCAATAAAAGCATTCATCAAAGTGGATTTACCAACGTTTGGATTACCTATAATATTTACAAAACCTGCTTTATGCATATTAACTATTTTAATGCAAAGTTAAGATTAATAATGATTGTATCGCTAAAGAATCTGCATATCTAAACTTAAAGCGCTATAGATACGTCAGAAACGTCTTATTATGATATAATGAAAATCCTATCTTATATTAACAATAACACTACTTATGGATTAAGACTATTATTCACTATTAAAAAATAGTAGAAACAAAAAAAGTCTTTCCAAAAGGAAAGACTTTAAGTATTTTAGTAGAAACTACAATTAGATTGCAGCAACATGCTTAGTTAACTGAGATTTTAAGTTACCAGCTTTATTAGCATGAATAATATTCTTCTTTGCTAATTTATCTAACATACTGATAACAGAAGGTAACATAGTTTGCGCTTCTTTAGCATCAGTGATATCACGTAATTTTTTTATAGCATTACGAGTTGTCTTATGCTGATATTTATTAAGTACACGTCTTTTTTCGTTACTTCTTATTCTTTTTAAAGCTGACTTGTGATTTGCCATTATATTATTTTCTTATTAAAAATTGTAGCCCGTAGGGGAATCGAACCCCTCTTACATGGATGAAAACCATGCGTCCTAGCCGATAGACGAACGGGCCATTTGGTTATTAAAATATTTAAATGAACCTGCAATGTTTGCATTGCGGGTGCAAATATACAACTATATTTTACTTTTGCAACACCAAATTAAATTTTTTTGAAAATTAATACGCTTTTGCAAAAAGTACGCGCTGCGTCGATGGTTTTCCGCTATAAACACAAGTGCCTTTTTCCATTTTATTTGACATAGGAATACATCTAATGGTCGCTTTTGTAAGCTCCTTAATTTTTTGTTCTGTTTCTGCAGTTCCATCCCAATGTGCTGAGATAAAACCAGTTTTCGTCTCTAAAATCTTTTTAAATGTTTCAAAATCATTTACTTCTGTAGTATGTTCATCCCTAAAGTTTTTAGCTTTAGAAAATAATTCGTCCTGAATTACCTCTAAAAGCTCTTTTATAGTTGAAGCTATATCATCAATTTGAACACTCTCTTTCGTTAAAGTATCACGTCTAGCCAATTCAACGGTATTATTTTCTAAATCTTTTGGACCAATAGCAATTCGCAATGGCACACCTTGTAATTCATGCTGTGCAAATTTAGCTCCTGGTCTATGTGTTGTTCTTTTATCATACTTACAACTAACACCTAATGCTTTTAGCTCTTTAATAATACTTTCTGCTTTTTCTGAAATCGCTTCAAACTGTTCGTCTGTTTTAAATATAGGTACAATAACCACTTGAAATGGAGCTAAGTTTGGTGGTAACACTAAACCCTTATCATCACTATGCGTCATAATCAATGCCCCTACCAATCTTGTAGATACTCCCCAAGACGTTGCCCATACATGGTCTAATTTACCTTCATTATTAGTAAACTTAACATCAAAAGCTTTTGCAAAATTTTGACCTAAGAAATGAGATGTCCCTGCTTGGAGTGCTTTTCCATCTTGCATTAAAGCTTCTATACAATAAGTCTCTACTGCACCTGCAAAACGCTCACTTTCCGTTTTCACACCTTTAACAACAGGTATTGCCATAAAATTTTGAGCAAACGCTGCATAAACATCATTCATTTGCTCTGCTTCTACTAATGCTTCAGCTTTAGTAGCATGTGCTGTATGTCCTTCTTGCCATAAAAATTCGGCTGTACGTAAAAACAAACGCGTTCGCATTTCCCAACGTACAACATTAGCCCATTGATTTATTAATATCGGTAAATCTCTATAACTTTGAATCCAACCTTTATAAGTATTCCATATGATAGCTTCGCTCGTTGGTCTTACAACCAACTCCTCTTCAAGCTTAGCTTCAGGATCTACTCTTAATTTTCCTGGGTTATCAGGGTCGTTTTGTAATCTATAATGTGTGACTACAGCACACTCTTTAGCAAAACCTTCAGCATTCTTTTCCTCTGCTTCAAATAAACTTTTAGGAACAAATAATGGAAAATACGCATTTTGATGTCCTGTTTCTTTAAACATTCTATCTAATTCTGCTTGCATTTTTTCCCAAATAGCATAACCATAAGGTTTAATAACCATACAACCTCTAACGGCAGAATTTTCTGCTAAATCAGCTTTTACAACCAATTCATTGTACCATTTTGAATAATCTTCAGCTCTACTCGTAAGATTTTTGCTCATTTTCCTTGTTTTGGCACAAATATTGTGCTTGTGTTAAATGTATTAAATAATACAGCAAAACTAACTATTTTTGCTATGTTCAACAATAAAATAAAAGAGATATGCAATTTAAAACTATAATAACTCAAAAATTGCCATTTTTTTGTTGCATTCGGTTTATTAACCGTGTTAACTTCTTGTGGTTCGTTTCAGTATGCAGGTTATGACAATGACGGCATTTATGCTACTGAAGAGTACGAAAATAATACAGAAGAACCTGTAATTACGACTTCAACTAATGATTCTAATTATTATAAAAATTATTTCGCTGAAAATTCGGCTGAAGTAGATGCTATACAAGAAGAATCTGAAGTTTTTACAGATATAGATTCTTATGAAGGGAATTATACTGAACAAATAATAGATACTTTAGAACAACGCCCTGCCTACGGAGGTTGGGGACAAAACAGCAATACGGTTACTATTAATTATATCGATAACGGTTGGTATGGATATAATAGTCCATGGAATTGGAATAGCGGATGGGGCTATGGCCACTATGGTTGGGCACGACCTTGGGGATGGAATAATTGGGGATGGAATAATCATTGGTCTTATGGCGGATACTATGGTAACGGTTATGGCTATGGTTATGGTCATTATAGCCCTTGGGGATATGGTTATAACAATTATGGTTGGAATACTAATTATTACAGAAATAACAGATATGCCTATAACAACACTAGAAGAGGGTCTTTATTATACAATAGTAACTTAAGTCGTAGAAGTAACTCTGCATTATCTAGAAGTGATTATTCATCTCGTAGATTGTCGAATTCTTCTAGTCTATCTCGAAATAGTCTTAATAGTAGTTTGAGATCGAATACATCTAGTAGAATAAGAACATCTAGAAGTGCAACGACAACTAGCCCCACTCGTACTATTAGAAATTCTTCTACAACGACAAGATCAAATTCTAATAGAAGAGTAACAAGACCTACTACAACTAGAAGTACAAGTAGAACCACAACCACAAGATCTACAGCTCCAACAAGAAGCACAAGATCTTCATCAACTGCTCGTTCAAGTTCTAGTAGTTCATCTAGATCTTCTGGGACTGTAAGATCTTCTTCAAGTAGTTCTAGATCGAGCGGTGGTAGTTCTTCTAGCAGTAGTAGACGAGGTGGTAGAGGATAAAAATAATAGTACGTCCAAAATAAAAAAAATTACATATGAAAAAGTTACTTATGTTAAGCATAAGCTTACTAAGCACGTCTTATATTTTAGCTCAAGACATTACAGATGCACTTAGGTATTCCATGGATGAAATTCAAGGCACAGCTCGCTATAGAGCGATGGGTGGTGCATTTGGAGCCTTAGGGGGTGACATGTCTAGTATTAATATTAACCCTGCCGGTTCTGCTGTATTTAATAATAGTCATGGTTCAATATCATTAGGTTTATTGAATACGAATAATGATGTTAGTTATTTTAATGGGATGAATTCCTCTTCAAATTCTAATGTCGATTTAAATCAGCTTGGTGCTGCATTTATTTTTAAAAACACGAACGGAAACTCAGGTTGGAATAAATTCGCGTTAAGTTTTGCCTATGATCGTTCTGCTGATTTTGATAACGACTGGGTTGCTAATGGTGTAAACCCAAACCGAACAATAGGTGATTATTTTCTGTCTAATGCGCAAGGGTTACGATTAGATGAAATTTCAGCCTTGCCTGGTGAGTCAATATCAGAAGCTTATTCTGAAATAGGATCATTTTATGGCTATAGAAACCAGCAAGCATTTTTAGGTTATGAAGGATTTATCATTGATCCCTCAAATAATGCAGATGAAAACACAGAATATGTTACAAATATAAATGGTGGCAACTATAATCAACGTTATGCTTACTCTAGCAGAGGCTATAATGGGAAACTAGCATTTAACGTTGCAACAAGTTATAATGATAGACTTTATTTTGGGTTGAATCTGAACTCACACTTTATTAATTATGAACGAACGACACTTCTTAACGAGTCCAATTCAAATGCGAGTTCATTAGTTAATCGTGTGGATTTTGAAAACAATTTACTAACTACAGGTAGTGGCTTTTCTTTTCAATTAGGCGGAATTGCTAAAATTACTGAAGAATTAAGAGTAGGCTTATCTTACAACTCACCTACTTGGTATAGAATTTCTGACGAAACATCACAATATCTAGCAACTTCTAGGCTAGAGGGTGGATCTAACCTTAGTCAAGTTGTAAACCCGAATGTAATTAATATTTATGAAGAATATAAATTACAAACTCCTGGTAAAGTTACCGGAAGCTTGGCTTATGTTTTTGGAAAAACAGGTTTATTAAGTTTTGATTATGCCGTAAAAGATTATAGTAATTCAAAATTTAAACCAACAACAGAAGCTCTTTTCTCTAGTTTAAATAATAGTATCAGCAATAACTTAGACTCGGCTGTATCTTATAGACTGGGAGGCGAATATCGTTTTAAGCAAATTAGTTTTAGAGGAGGTTATCGTTTTGAAGAAAGCCCTTATAAGAATGATAATTTTTATGGTGACCTTAACGGATACTCTTTAGGTTTAGGATATAGTTTTGGTAATCTTAATATAGATTTTGCCTTCAGCCAATCCGAACGTGATTATAATTACCAATTATACACAGAAGGTTTAACAGATACGGCACAAATTGAGTCTAAACTTACTGACTTTGTTTTAACATTAGGCTTTAATTTATAAATAAAGCCAACTTAAAAAGTAAAAAAAAAGACGTGAACGTATTCAATATGTTCGCGTCTTTTTTTTGTTTCATATTAGAAAAGGCCATTCTATTCCTTTTAAGAACTCATATTCTAATGATTTAAAATTCAGACTTAACAGTGATTTTAAATACATACTAGATATTGATCAAATGTATTTATTAAACCTTAGTATGAGTCCAAGTTTTATATACTTATCTTATAAGAAAATCAACTTATAAAAATTTAGCTTATACAGCCATCTAGCAATGCTTAAGGTAAACTTTATACTTCTCTTAATGAATTTACCTGTTCGTAGACAAGAAAAGTAAATATGGTCTTTACTTCAAACACTTTGAAGCAAAAAAAAGCCTGAACACATTAAAATGTTCAGGCTTTTTGTATTTACAATTCAATTTATCTTTTTAAACTAAAATGGGCTTTAAATTCTTTACGTACTCCGTCGCTTGGTTCGTCGTACTCTACTGTAAACCAGTAGTCACTTGTTGGCATAGCTTCATTATTA
>NZ_QREI01000003.1:468231-557238 GCF_003386275.1 Winogradskyella pacifica | reverse complement strand
GTTTCCAGTTGATTCTTACGCTGTCAATTCAATATGTTAATGAACTTTTTCTTTACTTTCTCTTAACGTTGTTTCGCTAAGCGGGTGCAAATATAAAACCCTTTTTTCTCTCTCACAAACTTAATTTGAAAAAATATTTAATTCTTTTTTCAAGCTTAATTTTTCTGGAAATGAACGTCCAAAACGCAACATATTGTTTTTGTTTCGGGGTGCAAAAATAGAACCCTTTTTCATTCCCACAACACATTTTTGCTTTTTATTTCTATTTTTATTTTAAAACCTTAATTCCGTGCAATTTAACAATATTAAAAAGTTCTTGTTTTATTCTAACCCCTAGCGAATACTATACTTTAATATAAAAAACGGCTTTCAATAGCACAATACCTTTATGAATTACAACTGCATTAGCGGTAGTAGCGGCATCCTTTTTTTAGGTCTATATATAATGACATGATAAGAACATAATACTATGAGACAACATATTCTGCACTAAAGTAAACCTAATAAAAAAAGATACAGCGGATGACGCGACGCTTTTGCTACTAAAAAGCAAAAGCGGAATGCCCTAAAAGGACTATACAATATTTATAGAAACTTCACTTTGTCTATTCCTTATATAGGTATATCTTTGTAGGCTAAAATTTATACTATATATAATGATACAAATTACTCTACCAGATGGTTCGGTTAGATCTTTTGAAAAAGATGTAACTCCTTATGAAGTGGCTGTAGACATTAGCGCAGGATTTGCCCGTAATGTTATTTCAGCAAAATTCAATGACGCAGTTGTTGAAACTACCACTCCACTAACCACTGATGGTAGTCTTACCTTATATACTTTTAAAGACGATGCAGGTAAAAAAGCATTTTGGCATTCTTCTGCCCATGTGTTGGCACAAGCTTTAGAAGAACTATACCCAAACGTAAAGTTATGGGTTGGCCCAGCTATTGATAATGGTTTTTATTATGATGTTGATTTAGATGAAGGCTCTATTTCTGAAAAGGATTTTAAATCTATCGAAACTAAAATGATAGAAATCGCTAGAGGTAAGCACGACTTTAAAATGCGTGAGGTTTCTAAAGCTGAAGCCTTATCCTATTATAAAGGAAAGAATGACTATAAAGTTGATTTAATTGAAAACCTTGAAGACGGCACTATTAGTTTCTGTGATCACTCAAGTTTTACAGATCTTTGTCGTGGTGGCCACATACCAAATACCGGTATAATAAAAGCTGTTAAAATATTAAGTGTTGCTGGGGCTTATTATAAAGGTGACGAAAAGAATAAGCAACTCACAAGAGTTTATGGTATTTCTTTCCCGAAACAAAAAGAGCTAACAGAATACTTAGAGCTTTTAGAAGAAGCTAAGAAAAGAGACCACAGAAAACTTGGTAAAGAATTAGAGCTTTTTACATTTTCGCAAAAGGTAGGACAAGGTTTACCGTTATGGTTACCTAAAGGTGCTGCATTGCGCGAACGTTTAGAGAACTTTTTGAAAGCAGCACAAAAGAAAGCTGGTTATGAAATGGTGGTGACCCCGCATATTGGAAGTAAGGAACTTTATGTAACTTCTGGACATTATGCTAAATATGGTGCCGATAGTTTTCAGCCTATAACGACTCCTTCTGAGGGTGAGGAATTCCTTTTAAAACCAATGAACTGCCCACATCATTGTGAAATTTATAACACAAAACCATTTTCCTATAAAGAATTACCAAAACGTTATGCGGAATTTGGAACGGTATATCGCTATGAGCAAAGTGGAGAGTTACATGGTTTAACACGCGTTAGAGGTTTTACTCAAGATGATGCCCATATTTTCTGTACACCAGATCAGTTGGACAAAGAGTTTAAAGATGTCATAGATTTAGTACTCTATGTTTTTGGATCTTTAGGTTTCGAAAATTTTACAGCTCAGGTTTCATTAAGAGATCCTGAAAATCCGGATAAGTATATCGGAAGCGATGAAAACTGGGAAAAAGCAGAACAAGCTATTTTAAGTGCCGCTAAGGATAAAAACTTAAATTTTGTTGTAGAAACGGGTGAAGCTGCTTTTTATGGTCCAAAGTTAGACTTTATGGTAAAAGATGCCCTTGGACGCCAATGGCAATTAGGAACTATACAAGTAGATTATAACTTACCAGAACGTTTTGATTTATCTTATAAAGGCAGTGATAACGAGATGCACAGACCGGTTATGATTCACCGTGCTCCTTTTGGAAGTATGGAACGTTTTATAGCTATATTGTTAGAGCATACAGGAGGAAATTTCCCGCTTTGGCTAATGCCTGAACAGGTAATTGTGCTCTCTATAAGTGAGAAATATGAAAAATACGCTGAAAAAGTTTTAATTTCGCTAGAAAATGACGAAATTCGCGCCCTCACAGACAACAGAAATGAAACTGTAGGTAAGAAAATTCGCGAAGCTGAAATGCAAAAGTTTCCTTATATGATTATCGTCGGTGAGCAAGAAGAAAAGGATAATACAATAACAGTGCGTCAACATGGTGGTGAAGACCTTGGCACAATTAATGTAGAAGACTTTATAAAAATAGTAAAAGATAGAGTTAGTAAAAGTTTAAAAACTTTTAAATAATATTAAGTTTAATTTAAAATACAGAAGCCATAGCAATACGTAGAAACAGAAAGAATTTTACAAGACGTGTATCTCAGGAAGATAAACACCGTATAAATTCTAAAATCAGATCTGAAGAAGTAAGATTAGTCGGAGATAATGTCGAAATAGGTGTTTATCCTGTTAAACAAGCGTTATCCTTAGCCGACGAACAAGGTTTAGATCTCGTAGAGATTTCGCCAAATGCGAACCCTCCTGTTTGTAAAGTTATGGATTATAAAAAATTCCTTTACGAGCAAAAGAAACGAGAAAAATCATTAAAATCTAAAGCAACAAAAGTAATCGTTAAAGAAATACGTTTCGGTCCTCAAACAGATGATCACGATTACGAGTTTAAAAAGAAGCATGCTGAAAAATTCTTAAAAGATGGAGCGAAATTAAAAGCGTTCGTATTCTTTAAAGGACGATCTATTGTCTTTAAAGAGCAAGGTCAAATTTTATTACTAAAATTGGCTCAAGATCTTGAAGAATATGGAAAGGTTGAGCAAATGCCTAAGCTTGAAGGAAAGCGAATGATTATGTTCATTGCACCTAAGAAGAAGTAATTAAAAGCTGAATTTTCAGCGATACGATAATAAGCGAAACGTAAATTAAAAAGAGGAGAAAATGCCTAAAATGAAAACAAAATCGAGTGCTAAGAAACGTTTCAAACTAACTGGCACTGGTAAGATTAAAAGAAAGCATGCTTTTAAGAGTCATATATTGACAAAAAAATCTAAAAAGCGTAAGCTAAAATTGACTCATGATGGTTTAGTACATAAAGCAGATGAGAACAATATTAAAACAATGTTACGTTTAAAGTAATAGCGTTTTAATCGGTTAAAACAAATTATAAACCCTGGAGTTAGGCAAAACAATTTAGCAAGTGTCAATTTAGACCGCCTACTACAAAAAAACAATTAAGAGAATGCCAAGATCAGTAAATTCAGTAGCAAAAAGAGCCCGAAGAAAAAAGGTTCTTAAGCAAGCAAAAGGTTACTTCGGAAGACGTAAAAACGTTTGGACAGTAGCAAAAAATGCGGTTGACAAAGCGATGCAATATTCGTACAGAGACCGTAGAGTAAAAAAGAGAACATTCCGTTCGTTATGGATTATGCGTATTAACGCAGGTGCAAGACAGCATGGAATGAGCTATTCAAAATTTATGGGAGGATTAAAATCTAATAATATTGACTTGAACCGTAAGGTACTTGCCGATTTAGCGATGAATCACCCAGATGCTTTTGAAACTATAGTAAACAAAGTAAAATAGGCTTTTAGCCAAATTAATAACAACATTTCGCTTATAAAATCCGATTCATTAATTTGAATCGGATTTTTTTATGCCTAAATAGTAAAAACTAAACCATTTACATAAGCGCATACTTACACAAAATTCCTTTTTTATTTTTAACTTACGCTTTAATAAAAACCAATTACATGAAGCGTATTCAACTCATTGCAACCCTCATTCTACTTGTTACTTTTAACGCTTATACTCAAGACCAAGAAAAACCCAAACCTTGGGATGTTTCAAACCCAGAAGGGGATTGGGATTTTAAAGACATAAAACTATCAACTGACGAAGGGACTTGGATGAATTTAGATATCAGTCCTGATGGAAAATCTATTGTTTTCGATTTACTAGGGGACATCTACATCATGGATATCAAAGGTGGTAAATCTAAAATACTAAGAGAAGGTTTGCCTTTTGAAATACAACCACGATTTAGTCCTAATGGTAAACAGATTTCATTTACGAGCGATGCAGGTGGTGGCGACAATATATGGGTTATGAATACCGATGGTTCTGATGCAAAACAAATTACAAAAGAAGATTTCAGGTTATTAAACAATGCTATTTGGACACCAGACGGAAATTATCTTATTGCTAGAAAGCATTTTACTTCTGGTCGCTCTTTAGGAGCTGGTGAATTGTGGATGTATCATAAAACTGGTGGTAGTGGTTTACAACTTACTAAAAAGAAAAATGACCAACAGGATGTTAACGAACCGACAATCTCTCCTGACGGGAAGTATTTGTACTATAGCGAAGACGTTTATCCTGGAGGTGCTTTTCAATACAACAAAGATCCTAACAGCCAAATCTATGTCATTAATCGTTATGATATGAAAACAGGAGAAACCATGAGAATTACTGGTGGTCCAGGTGGAGCTGCACGTCCTCAAATTTCTAGAGATGGAAAAAAACTAGCTTTTGTAAAACGTATTCGAACTAAAACTGTTTTATATATTCATGATTTAGAAACAGGTGAAGAATGGCCTGTTTATGACCAACTTAATAAAGACCAACAAGAAGCTTGGGCTATTTTTGGAGTGTACACCAACTTTAATTGGATGCCTAATAATGAAGACATCGTGATTTGGTCTGGCGGAAAGATTAATACAATCAATATCAATTCGCTTACAGTATCCGATATTCCTTTTCAAGCTAATGCCACTATTAAAATTGCTAAAGCGGTTGAATTTGATACTCCTGTAGCACCAGATACTTTTGATGCTAAAGTTATTCGTCATGCGACCACGTCACCTGATGGAAAATCAATTGTATTTAATGCGCTTGGGTATTTATATACACAAAAATTACCAAACGGAAAAGCTAAACGGTTAACGACAGGAACTGATTTTGAATTTGAACCGACCTTTTCCCCTGATGGAAAAACCATTACTTATGTAACTTGGAATGATCAAAACCTTGGTGCTATTTATTCGATTCCTTCAAATGGTGGAGCTGCTACAAAATTGACTTCAGAAAAAGGCATTTATAGAAACCCATCGTATTCTCATAACGCTAAACATATTGTTTATCGAAAAGAAGGAGGAAACAACGAGCAAGGTCGGACGTTTTCAAAAAAAGCAGGTTTGTATGTGATGAATAGTGACGGCACAAACACCAAATTTGTAACCAAAGAAGGAGATTACCCAATGTTTAATGCCGATGATACACGAATTCTATACCAGAATGGTGGCCAGTTTTTTGGGGCTTTAACTAAAGAATTGAAAAGTGTTAACCTTAATGGTTTTGAGGAACTCACACTTGTCAAATCAAAACATGGCAATATTTTGGTACCGAGTCCTGATAGAAACTGGATTGCTTTTGTTCATTTACATAAAGTGTATTTGGCGCCAATGCCTAAATCTGGACATACTTTAGACTTAACTGATAAAAGTAAATATGTTCCAATTACACAACTTTCTAAAGATGCAGGCATTAATTTACATTGGTCTAAAGACAGTAAAACATTACATTGGACCTTAGGCAACCAGTATTTTTCAGCTAATGCTTCCGAAGATACCAAACTCGTTGAAAAAGGCATAAAAATTAATTTAGAAGCTAAAACTGATAAACCTTCAGGTAGAATTGCTTTAAAAGGAGCGCGACTGATTACTATGGAAGGTGATGAAATCATAGACAATGGCACCATCGTTATCAACAACAACATTATTGAATCTATTGGAAACTCTTCAGACATCACAATTCCTTCCAATGCGAAAGTCTATGATGTTTCAGGAAAAACAATAATGCCAGGAATGGTTGATGCGCATGCACATATTGGTGGTTTTAGATATGGATTAACCACACAAAAGCATTGGCAATTTTATGCCAATTTAGCTTATGGTGTTACAACCTCTCATGATCCATCTGCGCATTCTGAAACGATTTTTGCACTTTCCGAATTACAAAAAACAGGAGAACTTGTTGGTCCACGCCTCTACTCTACCGGTTTTATACTTTATGGAGCTGATGGAGATTTTAAAGCGGTCATCAATAATCTTGAAGATGCGCGTTCGTCTATTAGAAGAACCAAAGCTTTCGGTGCCTTATCGGTTAAGAGTTATAACCAACCAAGACGAGAGCAACGACAACAAGTATTACAAGCCGCCCGCGAAGAAGGTATTTTTGTTGTTCCGGAAGGAGGCTCAACGTTTTATCACAATATCACCATGGTCATGGATGGCCATACTGGTGTTGAGCACAACATTCCTGTGGCCCCTGTATATAAAGATGTTTTAGAACTTTGGGGAAATAGTAATGTGGGTTATACACCAACACTTATTGTGAATTATGGTGGTATGAATAGTGAAGTCTATTGGTATCAAAAAACCAATGTATGGGAAAATGAGAAACTTCTAAAATATACTCCAAGAGCAATTATCGATTCACGTTCTAGACATCGTGTTATGGTTCCGGATGAAGAATATGAAAACGGTCATATTTTGGTTTCTAAAACCACTAAAGCACTTAGTGATGCTGGCGTAAAAGTAAATCTCGGTGCACATGGTCAGTTACAAGGACTAGGAGCCCACTGGGAATTATGGTCACTTCAACAAGGAGGGATGACTAACCATGAAACCTTAAAAGCTGCCACTATAAATGGAGCTAATTATATAGGTGCAGGTAATGATATAGGTTCGCTGAAAAAAGGAAAATTAGCCGATTTAATTGTGATGGATAAAAACCCTTTAGAAGACATTAGAAATTCTGAAAGTATTATTTACACCATGATTAATGGTCGATTATATGATACTGAAACTATGAATGAAATAGGAAATCATCCAAAGGAGCGCACTGAGTTCTATTGGGAAAACAATAAATATAACCAAGCGTTTCCTTGGCATGAGGAATCGCAAAGTTTTACACGAGAAACCTGTGGTTGTCATGTAGGTTCTCACTAAAAACAAAAACCGATTCCATTATGAATCGGTTTTTTATTTTACTTAATTTGAATACAATTTTTAAAGATACAATATGAAAGACGTTAAAATGGTAGTCACTGATATGGATGGTACGTTACTAAACTCTCATCACGAAGTGAGTTCCAAGTTCTTTGAGTTATTTAAGGACTTAAAACAACAAAACATTCAATTTGTTGCGGCAAGTGGACGACCTTATTATAGCATTGTTGAGAAACTGCAACCTATAAAAGATGATATTATAATCGTTGCAGAAAATGGTGGTTTAGTCATTAAAAATGAGGACCTACTGCTTTCTAATCAGCTAGATCCAAATAGATTATTAGAACTCTACACCTTAGTTACTAATATTGAAGGCGCCTACCCTATTTTCTGCACGCAACATCGGGCATTTATTCTTAGAGCATCGGATGAACTAGTAAAGACATTTTCTGAATATTATTCTGTTTACACCATCATTGATACTTTTGAAGAGATTACAGATGACATCATTAAAATAGCGTTGTATCACACCACAAATTCAGAAAAACATATTTTTCCATTCGTAAAACATTTAAAACCAGAACTCAATGTTGTGGTTTCAGGAAATCATTGGGTCGATATTTCTGAAGCTATTACTAATAAAGGAAACGCCCTTACATTCTTACAAAACCAACTCAACATTTCAGCTTCTGAAACTATGGTATTTGGAGATTATAATAATGATTTAGAAATGTTGACATGCGCCAAATATAGCTATGCGATGAAAAATGCACATCCTAACGTGAAAACTGTTGCTAATTTTGAAACAGAATCTAACGATAATAATGGTGTCGAATTGGTTTTAGAGCAATTAATTACCGAAAGCCGTAAGCACTAGTTGCCTTCCTGATGCTTTATTTCTATGCTCACAAAGATAAATGCCTTGCCAAATTCCGAGATTTAACTCACCATTAGTAATGGGGATTTGAACAGAGGTTCCCATTAACGATGCTTTTATATGTGCAGGCATATCATCAGAACCTTCGTAAGTATGTTGGTAATAGTCCTGATTTTCTGGAACCATTTTATTGATATGGCTTTCAAAATCTAATCTTACCGTTGGATCTGCATTCTCATTTATGGTTAAACTTGCCGAAGTATGCTTAATAAATACTTGCAATTGCCCAACATTAATTTGCTTTAACTCTGGAAGTGCTCGTAAAATATCTGAAGTAATGAGATGGAAACCTCTAGAAAATGCTTGAAGTTTAATCTCTTTTTGAAAAAAATTCATATTACTATAAGCTGATTTTATTTTGATTCGCCTGAAATTTCATCAATAGCAGATTTAAATTCTTTCCAATTAATAAGGTCATCACCATCTTTATCGTAGCCTTCTATTAATTTAGAAGACACCATACCTCGAATAAACCCGGTAATTTCAGCTTGTTTTAAGAGTTTTACAATTTCATCTTTACTCAATTTTCCATCACCATCTTTATCAAAAAATGCAAAGGCGTCTTCGGGTGTGTTAAAATGATTGGTTATTAAGATTTGAATTTTGTGGAGTATTGTTTCTTTTGATAACATATCTAATGGATTTTATTAAAAATAAGAAATAATGCTATGAAACTCTGATGTATTAACAAACAAAAAAAAGGTCGCCTCACAGCCACCTTTAATTTAGTTGATTAAAAACCCTACTTCTTAATCACCGTTACCGAAATTTACCCAAACCTCGGCTTAATATAAAATAATTAGATTCAATATAAACACCTTAGATATTAACGAATGGCTCTTTATTAAAATAGTCCATTCTTCTACATAATTTAAAAGCTTAGATCTACCATAACTATTGAGCCGAACAAAACTAAATTTATATCAATAACTTACAAATAGTCAGGTTTGAAATGCAGTGTTTTGTATGTGAATGAACTATTTTGTTTTATTCTTTCCTTTTTAGCAGTCATTCCTATACCTAAATTAGAAACAAAATAGCGATACTCAAAAAAGAGTATCGCTATTTTAACTACATCAAATTTACTTATATTACTTTTTTACTATTCGTTTTATAGTTTCATTTTCGTCTATTTTAATTTTTAATACATAGACTCCTGCTTCATATTGTTCTAAATTAATTATGAAATTATCACTTGTATTTACTTTGCTTAATAGCAAGCGTCCATTTAAATCGTACACTGTAATTTTAACCTCATTAGTACTTGGTAGCATAATAGACACTTGACCATCTGTTGGGTTTGGGTACACTTTAATAGCGTTCAATATATTACGATCTCCAACTCCTAAAACTTCTTCAACTGTAACAACAATCTCTACACGTTCGCTGTAACAACCGTCATCACTAACATTAGCTACCCAATACGATGTTGAACCAATAGTTTCTGTACTAGGTGTTGGTGCTTCTGAATCAGAAATTCCTCCTGTTTCAGTTTCATACCAAGCTAAGTCTAACCCACCTGAAGTTGCTGTTAATGCACTAGCATCATCACCTTGACTGTAAGTGACTAATGCTGTTATTGTTGGCACTTCTGGAATGTCTGAAATAGTAACATTAACCATAGTTCTTTCACTTTCGCAACCATTTGCATTAAAATCTGACACATAATAAGTCCCGGTTTCTAAATCGGTAATAGCAATTAAAGCCGTATCACTAGTTTCTGAATTATACCATTTTAATGTCGACCCTATAATTTCTAAATCCGTTACTGTTGCACTTCCACAAAATGTCTGTGTATCAACTGCTGGTGCTGTTGGTATAACGACACCTGATGTAAGTGGAGATCCCTTTAACCAGTTTGATGTTGTTCCAAATAAGGTAAAACTATTTAAAATACCATCGTTTCCATTTCCTGTGGCATCCACTAGTTGAAGCTCTGAACTATTATAATCCGCATTTAAGCCATGATTGAATTTATAATACGCTACCAAACCTTCTTCTACTCCTTGTAGTTCACAATTTTTACTTTTGTTGATTTGATTAGCCGTTCTTGCTATGTTCCAAATTCTAACGTCATCAATAGCTGCATCCAAAAATCGATCATTAAATTGTGGATCTTTTCCTATATTAAGATTTCGGTACGCATTACCAATATTCATTGTGAAATCTTGAGAAGCAACTTCAATACCATCTACATAAATTTTTGCTGTGGTTCCATCATAAACACCTGCAATATGATGCCATGTATTTAAACTTATACTGTTTTCAGGTGAATTTGTTTCGTTCCATCCAGAATTTCCTAAGGCAAAATTAACAACACCATTACCTCCTGCTCTTAGCATATAACCCGAATTAAAAGGACCATTAGCGTCATCTTTATTAATAATATTTCCTAAATAAGCTTGTGATGCAAAAGAATTAAACTTAACATAAGCTTCTAATGTAATGGTATTACCTGTAATTCTTAAACTTACATCATCACCACAATCTATAAAGTCGTGTGAATTTCCAAAATTAAGGTAAGTTGCAGGTGTACTTATAGGAGACCCAGCTAACCAATTACTAGTTGATCCTAACAATTCAAAATTATGTAATGTTCCATGAGTTATATTTTCAGAACTATCAAAAAGTACTGTTTCTTGAGTATTGTCTTGGCTATCTAAACCTTGATTAAAATTATAATATGCAATTAAACCTGTTTCATCATTTTGTAATTCAACGTTTTTAGATTCATTTAATTCTTCAACAGTTCTTACTACATTCCATATACGGACTTCATCAATAGAGCCATTAAATAGGTAATTGGCATCATTATAAGATCCTATATTCACTTCATTTCCATTAACTGATGGTAATACATTAGTATTCGTAGCTACTAAAGATCCATCTTTATATAATTTTAAAGTTTGTGACGGGCTATCATAACTAACAGCCACGTGATACCATGTATTAAGTTCTAATATATTTGAATCTTCTACAGCATTCCACTGACCATTATGGCCAGCCGATAATATACCATTCGGTACCCATAACGCATGTTGTCCAAAATTATCAGAACCTGAAACTATATTATTCTCGGCAGCAAATTCATTAAGATAAATCCATGCTTCTTTAGTATAAGACTCAGTTAATATATTACCACAATCGATATAATCGTCTACTCCATCTAAATTTAAATGTGTCGCTGAAACATCAATCGGTAAAATTGGATTAAAATCTTGCCAAACTGCTGTATTTTGGTATGCAGCTACAGCACTATAAGGTACATATAAAGTTCTATTTACTGATGGTCCAAAGTCATTATCAAAAACAGATGGGTTAATTACTAAAGGAGTAGTACTATTACAAATGACAGTAGTTAAACTATGGCACATTCCAAAAGCTCGTGGAGCTATAGAAGTTACAGAATTACCTATATTAACTGTTTGTAAACTTGTGCAATGATCAAATGCTAGTTCTCCTATAGAAATCACTGAATTAGGAATTGTAACAGAAGTTAAGCTATGGCACATAGCAAAAGCTGCAGTCCCTATCGAAGTCACCGAATCAGGAATTAGGACTGAAGTTAAGTCTAAAGAATCAAAAAAAGCAGCTTCACCTATAGCAGTGACTTCATAAGTATTTGAATCGTAGATAACCGTTTCTGGAATCATTACAGTTTTAGACATCATCATAAAATTTTGCCCTACTTCAACCGTAAGTGGATCTGAGACTGAAGTTATATTATAATTAATGCCATCAGCATTAAAGGTTTGTCCATAAGACATTAATTGGAATAAAAGCACCAACGTAAATAAGTAAAATTTTAGTTTCATAGGTTATAGATTTAGTTTGAATTAATAATCATTCAAATCTATATAATTACCGATGAAATACATTTTTAACGTGTCCAAATGCAATACTATGTATGTAAATGGTATTTCAATCCCTAATATTTTCATTTAATGACAAAAAAAAGCAGCCCTACCATAATGGTAAATGCTGCCTTTTGCTATTAATCAGATTATAAAGAATGGTTGGTTATCCGTTCAACCACTAATATATGGCTAAACTATTCCTTATCTTTTAAATTTGGGACGAGATGCAATACTTTGTATGTAAGTCACTGTTTTTGTTTTGGTTGAGACAAATGATCCTATACTTAGATCTTAATACTCAAAAAATTGATAATGGCTACTTAAACTGTTTTGCATAGGTTCTAGACAATGGTATTTCTACATTGTTAATTTCAAGTGTGTTTGTTGTAATACGCTCTACTTTATTTTTATTTACTAAAAAGGACCGATGCGCTCTTGCAAATGTGTGCAATGGCAATTGCTCTGCTATAGTACTCAACGATTGTCTTATACTATATTTTTTTGAAATAGTATAAATACTACTATAATTACCATCAGCTACAAAATATCTTATATCTGAATATTTAACATTTACCGTATCATATCCATCTTTAAATTGAAAATTCTGATTTTCATTTTTCTGAATGACAATACCTATGGATGCCATTAAATCTACTTTCTTTATAGGCTTTGTTAAATAACCATATGGCTTTGTTTTTATGGCTTCGCTCATTAAAGCAAAATCTTGCTGACCCGTGATAAAAATAACAGCGGCATTATCATTTTTGTTTTGAGATAAGGTTATGCCTTCATTTTTACCACTTAAATTAATATCCATCAATATAATCTCTGGTACAAAGCTTTTCATTTCAGCAATTGCAGTATTGGCATCATTTGCGATTTCAATATTTTTAAATTGTTCTTCTTGTAAAATCTCTGAAATGTATTCGGCTATAATAACGTCATCTTCAATAATAAGTATTTTGGTGTTTTTAGGGTTATGCATTACTTATGTCTTTTTGGAATGAAAATGTAAAACCATTTTCAGTATTAATAGTATACTCAATTTTAAGTTGTCGACAAATTTTATCTATCAGTTTTGGCTTTATATCTTGCGTCATAATAACCGTTCCATTATCTGAATACAGAAAACTAAGCTGATTTTCTTTAACACGTAATTCAACATTAATGGTTTTATTATCCTGATTATTAAAAGCATGTTTTATAGAATTTATAGATAATTCGGTAAGTAATAACCCAAAATACATGGCATAGTCTGATGGAATTTCTACAGTGTCTATTTTAAAATTTGTACTAATGTTATTTTCGTTAAATACGTCTAAAAAACTTTGTTTAACATCGTTTAGATAATTTGAGATTTCTATTTTCTCTTTATCATTATTTTTATATAAGTGCTTGTGAAGTGTTGAAATGGCTTCTACTTTTGTCAATATATTTTTAAGTTGAAAACTATTTTCGGTAGACGCTTTTTTCAATTGATCTGAAATAAGAATGACCACCAATTGCAAATTATTATTAATTCTATGGTTGGCTTCACTTAGTAAAAACTCGTTTTCTTTAGATAATATTTTTAATTGCTTGTTACTTTCTTTTGCCCCTTTTAAAACATAGGCAATTAACAATGTTACTATAATAACAACAATCAATAGACTAACAATAGCATAAAACATAACCGTGTTAGAGGCCAAAGCTTTATTTTTATTTTCAATTTCGAGGGCATTAATTCTAATTTGATTCTCTTTCTCCGATAATTTGTATTTTTCCTCAAGTTCAAACAGAAATTTATTATGCTCTAGTTTATAATATTTATCTGTAAGTTTTAATCTTACTTTTAAATATTGATAAGCCTTGATTGTATTGCCAAGCTTTTCGTAAATATTTCTTATGTTATCGGTGAGTAAAATTTCGCCATAAAACAATTCATTTTTTTGGGCAAAATCTAAGCCATTCAACGATTCTTCTAAAGCCTTAGTATACTGCTTATCCTTTATTAAGACGCGGGTATAATTAATATAAGCATCAATTTTATTCTGAATTAACTGATGCCTTTCAGCAAAATCAATAAGTTCTTCTAAATTATGTATTGCTTTTTTAAAATCCTTTTCCTTTTCATAAACGCCTGAAATTTCTAGCATAGAATAAAATATTCCATTTTTATCATTCAGTTCTTTTGAAATCTTTAATGATTTCTGAGCATATAAAAGTGTAGAATCTGGTTGGATAAAATACTCTGAAAACAAGGCTGCTTTTCTACTGTAATATTTTGCTAAATATATAGGAGCAATTTTATGCGTTTCTAAAATCAATTTAGCAGCTTCTAAATGCTTTATCGATTCAGCGAATAAGGTTCTCTTTCTATAAAATTCAGCAATCTTTACATGGTATAAAAATTCTAACTCTTTATTTTTAGAAATTTTAATAGCTTCAAATGCTTTTAAATAGTAGGTATTAGCTGTATCGTAATTCAGTTTTAGCTTATATATTTCTGCTAAACCTAATAACAAATGAATTTCCTCTACTTTGATACTGGTGGTTTCGAGATTTTTGTTGTAGTAAAAAAGTGCTTCATCCAATTTGTTTTCAGATATTAGATTTTGTCCAAAATCTATAATATCTTCGGTTTGACTATGTGACGCATTACAAACAAAAAAAAGCATGATAATTAAGTACTTCATATTATGCTTTATGCTTATTTTTTTTTAGAAATTAAATAGAAATTACTATAACAATCCAATGATTCAGTTTCCACTAATTAAGCTTTTATAATTTTTTGAATACGTGTATCGTTTGCAGAACTGATTTTAATAAAATAAATGCCTTCCGTTAAAATTGAAACATCAACGGATTCCTCAATTGTTTTCTGTTGTAAAACTGAATTTCCATAAATATCATACAATACAACATCTAAAACCTCGCTATTAGGCTTTGAAATAAATAAGTTATCTGAAACTGGATTGGGATAAATCTTCAATTCTGATAAAATTTGATCTGAATTTGATAAACTCACATTTCTATAAGTTGCTATATAACCTGGAAAATTCTCTAATCTTAACTGAGTAAAATCAGCATTAGAATTTAAGGTGATGGAATGACTTGTATTGGCTGCTACTTGGTTAAAAAAAAGATTTTCAAGATTAATTTCACCTGAAGTATCACATACAGCAAGTGACTGCACAAAACTATTTGGTGTTAAAGTATTTTGTTCAGCATCATAGGTATAATAGCCATTAAATCCATTACACGCTCCAAATCCCTCAAAAGTTAAGTCGCTATTAATGGTGAGTTGAGGAATATAATCTGGCTGCACATCCTCATAATCCCAAACGACACCGTCTAGATCTGCTTCCAATTGATGCAAATACCAAGTGCCATATAGATTAGAATCCTGTGCGTTTATGTTCTTTATAAAGAACAGAAAACAAAAAAATATAAGTAACCGCTTTGTAGTTTTAGAATTCATAAATAAGAGTTTAGACTCTAAATTTACTCTTTTTTTAATACTTGTAAAATTTGATTATCTCTAATCAAAGTAAATAAGACAGATTACGTTTTCTGTTTTTTCTTTTTAGCTGCTGGAAATAACACGTTATTTAAAATTAATCGATACCCAGGAGATGTAGGATGTAAGTCTAATTCTGTTTTTGGGTCACCTACTCTATGTGTGTAATCTTCTGGATCGTGACCGCCGTAAAAGGTAAAGAAACCTTTTCCTTTAATACCATGAATGTATTTGGCTTCACCATTGGTTCTGTTTTCTCCCATCACCAAAACATTAGATTTAATTTGGTCTCTACTAAACGAGGTTGTTTGCCCCATAAACCCTTTAACTAAAGCGGTGTGATTTTGAGTTAACATGGTTGGAATGGGATCCCATTTGGCAGAATATTCCATTAATGAAAAATAATCTGTAGTTTTTGGTATTTGACGTTTTTCAGTCATGTCTATCGAAGAAAACTCATAAACATTAGGACTCCGTTCTAAAATATAATCTTTAAAAGCAAAGGTTTTATTAAAATCGATTTTATTCTGATAGCCTGGATCGCTACCATCTCCATCAAACATCGGCTCACAAATATCTATGCCTTCAGCTGACAAGGCAATATCAAAACTATCAGTTGCAGAACACATGGCGAACATAAATCCACCTCCAACAACATAATCTCTAATTTTTAATGATACGGCTAATTTTTCCTCAGAAACTTTGTTGTAACCTAAGCGTTTAGCCAAAGCTTCTGCTTCTTTTTTATCTTCAATATACCAAGCAGCTGATCGGTAAGCGCGATAAAATTTTCCGTATTGTCCTGTAAAATCTTCGTGATGTAAATGCAACCAATCATAAAGTAATAATTCATCGTTTAAAACCTCTTCATCGTATATGGTTTCATAAGGAATTTCAGCATAAGTTAAAACCATAGTTACCGCATCGTCCCATGGCTTTAATCCTTTAGGTGTATAAACAGCAATTTTAGGTGCTTTTTCTAACACAACTGCTTCTTGATTTACGGCAGGACTCGCAATATCTTCTAAAATTTGAGCTGCTTGTGCCTCTGAAATCACTTCAAACGAGACACCTCTAATTTGGCATTCGCGTTGAATAATATCTGCATCAGGTAATAAAAATGAACCGCCTCTATAATTAAGAAGCCATTTTACTTTAAGTTCACGTTCTAAAGTCCAGTAGGTTAAACCATATGCTTTAAGATGGTTCTTCTGTGTTTCAACATCCATTGGAATAAGAATATAGGATGCGTAAGCATTTGCACTTAAGAAGAGTGTAAAAATTATAATGAGTAAATTTTTCAAGTTCATAGAATTAGAACGAAATATAAGTATTTTTTAGTCTTTAGAGACTCGTTTTATCATTCTTTTAAGACCTAAATCGAATATGTAATAAGTTCATCGTAATACGGAAGGCATTCATTTAGTAACGGCTTAAGATGCCGAGGAAAAGCTTCCTTTTTTTCTTTATACATCATAAAACCACTCGATTGATGTACGTTTTTGTACCAATATTTAGCCCAAACACCATCTTCTGTAAGTTGCTGTGGTTGCCAGGACAACATGTTTGTATCGAACGGAATTTCAGCAAATTCACATAATTTTTGAAGTGTCCGCTCTGGATTTAATAATACCTTTTTAGAATCTAATACTACAAATGGGATATTTTGTGTTTTAAAATAATCAATTAGCTCTACATGAAGCGCATAACCGACATCGTTTAACGTTGGGTTTTCTATGACCTTATCAAAAGAAGGTAACATCTCTTTAGGATGTCTTGTTAAAATGATATTAATAGTGTTCTTCATAAAGTCGCGCTTTAATCCCAACAGATGATGCGTCATGTGTTTAAGAAACAGGACTGGTTTTTCGGTATTATCAAGCATCATTTTAACGACTTCGTCTCCATCATTTTCCATCGTATCTAGAATGAGTTGAGATCCTGGATGATACTTTTGAGCTTCCGGATGATTTTTCAAATAGTAACCGTATAAGGGCTCATCAAACACTTTGGTATCTTTTCGTTGTGCAAAAGCATACATTAAGGCTGTTGAAATATTTCGTGGTCCAGACCATAAACACATACGTTTTATACTAGTCATTATTCACCGTATTTTCTATTAAGGCTTCGTAAAGTCTATTGAGGTTTCTCGTTACATTACCATAATTACCTTCACCGATCTGTCTCCCATCAATTTTCACTACTGGTGTTAAACCACCAAAAGTTCCTGTTACAAAGGCTTCATCAGCACCGTAAACATCAAACAACGAAAAGTCTTTTTCAAAACAAGGTATATTATTGGCTTTGCAAACTTCGATTACTTTGGCTCTGGTGATACCATTCATACAATACTTACTTGTAGAAGTCCATACTTCACCTTTATTCACCATAAAGAAATTAGTGGCATTGCAAGTTGAAACGAAACCATGAATATCTAACATTAAAGCTTCATCTGCACCTGCTTGTATGGCTTGTATAAGCGCCTGAACTTCGTGAAGTTTACTATGACAATTTAATCTTGGATCTAAATAATCTGGTGATCCTCTTCGGATTGTGCTTGTAAAAAGTGTAATTCCTTTTTCCTTAGAATCTTTTGAAGCCGTTTTATATTCAGGGATAATAACCACGTTTGGTCCAGAAATGGTAAGGCGTGGATCTTGGGATGGTGTTTTTTTAATACCACGGGTAACCATGATTCTGACATGCACACCATCGGTCATGTTATTTGCTTTGAGCGTTTGCATCACTTTAGCCGTTAGTTCTTCTTTTGAAAAAGGCAAATGCATACCAACCGATGCTGCTGACGTCCATAACCGATTAAAGTGATCGTCTAAAAACACTAATACACCATGATGTAGTCGTAAGGCTTCCCATATCCCATCTCCTACTAAATAACCGCTATCAAAAACGGAAATTTTAGCATCGTTTCTTGGAAACAATTGATCGTTAATAGAAATTAGAATATCGTTATTTCTGCTATCTTCTATAGCATTGTGCGTACCATGAACCATAATTAAAAATTTAGTATCGAAAGATACTTAAAATTATAATTTGATTACAAAAACAACGCTCTTAGTCCAAAGGCGATTCGCTGCCCGAAAGTAAGCTAGCAATGACCTTGGTGCCTTCGAACTGTTCTAAAATAATTTTGATAAAAACGGTTATTGGAATTGCCATAATCAATCCAGGAATTCCCCAAAGGAAGCCCCAAAACATTAACATTACCAATACTGCAATCACATTTATAGAGAAAGATTTCCCCATAAAAATTGGTTCTAAAACGGCACCAAAAGTGACTTGAACCATAGAAATCGCAAAAATAAAGAAGAACAATGTACTTGACGGATCGAGTTCTACAAAAGCAAAAATAGATAAGAATATTACAGAAATAAACGAGCCTACCATTTGCACAAAATTAATAGCAAAGGCGAATAATCCCCAGAAAATAGGGAAACTAACATCAAAAAAGACACACATTAATCCGGTGAATAATCCTGTAAGCGCACTCACTAAAACTTTTACTTTAATAAACTTTATAAGATCTTTTTCAATCTTCATAAAGGTCTTAATAGACGTGTGTTTTCTTTTTAACAACGTACTATTAAGTAGTTTATGCACGTTAATGGATTCTGCTAACCACAGCACTACAAAGAAAACAGTCATTAATAAAGTGGTTAAAAATGAATTGAGAAAGCCAAGCGTAGATCCTAAATTTTCTTTTTCAAAAAGCTGCCCTATAATGCCATGTTCTTGTTCTATTTCAATTCCGAAATTATCTAATAAATAGATTTTTAAGTCTGCTGTTTTTAATTCGGCTTTAGCTAAAAACTCAGTGTTATTTGCTAATATTTGTTTGCTAGATAACTGTACTAATTCAATACCTAATTTAAGGCCTAATGCCACCAATAACAAAACGATAATAATACTTACAATTTTAGGTACATTTCTACGCCCCAACCATCGCATTAATGGCAAGAATAACAAGGCAATAAACATTGAGAAAATCAATGGGATAAATATAAACGACAAGATCTTTAGTAAATAAAATACTAAAGGCACTACTATAATTAACAGCAACACATTGGTTGTACGTCTTTGTTCTAACATGAGGCAAAATTCTTTTTAACTAGCGGTCAAAGATAAGTTAAAATACACTTTTTATATCCTTAAAATGCTGTTAAAATGGTACGCCATCATCCTCTGGTCCTCCAAATGCATCCGAAGCAGAAGGGAACTTATCTGGTGTAAATGTATTATCATTAGCAGCATCGTTCATTTTAGAATGAAACTCTGCACCAAAAGGTGTATCAAAATCATCTAAATTATCAAACTTACCTAAGTGTCCAATAAATTTCAAACGTATATTTTCTAAACCACCATTTCTGTGTTTTGCTACAATAAATTCACCTTGACCTTCGGTTGGAGAGCGTTCTTCATCATCCCATTCATCAATCTTATAATATTCAGGTCTATAAATAAAGGCTACAATATCCGCATCTTGCTCAATCGCTCCAGATTCACGTAAATCGGATAATAAAGGACGTTTACTACCTCCACGCGTTTCTACCGCACGAGATAACTGAGATAAGGCAATTACAGGAATACTTAATTCTTTTGCTAAGGCTTTAAGGTTTCGAGAAATCATCGATATTTCTTGTTCACGATTCCCCCCTTTTTGACTTCCACCTGCTGTCATTAATTGCAAGTAGTCAATCATAATCATCTTAATACCATATTGAGACGCTAAACGACGTGCTTTTGCTCTTAAATCGAAAATAGAAAGCGATGGTGTATCATCTATAAACAAAGGTGCTTGCTCTAAGGTTTTTACTTTAACGTTAAGTTGCTCCCATTCGTGCTTTTCTAATTTACCTGTTCTTAACTTTTCAGAAGATAAGCCAGTTTCACTAGAAATTAAACGCGTAATTAATTGAACTGAAGACATCTCCAGAGAGAAGAACGCAACAGGCGTATTACTATTAACAGCAACATTCCTTGCCATGGTTAATGTTAAAGCTGTTTTACCCATACCAGGACGTGCAGCAACAATAATTAAATCACTAGGTTGCCAACCGGAGGTTAATTTATCGAGCTTATCAAAACCAGAAGCGACACCACTCATCCCTTCCTTATTAGACATTTCCTCAATTTTCTTTTTCGCTTGAATTACTAAACTTTGAGCAGACTCCGTAGATTTCTTAACGTTACCTTGGGTGACCTCGTATAATTTAGCTTCAGCGGTATCTAAAAGATCAAAAACATCTTTCGTTTCATCATAAGCTTCTTCAATAATTTCGTTTGAAATCTTTATTAAACTTCTCTGAATATATTTTTGAAGAATAATACGTGCATGAAACTCAATATGTGCAGAAGAAGAGACGCGTTGTGTTAAGGAAATAAGGTAAAAATCACCGCCAGAAACTTCGAGCTTTTGATCTTTCTTTAATTGGCTAGAAACGGTTAATAAGTCAATAGGCTCACTATTTTCAAACAACTTAAAAATGGCCTCAAAGATGTGTTTATGAGCATCTTTGTAAAATGCATCAGGACTTAAAATGTCAATTACTTCATCAACTCCCTTTTTATCAATCATCATCGCCCCAAGCACAACCTCTTCTAAATCAGTTGCTTGAGGAGGTATTTTGCCCTTCTCTAAATTAATGATAGTGCTTTTATCAACTTTGTAGCCTTGTACTGGATTGGGTTGTTTCATAAGTAGCAAAAGTAGTTAATTAGTGTTGAGGAAATGAAGAAGCACGCTTGACGATGTCAACAGGTCTTCAACAATTTAACTGTTAATAACTTGATTATATTGTTAATAGTGCCAAAAAAAACCGAAGCTAAAACTTCAGTTTTTTTTAGTTTCCTATGTTTAGTGGATTTAGTCTTTATAGACTCCCATTGCATCGTATTTTTCCATACGTTGGTTCACTAAATCTTTTGGTGATAAGTTTTTAAGCTCTTCATAAGATTTAATAATGGCGTCTTTTACTGCAGAAAATGCTTTGTCTCTATCAGTATGAGCTCCACCAAGTGGTTCTTTAATAATAGAGTCGACAAGCTTCATACGTTTCATATCCTTAGCAGTAAGTTTTAAAGCCTCTGCTGCTTGTTCTTTGTATTCCCAGCTTCTCCATAATATTGAAGAACAAGATTCTGGTGAAATTACCGAATACCATGTATTCTCTAACATCATAACGCGATCTCCTACTCCAATACCTAAAGCACCACCTGAAGCACCTTCTCCAATAATAATGGTGATAATTGGTACTTTAAGACGTGCCATTTCTAAAATGTTTCTAGCAATAGCCTCACCTTGTCCGCGTTCTTCAGCTTCTAAACCAGGATACGCACCTGGAGTATCGATTAAAGTGACTACCGGAATTCCGAATTTCTCGGCAGATTTCATAAGGCGTAATGCTTTACGATACCCTTCCGGATTAGACATTCCGAAATTACGATATTGTCTTGTTTTGGTATTAAATCCTTTTTGCTGGCCAATAAACATGTACGATTGGTCTCCTATTTTACCTAATCCACCAATCATGGCTTTATCGTCCTTTACATTTCTGTCTCCGTGTAATTCTAAAAAAGTATCACCACAAAGTGCTTTAATATGATCTAACGTATAAGGTCTATTAGGATGACGAGACAACTGTACTCGCTGCCAAGCTGAAAGATTTTTGTAAATATCTTTTTTAGTTTCAGCAAGTTTCTTTTCAATCTGCTTACAGGTTTCAGTGACATCTACATCACTTTCTTTACCTATAATTTCACACTTATCTAGCTGATCCTCTAATTCTTTTATTGGTAATTCAAACTCTAAATATTCCATACAATTTGAAGTTAGTTTTGTTTAGTTAGTTTTCTTAGGTACAAACCTACGTATTCTTATTTCTATTTTATAAAAAATAGATAAAAAAGTAGGCACACAATATTCAATTTACAAAAATAGAATTTATTAAAGAAACTATGAAAACTTTAAGTGTTAATACTATTTGTTTTCCTTTTTCGTCTTTGATAATTTTTGAAAACTGCATCAAATAAAACAGTTCCCAACACAAGTATAGCGCCCAAATAGAACTGTGGCGACATTTTTTCTGTTTCAGGAAATAGCATCAAAGCGATAGCAATACCATAGACTGGCTCTAAGTTATAACTTAAAATCACAGTAAATGGACTTATATAACGCATCACTTCTACTGAACCTATAAACGCATAAGCTGTACAAACTGACGCTAAAATGAATAAGTACATCCAATCTGAATTGGATAGTGTAAAAAATTCTGCATTAAAGCTTTTGCCTGTTAAAAGAATGAAAATCGTAAGAAAAACGACTCCACTTATAAATTCATAAAATGAAATAACGGTTGCACTATGCTTCTCTATAAAAAGTCCATTTATTACCGCAAATAAAGTCGAGAATAACGCTGAGAACAATCCTAAAATAATCCCATTAATGTACCCCATTTCGCTACTAGTAATTAAAACAACTCCAAGAATGACAATGATTCCAAAAATAATTTCATAACCTAAAATACGGCGTTTAAAAAAGATGGGCTCAATGAAGGACGCAAAAAATGCCCCCGAAGAGAACATGGCCAAAGCAATAGAAACATTGGCTTGATTTATGGCTTCGAAAAACGTAATCCAATGCAATGCTATAATAACTCCTGCTGCAGAAAATTGCCAAAATGTTTTTGATGAGATTTTTATATTTATTCTTACAATTTTAATATAAATAAACATTAAAATTCCGGCCATTGCCATTCTATACCAAACCAATTCTAAAGCACCAATAGTAATTAATTCTCCTAGTATTGCGGTAAAACCAGCAATGACCACAAGAAAGTGTAAATGTAAATAATGCTTTAATTTAGCGTTTGGCATTTTGCAGCAGATATATGGCTAAAATACCAAATATTACATTAGGAAACCATACAGCAACAATCGCAGGAAAATTAGATTGCTCTGCCATGACACCAAAAACCTTATCGAAGAAAACGTAAATCATTGCAATGGCAATACCAAAAGCTAAATTCACTCCCATACCACCTCTACGCTTTATAGAAGATACAGCCACAGCAATTATAGTTAGAATAAATATGGAAACTGGTAAACTCCATTTTTTTAATTTCACCACTTCATAACGTCCAATATTAGGTGAACCTCTTCGTTTTTCTGCAGCGATAAAATCAAGGAGTTCCCCATAAGATTTTGTTTCTGCGGCATATTCTACAGGTGTTAAATCTTCGAGCTCAAATGGAAATTGTACTGTTTTATGAGTCTCTTTCTCTACCGTTTCAATGCCATTATCAAATGACCGCTTTAAATAGGTCGTAAGTTTATAAGCACTATCCTTTTCAACATAACTAATTCTATCTGCAAAAATTTTATATTTTAATTCATTGCCTTCAAAATGCTCGTACGTAAAATTTAAGCCCGATTTAGTTTTAGGTATAAAATTACTTACATATATATAATCGTGATCATTAATTTGTTGGTAAACATCTTTTGTTTGCTGAACTGACTTGTTCTTTTTTAGGTATTTAAATTTGAACTCATTAAACCCTTGACTTGCTATTGGAGCTAAATACATACCTAAAAACAACGCGAATCCTGCTACAATAGAAGCACCAATCATATACGGTCTTAAGAATCTTGAAAACGAAACACCAGAACTTAAAAACGCGACAATTTCTGTGTTATTTGCCAGTTTGGATGTAAACCAAATAACCGATAAGAATAAAAATAACGGAAATAAAAGGTTCGCAAAATATACCGTAAAATCTAAATAATAAAATGCGATCTCCCCAAACGGCACATCATTTTCTAACATTTTACCTACTTTTTCTGCTAAATCTACAGTAATCCCAATAGGGACAAAAAGTAGTAACATCATTAGAAATGTAAACAAATACCGTTTTAATATGTACCAATCTAGGATTTTCAAGTGTCTTCTTTAGTTGTTTAACAGAACTTATCGTTTTAATATTAAATTCAGTTTCAAATTTAAGTTCTATATCTACAAACGGTTATCCATTTGTTTTACCATTTTGTCTTTCCAAGCTCTAAAATCACCTGCAATAATATGTTTTCTAGCCTCTCTAGTTAACCAAAGGTAAAAACCAAGATTATGAATGGTTGCAATTTGCTTACCTAATAATTCATTAACAGTAAACAGGTGTCTTAAATAGGCTTTGCTATATTCTGTGTCTACAAATGTAATTCCCATTTCATCTACAGGCGAAAAGTCATTAGCCCATTTTAAATTTTTAATATTAATTGACCCATGAGCAGTAAACAACATACCGTTTCTGGCATTACGTGTTGGCATTACACAATCAAACATATCTACACCTAACGCAATATTTTCTAAAATATTGATTGGTGTCCCAACTCCCATTAAATACCGTGGTTTGTCTTCTGGTAGAATATTACAGACAATATCTGTCATCGCATACATTTCTTCTGCTGGCTCACCTACTGATAGTCCACCAATTGCATTTCCTTCAGCACCTGCATTTGCGATATATTCAGCAGATTGCTCTCTTAAATCTTTATAACAACTACCTTGAACAATCGGAAAAAACGTTTGTTCATAGTCATATTTAAATGGTGTCTTTTTTAGATGAGTTAAACAACGCTCTAACCAACGATGCGTCATATGCATAGAACGTTTAGCGTAATTATAATCACATGGATACGGTGTACATTCATCAAAAGCCATGATAATATCAGCACCAATACTGCGTTGCACTTCCATCACATTTTCTGGAGTAAACACGTGGTAACTACCATCAATATGCGATTTAAACTTTACACCTTCTTCTTTTATCTTTCTATTTGAAGACATAGAGTATACTTGGTAACCACCAGAATCGGTTAAAATATTACGGTCCCAATTCATAAATTTATGTAAGCCTCCAGCTTGTTCTAATATTGGAGTTTGAGGTCTTAAGTAAAGATGATATGTATTTCCTAGAATTATATCTGGGTTAATATCATTTTTAAGCTCCCTTTGGTGCACTCCCTTTACGGAAGCTACAGTACCAACTGGCATAAAGATAGGAGTTTCTATAGTTCCATGATCTGTTGTTATTGTACCAGCTCTTGCCTTGCTTTGTGTATCTTTTGCTACTCTTTGAAATTTCATGTGTTTGTACTTATTATTTTTCAGGAGACACATGTTGTACGCTATTAATCATTAATAATTTTAGCATACTCGTCTCAAGAATTGTAAGTCAGACGGCAAATATAAATAACTCTATAGTATTCCCTCTTAAATTAAATTTAAAAAAACAATCTTCCAATAATCTATTATTGTTTTCAGCTATTTTCAGCATATTGTTAGCAAATCATACAATTCGTTAATAAGTGCTCCTTTTCAACTTTTGAAAAACCTTAGTAAAAAGTTACTTTTGTAGCATAAAACTTAAGCAACATAACATGCCAAACATTAAAGAATTAACTGATTTAACTACTCAAGTTCGTAGAGATATTATACGAATGGTACACAAGGTAAACTCTGGTCATCCTGGCGGATCATTAGGCTGTGCCGAATTTTTTGTTTCTCTATACCAAGAGCTGATGGAAACTAAAGACGGTTTTGATATGGACGGAATTGGGGAAGATTTATTTTTTCTTTCAAACGGACACATTTCACCTGTCTATTATAGTGTGTTGGCAAGATCTGGATATTTTCCTGTTGAGGAATTGAATACTTTTAGACTTATTAATACACGTTTACAAGGACACCCAACGACACATGAAGGGTTACCAGGCATTAGAATTGCTTCTGGTTCTTTAGGGCAAGGTATGTCTGTTGCTATTGGAGCAGCACAAGCCAAAAAACTAAACAATGACGATCATTTAGTATACAGTCTTCATGGTGATGGGGAACTTCAAGAAGGTCAAAACTGGGAAGCTATTATGTACGCTTCTGCTAAAAAAGTGGATAATTTAATTTCAACTGTAGATTTAAATCAACAACAAATTGATGGTTCTACAGACGATGTTTTACCAATGGGAAGTCTAAGAGCAAAATTTGAAGCCTTTGGCTGGACCGTTTTAGACATCGAAAAAGGTAATGACATTGAAGCTGTTATTAAAGGCATGAAAGAGGCTAAATCTTTAACAGGAAAAGGAAAACCAGTTTGTGTTTTATTACATACGGTTATGGGTAATGGAATTGATTTTATGATGCACACACACGCTTGGCATGGTAAAGCACCAAACGATGAGCAACTTGCTAACGGTTTAGCTCAGAATCCTGAAACTTTAGGAGATTATTAAACTCCTTCTTAATAGATTGAGATTAAATCTCTCTATAAAGGAAGGACTTAAAAATGAATACTAATTAAAAGATACCCACTTTCGTGGGCATAGGAATGAAAACATACACATACACAGAAAAAAAAGATACAAGAAGTGGATTTGGTGCTGGTTTAGCAGAATTAGGCCGTACAAATCCTAATGTCGTAGCCTTATGTGCTGACTTAATTGGATCTTTAAAAATGGACGAATTCATTAAAGAGAATCCTGAACGTTTTTTCCAAATCGGAATCGCAGAGGCTAACATGATGGGCATTGCTGCTGGTTTAACTATTGGTGGAAAAATACCTTTTACAGGAACTTTTGCTAATTTCTCTACTGGTCGCGTTTATGATCAAATTCGCCAATCAATTGCCTACTCTGGTAAGAATGTAAAAATTTGTGCATCTCACGCGGGATTAACTTTAGGTGAAGATGGAGCTACACATCAAATTTTAGAAGATATCGGATTAATGAAAATGTTACCTGGAATGGTAGTTATTAATCCATGTGATTACAACCAAACAAAAGCGGCAACTATTGCTATTGCTGATTATGATGGCCCTGTTTATTTACGTTTTGGTCGTCCTTCTGTCCCAATTTTTACTCCTGCCGATCAGAAATTCGAAATTGGTAAAGCTATTAAATTTACAGAGGGTACGGATGTCACTATTGTTGCCACTGGTCATTTAGTTTGGGAAGCTCTAGAAGCATCAAAAGCATTACATGAAGCTGGTATTTCTGCGGAAGTCATTAATATTCACACTATAAAACCTTTAGACGATAAAGCTATTTTAGACTCTGTTGCTAAAACAGGTTGTATCGTTACTGCTGAAGAGCACAATCATCTTGGCGGCTTAGGAGAAAGTGTAGCTAGAGTTTTAGCACAACACCGTCCGACACCTCAGGAATTTGTTGCTACAAATGATACTTTTGGAGAGTCTGGTACACCAGCACAACTGATGGATAAGTATGGTTTAAATAGCGAGGCTATTCAAAATGCTGTTAAAAAAGTACTGAAAAGAAAATAATTTTGATTTGGTATCGTTTTTGAAGTAAGTACCTAATCTTATAAAACGAACATTATGAAAAATTTAAAAAAAACAGTTATCGCAACTGTGGCTTTTGCTTTTGTTGGATTTTCAATGACAGCTCAAAACGGAAATTCTTTTGGAATTAAAGGGGGCTTAAATTATAGTGCCAATGGAGATTATTTTGAATCTGCTAGTGCTAATGCAAAAAACCCGGATCGCAACATTGGCTATCATATTGGCCTTTTCGGAAAAATAGGTAACAAATTGTATTTGAAACCTGAGCTCGTTTATACAGCTACCAAAAGTGATTATAGCAATGATGAATTTTCAGTTAAGAAAATTGATGCTCCAGTACTTGTAGGGGTTCAAATCATAGGACCTCTAAGTGTCTTTGCAGGCCCATCATTTCAGTATATTCTAGATACAGAATTTGATGGTATTAATATAGACAATGTTGAAAACGACTTTTCTGTTGGATTAAACTTTGGTGTCGGACTTAGCTTTAATAACATAGGAGTAGATCTCAGATATGAAAGAGGTTTTAATCACAACGAAGCTACTTTTATTGATACTAATTTAGGTACTGGAATTGAAAGTAGAATAGACACGAGACCAGATCAGTTAATATTAAGTTTATCTATTGCGCTTTAGACAAAGCTAAAAAAAAGCAAATAAAAAGCCGCTCAAAAATTTTGAGCGGCTTTTCTTATTTTAAGAATTTAGTTTATATACTAAATCTCGTTGTAATTAATTGTAATTGTTGGATCTAAATAATCTGGTGTACCATCATTATTAGAATCTACAATAGTTACTGTTTTAATCGTGATAATATCTCCAATTTTAACTCTACTAATTTCAAATTCATTAGCAGCAAGTATTGGCTCATCTTCATTAAGACTTGTATCAACCGTATAAGTTGTAGGCATCAATTCATCTCTAGTTAAAACAAGGTCTCCATCATCATCAACATCCACAAAATCTGGAGAAAGATCTCCATCTGAATCGTCATTAACAACATCTAAATCGTTATCTAAATCTTCAATATATGAAGGGATTCCATCCCCATCATGATCTTCTACTTCATACTGTAATAATTCAAATTTAAAAATAAGATTGTCATATGACGACCCAGTAGTAGAACCTGAAAAATAACCCAAACCAGAAGGCACAAACATGACACCTAAACCTGGATTAACAAAACTAAAAATACCTTCTTCGTCAATTTCGTAACTAGAAGACACATTAAAGGATGGCATTACAAGTTGCCATGCTTTTATAACACTAGTTGTTACAAAACCTCCTAATTGTAAATTAAAATCTACAGGTGTTACACTAGAGTCAAAAACTTCATAATTACCTTCTAAGGCATCATTTACAGAACTTCCTTCGTACCTTACACGGATTTTATCTACAAAAGTAGGTGAACTATCACCACCTCCTTGGTTAATGTTTAGTACATAGTACTCATAAGTAGCCTCTAAGTATTCCGTTGTGTGCGTTGTCACCGCATCTAGTAATAAGGTATGGCCGTCTGGCACTACTTCACCATCAGCTAATCCTTCTATTAGAATATCTGCGTATTTATGATTTGAACCCGTTTCAAAAAAACCTGAGTTATAATAATGTGTAGATAAGTATAATAATATAGAATCTCTATCTTTAACTTGTTGCTCTGTTCTATCTGCCTCAACGAAAGTAACTGTATTATCATCATCACTTTTACAAGAGATTACGACCGTAGATAACACCATTAATAAAAGGCTGAATTTTAAAATTTTAATTTTCATATAAATTTATATTGAACGCATAAAACCACCACAGTTGATATACGAAGTTCATTATTGCTTATTTTTAACGCGCAAGATACAATAATATAATATTTTTGCACTACAAGATTAACGTAGTTTTTAGTAAAAAAGATATGCGAATTGATAAATATTTATGGTGTGTACGCTATTACAAAACACGAAGCATTGCAACAAAAGCATGCAAAAAAGGACAAGTAAAAGTTAATGGTGCGGCAGTAAAACCATCGAGAGAAGTGTTTCCTACCGATAAAATAGAACTAAGAAAAGACCAAATCATTTATCAGCTTACTGTTAATGATTTACCGCCCAATCGTGTGGGCGCAAAATTAGTTGATCTATACAGAACAGACACCACTCCCAAATCTGCGTTTGAGGCACAAGAGCTCTTAAAATACAGTAAAGATTATTATAGAAAGAAAGGTGCAGGACGACCTACTAAAAAGGACAGACGAGATATTGATGACTTTCATGAAGATGACGAAGAATAACCTTGTGGCATTTTTAAAATAATATTATTATATGGACTTAATAGATCAAAAATATTGGGAGGACCGCTACGCTACACATAAAACAGGTTGGAATGTTGGCTATACGTCTACTCCACTAAAAATTTATTTTGATCAACTTAAGGATAAGACCGTAAAAATTTTAATTCCTGGCGCAGGAAATAGTTATGAAGCCGAATATTTATGGAATAACGGTTTTAAAAACGTTTATGTATTAGATTTTGCGCAACAACCTTTAGATAATTTTAAAAAGCGTCTACCAGAGTTCCCTGAAAATCAACTTTTAAATACTGACTTTTTTGAATTAGACGATAGCTTTGATCTTATTTTTGAACAAACCTTTTTTTGCGCGCTACATCCTAGCTTAAGAGCACACTATGTTGAAAAAATGTTTCATCTACTAAAAGCCAAAGGGAAGCTTATTGGTTTATTCTTTAATTTTGAATTAACTGAAGATGGTCCACCATTTGGAGGGAGTCTCTCAGAATACAAAGCGCTTTTCGAACACAAGTTTCATCAAAAAGTATTAGAACCTTCAATTAATTCGATAAAAGAAAGACAAGGTAATGAACTGTTTTTTATCTTTGAAAAAAAGAGTTAATGGCACTTACAAAAAATACAATTTTAAGTCATAAAGAAATTGAGCATAAAATAAAACGTATTGCATATCAAATTTATGAGAGCAATGTTAATGAAACAGAGCTCATTATCGCAGGCATAGAAAGCAATGGCTATCTTCTTGCCAAAAAGATAAAATCTAATTTGGATAAAATTTCTACTATTGAATCTACCTTATGTAAGGTGATTATAAACAAATTAGAACCAACAGATCCAATTAAAACCTCAATACCTAAAGAAGAGTATACCAATAAATCTATTGTGCTTATTGACGATGTACTAAATTCTGGTAGTACATTAATATATGGTATTAAGCACTTTTTAGACGTACCTCTAAAACAGTTTAAAACTGCGGTTTTAGTAAATCGTAATCACAAAAAATATCCTGTTAAAGCTGATTTCAAAGGCATTTCCCTTTCAACCTCTTTATTCGAACACGTAAATGTTAATTTATCTAAACAACCTTACGAAGCCTATTTAGATTAAATGCGTTACAAGATCTTCTAAAATTTCTTGTTTCGTTTTATGATCTGTGTTGAGTGTAAATTGTGATTTACTATAATATTGATTGCGCTCAAATAAGTGCTTACCTATAAACTCTAATAATTCAGTTTCAGAATTTAAATGACTTATTAAAGGTCGTTTTTCTCTTTCTGTGAATAAACGTTTTGACAAAAGTGGTATGGACAGCTTTAAATAAAAACTAGTTACATTAGCATTATTAATTATCAAATCCATGTTTTTACCATAACAAGGAGTGCCTCCTCCTAGCGCTAAAACAATATTTTCAGACGAATTTATAACATCATTTAAATATTCGGTTTCTTTTCTTCTAAAGTAAATTTCACCTTTTGTTTTAAATATTTCAGAAATTGACCCTTTTTCTTTGTCAGAAATGTAATCATCCAAGTCTAAAAAACTGTACTCCAGAGCTGTAGCCAATTCCTTACCAATAGTTGATTTTCCCGACCCCATATATCCTATTAAAACTATAATCATAGCACTTATAAATTGATTATTAAACCCATAGGTTTGTTCACAACAAAAAAACGAAAAAAAAATTTAAAAAAGTGTTGTTAAATTAAAGAAAGCTTATATATTTGCACCCTCGTTAGAGAAAAGCATATAAGACCAGTTAGCTCAGTTGGCAGAGCATCTCCCTTTTAAGGAGAGGGTCCTGGGTTCGAGCCCCAGACTGGTCACTAAAAAAAGTTAAGCATTACGCTTAACTTTTTTTTGCTTAAAATTCAATCTATTCACCTAAAACAAGGTATCATCAAAAATATTAACGTGATAAAATAATAAATAGTAAACAACAAAAATTACGTTATTACTTTATTAACTTTTTAAAATACAAACAATTACACCTTTCTAAAATGTTGTTTATTGTATCTAAAATTTTAAACTGATAAAAAAAATAAAATTTTTTCAAATTCTAGTCTTTGTATTTGGATAAAGGTTTTATATTTGCACCCTCGTTAGAAAAAAAACATAACGACCAGTTAGCTCAGTTGGCAGAGCATCTCCCTTTTAAGGAGAGGGTCCTGGGTTCGAGCCCCAGACTGGTCACTAAAGAAAAGTTAAGTATAATGCTTAACTTTTTTTTTATTTACTTCATTATTTTGCGCACGTGGCGGAATTGGTAGACGCGCCAGCTTGAGGGGTTGGTGGACATTAGTCCGTGGAAGTTCGAGTCTTCTCGTGCGCACAATTACTCAAAAAAATTATTCTTACCTACCCAAGTAAATTCAAGTTTCTACATCACCCTACATTCTTTTTTTATATAATTTTTGTTAATTCTAAACTTCGTATTGGTATAAACCTTATTTTTGTTTAAACATTTTTAAAATAAAATGAACAATATTAAGGATAGGTTTAGTATAAAGGATTTAGAAAACCTAACAGGGATTAAAGCACACACTATAAGAATTTGGGAAAAGCGTTATAATTTGCTAGAGCCTAAACGCACGGAAACAAATATTAGGTATTACGACTTAGCTAGTTTTCAAAAGCTTCTTAACGTCAGCTACCTTAATAATAATGGATACAAAATTTCTAAGATTGCTACAATTGATACGCAGAAAATTCCGCAATTAGTTAGAGAAATCGCAACAGAAACTAATTTAGAAAGCCATGCTATAAATGCTTTCAAACTGTCAATGCTAAATTTTGATCAAGCTTTATTTTACAAAACTTATGAGTCACTGTTAAAAGAAAAGACATTTCAAGACATTTTTTACGATATATTTATTCCGTTTTTAACTGAAATCGGACTATTGTGGCAAACAGATACTATAACACCTGCACACGAACATTTTATTTCTACACTTATTCGCCAAAAAATATTAATAAGTACAGAAAAAATACAATCCAAACAAATTCTTAAATCTGACAAAACCTTTGTTCTTTATTTACCTGATAATGAAATACACGAACTCGGTTTAATGTTTCTTAATCACGAAATTGTAAGACATGGCTATAGATCTATCTTTTTAGGACCAAGTGTTCCTATGGCGAGTTTGCTAGAACTTAAGAATTACTACGAAGACATCATTTTTGTATCCTATTTTACGATAAAACCTGAAAAAGAAAACCTCGTAAATTACCTAAATGAATTTGATGACCTTATTTTAAAAACCTCAAAAACCAAGTTTTGGGTATTAGGCCGCATGATAAATGAGCTTGACAAAGACCAATTCCCTAAAAATATAAGAGCATTTAATTCTATTAAAACACTAACTCAAGAATTGCAAGATTAATGCGTAAAACGATTTCCATAATAGGCTCAGGGTTTTCAGCGTTATCGGCAGCATGCTATTTAGCTAAAGCTGGTTATACCGTTTCTATATACGAAAAAAACGATACGGTAGGCGGAAGAGCTAGACAACTCAAAAAGGATGGTTTTACTTTTGATATCGGTCCAAGTTGGTATTGGATGCCAGATATATTCGATAAGTTCTTTAATGATTTCGGAAAAAGCACAAGTGACTACTATCAACTTGATAAATTAAGTCCTGCTTATAAAATTTTCTTTTCTGATGATGTGATTACCATTGGTGACCACATGGATAAAATTTGCGACGAGTTTGAGCGTATTGAAACCGGCAGCTCCAAACCACTTCGTAAATTTATAGCAACAGCTCAAGAAAATTACGACATCGCTATAAATAAAGTGGTTTTAAAGCCTGGTCTTTCACCTTTTGAATTGGTGACAAAAGAAACTATTACGCGCTTAGATCGCTTTTATAATACCATTAGCAAAGAAGTCCGCAAGAACTTTAAAAACCCTAAACTGATTTCAACTTTAGAATTCCCTGTTTTGTTTTTAGGCGCTAAACCAAATCAGACTCCTTCATTTTATAGTTTTATGAATTTTGCCGATTTTGGTTTAGGTACATGGCACCCCAAAGGAGGCATGTACGAAATAGTTAAAGCTATGAAAAGCCTAGCGGAAAGCTTAGGAGTAAACATACATACCAATAGCAACGTAGAAAAAATTAGTGTTGACAATAAGAAAGGGAAAAGCATTACGGTAAACGGAACTATTATTAATTCTGACATTATTTTAAGTGGTGCAGATTACCACCATTCTGAAACGCTTTTAGACGAAAACTATAGACAATACAGTGAGTCGTATTGGGAAAGCAGAACATTTGCACCTTCGTCCCTACTCTTTTATGTAGGCTTCAATCAAAAGTTGAAAAATTTAGAACATCACAATTTGTTCTTTGATACCGATTTTGAGAATCATGCAGAAGAAATTTACGATAATCCAAAATGGCCTAAAAATCCATTATTTTATGCTAACTTTCCTTCAGTAACTGATGCAAGTATGGCTCCTGAGAATTGTGAAACCGGATTTTTTCTAATTCCAATTGCTCCAGGACTTGAAGACACACCAAAATTACGTCAGCAATATTTTGATCTTATCATAAATCGTTTTGAATTAAGAACGGGACAAAATGTTAAAGCACATATACTTTTTAAAGAATCGTATTGTGTTAATGACTTTATTGAAGATTACAACTCTTATAAAGGAAACGCTTATGGTATGGCCAATACGTTAATGCAAACCGCCTTTTTAAGACCAAAATTAAAAAGTAAAAAAGTAAATGGACTCTATTTCACAGGACAACTTACTGTGCCAGGGCCAGGGGTTCCTCCGGCTTTAATTTCAGGTAAGCTCGTGGCTGAACTGATTCAAAAAAACGAAGTTTAATAGCAAACATAACCATCATATGAAATTAATTTTTGACAACGTTTCTCATACCTGTAGTAAGGCCGTTACAAACGCTTACAGTACATCGTTCTCTATGGCTACAAAAATGCTATCGCACACCATAAGACAAGATATTTATAATATCTATGGCTTTGTAAGATTTGCTGATGAAATAGTAGATTCATTTCATGATTATGATAAAGAAAAACTCTTTAACATGTTTGAAAGTGATTTAGAAGCCGCTTTAGAAAACAAGATTAGTCTTAATCCTATTTTAAACGCGTTTCAAGAAACCTATCATAAATATGATATTGAGAAACATATGGTAGATTCTTTTATGGACAGTATGCGCTTAGACCTTCATAAAAAAGACTATTTAACTGATGAAGAATACAAAACGTATATTTATGGCTCAGCGGACGTTGTAGGCTTAATGTGCCTTAAAGTTTTTGTGAAAGGAGATATTACGAAGTATAATGATTTAAAAGCTTCAGCGATGAGCCTCGGTTCTGCATTTCAAAAAGTGAATTTTTTACGCGATTTAAAAGAAGACTTTGAAGATTTAAGCAGAACTTATTTTCCGAATACAGATTTAAATAAACTTGATGAAGCTTCTAAGAAGGCTATCATCAGTGAAATTGAAGCTGATTTTGCTAAAGGATTAGAAGGCATTAAAAATTTACCTTTAGAAGCTAAATTCGGTGTTTTTATGGCTTACAGATATTATAGCAAATTATTAGATAAACTCAAAAAAACACCAGCATTACAAATAAAATCTACTAGAATCAGAGTTCCTAACTACAGAAAAATAGAGCTTCTAACACGTAGTTATGTAAAATATCAATTAAATTTACTTTAAAATAACAACGCAATGCAAATCGCTTTTTGGATTTTAATATTTCTTGCTACATTTTTCATTATGGAATTTAATGCGTGGTTTACGCACAAGTATATTATGCATGGTTTTTTATGGAATTTACATAAAGATCATCATCATAAAGATCACGATAGTTGGTTTGAACGCAATGATGCCTTTTTTATATTTTATGCATTAGTAAGCATAACATGCTTTTATCTTTGGAGTTATGAAAACGTTTGGTATACGCTTCCTATTGGCTTAGGTATTTTGGCTTATGGTGTAGCCTATTTTGTTGTTCATGATATTTTTATTCATCAACGCTTTAAATGGTTGCGGAATGTTGACAATAAATACGCTAGAGGTTTAAGACGTGCACATAAAATACATCATAAACACTTAGGTAAGCATAAAGGAGAGAACTTCGGAATGCTCATAGTGCCTTTTAAATATTTTAAGTAGTTTATTCGGAAAGTAACTCGTCTAGCTGTTTTCTGACTTTAGTACTATTCCAATTTACGGCTCCAGTCTCATCAACAACAATTTCGCTAGCCTTGTTTAAGATAAATGTTCTTGGTATTGAATGTGCTCTCAATTCCTCTGGAACTTCACTTAAAGGTGTAAACACTTCAAAATTAAAACTCTTTTTTACTTTAAACTTTTCTACGGTTTCAAAATCTTCATTGGTAACAAATAGAAATATAACTTTATCCCCATAATCATCATATAATTCTTGAAGACTTGGCATTTCTGCAATACATGGAGGACACCACGTCGCCCAAAAGTTAACGAATACAACTTTACCTTTTGCAGCGTTAAAATCTAACCTATTACCAGTATCAGATACTAAATTCCAATTTAAATTACTTACCGTTTTTCGTTCTACTTTATCTATAAGTGTTGCTGTATTAATGTAGCTAAACCCCTTATGAAAGAAGACCTGAATTGGTTCTCTCGTTTGCGGAATCACAAATAAAATAATTAGTAAAATCGCTAAAACATTATAAATTCTATTTTTAGTCGTTTTATCTTTAGCTGTTTTATCTATAGCTGTTTTATCTTTAGTCATAACGTAATTAAATTAAAGAAGCGCAATACCAAAAATAGGTATCACGCTTCAAATCTAACAATTTAAATTTGCTTTAATTTCTTGTTACAGAACCTGAAACAACCGCAGTTGGCCCTACCCCCATAGAAATAGTTGTATGAACCGCTGCATCACTAGGTACCGCATGTGCCAAAGGCTTTAATGTAAAAGGCGCTGGGCTATTATCTGGACTAGGCTCAACTGATATTACAATTGTAGCTTCTCTTAAATCTGTTGGAAATGTTATTCCTGCTGGTGCATTTTGTAAAAAATCTTCACCAGGGAAACTTGGCCCATCTCCTGCATCTCCTTTAAAAACTGAAGTCGTTGCATTATCGTCTGCTAATGTTGGATCTGTAAATGTCCCTGTACTAATTGGTGTGCCATCTAAGACAGCCCAACCTTCATATTTCCAACCCTCTGTTAATGTTGGCAAGTCTAAACCTGCAACAGCACTTCCACTAGAATTATCTAAAAACCAAACTCCACTTTCTTCATTAGTATCATCGGCATCTGTTGGTGTAGCTAAAATATAACTACCTGTAGCCGTTTCAAAATTTGCAACTATACCATTAGAATCTACACTAGCCAAAGCCCCTGAAAAATCACCTGCTAGAATTTTTGTTGCTGCGGGTAAAGGATCAGAATCCACTGCTGGTTCAATAGACAACACAAATGTGGTTGCTACCTCTAATTGTTCTGAATTGACACTAAATGTCTGTGGAAAATCTACACTACTAAATGTCCCTGTAGATACCGGAGATCCGTCTACAATAATCCATCCTTCATACACAAAATCATCTCCTAACGCTTCTAAACCATCAAGGTTAAGAGTTAAATTTGAATCTACAGAACTAGTATTATCGTCATCATTACTGCACGAACTGGCAAAAAACCCTAATGCCAATACTGCTAAAATCATTTTTTTCTTCATTGCTTTTTTACTTTAAAATTATATTTCAAAATTAATATCTCAAAGCTTAATGAAATGTTAGACAGCTAACACTATGCTGATCTTTTTAAGATTCTTATTTCATTTCTGTTAAAATCTAAGTAATTTTCTTCTTTAAGTTCATTTAACAGAATATTTATTGTTGGTCTCGACGTACCAATCAATGATGCTATATCCTTCTGAGTATAAGGATGCTTAATAACATGATCACCTGTTTTTTCACAATCATAACCAAAATCGATACAAAGCTCATCTAAAAACTCAACTAAGCGTGTTTTAGTGTCTTTAAATAACAACAATTGTAACCTACGTTCTAATTTTTTAAATTTTAAACCAATAAACTTATAGACTTTAAAACTAAAATTTTGGTTATCTCGCATTAAGCCATGCATTGTATCAACGCTTATAGGACATATAGACGTTTCATTATCTACAGATTGTGCAAATTCATCACGCTTATCGTCTCCTAAAATCGCTTTCTCGCCAAATAATTCGCCCTTAGTAAGAATGGCTTTTACGATTTCATTTCCATCTTCACTATAATAGCCAATTTTAACTTTTCCATGCGCTATCAAATAGACTTTATTGGCTGCATCTGCTTCAATATAGATGTAATCTTTCTTTTTGTAAGAACAAAAATTATGTTCATTAGCATAAATTTTGACTTTATGAGGACAGAGCACCTTGAATAGGTTAACATTGTCAAAGAACCACAGTGACTGCATTACGAGGACGTATTTGTTAGATATGTTAATTGTCGCGATAAATCTAGCATCCTAACATAAAAAAGCCCTTGATTTCTCAAAGGCTTGCTTGTATAAAACGTTAAAGATTATTCTTTAATAATCTTTTTTGATTCAAATAGACCTTTATCATCTTTAACCTTCACAAAATAAACACCCTTTTCTAAAGACGATAGATTAAGTTCTAAGGTTGAAACGTGTTGCTTCTTTTGCGTTAATACCATTTTGCCTAGAATATCAAAAACACCAACTTCCACAGTAGATTGTTCTGAATTAAAACTTAAACTCACCACATCTTTTGAAGGATTTGGATATAATACATATTGAGAATTAAGACCATTTTCAGCTAAACCTAAAGCTGCTACAAATTCTGTATTAAACGTATTCGTAACTACAGGTGCATTAAAATCGAAAATAATACCCGCCGTATTTGGCACAATATCACCTATTTCATAGCCTGCTAATGGTTTAATCTTATAGTATACAAATCCATGACTATTAGCTTCATCAGTAGCTGCATCGCCTAAATTAATAGTATTGAATTGCCATGTTAGGGCATCAAAATCACGCTCAATTCCATACGAATGACTCGCTCTTAACATCTGAAATGTTGATTTATCTAACTTTGGATCTAAAATATTCTCGATAGTTACGTTGATAGCACTAGCAGTTCCTACGTTTTGAAACCTAATGGTATAATACAAATAATCGCCCTCCGTAAAACTTACATGTTCAATTTCTGGTCCATGCGATTCGTTAATATCATTAGGGTCATAAGAACCTATAATAATTTCCGATAAACTAGAGGTATTATTTTCAATAACGACGTCATTTGCAGCTGTTGTATACTCAGAAACATTAGTAATCATATCTCCTAAATTAGCTGATGTAGCAACTAATGCTTCAATATAAATCACTTCACTTTCACCAGGTAATAAGTTTGTAAAATCTAAAGTAAAGCCATTCGGCGTTGGCGTAATTGAATTTCCTGCACTTAACCCTGACGCTCCGGTATAGGTTACTGACGGATCTGCAGTAAACACTACAGTACCAGAACTGACTGTGGACTCTCCATAATTTCTTACAATTAACATGTTTTTGTACGTAAATCCGGGTCTCGGTGCCTGCCAATAAGAAAGTAAATTAACTGAAATATCATCACAAGCATCTTGAACCAATAAATTCATTTGCGATATTTGCACGCATGCCGAGTTTGAGCTGCTTTCTACTCTAACATAAACAACTCCATTACTAGCGATATAATTATTAGGCGAAGTAATAGCGTTTGTATTACTGTCAGCATCCATCAAAGTCGTATAGTAACTAATATTATATTGAAACGTACTTAAACCAGATAATACCAATGAATTTTGACTCGTTAAATCGAATACACCAATACCATCTGTAGCAGTACCAATTGACGCATCACAAACGATATAATCTAATTCAGTATTTGGCGTTGGACTTGAGATAGACAACAATTGAAATTGAATAATACTACTGTCCGCAAAGCAACCAAAATTTATATCATCGGGATTATAAACTCTTGCATAAATAGTTTGATTTGGAGATAACGGAACATAAGTTGAAGCATTTGTTATTGGGGTAGCCAAATTTATAGCATCATTATAATTAACAAAGTAACTCACCACTGCTTGTTGACCACCAAGAATTTGATCATCATTAGTTGTTAAGTCAAAAACCACATTTGAAGAATCCGTAGAACAATTCCCCATGTTTGGAACCCAATTTGCATACAAATAAGAATCAGAGGAGACTTCTACTGGTATGATATCTACACATGCTCCACTATTTTCTTCAACACGAATGAAAATAGTAATGGCAAAATCATATATAAAAAACTCGTATGAATTGTTCTCATTTCCTAGAGTAGCATCTTCCTCTAATTCGTAATATTTAGTAGTAATATTAGAAACATTTGACAACGTATTCTCAATTTGCAATTCCTCAATAAAAAAATTATTACACTGTACATATTCAAAATTAGTATTGCTATCACTCTTTATAATTTGAACCCAATCAACATGGTTGCTACCATCAGATAATATGGCTCTTACTTTATAAAACCCACGTTCATTATCAGCACCTGTTATTGTAAGTAAAGGATTGGTTGCTCCAACAATTTCAGTATTAGAAGAACTAAAAGATAATCCATAATACCATTGATACGTAATATTTGTATCTGATGTATTTACAACGGTGCCATCAAGTTGCAGAGAACCACCATCACATAAATATAGCATATTTGGTAATTCGATGACTTGTGCAAGAATTTCATTTGTTTGTAGCAACAAAATGAAACCAAATAAGAGTAGTAGTTTTTTCATAAAATTCAATTATAAAAACGAATATACTCTTTTTAATTTAGCGCTACCTCCCTTACTAATCGGCATAAAAAAAATCCGTTAGAAATTCTAACGGATTTTAATTACTATGAGTTAACAACTAAGCGTTGTTCTCTTTTTTTATTAAATTAAGAGCAGAACCTTCATTGTACCATTCAATTTGAGCTTGATTATACGTATGATTCAAAGCAATAACATCTTTACTTCCATCTGCATGAACAACTTCTAAATGTAATTGTTTATCCGGTGCAAATGCATTTAAATCTGTAAAGTTGAAGGTATCATCTTCTTGAATTAAATCGTAATCAGCTTCATTATCAAATGTTAAACCTAACATCCCTTGCTTTTTAAGGTTTGTCTCATGAATACGTGCAAAAGATTTTACAATAACCGCTGCAACACCTAAATGTCTTGGCTCCATTGCTGCATGTTCTCTAGACGATCCTTCACCGTAATTATGATCACCTACAACAATTGTTTTGATACCAGCTGCTTTATATGCTCTTGCTGTATCTGGAACACCACCAAACTCACCTGTTAATTGATTTTTAACAAAATTGGTTTTCTTTCCATAAGCATTAACAGCTCCAATTAAACAGTTATTAGAAATATTATCTAAATGCCCTCTAAATCGCAACCATGGTCCAGCCATAGAAATGTGATCTGTTGTACATTTACCGAATGCTTTTATTAATAATTTAGCTCCATTAATTTCATTACCAATTGGCTCAAATGGTGTTAATAATTGAATACGTTCTGAATCTGGGTCTACAGAAACGACAACTCCACTTCCATCTGCAACTGGCGCTAAATAACCATTTTCTTTAACTTCAAAACCTTTTGGAGGTAATTCCCATCCTGTTGGTTCTGTAAACATCACTTCCTCTCCTTCTTCATTTATCAATTTATCCGTTAAAGGATTAAAATCTAAACGACCTGCAATAGCAATCGCAGCGGTTAATTCTGGTGATGCTACAAAAGCATGTGTATTTGGATTCCCATCGGCACGCTTAGCAAAGTTTCTATTGAAAGAATGTACAATACTATTTTTAGGTGCATTTTTAGGATCACTATATCTTGCCCATTGTCCTATACAAGGACCACAAGCATTTGTAAATATTTTTGCGTCTAACTTTTCAAATATTCCAAGAATTCCATCGCGCTCTGCAGTAAATCTTACTTGTTCAGAACCTGGATTAATTCCTAATTCAGATTTCATTTTTAAACCTTTATCTAGTGCTTGTTGCGCAATAGAAGAAGCCCTAGATAAATCTTCGTAAGATGAATTAGTACAAGAACCGATAAGTCCCCATTCTACTTGCATAGGCCAATCATTAGCTTTTGCTTTTTCTGTCATATCACGACCTACTTCTGTCGATAAATCGGGAGTAAAAGGGCCATTTAATAATGGGCCTAATTCAGAAAGGTTAATTTCGATAACTTCATCAAAATACTGTTCTGGATTAGCGTAAACTTCATCATCTGCTGTTAAGTAAGGTCTGATAGCATTAGCTGCATCAGCAACATCTGCTCTATCTGTAGCACGTAAATAACGCTCCATAGAATCATCGTAACCAAAGGTTGATGTGGTTGCACCAATCTCAGCTCCCATATTACATATTGTTCCTTTTCCTGTACAGGACATAGACGTTGCACCAGGTCCAAAATATTCTACGATTGCTCCTGTTCCACCTTTTACAGTAAGAATTTCAGCTACTTTTAAAATCACATCTTTAGGTGCTGTCCAACCTGAAAGTTTTCCTGTTAATCTTACACCAATTAACTTAGGGAATTTAAGCTCCCAAGCCATTCCTGCCATTACATCAACGGCATCAGCTCCACCGACTCCAATGGCAACCATACCTAATCCTCCTGCGTTTACAGTATGTGAATCTGTACCAATCATCATTCCTCCAGGAAATGCATAATTTTCTAAAACAACTTGGTGAATAATACCTGCTCCTGGTTTCCAGAATCCAATGCCATATTTATTTGATACCGATTCTAAGAAATTAAATACCTCACTACTGGTTTGATTAGCGTGCTTTAAATCTGTTGCAGCTCCATCTTTAGCCTGGATTAAGTGATCACAATGCACTGTAGTTGGTACTGCTACTTTTGGCTTACCAGCTTGCATAAATTGCAATAATGCCATTTGTGCTGTTGCATCTTGACAAGCAACACGGTCTGGAGCAAAATCTACATAATCCTTTCCTCTTGTAAATGCCTTATTTGGTGTTCCGTCCCACAAATGAGAGTATAAAATCTTTTCTGAAAGTGTTAATGGTTTATCAACAATGTCTCTAGCAGCATCAACGCGCTCTGTCATGTTAGCATAAACCTTTTTAATCATATCAATATCAAATGCCATGGAATATCAGTTTTTAATTAATTTTACTAATATACAAAATGCAATATGACTTTAAAAGCGTTCATTACATATAATAATGATAGTGGAATAAGTATTTTCTATATCATAATTATTCTAAATTAAAAATAACATTATCTTAAAACAAGATTATAAAAAAAGCCTGAATCTAAGATTCAGGCTTTCACTTATATAAAATAAAATTTCAATTATCTTACTAATTGCTTCGTTGAAGGTTTAAACTTCGTTAAAACAATACCGTCTACTGCAGCTTCATATTCTGCAAGTGTAGGAGTTCTACCTAAAATTGTTGACAATACAACAACTGGAGTAGATGATAATAATGACTCCCCTTTTTTCTCTCCAGAATCTTTTACAACTCTACCCTGGAATAAACGTGTTGATGTTGCCATAACCGTATCTCCTGGTGCTGCCTTTTCTTGGTTACCCATACAAAGGTTACATCCTGGACGCTCTAAGTATAACATGTTTTCGTATCCTGTACGTGCCACTCCTTTTGGTGCGTTATCATCAAATTCGAAACCAGAATACCTTACTAAGACTTCCCAATCCCCTTCAGCTTTCAACTCATCTACAATATTGTATGTCGGAGGAGCTACAACTAATGGCGCTTTAAATTCAACTTTACCATGTTGCGCTTCAATGTTCTTTAACATCTGCGCTAATATTTTCATATCACCTTTATGGACCATACAAGATCCTACGAATCCTAAGTCTACTTTTTTAGTACCACCGTAAAAAGATAATGGTCTAATATTATCGTGCGTATAACGTTTAGAAACATCCTCGTTATTTACATCTGGATCAGCAATCATTGGTTCAGAAATTTCATCTAAATCAATAACAACTTCTGCATGATACTTCGCATTAGCATCTGGTCTTAAAGATGGTTTAATACCTGTTTTAAGTTCAGTAATTCTAGTTTCTGCTTTATCTACAAGACCTTTAAGAACTTGTTTCGCATTGTCCATTCCTTTATCAATCATGATTTGGATACGACCTTTTGCGATCTCTAAAGATTCAATTAAGGTATCATCTTCAGATATACAGATAGACGCTTTCGCTTTCATCTCTGCTGTCCAATCTGTAAATGTAAAGGCTTCATCTGCAGTTAAAGTTCCAATATGCACTTCGATAATACGTCCTTGGAATACATTTTCGCCTCCAAATTGCTTCAACATTTGAGATTGTGTAGCATGAACCACATCACGGAAATCCATATAAGACTTCATTTGCCCTTTAAAAGTCACTTTTACTGATTCTGGAATAGGCATTGTAGCCTCACCCGTAGCCAATGCTAAAGCAACGGTTCCTGAATCCGCTCCAAAAGCAACACCTTTAGACATACGTGTGTGCGAATCTCCACCGATAATAATATCCCAATCACCAACAGTAATATCGTTCAATACTTTATGAATAACATCTGTCATTGGGAAATATTTCCCTTTAGGATCACGACCAGTAATTAAACCAAAGTCGTTCATAAAACTCATTAATCTTGGAATGTTAGCTTTAGACTTATCATCCCAAACAGACGCTGTATGACAACCCGATTGGTAAGCACCATCAACAATTGGTGAAATCACTGTAGCAGCCATCATCTCTAATTCTTGAGATGTCATTAAACCTGTAGTATCTTGTGACCCTACAATATTTACTTCAACTCTAACATTAGAACCTGCATGTAAGGTTTTGCCTGGAGTAGTTCCGACAGCATTTTTATTGAATATTTTTTCAACAGCTGTTAAGCCTTGCCCTTCAATAGATACTTCTTTTGAAGCTGCATATACTTGGGGAATATCTATTCCTAATATTTTACAAGCTAATGTTTGTAATTTTTTACCAAATACAACAGCGTAAGAACCTCCTGCTTTAATAAACTCCATTTTAGGCGGAGTTAACGCCGTAGAAATATCTTTTAATTCTTCACCGTCTTTGTATAATTTTTTTGTTTTTGTATTAATTGTTAATACTGTACCTGTATCAACAGAATAGGTTTGCTTTAAAACGGGTTCGCCATCTTTATCTACAATAGTATTTCCTTCTGCATCTATTTGCTTTTCCCAGTTTTTTAAATCGATACCAATACCTCCAGTTACACTAACCGTTGTTAAGAAAATCGGTGCAATTCCATTTGTACCAGCAATTACTGGAGCAAAATTGATAAATGGAACATATTTACTAAAAGGAACACCTGTCCATAATGCAACATTATTTACACCAGACATTCTTGAAGACCCAACTCCCATGGTTCCTTTTTCGGCGATTAACATTACACGCTTATCTGGATGCTGCTCTTTTAAAGCCAACAATTCATTTTGCATGTCTTTATTATGCTCAAACATACATTGACCATGTAATTCTCTATCTGATCTTGAGTGTGCATCTGCACCAGGAGATAATAAATCTGTAGAAATATCTCCAACACCAGCGATATAAGTTACGATTTCTATCTCTTCTTCAACATCTGGTAGCTTCGTAAAGAATTCAGCTTTAGCATAACTTTCTATAATATCTTTTGCAATGCTACTTCCTAAATTGAAAGCATTTTCTAAACGTTCTGTATCTGCCTCATATAAAAACACTTGTGTCTTTAACACTTTAGCAGCGTCTTCTGCTATAGCAGCATCGTCTCCTAAAGCTAAATCTAATAACACCTCTACTGAAGGTCCACCTTTCATATGCGCTAATTGCTCTAAAGCAAAAGCAGGAGTGATTTCTTTAACAACAGATTCACCTAAAATAATTTCTTTTAAAAACTTAGCTTTAACACCAGCTGCCCTAGTTGTACCAGGTAAAACATTATAGATAAAGAAATTAAGAGAATCCTCTCTATATTCGTTATTTAAATCTTTAATCTGATCTATAATCTGACTAAGTAACTCAGCACCATCAATCGGTTGAGGATGAAGTCCTTGAACTTTACGTTCTTCTATTTGCTTTAGGTAATCTGTATAAATGTTCATATAATATATAATAGAATTCTTTGAATGTTTTTACATTTTTTTTTAACCGAAACAAATCTACACATTTTAGATATATGTAACATTATTGACTATTCTTAAAATATATCGTATAATTAATTTTAATTATCGCAACATAATCACATAAACGCCTGACAACAAGACCATTAAGCGCAAAGTGAGTGCGTTTTATTATTTAGAATAAGTATGAATTAAAATTCGGCTTTTAAGGAGATATAAATTTCGAAAACACGCATTTGATAGTGATAGAAATCAACAAACAAAAGACTTCAATAAAATCAGAAAAAAGGCTGAGCTATAATCTTAAGCTACGTTTTGGTTAAAACAGACTTTGAATGATCTTTTCGTCTGTAACACCCTCAGCTTCTGCTTTGTAGTTTTTAATAATTCTATGTCTAAGAATTCCGGTTGCTACGGCTTGTATGTTTTCAATATCTGGTGAAAACTTACCATTTGTAGCCGCATGCGTTTTAGCTGCTAGAATTAAATTCTGAGACGCTCTTGGTCCTGCTCCCCAGTCAACAAATTCTTTTACGATCTCTGCTGCAGAATCTGCTTTAGGTCTCGTTTTAGCCACTAATGACACTGCGTATTCTATAACATTATCTGCAACAGGAATACGACGAATTACATTTTGAAAATCAATAATTTCTTGCGCTGTAAATAAAGAATTTACAGTCATTTGAACATCTGTAGTGGTCGCTTTTACAACATCAACCTCTTCTTGAAACGAAGGATATTCTAAATTAATAGCAAACATAAAACGGTCTAGCTGTGCTTCTGGTAATGGGTAGGTTCCTTCTTGTTCTATTGGATTTTGAGTTGCCAATACAAAGTATGGTAAACTTAATTTATACTGATGACCGGCTACAGTTACCGAGCGTTCTTGCATGGCCTCTAATAAAGCTGCTTGCGTTTTTGGTGGCGTTCGGTTAATCTCATCTGCTAAGACAATATTTGAAAATATTGGCCCTTTAATAAATTTGAATTGTCTGTTTTCATCTAAGATTTCGCTACCAAGTATATCACTTGGCATTAAATCTGGAGTAAACTGAATACGTTTAAAGTTTAAGCCTAATGCTTGTGCAATGGTATTTACCATTAATGTTTTTGCCAAACCAGGCACTCCGATTAAAAGCGAGTGACCTCCGGAAAAAATAGAAATTAATATTTGATTTACAACTTCATCCTGACCTATGATAACCTTAGCAATCTCTTGCTTTAGTGCAGCATATTTTTTGACAAAATTTTCAATTATTGCAACATCAGACATACTCTATTATTTTTTTAACCAGTTACTTTGAAAGTCACAATCTCTATACTCACCATTAATTTTAATGTAAGTATCAATAATAGTTTCTTTTTGCCATTTTTCAACAGCTTTAACTTGTTTGTCTTGTAAGGCTAAATTTTTAATTTTTAAGTAATCTTTTGCAAAATCAGCTTCGTGATCGTCAATACGATCAGTTACCGTTAAAATCTTGAATTTTATAGTATTTACACGATCTTCATCTTGTAAGACTTCACTAATTTCTCCATCTTTTAAATCTTGAATTTGAGAATACAACTCTGGTTCCATTCGTGTTAATTCAAAATTGAAATCTTGTGTTGTTGGATTTGTTAATTGACCACCTTCAAATTTAGTTTCCTTTTCGTCACTAAATTCTCTTGCTGCTTGTGCAAATGTTAATGAGCCATCCATGATTTTAGCTCTAACCTCTTTAATTTCGTCATTTGCTTTTTTAATAGCTTCTTGAGATAATTTTGGACGTAATAAAATGTGTCTAACATCATATTCTTGTCCTCTAACTTTTTCTAAAAACACAATATGAAAACCAAAATCAGTTTCAAATGGCTCTGAAATTTCACCTTCTTGCATATTAAAAACGGCATCCCTAAACTCTTTAACCATTCTTGGTTGCTTTCTGTTCATGGTCGGTAACTTACCACCATCACTTTTTGATCCGTCTTCAGAATAAAAGATCGCTTTAGTTACAAAACTAGAACCGTTTTCTTCTATGTCTCTTTTGAAATCATTTAATTGATCTATTACAGCTTGCTTTGCATCTTCTGTAACTTCTGGAATAATTACAATTTGAGCTAACTTTAATTCTGTTCCAAAAATAGGGCGTTCTTCTTTTGGGATATCGTTAAAAAACGTACGAACTTCTTCTGGTGTTACTTCGATATCTCCAATCACTTTAGATTGCATTTCTTGAGCAAGATATCCGTTCTTATTAATCTCATACATTTCATCACGTAAAGCCTTCTCTGAATCTTTTTTATAAAATTCTAATAAACCTTCCATGTCTCCTTTGGTCTGCGCCAAAATACCTTGTATTTGTTGTTCTGTACGCGACTTAATAAACAACTCATTAACAATTACACTATCTTGAATAGCTTGGTGTGCGTATAATTTATTTTCTAACAAGCTTCCAAAAAGTTCACATCTCGTTAAATCTTTAAGATCTGCTCCTTGCGCCTGAAGTTGTGCAATTTCTCTATCTAAATCAGATTCTAGAATAATAAAATCACCTACAACAGCTGCTACACCATCTGCTTTAATTCGAGTTTTGTTTACTAAAGTATCTTTAGTTTTTTCAACTTTTGGTGCTTCGTCGTCAATGATTTCTTGGGCGTTGCTGAAGTTGAATGAAATAAAACCAACCAAAAGGGCTGCTTTAATTATAAGTTTGGAATTTATTTTGTTTGATGGCATCTTTTGTAATATCATTTTCGAGTTGCTTGATGAGCTCTAGTTTTCGCTTATTTATAACAATTTTTTTGATTGACGAATTCACATAATCTAAAGGTGCGTAGTCGTTTTGAAGTCGCACATCGTTTACTAACATCAAATATAGGTTTAATGAATCTTTGAGCTGTAAGAAATTAGTTTTTTTTAACAGTTCATTTTTATTGGTGTTATTTAAAATTGGAATTTTCTCTGTAACCCTACTTAATTTCAACCAAAGAGAATCGTTTAACGAATACGATCTAAACTGTACAGAAATGGAATCTAAATACACTTTATCTTTATAACTAAAGCGTTGAAAACGTTTCTTTATTGTATCTAAATTAATTGGATTAAGTGGCAAACTTATATACCTAAATTGTATTAAGTTATCATTAAGCTTAAACGATTCTTTATTCTCATCGTAAAAAAGCTGTGCTGTTTCGCGCTTTACTACAGAATCAATATTTTTTTTAACTAAACCTTCTAAATACGCTTTGGTGTATAAATCATTTTTATACTGCTTTACTAATTTAGAAAATTCATTTTGCTTGTCCTCAGAAAGATTTACTAAAGCACCATCCATTAAAAGCAAACGTCTAGCCCAACGATCTACATAAGCATTAACCATTAAAGTACTATCTTCTTTAGAAGTACCTTTGGGTACTAAATCCTTGATATCTTCTTTGTATAGGTAGTTTTCATTAACGCGCGCCACAGGATCTAGACCATCTGATTTTTTAAAATAATCACAGCTAGTTAAAAGTAAACAAAGGCAAAATATGTATAAAAAATATTTCAAAAAGTATATAAATTAGTTTCCTATTTTAGCTTTAATAGCATTAAGTGTTTCTTGATTCACTTCTACATTAAAACGCGCGTATAAATCAGTAACCCAATTGGTTTCGATCTCAGTTTGGTAATCATTAATCACGTTACCTTTTGCTTCATCTAATGATTTTTGTCCTGCTGGTAAAATTTCCACAACATCAATAACATGAAATGCATCGTGATGTTCATAAACAGCTGAAACACCTTTTGTAGCTTTAAAACCTGAAGGCAGAACAGGATTATCTAAAGTGTAAGTTCCTTTCGTAAAGATAACGTTTTGCTTATCGTTTGTATTTAATTTTTCGTTAATAACAGCTTCTGAATTCCCCTTCTTCATCATTTTAAGGGCTTTCTTTACATTAGATTTATCTGCTGAAGATGCGATAACAACCTCTACTCTATCACTCCATTGGTATTTAGATTTATTTTTACCATAATACGATTCTATACCTGTAGAGTCCTGAGAAGCTTTATTCCAAATCTCTTTTTCCATTAAATCAAACAACAACAATCCGTCTCTATACTCTTTAAGAATATTGGCATACTCAATATTTTCTACCTCTAAATTATCTTCTCTGTATTGTAGAATTGAACTTTCAATAAAGCTCTCATATTCCTTCTCTACAATAGTAGTAAAAGGTGTTGCTTTACCTGAGTAAATTCGTTGTGCCGTTATTAAATGTTTTCCAAAGTCTTCATAAGTGAAAATCGTCTCATTTATAGAAAACAGCGTTTCATTAGCTTTAAAAACTGCTGGTAAATTCCAATTACGTTTATAAAACTCATCGGTAAGAATAGACGTAAAATATCCTTTAGCTTCAGAATTATAGGTTACATCATACTTATTCTTTAGCTTAGTAATCATAGCTTCGTTAATTAACTTTGATCTCGAGTCCCTTTTTACTTTTGATTCAAAAGATTCTTTTAAATTTTCTAAAGGCTCAATTGGCTTTAAATTAATTCGTTTAACAATATGCCAACCATAGGCAGTCTTGAAAGGTTGAGTTACATCTCCATCATTCTTTAATGCAAAAGCAGCATCCTCAAACTCTAAAGAACTTAACTGCCCGCTTTTAAATGGTGCAATTTTACCACCTTCTCTAGCAGAACTCTTATCTTCTGAAAATTGTTTCGCTAAGGACTCAAAGCTTTCTCCTTGGTTTAACTTTTTATAAATATCATTAATTCGTTTTTCAGGATCGGCTAATGAGTCTTGAGAAACTAAGTTAACCATAATATGAGCTACCGTTGCTGTACCTCTAGATGATCTTTTATCATCAACTTTTACCACATGATAACCAAATTGGGTTCTGAATGGCATTGAAATTTCGCCAACATTAGTATTATACGCTGCCGTTTCAAATTCATAAACCATTTTAAAGGCTGAGAAATACCCTAGGTTTTCTAAAAAAATAGTTTTTCCGTTATGCATTTCAGCTTTCACTTTATCAAACCCTTCTTTTAAAGCACGCTCCCTTAAAGCCAAAACTTCATTATAAGCATTTAAAGTGTCTTTTGATGTTGCGTCTAAACGCACTAAAATATGGGACGCATTAATATCTATATTACTACGATCGTAAGCTTCTTTTACTAAAGCTTCAGTTACTTTATTCTCAGAAATATAATTTTTAATTAATTGTTTCTTATATCTTAAAAACTCGCGTTGGTAGTTTTTATCTTCATCTAACTTTAAACGTTTAGCTTCTTTAAGCTTTAACTGGTATTCTGTAAATAACTTTAAATAACCATCAATATCCTTTTGGCTTTCATCTTGTACTAAATCTAAATTTTTGTTATAGACTCTTAAAAACTCCGAAGCCATAACTGGCTCTCCATTAACTGTAAGAAGTACTTGATCGTTATCTTGTGCAAAAGAAAAACTAAGTGCAAAAAACACTAGAAACAAACATTTAATATTAAGCTTCATAATTTAAACTTGATTTGAATTGATATAAATAACTCACTTTTAAAACTCAGCAAAAGTAACATAAATAGCGTATTTAGCAAGTGGATTAAATAGCATTATTTTTAATAGTTACTGCTAGTTACATCGTAAAAATCACTACAAAAGTACATGTCATAATATTTTGCGATGATTTTAACAATTAAAAGTGTGCAACAACGATTAGATAACACTTTAACTATCGCTTTTTATACTTTTATCAAAACTTCAAGAGCATGCAGTATACCACTGAAATATTAATTGACAAACCTATTTCAGAAGTTATAAAAAAATTTAATTCTGCCGACAACTTAAAACATTGGCAAGAAGGCTTGGTTAGTACGGAACATATTTCTGGTATTCCGAACCAACTTGGTGCTAAAATGAAATTAAACTTTAGTTTTGGAAAACGTAAAATGGAAATTATAGAAACCATTACAAAACAAGAGTTCCCTAATGAATTACACGTTACTTACACAACTAAAGGAGTACGCAATGTTCAAGAAAATTATTTTAAAGCTTTAGAAAACAACACCACAAAATGGACCTCTATAACAGATTGCCAACCAACGAGCTTTAAGATTAGTTTAATGTTGTTTTTAATGCCTAGCGCGTTTAAAAAGCAGACAGAAACATATATGACTAATTTTAAGAAATTTGTAGAAGAAGGTATTTCTATTGACAAGTCTAATTAAGAGCAACTAATTTTTATAAAGATTCAACACAACTAAACGATGCGAAAATTAAAATTAATATGGGATTTTAAAGGGCCAGCAGGACAAAAGACAGCTGAACACCATGTTATACACTTAAAAGAATATATTGAAATCAATAAACTAGACATTACTATTACAGGTGTTGAAACGCTTAGCGACATGCATAGTATAGCTTATTTGGTGGTTGATGAGTCAGAAATGAAACCTATACGAGACACTTTAAAGCCCCATAGAGGACAAGTGTATTCTTAAATTGAGGTGTTTGAAATATACTTCTTAAAATTTGAAGTCTTAAAATAGCCGTTTAAAAAAGGCTTGAATAAATCGTTTTGGCGGGACTGATAGAATAATTTTTAAATCTTCGAACAATGTTGACTCTTCATCTAAAAACTTAAAAATAGTTTTAATATTCGTCTTTCTAAACATCGACGAAAACAAAGCAGCACCTTCCTTATTATGATTGGCTAATACATCTAATAATATAAGATCATAAAAGCCATATTTATCATTTTTATGAAAATTAGATAAATCCTCAGCTTTCTTTAAAAAAGACACGACGGCTTTCGTTTTCTTTGAAGTGTTTGTAAAGGTGTAACCAGAACTTGCTTTTGTCCAACCGCCAGCTGTCCCAATATTTAGTATATGCTTAGAATTTAAGTCGCTAAATTTGAAAGATGTCATCGGAATATTACCCTGTTCCTTTTCTATAATTTCGTAATCTAGAATATTTCGTTCACTCAAATAATCTTTAATAGAAGCCTCATATTCAGAATGCTTTAATAAGTCTTTTGAAAACAAGGTATACTCAAACAAAGCTGTGTGTTTATCTATTGGTAACACATACATAAAACGTGTATTTCCGTTTTGAGGCACTGTAAAATCCATAATAGTGGCAGCAGAATCGTCAATTAATTCAGTTTTTGTTTTCACAAACCAACCGACAAAATGCTGGTGTATTAAAGGGTATTTATCTTGTGAAGTGTAAGTTTCAGGATTTGGTAAACTATTAAAAAGCTTAGAGCCAAAATAAGTATCATTTTCTCCAATTACCTGAACTCCCGTTTCTATTTCCGAAAAGCTATCAACAGTATCTTCAATAAAACTAAAATTAGATTTAGACGTTATAGTGTTCCATAATGATTTGTAAAATGCTTCGCTTCTAATCATTTTATACCGATACGGCGCAATCGAAATAACTTTAGAAAACGTAGCACTTCCAAAGTAAACATTATTCCAAGTTTTAACTAAGAAATCATCCCATTCTCCTGGCCCTTCTTCCCAAAAACACCAAGTTCTATCATTGCCCTTATCTTTTATTTGGTCTATAATTACAATAGATTTATCATTAAAGAATGCGTCTTTGGACATTCTATATGCCAGCATTAATCCCGAAGCACCTGCTCCTAAAATGATATAATCGTATTTTAATTCCATTTTGATAACTCTCTAATTGCAATTGAATTTTTAAACAGCAGAATGATACTGCCGCTTTTCAGAATAAAAACATTTATTTATCATGACGTTTTTCGGCATACTCATAGCCTTCTCTCCACCATTTCTCCATTAATCGTTTACTAAAAATAAGTGAATTCTCAGTTAGACTTGTAGGCGTGTAATATAAATTGAGTTTTACATTTTTATTTCGTGCAGCTAACTTTCCGATGATGATATCATTTCGTTCTACCTGATCTAGTAGATGTCCAAACAAACTAATCATTAATGAAAACGGGTTTTTTCCCAATACTTTTTGTTTTCCTAAAGTTTCAGCTTCTAAAACAATGGCATCAACTTCTGTAGCTCCACGCTGAATCGCTTCTCTAATTGGTATTACAGAACCTAATCCACCATCTGCATATTCATAACCATCTACTTTTGCCAAGGACATAAACGGAATGTAGTTACATGAAATCCATATCCAATTACAAAATTCCTCGTATGAACATTCTTGAATAGATTTATATTCCACACGATTCATAGATAAATTAGAAACCGTTACTACTACATCGTGCTTATCTTTTCTGATTTTTAAGTATTCCTCATAGGTCACATTTTTTCTAATATGACGTCTTAAGGCTTTACTTTCCCCAAAAGTTCGTTTACGTCTAATAAACTGCCATAATGAATTTATAAAATCAATAGACACATATTCTCTATCTCCTTTTTTATGTTGTACAAAAGGACTTATACTAAAAATATCGTGCTGCTGTACGTTGGTAAAAATATCGTACAACTTGCCGATCTCGTTGACCGCTAAATGTGGTATTAATAGGCTTCCTGTTGATGTGCCCAAAAACAAATCGTAATTATGTTTTTCGCGCTCCATTAAGTACTGCGCCACTCCGCCTGCAAATGCACCTTTACTTCCTCCACCAGATATTACTAAAGCTCGCATTTAATTATATATGTTTGTTATTGTTGATTTATTCTGTTTCTAAAGGACTTACTTCCTCGTTTTTATATTTGGCGTAATTAAGGCCACTTTCCCACCATTTAGTCATTTTAACTTTATCAAAAACTAATGAATTGGTTGTTAAAACTGTTGGAGTATAATAAAAATTAATGATGGCGTTTTGATTTGACGCTACAAACTTACCGATTTTAATATTTTGGCTCTCTATTCTATCTAACATAAACGCAAACATGTTAGTCAGTAAGGAAAACGCATTAATCGAAGGCATTCTATTGAGTTGACTTATTTCCGTTTGCAAAATAATGGCATCTATTGTTGTTGCTCCTCGTTTTATAGCTTCTTCTATAGGAACCATAGATCCCAACCCTCCATCTGCATATTCACAGCCATTTTTCTTAGCTAGAGACATAAATGGCGTATAATTACAAGATATCCAAATCCATTCGCAGAACTCATCGTAATTAAAATCCATAATAGACTTATATTCAACTTGATTAAGTGATAAGTTAGAAACCGTAACTACAATATCTACATGACTTTCTTTAAGCGCAATAAACTCCGCTTTGGTTAATGTTCTTTTAATGAGTTGCTTTAAGTTAAGACTTGTCCCAAATGTTTTATACCCTTTTAACAAATTTAGAAGTACTGTAAAATGATTAATCCCTATAGTTTCAATACCATTTTTCTTTTTAATAATAAAAGGACAACTATCAAATATTGCATCATTATTTACACTAGTGTAAACTTGTTTTATTTTATCGACGCGGTTTAATCCTAAATGAGATACTAAAAGACTTCCTGTTGACGTCCCAATAAACAAATCGTATTTATGTTTTTTATTCTCAATTAAATACTGCGCCACACCACCTGCAAATGCACCTTTGCTTCCACCTCCAGATATCACTAATGCTCGCATTAATTTTATTTTTGTTGTAGTTTTTCAGACAATTCTTTAGCAAACTTAACCATTCGCCAGTTGTGATGTGATTTTGCTTTTTCTAAATTAGATAGACATTCTTCTGAACAAGACTTCATTAAATTTAGATAATTAAAAGCTTTAATTCTTACATCTGTATTATATTTTTCAGCAGTATATCCCTTTAACTCATCAAATAACACCTGTTTGTTATCGGCATCATAATAAGGTGTATTCAAATTTAAAACAATCCATAACATTCGAACATTCTTATCACTGAAACCAATTGTTTTTCTCGTTTTAGAAAGGTATTTAGAACGTTCTAATGGGAAATTAACCCATAGATTATACAAAGCATTTTCTACCGTAATGTACGATTTATCATTGAGCAAAGACTCATAATCTGATTTTATACTTTCAGGAATTTTGGTCACATGTTCAGATATGGCTTGTCGGACTTTAAAACTATTATTAAACACCTCTGGCGTCACCAATTCTGGTACTTGCGAAATAACCTTCACTTTTGCTTCGTCTGAAACATAATACTTAAGATATTCTTCACATTTAGACGTTTTTGCTTCGCAATCTACCATGGCATATTCATTGATAAACGTAGATTGGCGTTTTAAAATATCGTACGCTTCTTCATAAGGAAAGGCTTTATTTTTAATCCAATAATTAACGAAATGAGATAAGGATTGACCATATTGCTTTTCAACTTGAGAGATAAAATCAGCGGTGTCAACATTTCCGAATTGATGCTTTTCTAAATAATTTTTAACAGCTTTCTTAAAAACGACATCACCTACCTTATCTTTTAAAGCATGCAAAACCCAAGCTCCGCGTTGGTAAAATGTTAAGCTACTCGATTTAGGATCTAAGAGTGATGTCCCGTTTCCTGAAAGATCTTGTCTGCTTAGCTCTAAAACGGACTCCAATAATTTATAGTAGAAATAATTATCCCCAAAAATATCGCGTTCTGCCAAAAGCGCATAATACGTTGCAAAACCCTCCTGTAACCAATGATGCTCGCCAGATTTAGCAGTCACCAAATCACCAAACCATTGATGCGCTAACTCGTGCGCATTAATATTAACGTAGTTCTTGTCATTAAACCCAATTTCATCAACCACAAAAGCATCTGAGAAAATAGTAAGGCTTGTATTCTCCATACCTGCATATAGAAAATCGTGAACAGGAACTTGCTTGTAGTTTTGCCAAGGATAAGCAAAACCTATTTCTTCTTCTAAGAAATTAAACATCTGTTCAGAATAGCGATAGGTTGGCTCCACCTTGAGGGAATCTTCTGGGTAATAGTAATACTCTAAAGGAATACCGCTTTTCGACGTTTTAGTTTTTTTGTTGTATTTACCATAAACCATAGCTAGTAAATAGCTAGACATCGGTTTTTGCATTTGGTAAGAAACCTTTACCAAACCATCTTGCAACGGACTATTAATTGTATTTAAACCATTCGCGATGAAACGATATTCAGATTGCTTAACGGTACTTAAATTGAAGATGATTTTATCGTTAACATCATCTAAACTAGGAAACCAATGGCTGGTATACTTTCCTTGACCTTGAGTCCATACTTGAGGCTCATTCTCTCGTTTTAAAAAATACAACGCTTGTTTAGGCTTTGCCGAATAATCAAAATAGATGGTATAAGCTTGATTTTTCTGAAACGGATATTTGAAATAAATCTTATTATCTACATTGGAATAGTCTAATTTTTGAGTACTAGAATCCCCTACGCTTATCTCTACATTTTTGAATGTCATATTTACAGCATCTAAAAATATAGAATCTGTTGATTTAGTCATATCGAGATTATACCAAACCTTTCCTTTGACCATTGAAGAATCTAAAACGATATTAAGCATTCCGTTCGCTCTTTTGAAATCTACATATTCAGTTTGCTGAGCAAATGACAAACCGGAAATAAAAACACAAATCGTAACAAAAAATTTCTTCATAAAATATAACTAGACAAGAATAATAGCAAAATACGGAATTCAGCGCTTATATCACAAAAACTCAATTCTAAAAGTTATATTGTAATAATTAAATTAGATTCCTGTGTTATTAAAACGATTTTAGCCCAAGCCGTCGAAATGACAGAAATGAGACTCCAATTTTTTTGTGCTCAATTTATAATTCCGATTTCACAATGAAATTAATTTTAACCGGAACAAAAACGCACTACTTAGTGACTGACAAATATCATGTTATTGGTTAATTTTATATGTATCTTTACCCTATTCAATTTTATTTATACATTTATAGCTCAGCTTTTTAATTAAATTATTCCCAATGACCCCAAATCTCTTTGAAATTGGTTATTACGACAATAATGATCTAAAATCACTTGGTTTTAAATCCCTTGGAACCAATGTTAAAATCGCTAAAAATTGTTTAATTTTTGGCATTCAAAATATCGCTATCGGCAATAATGTTATTATAGATTCATTTTGCTCTCTGATAGTGCCTGGAAATGGCTATTTAAACATAGGCTCTTATGTTCACATTGCTTCATATTGCCACTTACTAGCATCAGACGGTATTGAACTTAATGATTTTTGCGGTCTATCTCAAGGAGTAAAAATATACAGCAAAACGGATGATTATTCAGGTAATTCTTTAACTAATCCCACAATACCAGATTCATATAAAACCATGAAGAAAGGAAGAGTCTCGCTGGGTGAACACGCCATAATTGGCGCAGGATGTACTATACTTCCAAATGTTTTAATTGGAGAAGGCGCCTCTGTTGGTGCTTTATCTCTGATTGGTTCAAATTTAAACTCATGGACGTTATATGCAGGAAATCCATTAAGAAAACTCACAAAACGATCTAAAAATCTATTACATAAAAAGGAAGAATTTCTTGAAGAATTAAAACGAAAAAGTAACTAATTTTTATTTGAAATATTTCAAAAACCCAAGTCAACTAACTTATAAACAATAATTTAGAATAACTTTTAGAAATATTTCAACTTTATTTTGTAAGAAAATTAATAAGTTTACGCTTTAATATATTGAATGATTTAATTGAAAACTTTAAAACACTTTTAACACTCCATCTTAGTTAATAATAATCTTATAATGCAGACAGAAACTGATACAAAAACCAAAATAAAAAATTATATTATTGAATCTACTTTTGATGATGTAGAAAAGATAAAAGATGACACTCTTATATTTGAAGAAGGCATCCTGGACTCCATGGGTTTATTGTTTTTAATTGAATTTCTACAGGAAGAATTCAACTTAACAACTAGCGATGAAGAACTCGTTGTAGAAAATTTTCAATCTATTAATAGTATTATCGCCTTCATTGAGAGTAAAATGTAATTTCAAACTTTTTAGTCTTTAAAATATGTGCGGCATAGCTGGCTTTTATAATTTTAATTTATCCACAGAAGATAAAGTTCATACGCTTCGGCAAATGCTAACTAGAATTAAGCATAGAGGCCCTGATGAAAGCGGTATTTATATTTCTAAAGCTACTAGCCTTGGCAGTGTGCGTCTCAACATTGTCGATTTAACCACAGGCACAATGCCACTATCCAACGCTGATGGTTCATTATGGATTGTATTTAATGGTGAGATATTTAACCATATTGAATTAAAAGAAGAGCTACTCGCCAAAAATCACAGCTTTAAAACCCATAGCGATACGGAAGTTATTGTTCATCTCTATGAAGAATACGGTCCAGAATTCCTAAACAAATTAAATGGTCAGTTTGCTATTGCTATTTGGGATAAATATAAACAAGAATTATTTTTAGCCAGAGATCGCGTTGGTATTAGACCTTTATTTTACACAACAGTTGGCGACGCTTTTGTTTTTGCTTCGGAGATAAAATCATTTTTAGAGTTTCCAGAATTTAATCCGAAAATTTCAGCCAAAGCATTATCCGAATATTTCACGTTTTGGACAACCCTATCGGCTAACACAGCTTTTGAGGGTGTTTTTGAATTACCTCCAGGAAGCTACATGACGATTAACGCGAATTCTAAAACCATAAAAACCTATTGGGAATTACCAATATCCAAACCAAAAGACTATAAATACAATACACTAAAAGAAGCTTCTGAAGAATTTGAATTTATTTTTACAGATGCCGTAAAATTAAGACTCAGAGCAGATGTACAAGTGGCCGCATATTTGAGTGGCGGCTTAGATTCTAGTATTACCACGTCATTTATAAAAAAGATCACACCAGATAGCCTCAGGACGTTTTCCATTGGTTTTACAGAAAAGGATTTTGACGAATCATCTTTTCAAAATATAGCGCGAGATTATTTTAAAACAGATCATTCGAGTATCATTTGTAGCTCAAAAGATATTTCAGAAAACTTTAAAGATGTGGTCTGGCACTCTGAAGCTCCTTTATTGCGCACAGCTCCTACGCCTATGAGTATGCTCGCAAAAAGTGTTCGAGATCATAATATTAAAGTGGTCATAACAGGCGAAGGTGCAGACGAACTTTTTGGAGGCTACAACATATTTAAAGAAACTAAGATTAAGCATTTTTGGGCTAAGGACCCACAGTCTAAGTATCGCCCATTATTACTCAAAAAACTATATCCTTACATTCCACAAATAAGCAAAGCAAACAACACCGTATTGAAGTTGTTTTTTGGCTTTAAATTAAACGAAACAGCATCGCCAATTTATTCACATTTACTACGGTGGCATAACACATCTCGAATCAATAATTATCTTTCAAAAGATTATAAAGAAGCGGTTCATAATTATAATCCAATTGCTAAAATTGAAAAGCAGTTAGACGCTAAATTTAAAGACCTTGACTATTTAACCAAGGCACAATGGATTGAATTACATTTCTTTATGTCAAAATATCTATTATCTTCTCAAGGAGATAGAATGGCTATGGCAAATTCAGTTGAAGGTCGTTATCCATTTCTAGATCACAGAGTTATTGAATTTTGCATGCAATTGAATCCGGATTTAAAACTAAATGGCTTAAACGAAAAGTATTTACTAAAGAAACTAATGAAAGACAGATTACCAGAATCTATTTTAAACCGATCGAAGCAAGCCTATCGAGCACCTATTCAAAGCGCTTTTTTTTCAGAAGAAATGCCTCCTTATTTAGATGCGATGCTCTCGGAGGAAAAAATTACAGAGTTTGGTGTTTTCAACGCAGCATACATTAGTAAACTTAAAAAGAAGATGATACTAAATAAACAAGTATCAGAAATTGACAATATGGCAATTACAGCTGTTTTATCCACTCAAATATTATACGATTTATTCATCAACAAGAGCATACCAAAATTACAAGAAAGCGATCTTGTGATATTGAATAAAACAATACTAGACGAATCCGTCATCTAAACGAATTAACTATGACTACAACGCGCAAACCTTTTTCAAAAGATATTTTACATATTGAAAACATCGATATCGTTTGTAATGAGATCATTTCAAAATTAAAAACTGATGTTGCTAAAACATTACAGCGAAGAGGTGCCGTTATTGGTATCAGCGGTGGAATTGACTCTTCAGTCTGCATGGCATTATCTGCTAAAGCTTTTGGCCCGAATAAAGTTACTGCAATTATGCTCCCAGAGCAAGATTCTAGTGATGACAGCCGAATGCTCGCCGAAAAACTAGCCGCTAAATTTGAAGTCACAGATACCATAGTTGAAGATATTACCAAAGCCTTAGATGGTTTTGGATGCTACCAAAGAAGAGATGACGCCATCGGAAGAGTGATCACTAATTTTGATACTACTATTGATAAAGCTAAAATTGAAATTAAGCAAGATGCAGCATCAAATCTTCCTCCTGTTTTTTCTGTGACTGTCATAAAACCAAACGGCGAAGTGATTAGCAAGTTGTTGCCCGTAAAAGAATACCTTCAAATCGTTGCTTCCACCAATTTTAAACAACGTAGCAGAATGAGCATGCTTTATTATCATGCCGAAAGATTACATTATGCCGTAATAGGTACACCAAACAAACATGAAGTAGAACAAGGATTTTTCGTAAAACATGGAGATGGTGGTGCAGACGTGATGCCTATTGGTCATTTATACAAAACTCAAGTTTACCAATTAGCGCGTTATTTAGGAGTACCACAAGAGATTATTGAGCGTACACCAACCACAGATACTTACACGGCTGAACAAACACAAGAAGATTTCTTTTACCAAATGCCTTTTGAGCAAATGGATCTCATTTGGTATGGTTGGGAAAATGAATATCCAGCAAATGAAGTTGCTAAAGTTATGGGAAGAACTCCTCAAGATATTGAAAACATTTACAAAAACTTTGAACGCAAAAGAAAGACTACGGAATATTTAAGAATGCGTCCAATATTTTAAAACCCCTAAATATGAATGTTTTTGATCACTTATTTGATAGCTCTAAACATCTCGAAAAAGACTTTTTGCTCAACTCAAAGGAAACCGTTTCATTTCATAAACTTCATAGTGATAGTTTAAAGATAGCATCCTATTTAAAAGAAACTATTGGCGAGAATCAACATATTACATTAATTAGTCCAAATTCCACTTTCTTCATAACAGCATACTTAGGGATTTTAAAATCGGGCAATATCTGCGTTCCTCTAAATTTCGCCATAGAACAAGGCAATTTAGATTACATTTTAAACACAACGGAAAGCGCATTGGTTTTTATTTCAAAACCATTAAAACGCAAATTAGAATTCAACTCCAATATCCATTTAATTGATGAAGATGAATCTTTAGAAATTAGAGAGCATCAGAATATTCTTGAAATGAATTCAAATTTCGACAGTAATCGTGTAGCAGAAATCATTTTTACGTCTGGCTCTACAGGAGAACCAAAAGGAGTAATGATTAGTCATCAAAATATTATCGCAAATACAGATGCTATCATTACGTATTTAAAATTGACTTCAAAAGACGTTATGTGCGTGGTTTTACCTTTCTTTTATTGCTATGGTTTATCACTATTACATACACATCTTAAAGTTGGTGGATCACTAGTTCTAAATAATAGTTTTATTTTTCTTGGTTCAGTTATCAACGATTTAAAAAATTATAACTGCACCGGATTTGCTGGTGTTCCAAGTCATTTTCAAATCTTGTTAAAAAAATCACAGACATTTAAAACCGAAGCATTCCCTAGTTTAAGGTACGTAACACAAGCTGGTGGTAAATTGCATACTGTTTTTATCGACGAGTTCACAGAAGCCTTTCCAACTAAGGAATTCTATGTGATGTATGGTCAAACCGAAGCCACAGCACGCCTATCTTATTTATCACCTGAATTTATCCAGACCAAAACAAGCTCCATCGGAAAAGCCATTCCTAATGTCGAATTAAAAATAGTTAACGACAAAGGCGAAACCGCAACAATAGATGAAGAAGGAGAGCTGTTAGCACGTGGAGAAAACATCATGTTAGGCTACTTTAAAGACAAAGAAGGCACTGACCTGGCCATTATAGGTGGATGGCTGCACACAGGTGATTTAGCCAAAATAGACAAGGATGGATTCATCTACTTAGTAGCAAGAAAGAAAGAAATCATAAAAGTTGGTGGTAAACGCGTCAGTCCAAAGGAAATTGAAGACGTTATACTAGTAATCCCAGAAGTCGAAGACTGTATGATTACTGGTTTTGATGACGACCTTTTAGGTGAGGCTATACAAGCCACCATCGTTTTTAGCCATGTAATTGACCAAGACGACATGAAAGAAAAAATTCTTAAAGAGTGCTCTAAACATCTGTCCACTTATAAAATCCCGCAACGGATTATTTTTGAAAAAACGATACCATTGAGCGCCACAGGAAAGAAAAGCATTAAATAACACTAAGTTAGTCAGAGTGATTTTCTAAAGCGAAAACACCATCCTATTGCGTATTACAAGGAGTAAAATAGATTCCTGCCTTCGCAGGAATGACAAACCTAAAATTTACCGATCAAAATAAAGTTGAATTCTTCATCAAATGAGATTCCTACGTTCGCAGGAATTTGGTAAATTCGCAACTATGAGTGTGAATTTACAAACTCCAATCGATTACCTTAAAGGCGTTGGCCCAAACCGTGCAGATTTGTTGCGCTCGGAATTGGGTATTCAAACTTATCAAGATCTATTAAATCTATTTCCTAATCGCTATATAGATCGTACCAGATACTACAAAATCAATGAATTACAGCGTAACAATGCAGAAGTTCAAATCGTTGGACAAATCACAGGTTTTAGAGAAGTCGCCCAAAAGCGAGGTAAACGTTTAGTCGCAGACTTTAGGGACGACACAGGCATGATGGAACTCGTTTGGTTCAGAGGTCAAAAATGGATTAGAGAGAGCTTAAAAGTCAAACAAAACTACGTCATCTTCGGAAAAACCAATTGGTTTAGTGGTAAATTCAATATGCCACATCCCGAAATAGAATTGCAATCGGAGCACGAAAGCAATCTACGTTCAGCCATGCAAGCCATTTATCCTTCTACCGAAAAGTTATCCAATAAAGGTGTTACAAATAAAGTTGTAACCAATATAATGCAGCAATTATTTTTGGAAACCAAAGGTCGGTTTGTAGAAACGTTGCCCGATTCAGTTATGGCTGAATTAAAATTAATTTCAAAACCTGAAGCACTTTTTAATATTCATTTTCCGAAGACTCCAGAGCTATTAGCAAGGGCACAATTTCGATTAAAATTTGAAGAATTATTTTACATTCAGCTGCAATTAATTATCAAAAACCTCATTCATAAATCGAAAATAAAAGGCTTCTCTTTTGATAAAGTCGGAGACCATTTTAATACGTTTTACAAAGACCATTTACCCTTCGAATTAACCAATGCACAGAAGCGCGTTTTAAAAGAAATCAGACTCGATTTAGGTAGTAATGCACAGATGAATCGACTTTTACAAGGAGATGTAGGCTCAGGAAAAACCATAGTCGCGTTTATGTCAATGCTAATGGGGCTTGATAATGGTTTTCAATGTTGCCTAATGGCTCCGACTGCTATTTTGTCAGCTCAACACTACCAAGGAATAAGTGAATTGTGCAAACCACTCAACATCAGTGTTTCACTATTAACCGGCTCAACCAAAACTTCAGAACGAAAATTAATTCACGAAAATTTAGAAAATGGTAATTTACAGATCCTAATTGGCACACATGCACTACTTGAAGACAAGGTTAAATTCAAGAATTTAGGGCTTGCTATTATAGACGAACAGCACCGTTTTGGAGTGGCGCAACGGAGTAAATTATGGCATAAAAACGAGCTCCCGCCAAACGTCTTGGTGATGACCGCTACTCCCATTCCGAGAACCTTAGCCATGTCTGTTTATGGCGACTTAGATATCTCCGTGATTGATGAATTACCAGCAGGACGAAAACCGATAAAAACGGTTCATAGATTTGATAATAACCGATTGAAAGTTTTCAAATTTATGAAAGATGAAATCGCTTTAGGCAGACAAATTTATATCGTCTATCCTTTAATTCAAGAAAGCGAAAAAATGGATTATAAGGATTTAATGGATGGCTATGAAAGTGTCTCTAGAGAATTCCCAATGCCAGATTATCAGATTTCAATTGTGCATGGACAAATGAAACCTGCCGATAAAGATTTTGAAATGCAACGCTTTGTTAAAGGTGAAACTCAAATTATGGTAGCTACAACCGTTATCGAAGTTGGTGTAAACGTCCCTAATGCTTCGGTAATGATTATTGAAAGCTCAGAACGCTTTGGTTTATCGCAGTTACATCAATTGCGCGGGCGTGTTGGTCGTGGTGCAGAACAGAGTTATTGTATCTTAATGACAAGCCACAAACTAAGTCAAGATAGTAAAACTAGACTCGAAACTATGGTACGCAGTAGTGATGGCTTTGAAATTGCTGAAGTGGATTTAAAACTCCGAGGCCCAGGTGATATTATGGGCACCCAACAGAGTGGTGTTTTAAACCTTAGAATTGCAGATATTGTAAAAGACAAGGACATTTTAGAACAGTCGCGTTATTATGCTAAAAACATTTTAAAAGCCGATCCTAGCTTAGCGTCTCCAGAACACAGTGTCATACTCCATACCTACAGACAAATGAGTAAGTACCGTAATATTTGGAACTACATTTCCTAAACCATCGAATACTCATTTTTAATCATTCAATTTGAAACAAAAAAAAAAAAAAAAGAGACGCTTATAACGTCTCTTTTCTCTTTCTTAATCAAAGCAAAATGTTTTGTATTAAGCCACCTGCTCTTCGTGTTTACCCTCGTAAACCTCTTCTACCAATTTTTTATTAAACGCTGGTAAATCCTCAGGCGATCTACTAGTTACTAAACCAGAATCGACAACAACTTCTTCGTCGACCCAATTAGCTCCGGCATTAATCATATCCGTTTTTATAGAATCGTATGATGTGATTTTACGTCCTTTTAAAACACCTGCTTCAGCTAATAACCACGGTGCATGGCATATGGCAGCAACTGGTTTATGGTTTTCAAAGAAAGATTTCACAAAGGATACCGCAGCCTTATTCTTACGTAATACGTCTGGATTGATTTGTCCTCCAGGTAGCACTAAAGCATTGTAATCCTTCTGATTCACGTCATCCAACGTTTTATCTACCTTATATGAGTTACTCCAATTTCCATCTGCCCATCCTTTAATTTCACCAGACTCTAAGGATACAATATGCACTTCTGCGCCTGCATCTTCTAAAGCCTTTTTGGGTTCTCTTAATTCACTTTCTTCAAATCCGTTTGTTGCTAAAATAGCTACTGTTTTTTTATTTAAATTTTCCATGTTAATCTTAATTTTAATTCGTGTTAAATTTTTCGTCTGTATTATTGAAATTCAATGTACATAGGCAAAACCTAACTAACAGTCGATTGTAATTCACTCATGGCTTCACCAATGGAAGTGTTACCTTCTATGATTTCGAATGTGGTATTATACGGAGCATCATCATTTAAAGATTTCACGAGGGTTTGCGCCACGTCTGCTCTACTAATTTCACCACGTTTATTTAATTTCTCTTTTAATTCTATCGTTCCTTTTCCTTCATTATTAGTTAAAGATCCAGGCCTTACAATTGTATATTTAAGTCCACTGTTTTTAAGATGTTCGTCAGCGTTTTGCTTGGCTTTTAGATACTCTTGCAATTCTTCTGAAGCTTCTGGTTGATCTGCTCCCATAGAACTCAACATTACAAATCGGTTAACATTCGCCATCTTAGAAACAGCCATTAAACGTTTAGCTCCTTCTTGGTCAACTTCTAAGACATTTTTTCCGCCAGAACCCGCAGCAAAAATCACTTTATCAATGCCTTTTACAGCATGCGTCAAGTCTTCTGTTAAATCTGCAAGTACGGTTTCTACTCCGTCGTCTTTAAATTGTTTTTGCTGTTCTTCTTTTCTAACCATAGCAATCGGGTTAAAGTATTGCGATGCTTTTAAAAGATTAACCACTTGTTTTCCTGTGGTACCATTGGCACCAGCTACTAATATATTCTCCATAGTTTTTTATGTTTTTATTTACTATTTACATAGAATGCATAAATAACTCCTGGTAACCAACCTACAAGGGTTAGTAGAAGGCTAATTAAAAACTCGGTTCCTAAACCGTGTTTTAAAAATACAGCCAATGGTGGCAAGAGAATCGATAATATGATTGTTAGTAAAGACATTTGTTTGTTTTTTGGTTCTACACAAAATTAGAGCTAACACCTTAAAATCATTGACTTGTTTCATAGTTATGTTAGCGCATATTGACAAAACAAAATGTTAAATCATCAAAAGCTTAAAAGGAAAGAATTGGGTTAAGCGAACTACTGTAGACTAAAGTATTAATAAGGCATAGACATGTTTAAAAGCTGTACGACTGACTTTTACATTGGACAATGTTAATTTCGCTTGACGTTTGATACGAGTTATTGAAAGAATGCGATAACTTATATTAAAAGCCAATTAAACCCCCCGAGTAACACAAAATTATTTAAATGATTCTATGACTAGTGATTCATACAAAGCATAAAAAAACTTCTAAATGAACGAAAAAAAGAGTTAAAAAAATGGGCCAAATATTCTACATTTTAGCACGAAAACTATCACTCTACTCCGCCAACAACCCATTAACAAACCCTTCAAACTCTTCTTTAAACTCAACATACTTTTCACCCGTTGCAGGTCCATTAAAGCCTGTATGAATCTTACGTACTTTACCTGTTTTATCAATAAAAATAGAGATTGGGTACGATAACACGTGGTTTAACATTGGTAATTTCTCTTGTGCCTTGGCTTTATCAGAGGTTCCGTATTGCGCTAAAAGTATCGGATAATCGATACCAACATTGTCTTGCAAGCGGTCTATGCGACTAAAAGCATCTTCTTTTGTTTTTGCATATTCGAATGCTAGGGCTACAAATTCAATCCCTCTAGATTTATTCTCTTTATAGTATTCTGCGTAATATTTGCTTTCGTCTAAACAATTTGGACACCATGTTCCCATAATTTGCACAATTACAACTTTATCCTTAAAACGCTCATCTTTTATAGACATTAACTCATTAGCGGTATTAGGAAATTTAAAATCAATACCATCATAACCTTCTTTTATAAACGTCAAATTATTAGCACTTGGCAATTCGAAAGTATCGTTTCGTTTGGCTACAAAAGGCTCTTTCCAATGGTTGCCAGAATAGAAATAACCTTGCATAGTAGAATCTGTAACGGTTGCTGTAAATAAAAATGCATGAGCTCCATCAAACGTCGACAGTTTCATTTGATCTCCATCCATAATTCCCTCTAAAAAACGATAATCACCTGTGGTTGTTCTAAAAGTTCCGGTTACCTTATCTCCTTCCTGTTTAAAAACACCTTTAGCAATATATTCGTCATCCGCAATGTCCTTACTAAAAACGGTTTCCCAAATACCTGTACTATTTTGTGATGGCGTCGATTTTACTTCAAAACGTTTCGTTTTATTAAAGTCTGCTGTAAACGGCACAGTGCGGTCTAAACTTTCTTTAATAAAACTCCCTTTTAGATTATTATCTTCAAATTTAGCCGCGATATAACCTTCAAATACGGGTAGTTTTATATAAACCGAATCATTTTCATAAGTCACCTCGTTGACGTCAATAACTTCTTCTGCATTAAATATTTTTATTTCGTTTGCTGATGTCACTTCAAAAATGAATGGTATTTCTTCATTATCTTGTGCTTCAATAACCGCTCTATACGAACCGACTTCTAAAGTTTTAATTGGTGTTTCAGATTTACACGAAGACAATAAAATAATGGCTAAAAAGCCTATAAGGTTTTTCATAGTATAATGTTCAATTCTAATTTATTTGCTAAAAATCGGAAATCTAGAATGTTTTTCAACATAAAAAGTAAAATAAATACGTTAAAAGATGCTACACGTCATTCCCAAAAACAACAAAACCACCAATATTTCAGTAGCTTATAATACACCATATTTGTGTGTAATCCTTCAAAAATCACAATATTAAAATCAATTCTAAATTTTATCCTTTCACATTTCATTACAAATCAACTATTACTATCTTTGTAGCTTCACTAAATTGAAAAAATGAAGATTTCATACAACTGGCTTAAACAGTTTATAAAAACCGATTGGAACGCTGAAAAAACAGGCGAATTACTTACCGATCTGGGTTTAGAAATAGAAGGTATTGATACTTACGAGTCTGTAAAAGGCGGCCTAAAAGGTATTGTTGTGGGCGAGGTTTTAACTTGCGTACAACACCCAAATGCAGACCGCTTAAAAGTGACAACTGTAAACATTGGCACCGATGCACCTGTACAAATTGTTTGTGGTGCGCCTAATGTGGCTGCCGGACAAAAAGTACCTGTAGCAACTATTGGCACCACACTATACACCGCAGAAGGTGAAGCTTGGACCGTTAAGAAAGGTAAGATTAGAGGAGAAGAAAGTCATGGCATGATCTGTGCCGAAGACGAATTAGGTCTTGGAGAATCGCATGATGGTATTATGGTTTTAGGTGCCGATGTAAACGTTGGTACACTAGCCGCAGATCTTTTTAAGGTAGAAAACGATGAAGTATTTGAAATAGGCCTAACTCCTAACCGAGCTGACGCCATGAGCCATTATGGTGTAGCGCGCGATTTAAAAGCGGGTTTACTACAAAAGGAAATCTCATTAGAGCTAATTACTCCTTCTGTAAGTTCTTACCACGTTGATGCTAGAGCTTATAAGGTTGATGTTGACGTACAAGATTACGAAAAAGCTCCACGTTATTGTGGTGTTACTATTTCAGGAATTAAAGTAGAGACCTCGCCAGCCTGGTTGCAAAACCGTTTAAAATCTATTGGCTTATCTCCTATTAATAATATTGTAGATATCACTAATTACGTCTTACACGAATTAGGACAACCTTTACACGCTTTTGATGGCGATAGAATTACAGGTAATAAAATTGAAGTTAAAACCTGTAAAGCAGGTACAAAATTTACCACATTAGATGGTGTTGAGCGCGAATTACACGAGGAAGACTTAATGATTTGCAACGCTAAAAAACCGATGTGTATTGCTGGTGTTTTTGGTGGCCTAGATTCTGGTGTTTCAGAACACACGTCTCGTATATTCTTAGAAAGTGCTTATTTCAATCCTGTGAGTGTTCGTAAAACGGCGAAACGTCATGGTTTAAATACAGACTCTTCTTTTAGATTTGAGCGTGGTATTGATCCTAATCTTACTGAGTATGCCTTAAAACGTGCTGCCTTATTAATTCTTGAAATTGCTGGTGGTGAAATTACAAGTGATATCGTAGATACGTATCCTAAGAAAATTAAAGATTTTGAAGTACGGTTGAGTTTCGACAATGCTAAAAAATTAATTGGCGAGACTATTCCAGAAGAAACTATAAAAAGTATCTTATCCTCTTTAGAGATTAAAGTGAATAATGTTACCGAAGCTGGTTTAGGATTAACCGTACCTGCATACAGAAATGATGTGCAGCGTGAAGCCGATATTATTGAAGAAATCCTAAGAGTTTACGGTTATAACAATATAGCGACGACAACGAAATTGAATGCATCTATTTCAAATTCATCGCGTTTTGAAGACTATAAACTTCAAAATATCATAGGGAATCAATTAGCATCTCAAGGCTTTTATGAAATTATGGCGAACTCATTAACAACACCTAAGTATGTTGAATTGAGTGACGACTTAAACGCGGATCACAACGTAAAAATGTTAAATCCACTTAGTAGTGATTTAGAAGTGATGAGACAATCGTTATTGTTTTCTGGATTGGAAGCTGTAGCGCATAATATTAACAGAAAGCGTAACGATTTAAAGTTATTTGAATACGGTAAAACCTACCATCAATACACCGAAGCACGAGAAGAACACAAACACTTATCGCTATTTGTAACAGGAAATAAAACGGAAGAACGTTGGAATGCTGTAGCAAACCCAAGTGATTTCTTTTATTTAAAAGGAACCATAGAAGTGATTTTACAACGTTTAGGTTTATCACGTTTAAAATCGACTCCAAATACGTCTGATGTTTTCAGTGAAGGGATGAGTTTTTCTATTGGAAAGAAAAAACTAGTTGACTTCGGATTGGTTAAAAAATCAGTATTGAAACATTTTGGGATTTCTCAGAATGTATTATTCGCAGATTTTAACTGGGATAATGTGATTGAAATGGCAAAACATAATAAAATTAAGTTTAGTCCTATTTCAAAATACCCATCCATACGACGCGATTTTGCTTTGCTATTAGACAACAAAGTTACTTTTGAAGATATAGACACTATAGCCAAACAGACCGAAAAACAATTACTTAAAAACGTAAATTTATTTGACGTTTATGAAGGGAAAAATTTACCTCAGGGTAAAAAGAGTTATGCGGTGAGTTTTATATTTCAAGACGAAAACAAAACGCTAAACGATAAACAGATTGACAAAATCATGTCTAAACTACAATCTAATTTTGAAAGTAAACTTGGCGCTGAATTACGATAACAAGAAATAATTATCAAATACAAAAAGCCCTTAAACTTTATAGCTTAAGGGCTTTTATATATCTAAGACCGTTTAATTCAATAGTATTCTTAGTCTACATAAAACAGGCATGTATTGCGTCATCAACAACACAGATAAATATTATTCTTTATTTAAGGGTATTGCGCATAAAAGTTGGTATTTTTAACACACAAAAAAAATAAATCATGGCAAATATAACATTAGGAGGAAATCCAATAGAAACTACAGGTCAATTACCAACAGTTGGTACAAAAGCACCCGATTTTACACTTACAGCAACCGACTTATCGGCTAAATCTAATGCAGATTACAGTGGCAATCGACTCATATTAAATATTTTTCCAAGTATTGATACAGGTACGTGTGCACAATCTGTAAGAACATTTAATGAAAAAGCTAGTGCATTAGACAATACAAAAGTCTTGTGTATCTCTAAAGATTTACCATTTGCTTTAGCACGTTTTTGTGGAGCTGAAGGTTTAGATAACGTAGAAAGTCTTTCTGATTTTAGAACAGGTGATTTCGGAAAAGATTACGGTATCACTTTTAAAACAGGACCTTTAGTACCATTATTATCGCGTTGTATTGTAGTTATTGATACTGACGGTACGGTTTTGCACGCTGAGCAAGTTGCTGAAATTAAAGATGAGCCTAATTATGATAGCGCTTTAGCAAGTTTAGCATAATTACCGCATGCCAAAGAAAGAATCTTTTCTAGTGAATAGAATAAAAAGTGTCGCTTTTGCTTTTAAAGGCATGCTTATACTTATTAGAACGGAAGCCAGTATTAAAGTACAGCTATGTATTGCCATAGTAATAACAAGTGCTGGCTTCTATTTTAATATTTCAAAAACTGAATGGATTGCGCAATTCACAATGATTGGTTTAGTAATGAGCCTTGAAGGCATGAATACGGCTATTGAAGCTCTTGCTGATTTTATCCACCCTGACTATCACAAAAAAATAGGTTTAATAAAAGATATGGCTGCAGGTGCCGTTTTTATTGCATCTATAGTCGCTGTTATCATTGCTGGTATTATTTATATTCCTAAGTTTATTTAATACTAGAAATTAAAATATACATCTTTAAATTTACGTTTCCATACTAGAATTAAGACTAGAAACGTTTCATATTTGTATTTTTGTTCTATTCAAATTCAACAACACCTTTAAGTTTTAAAATGAAATCATTAATTGCGACGTTTTCTATTGTATTAGCGCTGTTTAGTTGCAATGAAAAGAATAAAAAAATCAGTTCTGTTGAGCTTATAACAACTCAAACAGATACTTTAAGAACAATTGAAACACCTAAAATAATAATTACAAAAGCATTGATTTTAGGACAATTTGATTATAAAACAGATTCTACATTTAGTAAAGTTAGTGCACAGCATTCTGCAAAAACCTTATACCTTAACAAAACGGTTTATACGGCTTTTTTAGACATGTATGAGGCTGCTAAAAAAGATGGAGTTGTATTGCATATTTTATCAGGCACAAGAAATTTCTATGAACAAAAAGCGATTTGGGAACGTAAATGGAATAGCTATTCTAATCTTGAGCCTTTAAAACGTGCTCAGAAAATTTTAGAATATAGTTCTATGCCAAGTTCATCTCGTCACCATTGGGGAACAGATTTAGACCTAAATAGTTTAAGTAATTCGTATTTTAGCACCGGAAAAGGAAAGGCTATCTATGATTGGTTGAATGCAAATGCGAATCATTTTGGATTTTACCAAGTTTATACCACTAAAGACAATAGCAGAACTGGTTATAATCTCGAAAAATGGCATTGGTCCTATTTACCATTAGCAGATCCTTATTTAAAGTTTTATAATTCTAATATCACCATTGAAGATATTGCAAATTTTAAAGGTTCTGAAACAGCTAAAGAATTACATATTATAGAAGACTATGTCAATGGGATTTCTAAAAGAGCAAAAGATTACAACTAAACTATAGATTTCCTAAATAAACGGAACTAGCTACCGAAATAAATTCGGCATAAAATGGCAAAAAAAGCAACAAAAAAGAAAACAACCACTAAAGCGGCACCGAAGACTAAGACGAAGAGAGCGTTTAAAAAACCTTCACTTAAGTTGACTAGTCAGCAAAAACTCATTTTTGGTAGTTTCCTTATTATTTTAGGAGCACTGCTCTTTATTTCCTTTTTATCCTTTGTGTTTACGGGGAAAGAAGATCAAAGTGTGCTTCATAATTTCCCAGAACGCTCAAACGAATATAAAAATTGGGCTAGTCAGCTTGGAGCTTGGGTAAGTGAATTTTTCATTACTAAAGGCTTTGGTTTACCTTCCTTTATTTTTGCGGGTTTATTATTTCTTTCAGGTGTTTATGTCGCTTTGAATTTAAACAAATCAAAATTAAGATCACATTGGGTTTGGGGAACATTGATCGTTGTATGGCTTTCAATTCTTTTCGGATTTTTTACGCATAAATATGATTTTCTAGGAGGCACCATTGGTTTCGAGATGAATCAATTCTTTCAAGATTACATCGGTAAAATTGGGACGATACTCTTATTAACATTTGGTCTTATCACCTATTTAGCTATTCGATTTAAAATTACAGGAGAGACACTCGTAAACAGTTTTAAAAGTGCAAAAAGCTCTATCAAAGAAGATTTACAATCCGATAAAACAACAACAGAACCGACACCTATTTTTGACAATAGTTTAACTGAAGAAGCAGAAGCTATTAAGTCTGTTTTAGATATTCCTATAAAAAAGGCAGAACCGACCATTACTAAGCATTCAAAACCAGAACCTGAGGCTGAGACAGATTCTAAAGTTGAAATGCTAAAAATGGAAGTGACAGAAAAGCCGAAAGAGGAAACTATTGAAACTCCTGAATTAAAAATTGAAGTCGAAACCGTTGAAGAAGAAAAATCTGAATCCGATAATTTAGCCGCTAAATTAGTTGAAGATTTTGGACAATTTGATCCGACACTCGAATTAGGGAAGTATCAATTTCCTCCATTAGATTTATTAAAGAAATACGATAATGAAGGTATTTCTATAGATCAAGATGAACTTGAAGAAAATAAAAACAAAATTGTAGATACACTTAACAACTACAAAATTGGAATTTCGAGTATAAAAGCGACTATTGGACCAACAGTTACATTATATGAAATTGTACCAGATGCTGGAATCAGAATTTCAAAAATCAAGAATTTAGAAGATGATATTGCCCTATCGCTTGCGGCTTTAGGAATCAGAATCATTGCGCCAATTCCTGGAAAGGGAACTATTGGTATTGAGGTACCGAATAAAAATTCGACTATTGTATCGATGCGTTCGGTTATTGCATCTCAAAAATTTCAAAAATCCGAAATGCATTTACCTATTGCTTTTGGAAAAACGATTAGCAATGAAACTTTTGTTGTCGATTTAGCCAAAATGCCACACTTACTTATGGCTGGAGCAACCGGACAAGGTAAATCAGTTGGTTTAAATGCTGTGTTAACCTCGTTACTGTATAAAAAGCATCCTGCGGAAGTAAAATTTGTTCTTGTTGATCCTAAAAAAGTAGAATTAACACTTTTCAATAAAATTGAGCGTCATTATTTGGCGAAACTTCCAGATAGCGAAGAAGCTATCATTACAGATAACACTAAGGTTATAAACACTTTAAATTCACTTTGTATTGAGATGGATAACCGTTACGAAATGCTTAAAAATGCATTTTGTAGAAATATTGCAGAATACAACGTAAAATTTAAAGCCCGAAAATTAAATCCAAATGACGGTCATGCCTTTTTACCATACATTGTATTGGTTGTAGATGAGTTTGCCGATTTAATTATGACGGCAGGTAAAGAAGTAGAAACACCAATTGCAAGACTTGCACAATTAGCGCGTGCTATTGGTATTCACTTAATCGTTGCAACACAGCGACCATCGGTTAACGTTATTACAGGTATTATTAAAGCCAATTTCCCTGCTCGTATTGCCTTTAGAGTAACGAGCAAAATAGATTCGCGTACGATTTTAGATGGTTCTGGTGCCGATCAGTTAATTGGCCGTGGAGATATGCTTTACACACAAGGAAATGAACTTATCCGTATTCAATGTGCGTTTGTAGATACTCCAGAAGTTGAAAAGATCACAGAATTCATTGGTTCACAAAAAGCATATCCAGATGCTCATTTGCTTCCAGAATACGTTGGTGAAGAAGGTGGCACAAATCTTGATATTGATATATCAGACAGAGATAAATTGTTTAGAGAAGCAGCAGAACTTATTGTAACCGCGCAACAAGGCTCTGCATCTTTATTACAACGAAAATTAAAATTGGGTTACAACAGAGCAGGTCGTATTATTGATCAATTAGAAGCAGCTGGTATTGTTGGAAATTTTGAAGGAAGTAAAGCGCGTCAAGTTTTAGTTCCAGATTTAGTATCCTTAGATCAGTTGTTAGATAATGAACAGTAACACAACATTACACTAAGTAACAAAAACATTATTTTACAATAAGAACAGAAACAAAAAGGAATGAAAAAATTAATTATTATCGCATGTATTGCTATAGGATTCAATGCTTTCGCTCAGAATGATGCCAAAGCCGAATCGTTATTAAAAGAAGTAAGCTCAAAAATTAAAAGCTATAAAAATATTAGCTTAGATTTTAAATACGAATTAAATAATATTAGCGAGAATATTAAACAAGAAACACGAGGTGATGTCGTTATAGAAGGTGAAAAATACAAACTTAACATCTTAGGCATTACACGTATTTTTGATGGAAAAACCTTACACACTATTAGTCCTGAAGATGAAGAAGTTACGATTTCTTCGGATAATTCGGAAGATGAAAGCACCATTACACCAAGCAAAATGTTATCGTTTTATGAAGATGGTTATAGCTTTAAAATGGACATTTTACAAACTATCAAAGGACGAAAAATTCAGTATGTAAAACTCAATCCAATGGATACTAATTCTGAAATAAAGCATATTTTATTAGGGATTGATGCAACTACTAAGCATATTTACAATTTAATTGAAGTTGGTAAAAATGGAACAAAAACAACATTAACTGTTAATTCTTTTAAAACCGACCAACCTATATCAAAAACCTTATTTACATTTGACAAAAGTAAATACAGTGATTACTTTATCAATAAAATAGACTAAGGCTAAATTATAATTCTGTGAAAATATTAGATAGGTACATACTTATCACATTTTTAAAGACGTTTTTTAGCGTCTTTATTATATTCATGTTCATCTTTATTTTACAAGGAGTTTGGCTATATATTGCTGAACTTGCTGGTAAAGATTTGGACGTTACTGTGACTGCTAAATTTATTTTGTATTACATGCCAAAGCTAATTCCTTTGGTAGTGCCGCTGACCGTTTTATTATCTTCAATAATGGTTTTTGGTAACTTTGCAGAAAACTATGAATTTGCGGCAATGAAATCTACAGGTATTTCATTGCAACGTGCCATGCGAAGTTTAAGTGTATTCATTGTAGCGCTTGGTATTGGCTGTTTCTTTTTTGCAAATAATGTGATTCCTTGGGGAGAGTATAATTTTTACAACCTTAGACGTAACATCGCTAAAATGAAACCAGCATTAGCTATTGCTGAAGGTCAGTTTAACGAAATTGGAAATATTAATATAAAAGTTGCAAAAAAGTCTGGTGACCGTGGGCAGTTTTTAGAAGATGTTGTTATTCATGAAAAAAGTACCACAAGACGTGGCAATTATAAAGTTATTGTTTCTGAAAGAGGGGAATTAAAAAGTAGCCCTGATTCTAATATTCTTCAACTTGAATTGTTGAATGGGAATTATTACGAAGAAGTTATCAGTAAGGACGTCAGAAAGAATCAGAACAAACCGCATGTTAAAAGTTATTTTGACAACTATATTACCAATGTAGATTTAGAAATACTAAACAGTGAGGACTTAGATGAAAAAAGTCAAACCGACAGATATAATATGCTAAGTGTGGCGCAGCTAAATAAAGTAATTGATACCTTGCAACAAAACAGACAAGTCGATTACGAAACTTTATCAACCACCCTATATAACCGTAGTACATACGCATCTCTAAATATAAATATTGATACGACTAAGACTAGAAAAACCATTCCAAAAGATTCTCTTTTAATTGCTAAAAACCTTTTAGATTTTTATAATACAGCTCAAAAAATTCAAATTCTGAATTTGGCATTAAACTCTTCTAATAGTACCAGACAAATTTTAGATTCTAATGAAAAGAACTTAGAAACGAAACAAATATTTTTAAACAAGCACATTATATCATTACAAGATAAAATTGTTTTAGCATTTGCGTGTATTATTCTCTTTTTTGTAGGAGCACCACTTGGAGCATTAATACGAAAAGGTGGACTTGGGTTACCAATGGTCATCGCTATTGTCCTTTTCCTAACCTATCATTTCTTTGGTATTTTCGCTAAAAACAGTGCTGAAAAAGGTAGTTTTAGTCCTGTTATTGGTTCTTGGCTTTCTACAGCTGTAATGCTACCGTTAAGTATTTATCTTACAACCCGTGCTACAAATGATAAAGGCGTTTTTGAGTTTGATGCTATTATCGTCCCCCTGAAACGATTATTTAATCCTAAGAATAAACTTCAACTTTCGGAAAGTGATACTAAAGTGTATAACTTTTATTCCAAATATTCTATTGAAGAGTTAATTGACATCATTAAGAAACAAGATGAATTTACGTTAGATAAAAAGCCAAAAGAGATTGCACTTCATAATATATTAGATCGAAATATTTCACTTGAAGGTTTAAAGTCTGAAGGTTTAGAAATTCCGGATACACTTATAAAAGCAAGAGTATTACTGAAAGATTACAATGATTACTCAAAAACCAGTTTAATCAGTTATTGTGTTGGTATTGTACTATTCGTGTTACATTTTGTGTTTAAAAACAATAAATTTCCAGAATTAACAGAATCGGCTTTAACTTTAAGTATTATCGCCTTTATATTTTTTGCTATTTATGTTATTGTTAACGCTTTGGTGTATTCCAAATTCTATAAAATTATTAATCAAGAAGGAAAGCGAATCAATCCTTTAATTGTCGCATTAACACTTCCTATTTATCCACTAAAGTATATAATTGTAAGAAGTAGAATTTCTCAAGACTTCTACCTCAGCTGTCTTCAAAATATAAAATAAGCGTATCTTTGCAGCGTCAAAAAAAAAGCACTATGATGATTACTAAAACCAAGAATACACAAACCAGTCTAAACTCTATTCAAGAAGCTATAGAAGACATTAAACAAGGTAAGGTTATCATTGTCGTAGATGATGAAAATCGTGAAAACGAAGGTGATTTTATTGCAGCCGCAGAAGCTGTAACTCCTGAAATGATCAATTTTATGGCAAAACATGGTAGAGGGCTTATATGTGCACCTCTTACTGAAGACCGCTGTGACGAACTAGATTTATCAATGATGGTTCAAAACAATACGGTTCTGCACCATACACAGTTTACAGTTTCTGTTGATTTAATAGGACAAGGCTGTACAACTGGTATTTCTGTTCATGACAGAGCAAAAACAATAAAAGCTTTAGTTGAAAAGGATACCAAGCCACAAGATTTAGGTCGTCCTGGGCATATATTTCCTCTTAAGGCTAAGAATGGCGGAGTTCTAAGACGAACAGGTCATACTGAAGCCGCTGTTGATTTAGCACGTTTAGCTGGTTTTCAACCTGCCGGAATTTTAGTCGAAATTTTAAATGAGGATGGCACTATGGCAAGGCTTCCTGAATTATTGAAAGTGGCTGAGAAATTTGATTTAAAAATTATCTCAATTGAAGACCTAGTAGCCTACCGTATGGAGCACGATTCTTTAATTGAAAAGAAAGAAGATTTTAATATCGAAACACGTTTTGGCAAATTTAGACTAAGAGCCTACCAACAAACAACGAACAATCAAATTCATATTGCTTTAACTAAAGGAAGTTGGTCTAAAGACGAACCTGTTTTAGCACGTGTTAATGTTTCCTTAGTTAATAATGATATACTTGGAACGTTAACCAATAATGCAGATCAAAAATTGGACAATATGTTCAACGCCATCAATACAGAAGGAAAAGGAGCTGTAATTTTCATTAATCAGCAAGCAGAATCGATGAATCTATTAAATCGTTTGTCTATTTTGAAAGACAATCAAATAGAAGGGGAATTAGTAAAAGCACCGAGTTTAGGTATGGATTCTAAAGATTTTGGTATTGGAGCTCAAATACTTCACGATCTTAAAGTGAGAAAACTAAGATTATTATCTAATAGTCTCCAAACCAAACGTGTTGGTATGATTGGTTATGGTTTGGAGATTGTAGATTACGTAGAGTATTAAATACATTAACATCTGAATAAAAAAGAGAGCCTTATCTATTATGAGGCTCTCTTTTTATATGAACTCATAGTGTTTTTTTTACTATTTTATAACTATCTTTTTTGTGATTTCTCCTTTTTCAGAATAAATTTTTAATACGTAAATACCAGATTCAAACTGATCTACTCTTATCTGTTCTGTTTCCCTTGTGTATAAATAAATTCTAATCTGAAAATATTATAGTCGAATTTAAATATGCGCTTTTATAATTTTCGCCATCTTTTCAGCACGATCCTTAACCTCATCTTCCGTCCAAGACAATTTAATTAAACATGAAATATTACGAGCGATGTATGAATCAGACTGCTCAAAGGTTTTAGTTTGAAGATATTCTAAACCTTTTTTAACTTCTGTCGAAATTGGAAACAACGATTTTAAATCCTTAAGATGGTTCCATTCTTTAATATAATGCCAATTGTTGTGATAGTAATTCCAACATGCATCTACTCCACCTGTTTTAAAAGCTTCAATTACTTTTTGCGAAGATTCGGCGTCTGGTAAAAAGAAGTTTAAGAAGGCATAACTTTCTTCACCTCCTTTAGGAACAGTTCTAAATGTTACTCCTGGAACTCTAGATAATGCATTTCTTAGAATCGTATAATTACGTTTCTGAATAGCAATAAACTCTGGCAGACGTCTTACTTGAGCCAAACCAACGGCTGCATGTAATTCTGAAATTCTGAAATTATAACCTAAAAACGGATGCGTTTCTGCACCTCTATCATTACCAACATGGTCATGACCATGATCACTGTAATGATCGGCATTTATATAGTAATCTTTGTTATTCGTGACAACAGCTCCTCCTTCTCCACAGGTAATTGTTTTTACAAAGTCGAAAGAAAAACAACCTAAATCTGCTATGCTTCCTAATGGTTTTCCTTTATAAGTTCCACCAATAGCTTGGCATGCATCTTCTACAAATAATAAATTATGCGTATTACAAATATCTTGCAACGCATCCATATTCCCCATACTTCCGCACATTTGTACAATCATAACGGCTTTCGTCTTTGGGGTAATTGCAGCTTCAACAGCCTTTGGATCTAAAGTTAATGTATCGTCAATATCAACCAAAATAGGAATAGCTCCCAACATCATAATGGCTTCAAAACTCGCCACAAAGGTAAACGTTGGCATTATCACCTCATCACCTGCTCCTACTCCAGCTGATGCTAAAGCAACAGATACTGCGGCTGTTCCGCTAGACACCAATTGAACATGGTTAGATTGAAACGTTTTTCCTAATTCAGATTCTAATTCTTTAGCTTTCCAATGGCCTTTTCGCATGCCATCAAAACCATAACGCATTAAGACTCCATTGTCTAAAACATCATTAACTTCGTTACGTTCTAAATCACTAAATAACTCGAATCCTGGCATATTGAATTTTAATTTTATTGGTCTATGTTTCGTTGAAAAACAAAGATATCATTTTACATATTTCTCACAGTTAAAACTGCTATAATTCTACAACCGTTTTTGAAATTGGTTGTCTTACTTTTTTAAAATCAGCGAACATGTCATCATCTGCTCTATACCCTACCGGAAACAACAAAACAGAACTTAATCCATGCTTTTCTAGTTCTAATTTTTCATCTAACACTTTTGGTATAAAACCTTCCATAGGACAACTATCTATGCCTTCTACAGCACATACAGTCATTAAATTTCCTAAAGCAATATAAGCCTGTTTTGTTGCCCAAATGAGTTTCTTATCTGCAGGCATATCTTCAACTGTAGATTTTAATTCCTTTTTAAAAGGATTAAGGATCGCATCTGGTGTGTTTCGTATCGCTTTTATCGTATCAAAATGTGCATTCACATCGTTACCGTCAATTTCATTTTGAATACATAACACCAATAAATGAGAAGAATCCACAACCTGACGTTGACCATAAGCGACCTCTACTAAACGCTCTCTTGCAATCTTATCTGCTACAACAACTAATTTTAAAGTTTGCAAACCATAAGACACAGCCGTTAAATTAAATGCTTCTTTTAAAATATTAAGTTTTTCTCTAGAAAGTGATTTGGTAGTATCAAATTTTTTGGTCGCGTAACGCCAATTTAATTGCTCTATTATGGACATGCTCTTTTTTTGAGCAAAAATAAGGAATAAAGAACTTAAAAAAGCCTTAATAAGTTAAGCTAAAACTATTTGATCCCTTTTTAATTCATATAAAAACCATCTTAAATTGATAAATAATCTAACAAAAAAATACCGTTTAACTTGTTTTATTGTAGCTTTGTCGATAATGATGATTTTTGACACGTCCCGAAAATCTGCTTTTTTTAGATAAAGCCTACTACTGTATATGGATAAAAAAATTATATTAATTCTAGCTCTAATATTTAGCACAACTGCTTTTACACAAGATTTTATCTCAATATGGAATACATCTAACACGGATAGTAATTCTACCTTAGATAATCAAATTGAAATTCCCACCAACGCACTATATACTTATAATTATACCATAGATTGGGGAGATGGTGATACAGATTCTAATGTTACAGGAAACATTACACATACCTATGCGTCTTCAGGAAGTTATACTATTAATATTTCAGGAACGTTTCCTCAAATTTATTTTAATGACACTGGAGATAAATTAAAAATTGAAGAGATCCTTAGTTGGGGAACTATTCAATGGCAAAGTATGGAAAATGCTTTTTTTGGTTGTGAAAATTTAAATTTCGATGCCATTGATTCTCCAGATTTATCACAGGTGACGAGTCTAAAAAACATGTTTAGAGATTGTAATTCTTTCAACGGTATTTTAAATAATTGGGATACAAGCACCATAACTGATCTTTCAGGAACATTTGCACGTGCAGGTTCATTTAATAGACCCTTGGCAAATTGGAATACGAGCTCTGTGACAACTATGGCTTCTACATTTCAAAGTACAGCTTTTAATGAACCTTTAGATGGTTGGAATACAGCAGTTGTAACCGATATGAGTAATATGTTTAACTCAGCGACTAACTTTAACCAAAACATTAATAATTGGAATGTTGCCAATGTAACGACTATGGCGAGTATGTTCTCTGTAGCCTTAAATTATAACCAGCCATTAAATAATTGGAATGTGGCCAATGTTACAGACATGAGTTCTATGTTTTATAGAGCGAGAGAATTTAATCAACCTCTAGATAATTGGGATGTAGGAAATGTTACAGACATGTCTCAGATGTTTGAAGGGTTTCTAGATATGATTTTCAATCAATCTATTAATACTTGGGATGTTAGTAACGTAACAGATATGAGCTCCATGTTTAAACGCTGTGCTACATTTAATCAACCTTTACATAGTTGGGTTGTTACCAATGTGACCAACATGAGCGAAATGTTTGAAAGAGCGAGATCGTTTGATCAGCCTATAAATAGTTGGAATGTGAGTAATGTTACTGACATGTCTAAAATGTTTTACGGTGATAATTATGCTATGGCGTTTAACCAACCTTTAGATAATTGGGGTGTTGGAAATGTTACCGATATGTCTGATATGTTCAATAATTGTACTGTTTTCAACCAAGCATTAAATACTTGGGATGTTGCAATGGTCACTACTATGGAAGGGATGTTTAATGAAGCTTCAGAATTTAACCAACCTCTTAATAATTGGATTACGACAAGTCTAACTAATACAAACAATCTATTTTTTGGCGCATCACAATTTAATCAGCCCTTGGATAATTGGACTGTAAGTAATGTTACCACGATGCAAAATATGTTTAGTGCTGCTAATGCTTTTGATCACCCCTTATCAACTTGGGATATTAGTAATGTTTCTAATATGGTAAATATGCTAAGCAATAGCGGTTTATCTCAAGAAAATTATGATAACACGCTTATTAATTGGGCGAGTCAAAGTGTTCAGACAGATATTTCTTTAGGTGCTCATACGCTAACCTATTGTGACGGACTTGCAGCAAGACAACACCTTATAGATACTTTTAACTGGACGATTACTGGCGATACGGCTAATTGCTCTTTTGTGCTATGTTCAGACATCATATCTCCTATTGATGGTGATCTTAACGTACCTGCAAATTCTGATATTAGATGGAATCCGGTTGCAAATGCCGATGGTTATCGTATTAGTATTCGTAGAGAAGATGATATGGGTAACGTTTTACAAGTCATCTATAATAATGACGATATCGGTAATGTCATTGGTGTTAGCTTTACTAATGAGTTCTCGCCTGGCGATAATGTTTTTGTGACTGTCATTCCTTATAATTCTGAAGGACCAGCAATTGGTTGTGAAGAAATACAGTTTAAGACTATAGAAAGTTGGGTTAATAGTCCGGATGCCTTCAAATTTACTGTAGACACAAGTATTTTAGATACTAACTCAAGCGCAGCAAACCAACTATTTCTTGAAGTCAACTCTAGTTTAACGTATAACTTTTCTATTGATTGGGGAGATAATCAGTATAATAATAACGTTACAGATCAACTAACACATACCTACTTAATTCCTGGTATTTATACGATTTCAATTATAGGCGATTACCCTCAACATATATACCGCAGCACCAATAGAGATAATAAAAAATTAATTGCTGTAGACCAATGGGGCACGCAACCATGGCAGAGTATGGAATATTTCTTTTGGTTTTGTGATAATATGGTGTACAATGCTACGGATGTACCCGATTTAACAAACGTTACGAACATGGCACGCATGTTTAGACGAAACAAGTTATTTGACGGTGATATAAATAATTGGGATGTTAGTAATGTAACAAACATGACTAATTTATTTTATCAAGCCGAAATATTTAATCAACCGTTAGATGATTGGGATGTTAGCAACGTCACTAATATGTCTAATATGTTTAATACGGCTAAAGCTTTTAATCAATCTATTGATTCTTGGAATGTAAGCAGCGTTACTTCTATGAGTGATATGTTTAACGATAGTGAAGCTTTTAACCAACCTTTAAACTCTTGGAATGTTGGTAATGTCACTAACACCAAACAGATGTTTGCCAATACCATAGAATTTAATCAAGATTTAAACAATTGGGATGTCAGCAATGTCACCGATATGCAACAAATGTTTGAGAGTTCTACTCATTTTAATGGTGATATCAGTAATTGGAATGTGGGTAATGTCGTTAACACGTCTAGCATGTTTAGATCTGCTGCAGATTTTAATCAACCTGTAGATTCATGGAATGTGAGCAGTGTCATCAATTTGCAACAGATGTTTGAGGGTGCCTCTGACTTCAACCAACCGCTAAACAGTTGGGATGTTAGTAATGCCATCACTATGAGTAGAATGTTTTCTTATGCGCAATCCTTCAATCAGCTTTTAGATCAGTGGAATGTAGTATCAGTTAGTAATATGTTCGGCATGTTTAGAGGAGCCGTAGCTTTTAACCAAAACATAAATACTTGGAATGTAACTAATGTCTTAAACATGTCTAGCATGTTTGAAAACACCTCAGCCTATAACCAACCATTAAACCAATGGGATGTCAACTCAGTGGTAAATATGGGATCTATGTTTAAAAATGCTGCCCTTTTTAACCAACCGATAGACGTTTGGGATGTAAGTGCTGTTGCGACTATGACTTCGATGTTTGAAAGCGCCTTGGTATTTAATCAACCTTTAAATTCATGGAATGTAAGCTCAGTAACGGCAATGGATTCTATGTTTAAAGCATCCATGCTTTTTAATAATCCACTAAATAATTGGACCGTTGCTTCAGTAACCAATATGATGTCCATGTTTGAAGACGCCACTGCCTTTAATCAACCTTTAAATAATTGGGATACAGGCGAAGTACTTAACATGCAAGCCATGTTTAAAAGTGCTTCAACATTCGATCAAAATATTGATACTTGGAATGTATCGTTTGTTTCTACTATGGAGGACATGTTTAGAGAAGCATCAACCTATAACCAAACTATGAACAGTTGGAATGTCGCCTCTGTTACGACTATGAAAGGCATGTTTCAAGATGCGATTTCATTTAATGGTGAAATAAACAGTTGGAACGTACGTAATGTGCTAACGATGGAAGCTCTGTTTTATGGTGCATCAGCATTTAATCAGACCTTAATTAACTGGCGTGTTACAGGTGTACAAACCATGGAGAATATGTTTAGGGATGCCCTATCTTATAATCAGTCTATGGATGCTTGGAATATTGGTACGGTAACTATGCAAAGTATGTTTAGAGATGCTAGCTCATTTAACCAAAACTTGGTGGAATGGGATATAAGCAATGTCACCAACGTTAACAATATGCTAGACCGTACAGCATTGTCTAGAGAAAACTATGACGCTACTTTAATGGCTTGGTCAGAACTTTCGTTACCAGCCGGATTGACACTTGGTGCAGACACCTTACTTTATTGCGATGCTTTACAACAGCGACAAGATATTATTGATAATTACGGTTGGTCTATAAACAATGATGTTTTAGATTGCCCGATTCCAGAATGTACCCAACTCGTTTTACCATTAAACGGTGCAACAGATGTCCCTGTAAATACAAATTTAACATGGGAAAATGTACTGTTTGCTAGTGGCTACAGATTAGAAATTACGATTCAACCAAGTGGAACAATTATTAATGAAAACGTAGGCGATGTTACTTCATACGAATTTGCTTCTGATTTTGCAGGTGGAGAAACTGTGTCTGTCACAATTATTCCTTTTAATGATGAAGGTGACGCTATTGGGCCATGTACAGAAGAAAGTTTTACGGTATCTACAGATGCTGCGACAGTTCCAGATTGTACAAATCTTACTCTGCCGTTAAATGGTGATACAGAAGTTATGGTTGGTACAAATTTAAGTTGGACGCCTATAACAAATGCCAATGGCTATAGAATACATGTTGTCACTAATCCTGGAGGCATTATTATTTTAAACAATGAAGACGTAGGAAATAGTACGACGTATAACTTTACTACAGATTTACCCGAAGAAACACTCATAGATGTAACGATTACTCCTTATAATGACGAAGGAGATGCCAATTCATGTACAACCGAAAGTTTTACAACACAGACCATTCCTAGGCCTCCATTATGTACCAACTTAAGCAATCCTCTTAATAATGCCATAGATGTTGCCATCGATACAAACATTACCTGGAATGCAGTAACAGACGCAACAGGATATTTAATTAGCATAGGCACTACAAGTGGAGGAATTGAAATTGCTAATAGTGTTGATGTCGGTAATTTTACAACCTATACCCTTCCCAATGATTTACAAAATAGCAGAACCTATTATGTTACTATAATTCCTTACAATGCTATTGGTGATGCAACAGGTTGTAGCGAAGAAGTTTTTACTACGTCAGACCAAATATCTACAAGTCCTGGTTGTACTAACCTTACGAGTCCTGCTAATGGAGAAACAAATGTTACTACAACCCTAAACCAAATGACTTGGAATGCAGCAGCAAATGCAACGTCATATAGAATTACTATCACAGGGTCTGCAAATAATGATATTACGGACTTTGAAACTTCCAATACATTCTACAACTTTTCCAATCCTTTTTTAAATGGAGAAATGGTAACTGTATCTATTATTCCTTTTAATGCGACAGAAAATGCCATAGGTTGTTCTACTGAAAGCTTTACTATTATTCCTGAAACACCAAGTTGTACTAATCTTGTTAGTCCTATCGATGGCGCTACAAATGTTGCTATAGATTTAAACCAATTAACATGGAGTTCTGCAACTAATGCAACGAGCTACAAAGTGACTATTTCCGGTACGACCAATAACAATATTACAGATTTTGAAACTACAGACACCTTCTACAACTTCACTAATCCTTTTCTAAACGATGAGGTTGTTACAGTGACTATTATTCCAATAAACGGAACTGTTGAAGTTACAGGTTGTACTTCTGAAAGTTTTACTATTATTTCTGACACACCTAGCTGTACTAATCTTACAAGTCCTGTAAATGGTGACACTGATGTTGCAACTACATCAAATCAAATCACATGGAATGCTGTTGCAAATGCCACTGCATATAAAATAACAATTACTGGTACGACCAATAACAATATTACAGATTTTGAAACTACAGATACCTTCTACAACTTCACTAATCCTTTTCTAAATGATGAGGTTGTTACAGTGACTATTATTCCAATAAACGGAACTGTTGAAGTTACCGGTTGTACTTCTGAAAGTTTTACTATTATTTCTGACACATCTAGCTGTACTAACCTTACAAGTCCTCAAAATGGTGACACTGATGTTGCAACTACGTTAAATCAAATCACATGGAATACGGTTGCAAATGCAACAAGCTACAAAGTGACTATTTCTGGTACTGCCAATAACAATATTACAAATTTTGAAACTACAGACACTTTTTACAACTTCACAAATCCTTTTCTAAATGATGAGGTTGTTATGGTGACTATTATTCCAATAAACGGAACTGTTGAAGTTACAGGTTGTACCGCTGAAAGTTTTACTATTATTTCTAACACACCTAGTTGTACTAATCTTACAAGTCCTGTAAATGGTGATACTGATGTTGCAACTACGTT
>NZ_QREI01000003.1:0-468136 GCF_003386275.1 Winogradskyella pacifica | reverse complement strand
CAGGTTGTACCGCTGAAAGTTTTACTATTATTTCTAACACACCTAGTTGTACTAATCTTACAAGTCCTGTAAATGGTGATACTGATGTTGCAACTACGTTAGACCAAATCACATGGAATGCGGTTGCAAATGCAACTTCATACAAAATAACAATTACTGGGACTGCTAATAATAACATTTCAGATTTTGAAACTACAGATACCTTCTACAACTTCACTAATCCTTTTCTAAATGATGAGATGGTTACAGTGACTATTATTCCAATAAACGGAACTGTTGAAGTTACTGGTTGTACCGCTGAAAGTTTTACTATTATTTCTAACACACCTAGTTGTACTAATCTTACAAGTCCTGTAAATGGTGATACTGATGTTGCAACTACGTTAGACCAAATCACATGGAATGCGGTTGCAAATGCAACTTCATACAAAATAACAATTACTGGGACTGCTAATAATAACATTTCAGATTTTGAAACTACAGATACCTTCTACAACTTCACTAATCCTTTTCTAAATGATGAGATGGTTACAGTGACTATTATTCCAATAAACGGAACTGTTGAAGTTACAGGTTGTACCGCTGAAAGTTTTACTATTATTTCTGACACACCTAGTTGTACTAATCTTACAAGTCCTGTAAATGGTGACACTGATGTTACAACTACATTAAATCAAATCACATGGAATGCGGTTGCAAATGCAACAAGCTACAAAGTGACTATTTCTGGTACTGCCAATAACAATATTATAGATTTTGAAACTATAGACACTTTTTACAACTTCACGAATCCTTTTCTAAATGATGAGGTGGTTACAGTGACTATTATTCCAATAAACGGAACTGTTGAAGCCATTGGTTGTGCTACAGAAACCTTTGAAATTGTAAAAACGCTAGTTTGTACAGACTTATTAAGTCCATTGGATGGAGCTACTGATGTCTCTATTGAAACCGATTTAACCTGGGATTCTATTCCAAATGCAGATGGTTATATAGTATCAGTAGGCACAGCGTCTGGCGCATCTGATGTTGTTACTAATTTAGATGTCGGATTTACAACAACCTATAGTTTTGATACTGAATTAGAAAGTGAAACTACGTACTACGTATCCATAACGTCTTATAATGGAAACGGAGAATCCGAAAATTGTAATGAAAGCACATTTACGACACTAGTTATTGAGAAGAATGAAGTGAAATATGGCTTTTCACCAAATGGAGATGGTATAAATGATTTCTGGACTATTGATGGCATTGAAGATCATTCTGATAATACCGTGAGTATTTACAATAGATGGGGAGATTTAGTTTTTCAGATCAATAATTATAACAATACATCTAATGTCTTTAGAGGTATCGCTAATAAAAAGACAAAAATGGGCGCAGGTAAACTACCAGATGGCACCTACTTTTTTCAATTTTCAATTAGTGGTGATCATAGTTTTAAAACTTTAAAAGGTTACGTTATTATTAAAAGATAAGTAGATGAATTTTAGAAAAAAAATAACCGCTATAACTGTAATTATCGGATTCATAATATCTTTGACAAACTCGGTTGCTGCCCAGCAAACACCTTTGTTTTCAGAATATAATTACAATCCATTTATTATCAATCCTGCTTATGCAGGACTTACACCAAACACGGAGTTTTCAATAAGTAATTCTGGTTTTTTTAGTCCGTTTGAAGGTAGCCCAAAAAGTTTTTCCTTAAGTGGCCATGGCTCCATAAATAATAATAAAATGGGTCTTGGTGCCGGTATTGTTAGTGATGAAATTGGAGTAACGAAATCTACAAGTTTCTTTGCGGCCTACGCTTATAAAATATACTTTGATTTTGATAACGATCGCCCATATTGGCAAAATTACCATCCTAATGTCCTTTCTTTTGGTATTACTGCTGGCATACAACAATATCAAGACAATTTAACGGAATTAGGCATTACAAATGATTATGTTTTTGCTGAAGATATTAATGCGACTATTCCAACTATAGGTGTCGGCTTTTTATTTAATCTGAACACCTTATATGTTGGTTTTTCTTCACCAAATGTTATAGGTGATGCTTTGGTCTCTGATAAGAGTTTCAATATTTCAAATACATATTATGGCTATTTTGGATACCGCTTTTTTAACAACCGCTTTCAGGATTTGATAATTAAGCCAAATGTATTATTAAAACATGAAAAAGGAGCACCACTACAAGCCGACATTAACGTTGCCGTAAGTGTTAGAAACAAGTTTGAACTTGGTGGTGGGTATAGAACAAGTAATTCTTTTAACCTGTTAGCCGGTCTTTATGTCTTTAATAATTTCCGACTTATTTATAATTATAATATAGCGACAAACGATTCTCCTCTTGGAAACACACATGGTTTCATTTTAAGTTATCAGTTAAAAAATGGCTATACGAATAACTAGTGCCAAGGTGATATTTGAAATTGTAAAACATAAATTTCAACTGCACCTTTATAAAAATGTATTAAGCCTTTTGCTATATTACATTTTGGGGCTTATGAATAATCAAGAACACCTTTCAAACAAAAATGCTGAATAATAAATTATTATTCAGCATTTTTTAGTCTTAATAATTACCGTTTCAAAGCAAAATGTGATTGAAACTCTTTACGTAAGCCGCTACTTGGTTCATCATATTCTACTGTAAACCAATAGTCACTTGTTGGCAAAACATTACCATTGAATGTTCCGTTCCAACCCTCTCCATCCGGACTTAGTTGCTTTAATAACTTTCCGTAACGGTCAAATATGTAAATTATAGCATTACTTCCAATACCTTCTATATTCCAAGTGTCGTTATTACCATCTCCATTTGGCGTGAAATACAATGGATAGTCGATAATAAAAATAGACTCGGTAGTGATTCCACAACCAAATTTATCTCTTGCTGTTATTTCATGTTCACCTGCAGAAACATTAGTAAAAACTCCCTCATCTTGCCAAGGGCCTCCATCTAAACTGTACTCGTAAACACTAATGCCTGTCGCTATCGCTTCTAAAACGTGGTTATTAGCAAAGGCTTGTGTTAACAGCTCCACGCTTAGACTTGGTGGCTCACTTTCTATGACCACTGTTGCATCTTCATTTTCACAACCTGTAGTTAAATTGGTTATAAACACCTCATAATTACCACCTTCCGTTGGTGTAATACTAGAGCCTGTTTCGCTTATAAGATTACCTTCAAACGTCCATACAAAACTATAGTCTGTTGTAGATAAGCCTGTGTCTATCACTAATGGATCTAAAACTTCAGTCCCATTGGTATTTAAACATAATGTGTAGCTGTCTTCTAAATTAAACTCTGGTAACGGATTCACTTGTAAAGTCAATGTTGCAACCTCATAACAAATCGATGTATCACTACCTGTGCCGTCTGGTGTATCATTATCTACCCTCGCATAAATCACTTGTGGATTGGTGGTGTTTTCATACAGTGTTGGCAAAGGATTAACCTTTAAGTCGGCCTCTTCTTGAGTTGCATAATACGTCACCATATAATTTAATGGATCTTGGCCATCTAAAACTTCTGGATCTCTCGTGGTTAAATCGAACTGAGCACTATCGTTAGTTGGATTGTCGTCCGTTTCCATATTGTCATCACAGGTTTCGTAAACAATAGGATCCATATTTGGATTGGCCTGAGCAGCTTCTTGTACTTCAATATTAAAACTTTGTGTACTGATTAAGCAACCTGTAACAATGTTGGTGATGGTTACAAAAATCTGTTGTGGATTACTCGTATTGGTATACAAACTCACTAAACCATTCATACCTACTTCCGCATCCGCTAAATTAGCGTGATAACTCACTATAAATTGTGTTGGATCTTGACCGTTTAAAACTTCTACGTCTTTTGTCGTTAGGTCAAAATTATCAATGCCATCAGTAAACAATTCACATTGAATAAAATCTGTTACGGCAACCACTTCTGGTAATGGATGAACACTAATTGTAAAATCAACTAAGGTATAACAGCCTGTAACATCATTCGTCACTCTTACATAAATCTGTTGATTTGGTGTATCTATGTTTGTGTATTGTGTTGGATCTGGAATAGCATTGGTTCCTGAGTTGGCATCGTCTATATCTTCGTAATAGCTTGCCGTGACTCCGGCTTCTCCATTAAGGATTAGAATTTCATTTTCGGTTAGATCAAAAACTTCTACTCCATCTCCTGTATTTATAGCATCACACAATTCTAAATTAGGTAATTGATCGCTTGGTGTTGGCGTTGGGTTTGGCATAACGCGAATCGTTAGTGTTACCATATCTACACAACCGGTGTCTGTATCTATAACCACAGCAAATAAGGTTTGTGGATTGGCTAATGCTCCTAAAATAGATACATTAGTATAAGCTTCCGCATCAACAGGATCGATTTCATTTTCAGCAGCAGCTAAAGTTTCGTAATAGGCAACGCTCCAACCTGCTTGACCTCCTGTAATTTCATCATTTTTAACAGTTAAATTAAAAACAGTCACTTCATCTGCAACAGCATCATCACATAATTCTAATGGAAGTGGTTGTATCGCTTCTGGTGGAAGTGCCACGCTAATTTCAAAAGAGCCAATATCAAAACAAACATTATTATCATTCTCTAAACGCACAAAAATGGTTTGTGGGTTGCTAGAATTGGTAAAGCTTCCTGGTGTTGATATTGGGTTATTTCCAGATATAGCATCTGCTTCATTAACATGATAGGTTAAACTGACGTCTGTTTGACTTCCTATTATTTCACTATCTTTTGTCGTTAAATCGAACTGCGTAAAACCATCGGAATTTGAATCACAAATTACATATTCAGGTATTGATACTGGTACTTGTGGTGTCTCTAATACACGAAGCGTTAATGTTCTTGAAATATCGTAACAACCAGTAATCGTATTTGTTGCTCTAATATAAATCGTTTGCTCGTTCATCACAATATTAGTATAAGGACTTGCAAAAGCATTAACACCTGTATTGGCATCTTCTAAGGTTTCGTGATACGTGATGGCTACATCTAGCTCACCACCTATGATTTCGATTGTTCTTTCTTCTAAATTAAAATTTGTAAATCCATCTGTATCATCATCACAGACTTCTAAATCTGCAGGAGCCGTTGGTGATGGAATTGGACTTACTCGCAACGTTAATGTTATGGTATTTGTACAACCTGTTGCATTATTGGTTGCTTTTACAAATATGGTCTGTGGATTTGAAGTGTTTGAATAAGGACTAAAAATAGGATTGGTATTAGTATCAGCATCCAATTGGGTTTCAAAAAACGTTAATCCGATACCAGATTGTCCGTTTAAAATCTCATCAGCAGCATTTTCTAAAGTAAACGCTTCAATTTCATCACCTGGATTATTATCATCACATAACAACAATGGATCTGCTTGTACCAATACAGGTATGGCATTTACAATCAATTCTAAAGTTGTTATTTTATAACAACCTGAAGCATTATCTTCAACACGAATCCAAATCACTTGATTAAAATCATCACTATTGGTATAGTTTGCTGAATTAGTGATTGGGTTTAATCCATCATCTGCATCAGTTTCATTTACATAAAACGTAACAGTATACAATGTAGGATCTGCTAAGTTTTGTAGAATCTCTGCTGTTTTACTAGTTAAATCGAACTGTCCAAAACCATCGGCTGATATATCATCACAAATCTCTAAAGGATCAGGTGACGTCGCGCCCAACTGTGGAGTTGGATTAACAAAAAGTTGTAGAGTTACAATAGAATCACAATCTGTTGCAATCGTTGAACTTTCTACACGCGCATAAACCGTTTGCGCATTTAGTACAATATTTGAATAAAGACCTACTATTGGGTTGACATTAATATCAGCATCTGCCATGGTTTCATGGTAACTCACTGTTAATGTTGCATCTCCTCCTGTAATCTCATTGTCTTTAGTTGTTAAATCAAAAAGTCCAAAACCATCACTATCAGGATCACAATAGTCTAAAGCGGTAGGACTATTTGCTACAGGTGCTTGCTCTACAACTAATTCTAGTGTCGTAAAATCGTAACAACCTGTATTTATATTTTCAACTCTAGCAACAACAATTTGTCCATTACTTGTATTGGTGTATAACGTTGGTAAAACATTGGTTTCTGATTCTGCTTCAGCCAAAGTTTCATAATAATTTACCGAATAATTAGGATTATTACCTGTGATTTCTGTATTCTTTAAACTTAAATCGATCTGAGTTAAACCATCTGGTGTGCCATCGTCACAAACTTGTAAAGCGGTTGGCGTAATTGCCGTAGGCAAAGGATTAACAATTAAGCTAAGCGTCGTAATTTCAAAACAATCTGTATTAAAATTATTTTCGGCACGTATATAAATAGTTTGCGTACTACTTGTATTTGTATATAATCCGGAAATCGCATTTAATCTATCTTCAGCATCGGACTGCGATATATGATAGGTTACTGTAACATCTGTAGTACCACCTAAAAGTAATGGAGTTTGAGAGTCTAAATCGAATTGTGTAAAACCATCATTTACGGCATCATCACAAACTTCCAAAGGTAGTAAGGTGTTCATTGCTGGAGTATCAAATACTTCTAAGTCTAAACTCGATACACTATAACACACGGTTCCATCTGTATCGACACGAACATGAATCGTTTGGTTATATGCAGACGTATTTTGAAACGCTGTTGGGTCTCCAATTTCTGGAGTGCCAGCTTCTGCTTCGGCTTGCGATATATAATAAGATACTTGCACTGGTTGTGTGTTTCCTGCAATAATATCCGTTTCTGCTTGGGTTAAATCGAATGTTCCAAAACCTTGACTATTTATATCACAGCTTTTTAATGCTGCCACTGTATTTGCAATAGGAGCACCAACCACTTCAAGATTAAGAGTCGTATAATCGACACAGCCTAAATTAGTTTCTACGCGCACATAAACCGTTTGACTTGCTGATGTGCTATCATAAGGAGACACAAGTGCCGTAAGCGGATTTCCTGCTTCAGCTAAAGCTTGAGTTTCGTAATATGTTACGTTTACGTTTGCTTCGTTATTTGAAATGGCAGCGCTTTCAATATCTAAATCGAATTCCGCTGTATTAGGGTTTATGCCGTCATTACAAGCTAATAAAGGGCTTGGAGCTATAACTGTTGGTAATGGATTAACGGTTATGGTTTCCGTGGTATTCAATGTGAGAATACAATTTGGTGGAATCGGACTTGTAACCGTTAGTATTTCTACGTTGGTAGTTGCTATTAAGGCTGGTAATGTGAGTGTGAAATTTCCTGTGGCATCTAAAGTTAATGTTTGAGATGCGCCAGTATCTACAGTATAAGTAATTGTTGAATTAGGATCGCCTGAAAATTCTAACTCCCCATCTTCACCTTCACAAATTGGAGTATTATTGAGTATTACTGGAGTCGAATTTGAAGATACCGTTACGGTTTCAGAATCTGTTAAGACTTGAGAGCAGACTACCGTGCCTGAATCACTTAGAATTTGAGCATCCTCTAAATTTAACGTTATGTCACTTGTAGGTGATTGTGTTAGAATAGCAGAACCTGTGACGTCTAACACTATTGATTCTGTTGTACCGCCATCTATATTGTAAAGAACAGTGGCATTAGGTGTCCCTGTTATTGTAAATATCACGTTTTCTCCTTCACATATGGCTGTGTTAGATACGGCTAATGTAGAGGTAGGAATTGGTGTTACAATTAAATCGAAATCAATTATAGAATAACAATCTGTTCCTGAAGATTTAACTTTAGCATAGACCGTTTGTGGATTAGACGTATTGGCATAAATACCTGGTAATTCATTAATATCATCCGTAGCATCTGCTAAACTTAGATAAAAGTCAATGGTATTTAAAGGGTCTGAATTAATACTCGATTTTAAGCCATCTAGACCAAATACGGCAATATCTGGATTACTACTACATTGTTTTACATCATCAATATCATTGACAACTGGTGGTGCCGGAAATGCTCCTGTTCCCTCATTAGCTGTTCCTGTCCATTCTAATTGAAAACCACCATCACCTGCAGGTCTATCTATAACAATGAAATAAGATTCTCCTACATTAACATTTAACCAATATACATAACCATTACCACTTGCGCCTGGTCCGGATTGGGTTAAAGTTGTACTTCCGTTAATTCCTGTTTGATTAGTTGTAAGTCCTGCTTCATTAGGGTTGGTTGTTGCACATCGAATAGGACTTCCTAGGTTAGAACAAATACGGTTTGGGCCATAAACCCAAAAATCGTAATCGACCATAATATCTGGATCATTAGGAATTAAATCAAACCCTAAAGTCCCTGATTGTACAATATTAACTTCTAACCAAAGTGAATTATGCTCACTACCACCGCAAGAACTAACCTCATAATCATTACCATATCCTGTAGCATTAGACGAAAATGTACCATTACCACAAACCGTTACAGCATTAACACAATCGTTTGGTTCTTGTGCTTTGACATGAAAAAAAATTAGACTAAAAACTATTAAAAATAAATATCTATTCATTTGAATTCTTTATCATAACCTCTATTAGTCTAAGAACATTGACGATCTGACTAATTTGAAAATATTTTATTAATTTAATAAGCCACTGTTATTATTTGCTATAATCAAGATTTAGCTGACAATAATAAAACAATTATATCTCAAATTTTCCTACCTAAAAAAAGTTAACAGTCAAGCTCATAATTGATATAACCCGACTGCTAATTTGGTTTTTCTATTAAAATTCTATTTTTAGATTAAAAATCCTAAAATATGTAATTCCATTTATTTTTTTACAATCAAAAACTCCGAGCGTCTGTTTTGGGCATCTTCCTCTTCTGTACAGTTAGATTTACAATCTATTTTTGGTGCTATATCTCCCATACCCTTTGCTGATAATCTATCTTTATTGATTCCTTTTGAAATTACATATTGCATAGTGGATTGTGCACGTCTTTCAGATAGTTTTAAATTATAATCAGCCTTTCCTTTTGAATCTGTATGAGATCTTACCAAAATTTTCATCTCTGGATAATCGTTCATAATTAAAACCAATTTATCCAATTCTAAAGCTCCCTGATTAGTGATATTACTTTTATTAAACTCAAAGTAAATGTTTTTCAACTTTACTTCGGTTTCTGTAATCATCTCGTTTATGGGTTTTAAATCTGCATTTACAATGACATTCTCACCTTCGGAAGCTTTAACCTTAAATGAAGCCGATTCATAACCGTCCATTGAAACATTTATAGTATAAGTGTTCTCACAGCTAACATTAAATCCTGTTTTTCCACTCATATCAGTAGCTTGTGCTGTTATTTCATTTAATTGAGCATCTAAAATTGTAACGCTTGCTCCTGCTATTATTGAATTTGTATCCTTATCTTTTACCATGGCTATAGTCTCAAACTGACATATAGGTATGGCCATATAAATATTATCTACACCAGATTTATTTGATGAAAAATAGCCGACTTTTAAGGTGTTGTTAACACTAAAAGCAAAATCGTCTCTATTAGTGTTTACTGCGTTTCCCAGGTTAACAGATTCTTCATTTTCGTTTAAATCGAATTTAAATATATCTAATCCACCAAATCCTTGGCGTCCACTCGAAGCGAAGTATAAAATATTATCTTCACTTATATAAGGAAAGCCTTCCTTACCAGAAGTATTTACTTTAGATCCTAAGTTTACAGGTTCTCCGTAAGTATCACCTGATACACTTATTTTCCAAATATCTGAATCGCCTAATCCATTTGGCATATTAGAGGCAAAATAAAGTGTTTTTCCATCGCTACTAATACTCGGATGACTTACCGTATATTCTTTACTGTTTATAGGTAATGCTTGTATGTTTCCCCATTTCCCTTCATCCATAGTCGCTTTGTAAATACCCTGCTGTGCTACTTTTATGCGTTTGCTTTTAATCTTTTTAAAATCACCAGTACTGTGACCATCTCTTGAGAAGTACATTGTTTTGCCATCAGCACTTATTGTCAATGGTCCATCATGGTAGATGGTGTTTAATTCTTCAACTTCTTCTGGCTCTGACAAGTCTCCATTTTCACTTCTAACAGATTTATAAATATCTAAATAAGGTTGGTTGGTCCAAGCATCTTCTTTTCCAGACGTTTTTCTTGTACTTGTAAAGTATAGAATATTATCATTAGATAACACAGCCCCAAAATCACTTTGTTCTCCATCGTTAATTGCAACACCTTCAACATTAAATGTTTTTGTTATGTCTGCTAACTTTGGAATATAATGAGGATTCTCTAAATGGGCTTTTGCGCGTTGATCGTTAGGAAGTAGTTTAGAAAACATATCCATTTGGCTATTCGCTTCGTCATAGTTTCCTTCTGACTTTAAAACTTGTGCATAACGAAAATACGTTTCAGCGTCTTGAGTTGTCTCTAATGCTTTTTTGTACCAAGTTGAAGCTTCTTTGATGTTAAACAAGTTGTAATAACTATCTGCTAATTGCTTATACACATATGCATCTGCGTTGTTTGCATCAACAACTTTTAGATACGCATCAATGGCATCTACATATTGATAGCCATCATAAAGTTTATCGGCTTTTTCTGTCTGTTTACTTTGTCCGTAGCCTGATGTAATAATTAAAAAAAGACTTAATAGACTATATATTTTTTTCATTTTGAAACGTTTATTTGTTAGAAAAATCTAGGTGAAATGGATACTTTTTTAGAGAAATTAAGATCGAATAATAACATGATTTCATGTGAGCCAGATGATTTTATATTAAGATCTGACGTGGTATAATCATAAGCATATCCTATTCTAATTTCTGGTGTTACAGCAAAATTGGTCATTGCTCCAACAGAATCGTCTAAACGATAAGTCGCTCCAACTTCAAATTTATCATAAAACAAAAAGTTAGCAGATACATCTATGGACGTCGGTGCATTAAAAGCAGACTTAACTAAAAATGAAGGTTTAAATTTAGTTGTTGTTGACAAATCAAAAACATAACCTGCGGATAAGAAATAATGTAAAACTTCTGAACCATATTCAAATTCTTGACCATTATTTGTCACATCTAAATACGTGCTTTTTAACATGTTTGGTACGGATAAAGACACATAGTATTTATCTGTATAATAAAAAGCACCAGCTCCAATGTTTAAATAGGTATTACTTGTGTTTTGGCTAAAGGCTTCATCACTTGCATCTGGCACATAACCATTACCAATATCACTAAACAACCCTATATTTTGAAAGGTAGCACCTGCTTTTAATCCAAAGGCTAAGCGATGTTCACCACCTAAATTTAAGGTATATGAGAAATCGGCATATACATTATTTTCTTCTACTGGTCCTATTTTATCTGAAATTACCGATAATCCTAAGCCTACATTTTTTCCGACAGGACTATGTACTGAAAGTGTTGCTGTTTTTGGCGCATCTGTGATACCGACCCATTGCGATCTGTATAGCAATCCTACAGATAATGCTTCGTTCGATCCTGCATAAGCTGGGTTAACGACATTCATATTATACATATATTGTGTATACTGTGGATCTTGCTGAGCATTAGCACTCACTAAGATCATAAGTGTAAAGGCTATTGTAAAATATAGTTTCTTCATGTCTATTTTATATTGCTGTGATTTCATTTATGATTATTGTGCTCTGTTTATAAATACCCAACCTGTTAATGAACTACCGTCGTCTTTATGTAGACTGTAGAAATACGTACCATCTGGTAAATCGTCACCGTTATTAGATTGTCCGAACCATTGGTTAATATACGTGCCATTAAAATTATAAACCTCTCTACCATGACGATTGTAAATATTTAGCATTTTAACTCCATAACCTGATAAATCGAAAGTGTCATTTTTACCGTTTCCGTCTGGTGAAATACCACGTGGAATATCTTTACATGATAAACGTTCGGTTGTATGAGTCGTTGTAACTGAACAGCCACCAAAATCCACAATTACAGAAAACTGTAATGGTACCGTTTCATTAGGGTTATCAGCTGCATATTCTGAAACATTAAACACTTCTGAGTTTTGACCTACAACATTTCCGTTAGCGTCCATCCACGTATAGTCAGCTTCGCTTGTATCGAAAGAATTGTCTAAAGGAGATGCTATAAGTATATAATCAGAGTCGTTACATTCACCTTCTACTCCAACTTCAATTTCATCTAAAATGGTGATGTTGAAGGTTGTTGTTTCACCAGCCACACAGCTTGAAATATCTTCTGCTATTTCATAAATAACATTATAGTTACCAACACTACTCGTTCCTACGTTTATCTCACCAGTTAAAGCATTTATTGATAAACCATTTTCTGAACTAAATGTACCACCTGTTGTAAATCCGGCAGCCATATTAGGCAGAATAGAATTACTATCTGCGCAGTATACATCTTCAGTATACGTAAATTCTGTAACAGGAATTGTACTTGCAGTAACTTCAATTGTTGTTGTCGTTGAACCAGCATCAGAACAAGCGGTTCCATTTGCTTCAACTGTATATGTTACATCGTGATTACCTGTCGCAACAGAAGTTAAATCAATTGCACCTGTTGTAGAGTCTACTGTTAAAGTCGAAGAACTAAATGTTCCTCCTGTTGTAAAGTTAGGATCTAAGCTTGGTGTGATTGTCGTGATTAACAATTCGCAGTAGGCTACCGTACCGTAATTAAAACTCGTAACAGGTGTTGACGCCTCAGTAAATTCTATAGTTGCCACATAAGTCCCTGCAGATGTACATGTCTCATCATCTCCGTCGTAAGTGTAAGTTACATCATGTTGTCCTACTGATGCAGATGTCATATCTATAACTCCTGTTATAGCATCGACTGATAAGGATGTTGAAGAAAACACACCTCCTGTCTCAAAATCAGCACTTAATGATGGTGTTGGATTTTCAGTAGCTACAACACACGTTGCGTTATACGTAAACGTAAGTTCTGGCGTAAACGACTCACTAACCACCACTTGGATCTCTGCACGAGGGCCTTCACAACCCGCTGCATCTACAAATGCTGCATAGTATGATGTTGTATTCACTACTGAAGTATTTGGTGTTGGTGCAATTGCACTCCCTATACCTCCAACAGCTTCTGTAAACCACATTAAATCATAGCTACCCGAAGTTGACGCTGAAAGTTCTGTTGCTGCATCATTTAAACAGTATTCAACAAGAGCTTCTACTTGTGGAGTGTCTGCAATTCCGTTGTATGTAATTTCTAAATCGTATGCACAATACGACGTTTGCCATGTAAAAATGTAAACCCCTGGTTGTACAAAATTTGTGATTGTTGTAGAACTACTATTGGCATCGGTAATTGAAACCGCACCAGGATTAGAGTCACTTGGTACCCAAGTCCCTGTTCCATTAGCTTCAACATTAGCACTATTATTATCGCAGTCTACTGCAAACGGCGCTGTGATTAACGCGTTATTAGGCACAAAATTAACAGCATCTAAAACATTACCTAAATCGTCACCATCATGAGCTCTAAAGATAAATCTTGTCACACTCTGCTCTGTTGGCACACTGTATTCCCCAGAAACGATTGTCCATGCCTGTACTATTCCTAAATGCTCATCAATCTTTATATAAGGACCACCAATAGGACCTGCAAACAACTGAACAATATTATCATCAGATCGCGCCAAATGAGCGAAACTATAATCGTATAAAGTAATTTCGGAAGTATCAAAATCTCTGTAATACCCTTTAATATCCGGATCATTTGGATCTATTGTTGTGCCTTGGTCAGATAATAATTGAGCACATTGGCCACCTTCATAACATTCAAAACCAGGAGCATTTAAGGATTCCCAATAAAAAATCTCATTAGTTGAATCTAAGTTAGAGCGCCATCCAGGCAATGTATTAAGAGAAACAATAGTTGTAATACCACTTAAGCCAGGCAAATTAGGTTCTTCAAAACCACCATTAACAGTCTCAAAAGCACATAGGTCTTCAGGTGTTTTAATACAAACATCAAATAAATATTCTGTATCAACGTCACTGTTTAAGGTTATTCTCAATTTATAGTTTTGACCTACAATTAATTCCGAACTATACATGGCTACAATAAGATTGTCGTAACTACAAGTAACTTCTTCAAGGTTACCAGCACCATTATTTTTATATAATGTCATTACAATTTCAGGATAGTAAGGATCACCAACACCTTCTTGTAAGCTTCCATTAAAATTATTTATTTCTATAATATGAATTAAAGATTCTGCTGTAAAGTCGAACCAAATATCACCTCCATTTGTTCCGTCGCAAGACATCGCTTCTGATGATACTGAAGAATTTATAAAAGAAACCGTTGTACCAGACACATCACACACCTCATTATCATTGATAGGTAAGGTTATGGCGTTTAAAACATCATCATTTCTAATAAATTCAAATGGCCCAGACCAATAACTCTCATCATCCGATCCACAAACTGCTCTTACAAAAAACTCATAGGTTGCTGCATTTAAATCATTAAAATCGGCATCTGTTGGTATATAAGAATTGGCAGAAACTATAATCCCTGATTGTGGAATTGTTCCATTTTCAAAAGGTTGAATAGCCACTTCCCATTGTGTTTCGTTTCCGCCAGCAGTCCATGATAATTCAGACAAATTACTCACTGTTAGATCTGTTGGTTGCGGACAAGAAACAGCACCACAAATAGCCGTTCCTGTATAAATTGTCGTTCTTGGCAGTAATCCTTGTGGACTAGTATAAATGGTTACACCTTCGCTATTTTGAACCTCAAATTGGTAATTAGCATATTGTGGAATAGACCATCCAATCGTATCGAAAAACAGAGAAAATTCTACACCTGAACATAGAAAGGCAGTATACACATCATTTTCTTGACCTGTAAAAGGTAGCGATTGTACCACTTGGTTATTTTGGGTAATATCTAAAGTCGAAGACGTATTAAAATCACTGGTCAAAATAAAGGTGTATTGACATAAATTCTCAAAACTACATTTTGTAGTCACAGTTTGTACTTCTGTCCACTCTCCATCATTACCATCACAAACGGCTCTTATATAAATGTCATACATTGTAGAAGCGGTTAACCCTGTTATAGTAAATGGATTCGTTGAAGCATTAAATAAGTAATCAGGATCTGTATCTCCAACAGGAGCAGAAGATCCTGATGGTTGTACTGATAGTTCCCATTCTGTTTCTGTACCATTGGCATCCCAAGACACTTGTACTTCAGTATCTGTTATATTATTTAATATGATATTTGTTGGCTCTGGACAATTTGGTATGTCCTCAATATTTACATTGTCAATCACCAAGGTTTGTCCTCTATATGGTTCTGTACTTGCAAAGTAAGGCACATAGAAAGCTATATTAACATCACCGGTTATACCTGATGGTAAATTGATGATTTTCACTTTAAATTCTTCATTATTTATAAGTACCGAATCATCATCAGAATCGTATAATACTGTAGTAAATTGATCTAAACCGGTTCCATTAGTAGATAATAACACTTCTAAATCTTCAGTAAAGAAGCCATCATAAACTCTGTAATAATAACGTAAACGTTGATTCTCAGTAATCGTAATTGTTGGAGAAATTAACCAGTCATCGTTAAGACCATTCGTCCCTGTAAACATAGCAGCTGCTTGGTCACCTTCATAAACTAAAGAAGCCACGTTTAATTCCCACGTTTCACCATCGTCATTATCATTAACAACTATCCAACACTCTTTAGTTTCGGAATTAGAATTAAACGTTTCAACAAAGGGAGATGCAAAAGCATTGCACGACGTACTAAAAGTCATTGGCCCAATCCATTCACTATTACCTTCATCACAATTAGCTTGTACATAAAATTCGTATGCTGTATTAGGTTCTAAATCTGTGGCAGCATAATCTGTACTCGATACAGCGATACCAGAATCTGTTGGTTCACCAGAACCTGCAGGTTGTAACGCAATGTTCCAACTTGTTTCTTCATAACCGACTGTCCAAGATAAATCCGCAGTAGTTGTAAATACATTATTAACAGCTAAATCGGAAGGATTAGGACAAGCTGACACATCTGTAATACTAACATCATCAATACTTAGTACAGACCAACTACCATTAAACTCTGGTGGCACTCTAAATGCAATATATACGGTACCTGTAGCTTCAATAATTATTGATTTCTCCTCATAATTAGGGTTTGTAAAAATCTCTAATGGTGAGATTACAGAAAAACTTCCTGGATTTGTATTTGTTGTTGACATTAAAACTTCTAAACCAAAGCGTGGAAATGATGAAAAGAAAGAAAAATCAGATCTGTATTTAAATTTTAATTCTTTAACTCCATCAATATTAATAGCAGGCGAAATTAAATAATCATTAAAATCAGAAGGTGGTGCAAACGCTGATGTTTGTAATACGGCATGAGTGCCATCAATATCCCATGTGGCTCCATCATTATTGGCATCATTAATAGCCCAACAAAATTTTTGGGTATCATTATCATCATCATTAAAACTTTCATAGAACGGTGTGTCGTAAGCTTCACATAATGTTGTAAAAGCAAGAGGTCCCACCCACTGGCTTACATCATCTTCTTCACAATAAGCTCTGACATAAAACTCATATCTATTCCCTGAATCTAAACCAGTTGCCATGTAAGGAAAATTACTGGTAGTTAACACCCCTGGCCCAGTTGGTTCACCAGCGTCTAAATCTTGTATTACGACCTCCCATTGGGTTTCATCACCACCAGCTGTCCAAAATAACCACGCAGAGTCTGATGTAATTTGAAGTACAAATGGATTTAAAGGATCTGGACAAGATGGTTTATCTTCAATATAAACATCGTCAATAGACACTCTTAAGGCAGATTCAGTTGTATTTGGCTCAACAATCCATGCGATATTTACTTCTCCGGTTATGCCTTCTGGTAAATCAACAATTATTTCTTGAAAACTTGTATTTGTAATTGTCGTTGCTGGTAATACTATGGTTGAGAAATCATCTATACCGACACCTGTTGTGGAAAGCTTTACAGTATATGTTGAACCTCCTTGAGTAGAACGATGTTTATAACGAATACGCTTTGGTGTACCATCAAACGCAACACGTGGTGATACATAAAAATCGTTATTTTCAAATCTAGAATCTTCAGTACGCATTGTGGCGTACCCTCCAATAAAGTTCCAAGCAACTCCATCTCCATTAGCGTCAATGGTTGTCCAACATGGTTCTGGGTTTTGATTTGTAGCCGTGTCAAAATCAGTAAAATATGGTAAACTAAGTGTAGTACACTGTGTAGTAAAAGTTAAAGGATTACTCCAAATACCTGCTGTACCACCACAAATAGATCTTACATATAAATCATAAGTTGTATCAGATACAAGGCCTGTATTAACAAGGTTATCCGTATTTGTAGTTGTTGGGGTACCAGAACCTGTTGGCTCACCTGATCCTGTTGGTACTACTGTATATTCCCATGTATCTGCAAAACCACCGATATTACCCCAAGAGAAACTTACACTATCTTCAGTTAAATTATTATACACTAAATCAGTTGGTGGTGCACAGTTTGGTGCTGAAATTTCTAAAGAGAAACAAACTCCTGCTGTCGGTGTTGAAAATTCGGTTGATACTACAATAATATAAGTTTCACCAGCTTCAACAAGTAAGTTAGATATTGATTTAGGATCATAAGCATTTATCGTAATAGTACCTCCAAGGCAATTAACACCTACACTCTCACAACTATCATACACAAATAATGAACTTCTAGAGTTCCAACAGTTATTATCTCCACCTCCTGGCTCAACAGCTGTAGTCTGTGTTAATGTAACTAAACCATCTACAGTTGGCGTATAGCTTAAAAATATTTTATTTCCATTTAGATAATTTGTAGTTGATGCACCTAAAACACAGTTGCTACCTTGAGTTGTATAAGAAATATCTGGATTTATCCACTGATCTAAATTATCCACTAAAACATAAGGAGTTGAAGAAATATCTGGAACTATAATTGGTGACTCACAAGACAAACCAAATTTTAAAGTCCTAAAAGTATAAGGTCCTACAAAATCACTCTGTGTATCATTATCACATACTGCAGAAAGATACACATCAAATTCGGTGTCTTCGTCTAAATTGTTTAATGTATATGCTGTTCCTGTAACAGGAATACCACTATCAGCAGGCACACCTCCTGTAGGTAAAATTTGAATTTCAAAATCTGTTGCGGTAGCATGTGACCAATTTACTTCAGCAGAATTCACTGTAATACTATCGATAGTGACATCTACGTCATCGATTTCAGTACACCCCTCTAAAACAGAAACTCCGTCTACAAACCATTCATCTCCTGTAGGCGTAGTTCCACTTTGTGTATTAACAACAACAAACGCTATATAAATATTTAAACCCGCAGGAATTGAAGTCGGTATTTCAACTACCTTTTTTTCATAGTTGGTTTGTGCACCTATATTTAAGTTTGATTCCGTGTAAGATTGAAGCGTAATATTAAACCCATTCACATCGGGCTGCGATGCCGTAGAAAGTCTTATTTCATACTGCGCACCATTATCTGCTTCATTAGACTGCTTTGTGTAAAACTGAATTTCTCCATTTTCAGGTACTGCAATCTGTGGAGTTACCAAAAAATATTGTGCCGTATTTTGATCTCCAATATTATCTGCACTTGGATTTACCGACGTTCCGTTAGAGCCTAAATAACCATCTGTAGTAGTTGCCCAATTTGTGGTTCCTACACCATTGTCAATTAAGGTCCATGTGCTAGGAATACCACTATCAAAATTTTCATTTATCTGTGCGTTTCCTTTTACTGAAATCAATAAAAAGACCAACAATGTCATAAAACTTAAGCCACTGTTTTTTATAATTTTTTTTGAGAAAAAGCAGGATTCATTTTCTGCTGTGTTTTGTAACTTTCTTATCATGTTAAATCAATTTCAGGATTATTAACTTATTGTTAAATATATATATAAGTAAGTTAAGAAAACAGCCTAGGTCTTTACTATTTCCCGAAATTTAAAAGCTAAAAAACGAATTTAAAACACTAAAAAACAAGCATTTACATTTATAAAATTAGATTACTCAACTTTAACAGAAGGTTTTAGACTTTGAGTGCTTCTAATCTTCTTTTGTAGCATTTCTATGGTTTTTCTACTCTTAATGTGAAGGATAAAAACAATACTAATAAAGATGAATACGATTAAAATTATTAAATAAAATCTATTCTTAAACGTGGATTGAATCTCGTTTAATTCTTCATTTAAAATTTTAGAACTTTCCTTAATTGATACGCTTACCGAGTTGCGTTCGGATTTTTTAATCTCTAATTGTGTTTTTAAAAATAGATCGTAATATTTATGATAATCATCCCATTGGTCTAGGGCTAAATAATTTTCGAAAAGCCCTTTGTATATCCCTAGGTTTAAAACTAAATCTCCAACAGGTTTCGATTTTTCTAAAGCTGATTGTAACAAGGATACAGCCTCGCTATATTTACCTTCTAGAGTATACACTTCCGCCATACCTTTTTCTGCAAATGAGACTAAGCTGCTCGCATTTTCGAGATTTGCTAATTCAATAGATTTGTTAAAACTCTCTTTTGCATTCGCATATTCTGAAAGTAATAATTGACAATTTCCTTTATTATAGTAGCCTATACTTCTATTATGGTTTTGACCACCAAGTCTTTCGTATTCGTTTAATCCTTTATTAAAAAACTCTATAGCTATATCACAATTCAAATTGTCTTTATATATAAAACCTTTTACTAAATAACTCGATGCTAAAACTCCACCAACTTCATCTGAACCACGATAATTTAAACACCTTTTTTCGACATCCTCCATATACGCTATGGCTTTATCGTAGATTTTTAGTTGCTGGTATAAAATTCCTGCTCTAAATAGAATTTCAATTTGCAATTTCTTATTATCTATTTTATCAGAAAACTCATTTGCTTTAATAATATAATCTAAGGCTTTCTTATAGTCTCGCTTTGATGAATAAGCTGTAGAAACTACCATTAACGCTTTCGTTTTAATTTCTTTAGAATACGCATCATTTTCATAGATTAACAGAGCCGATGAAATTGCTTTATTAGGATCTTTAAAAACTGCTTTTACGGCCTCTGTTACCAGACTGTCTCCTAATTTATCTTGAGATTGGAATGCCGCAAGTGGAAGTGTATAAATGACACCTAATAAAAGAAGAAAATGATATGTAATTTTAAGACGCATTACGTTTTCTTATTTTTAATTATTTCTTCTCTTTCTTCTTTCAATAAATTAATAAAAGTAACCGGAGACATTCCTACAATACCTTTAAATACAGTAGTAAAATTACTGTGTGAAGAAAAACCACTCTCATCTGCTAAAAAGCTAATTTTATAATTTATATAATTCGTGTCGTTTTTTAATTTTTCAATAATATAATTAATACGGAGTTTATTGATAAAGGTGTTAAAATTATCATTGTAGTTCTTATTTATAACTTCAGAAAGGTATTTTGTATTGGTTTCAAACTGTCCGGCTAAAAGCGCCAACGACATGTCTTTATTTAAATACTTTAGAGATTTCTCAAACCGCTTAAGTTTTAATATAATATTTTGTTCAGTCTCTTCAGGTATAAACAAGCGTTTAGTTCTTTGCTTAACTAGTGGTATTGAAGGTTTTACCTTAGAGTAGAAGTTTCGACTTAATTCTAAATAATTAAGAATCTCTCTCAACCGTTTTTTCCTGTTTTCACTTTTAAAAATAATTAAAAAGCCAATAATAAAAATAGATAGAGCGCCTATTAAAGCGCTATATAATTGCTTCTCATATTTTTGATCATAATCGTGCAATTGATTTTTTTCATGATCACTAATAATATTGAAATATGTATTAACGGCTCCTTCTTCTATTTCTTCGACCGAATTATTTAGAAACAAAAACTTTTCATAATACACCTTATGTTCACTTTTTTGGTTGGTGGCAATGTAGTTTATCGCTAAATCTCGATTTATCTGCTCTAATAAAAAAGAATTGTCTAAAATTTCAGCAAATTGCAATCCTATAAATAAGGCCTCCTTGCTTTTTCTAAATTCTTTATTTTTTAAAAATAATAATCCAGACTCCTTATAAATCAAGGCTTTTTCATACAGGTTATTTTTTTTAGAAGCATTAATTAAATCAAATGTTTTGTCCATATATACAAAAGCAGAATCGTATTGATTTATACTATTAAAAGCTCTAGCTTTTGCAAAATAGTACGCTCTTCGTTCATCTAAATTAGTCTTTAACAAGTTTTTAAATTGAATTTTGACGTCCTTTAAATCTGCGATTGCTACAGCCGTATCAAGTCTATCTAGAAGTAGATTAATGTGCTCTAATAAAATACGAAACTCAAAGTGTTCTTTTTCTGAGGTCATACTAGAAGTTAACATAGTTGCCTTATTGAGATACTCTAGAGATTGTGTATCTAAATATAATTCACGAAGCAATGTAGCCTTTATGATAGTGTTTTCTACTTGGGTTTCAACAGGTACTTTGTCTAATTTGTTAGCAACCTCAAAGGCATAAATAATAGCCTTTTTCAAATCTCCGTTTGTTAAATACCCTTTAGTTAGCAGTAAATTAGCAATTGCGATCTCTTGTGGTTCTCTACTAATACTTAGTAGATGATCTGCTATTTTAACAGCTTCATTTGGATTGGAGTAAACCAATTCTTCGGCTTTTAAAACAAGATCATTTTGTTGCGAGTAAAGGCTTATCGATAACAAAAAACAGGTTATCGTTAAAAACAAAGTCTTTTTTAATATCAGACCTTTGGATGAATGAAATGCTTTAGGTTTTATCAAGTATGCTGATTAATTACAACTAAAATATAAATATAGTTTTAGAACCAATAATATTAAACATAAAAGTACTAAACTATACGTATACTAGGTCGCAATATAGTTGTAGAATTTCTATTTTATAATTAATCAGTTGAATTAAATACATAAAAAAGACAGCCAATAGGCTGCCTTTTCTTTAAAAACTACACTTGTAGAGTGTTTTGATAAATACTAAATTTAATTGGATCTTAACCATAAGGGGTATTTTGTCGTATTTATCATTTTAAACATAGACTATCTTAGGAGAGTCTATGTTTCTTAATTTGCTATTAATCAAATTAAAGTTATTACTATCTATTTCTTAATGACTTTGATAGTGTTTTGAGAACCATTAGTCGTTATCGTAACAAAGTACACACCACTAATTAAATCCTCCGTATTAATCGTCGTTTCTAAACTATTAGGCTTAGCCATTTGTACTTTTTGACCAACGATATTGAAAACAATGATACTTGAAATCGTGTTTTTAGCCTCAATAGTTAATGTATTTACAATAGGATTTGGATAGTACTTAAATGTTTCGATAGTACTAGATTCTAAACTTAAAGTCGCATCTGGATAAGCTAATAAGTCAAAAGATTCAGTGTTATTGTTATCAAAACTAAAAACTGAAATTAAATAAGTGTTTCCTGATACTAAATCTACTGAATTCTCACCTGAATTATAACAATACATACCTGTAACGAAATTGCCTGCTGTTAATGAGCAATCATCAGTATTATATATAGTGTAATTAGGGTAACCAACAGTATTGGTAAGATTAAAATGATAGGTTCCCGTGTAATTTGGTGTTAAGCTATACCAAATAGATTTAGCACCTGGCTCACAAGATTCAGACGATGCATATGCGTTTGCAAAATCCCCAGAAATCATATTATTACCCGTTGCGTCTATAGATTCAGATAGGACTGTTGGAGTAGCACAGCTATCATTTTCAACAGGAGGTGGTAATTTAAACACACATAAATCAAAACCAATTCCAGGGCCATCATCTCCAGATCTCACCATTACATAATAACTCTCTCCAATAGTTGCTGAAAGCACACTAGGACCCGTATTATTGCAACTGACGCTTTCTTCAACTAAAGCACCACAAGTCCCAGAATAAATAGAATAAAATGCACCTGGCTCAAACTCGGTTCTGTCAAAAGAAAACTGGTAAAGACCTGTCTCAGAAGCAGTAAACACATACCATACATCTTTGTAAAAAGCGGTAAAACCTGAGTTACATGTGTTATCTTCCGAAATTGTTGCACCTACTGTAGTACCAGATATTTTGTTATCACAATTTTCGTCTGAAGACGCTGTTAATACAATAGCATTAAAACACTCATCGTTTACTGGCGGTGTTGGTGCTTCTTTTAAACAAATGTCAAAACTTTGAGCATACTCACCAGCATTAGCTGAACTATTTCTAATATAATAAGTGTTACCTACCGTTAAATTATTCAATGTAATATAGTTACTAAATGATGTAATACAAGCAAGGCTTGTAAAAGAACCACAAGTACCTTCTAATAATTCAGTAGCTTGTATTGTTCCTCCATCTCCGATTACAGAAACTATATTTGAGTATTCTAATATGATCGTTTCTTTAGTAGCTTCAAAGCTAAACCACACATCATTATTGTTTGTAAATTCACAATTTATAGGGTTGCTAGTTGATTCTGTAGCTCCTGCATTAGTTGCACTAGTAATAATAGAACAAGTATCATCTGTATTTATCGTTAAAACAGTGCTATCTACACAATTGTTATTTACAGGTGGACAGTAAAAGAAGGTTGAATTTGAATATGAGCAATCTCCATTATCATTATTTGTTAATGTAAATTCAACTGTGGTTCCAGATGCGTAAGGACCTACATTTACAATTCCTGTAGTCGTTATATTACTGTTTGAATAACCAAAGCTATCTGTTAAAGTTAAACCAGAAGCATCACCCAAATAATTAACATCAACATTTACTGAAAACTCACCCGAATCACATTCTGGAACTGGAGTTATCGTAAATTCTGGATTAATACAATCGTTCTCAGTAATAATCATAGCATAAGAAAATGTACCATCAAGACTAGCACGACTCAATACTATAAAATAAGAATGTCCTGCGTTTAAAACAACATCTTTTAATTCCATTGTATAAGGTGGGGCTGCATCATAATTATTACCTAACATGGCTACACATTCTGTTGCTACATCAGGACAACCTTCCATAACATGAATAGCTGCACCATACTCAGAAACATTTGCAAGACTAATATCTATGGACATATCTGTAGCTGGTGTTATTTCATAAAACACATCATTTCCTGTCATATAAGCTCCGGAATAACCACCACAAGGTCCTACATTAATATTATTTTCGTAGTTACCAGTGTCATCATTTGCTACAATATATGGAAATGAAGCAATCTCTATTGGACTAGAACATGTTGCTCCTGGCAGTGGTGTTAATCGCGTCGTAAAACTTTCCTCTGTACAGCCTGTAGCGGATCCGATACTGTTATACGGTACAATTGTAACAAAATATTCAGTTTCGTAGGCTAAACCTAAACCGTCTAACGAATAGCTTGTATTTGCAGTTGGCGCAGCATTTACAATATCAGTTCCTCCTGAAGTAGATCCAACGGAAACTGTATACCCTGTTGGAATACCTGAAGCTTCTTGCCAAGTTAAAGTTGTATTTAAATCTGCAGTTGCAGACCCATTTATAGGGTTTAATAAAATAGCATCACAATTTGGTACTGAAGTCGCGACTTGTGTAATTGAAACATTATCAATAAAAACTATGAATCGAGCTGCAGAGATAGTACTAACTGTAGTCACAAAGCGCGCCTGAAAATCATTTCCAGCTGCAAGAGTTCCTAGATTAATAGCTGGCATTGAAATACAACTATCTACACTTAAAAATGTAAAATTAGAATCGTCCACAGTATAAGCGGTAACCCAACTTACACCACCATCTAATGAATATTCTAACACAACTGTCCCCCAACCTTCTGGTGCCGCAATATGTGAAATGGGAGGCCAAAAACTAACCTGTTGGTATACATTAACGGAAAAACTAACTGTTAAATCTGTATTGTTGGTTACTCCTGTATAGTTTGGAGACGTTATAGAACCAGAACCTGCGACTTCAAAGCTAGCGCCTGCTCCTTTACCACCCTCTTCACAAGTGTACCAGTTTTCTACTGAAACATTTTCAGAAGCAGTCCATCCATCAGGCAAACCCAAACTCGGTGTATTATCAAAATTTTCAACAATCTCTACTTGAGCGAATGTTGTAATGCTTAAAAGCATCATTAAGTACAAGGTAATTTTTTTCATTGGTTTTTAGGATTTTAATTAATGGTCTTGTTTTAATTGGTTCATTTTAGAAAACCCTAATATAGATATAGAAAAACCTTATAAAAAAGGGTTGTTTTTACTTTTTCCCGAAATGTTAAAGTCTAAAAATAGCCACAACACACTAACAAACAGAGATTTACGATTCAATTTGATTTTTACTCAAAAAGAACGCTAACTTGTTTAAAATAATTGATTTAAAGGCTTTTAAACCTTAATTCTGACTTTAGACCCGATCAAAATAGTTTAAAATTTACCATGACCAAATGGCACTGATGTGACAATTAGCCATAATAAAAATTATCTAATTTATTGATAAAAAAAAGTCTAAGCAAATCTACTTAAGTATGGTTTTTGAGAATTATCCAATGAAAAGACATGCATTTTGTCTCAATTATAAGTTGTTATAATTTGTCGTTGTGACTCGTTAGGAAATAAGCTTTTGATTCTGAAGTGTCTCTATTTTATTTTGTAATAATGCAATTGTTTTTCGGTTTTTTCTATCTATAAAGAAAACACTAACAAAAATAGCAATCACTAGTAGTAAGAAAATTTTAAATCTATTGGAAGTTTGTTTCTGAAGATTAATAAGACTTTCATTTCTCTGATTTTCATTTTCACCCAAAGAATCGCTTACCGAATTGCGTTCTGCTATTTTAATATCTAATTGGCTATTAGCATATAGCTCGTAATATTTTTGATAGTTAGCCCACTGATTTAATGCTAAATAATTTTCCATTAAACCCTTGTATATACTCGAATTTAACACAATATCACCAACATCTTTAGATTGCTTTAAAGCTGCCTCTAAAGAACTAATTGCTGTTTGATATTCACCTTCAACCGTAAATACAGCAGCCAACCCTTTTTTGGCGAAGGCGATGAGGCTATTTGCCTTTGCTAATTTAGCATAGGTAATAGATTTATTAAAGCTCTCTTTAGCTTTTTCGTATTCAGAAAGTATTGTATAACAATTCCCTTTATTATAATACACAATACTGAGATTGGTATTAACTTCTTCATTTTTTACATTTTGATATTCGGCAATACCTCTATCAAAAAACTCTAAAGCAATATCACAATTAAGATTATCCTTATAAATAAAGCCTTTAACTGTATAACTATTAGCAATGTATTTGCTTACGGCTTCACGGTCTGGATATAACAAAGCCATTTTTTCTGTTTTCTCTAAATACTCAATTGATTTATCAAAAATTTTAAGCTGCTGGTATAAGATTCCTGTTTTGAATAAAATTTCTATTTGAAGAACCGTATCATCTAATGTTTTTGAGAGTTCATCAGCCTTTACAATAGACTCTAATGCTTTTTGATAGTTTCGTTTTGATGTATAAGCCAGCGAAACAAGCATTAATGCTTTTACTTTTGTTTTTACCGTATATTCTGAATTTTCATAAATTGAAAGTGCCAGTTCTATAGATTCATCTGGGTTTTCATACACTCTTTCATGTCCACGCTCAATAATACTATCTATTTCTGATGTCTGCTGATAAGGTGAAAATAGCGCAAATGAAAAAACAGGCATACTTAATGCCACAACGAGAAAAATATAAGACTGTGTATTTTTCATTAATTATTGATCTTTCTTTTTTAACGCTTTACGCTCTTTCTGAATCATGTTAATGAATGTTACAGGAGACATTCCAATTATAGATTTAAAAACAGTTGCAAAACTACTATGCGATGAATAACCACTCTCTTCAGCCAATACACTAATCTTATAATTAATGTAGTTGGAATCATTTTTTAACTTATCGATGATATAATTAACACGAAGCTTATTAATAAATGTATTAAAATTATCGTCGTAATGTTTGTTTATTACACTTGATAGGTATTTTGTATTCGTATCAAATTGTCCCGCCAAAACAGCTAAAGAAATATCTTTATTTAAGAATTTTTTAGACGATTCAAAACGCTTTAATTTAGATAGAATTAATTTTTCTGTTTCTTCAGGTAAAGCAATACGCTTTGGTTTTGCCTTTTTTACTGGTTTTATTTTAACGTACTTATCATTAACAATTTCTAAGTAATTAATAATTTCTTTATGTCTTTTTTTCTTGGCTTCACCTTTTAAAATAACGTAAGTACCAATAAGTAATACTAGCAACAATCCTGCAATTAAGAGATATAAATAATTATTATGAACTTGTTCTTTATCCATCAAGAAATCCTTATCCTGATTGGAAAACAGTGTGTATAATAAGTTTACAGCCTGTTGTTCGGATCTTTCAACATCAGAATTTAAAGACAAGAATTTATCATTATAAATTTTATGTTTTGTATTTTGATTTGAAGCCAAGTAACAAATAGATAAATCTCTATTTATCTCCATTAAAAGAATAGGGTTGTCTATTATTTCTGCAAACCTTGAAGCAATTAAAAGAGATTCTTCACTTTTACTAAACTCTTCCTTCTGCAAATATAAATATCCTATTTCTTTATAAATTATTGCTTTTTGATACAGGTCGTTTAATTCTGTTGAACTTAATAAAGTTAAAGTTTTTTCAATATACACTACAGCAGAATCATACTGAGTTAGATTATTATAAGCCCGCTCCTTTGCCAAATATAAGGCGCGTTTTTCAGTTGTATTAGTTTTTAAAAACGTGTTGAATTGGTTTTCTGTATTTTCAATTAACGCGATAGCTTCATCGCTATGTCGCCTCTCGTTATACATATTAATTTTCTCTAATTTAATTAAGCATTGTAGAGAGTCCTTGTAAGAGTTTTGAGGAAGACTTACGACTAATAATTGTCCTTTTTCTAAAAAACTTTTTGCTTGTTTATCTAAGTAGATACTTCGCGAAAGTTGAGCTTTTAAAAGGTTCAGCTCTATTTGTGTGTTTTTAGTAATGGATTCTGAAAGGTTTCTATTATCAAATGCATGAACAATCGCTTCATTATAATCACCTTTAACAATTTGCGCTTTTGCGATTAGTAAATTAGATAGTGCTACTTGCTCTGGCTCTTGACTAATACTTAATAAATGATCGGCTATTTTTAATGATTCGTCCGGATTTGAGTAAACGAGTTCTTTTGCTTTAGTAATAAGATTATTTTCTTGCGAATAGCTAAAAAAGACCGCTATAAGACTTATCCATATACAAATAGAGCGAATATTTTTATAGTAAAGTGAGCCTTTATGAGCCATTTTAGTTTATCAAATTCAATTTTATAAACGCAAAAAATACAATATTTAAACTTGTTTTAATAAGTCTTCAACTATTGTAAGTTAGTAAATATAACAAACTTTCTATAAGAACATTTTAAACACATAAAAGCACGAGGTTTCATTCTGCTTCATTTCACTCTTAATCATCTGATAATCTTAGCTAAACAATTAAAACACATCCTATTTTTTTTTGTATGGTAATAACTATTTATTTCTTATGCACTGTATGTTTAATTTTAATCATAAAAAAAGAGCAACATTAAAATGTTGCCCTCTTTTATCGCTATTAATCAAATTAAATAAGGTTATTCTTTAACAACCCTAAACGTTTTAATTGAACTGTTAATCATAACAGTTACAAAATAAACCCCTGTACGTAGTTCATTCATATTAACAGACGTCGATAAGCTATTTGGAGTCGTTTCCATTACTTTCTGACCAACAATGTTATGAATGCTAATTTTTGATATTGAATTTTTTCCTTCAACTGTTAAAGTATTTTTAACAGGATTAGGATAATACTTAAATGTTTCAAACGCATTTGAAGCAACACTTAATGTTTCATCAGGATAAGCAAAGAAGCTGAACTCTGCAGCAGTAGAAGCATGCACTAAAATTAAGTACGTATTTCCTGCTACTAAATCTCCTGTTCTTGCTGTTGTTCCACTATTAGAGCAACTTGTAATACCTGTTACATAACCTGCAATTGCGGTTTGGGAACAATCATCTGTATTATATACAGTATAATTTGCACTACCATCAACTCTTATAAAGTTAAAGTGGTAAGTTCCCGTATACTGAGGTGTAAGTGTATACCAAACAGACTCTGAAGAAGAACTTTCACAGCCTTCTGGTGAGTTATATGCAATATCTGTAACATTAATATTTCCAGAAATAGCATTATTACCTGTTTCATCTGCAGATTCTGTTAAAGGAGCTGCTGATGAACAATCACTATTAATAACTGCATCTGGTAATTTAGTGATTTCTAAATCAAAGGTAATCCCTGGATAAGATTGACTAGACTGAACCATAGCATAATACGTAGAGCCCGTATTTAATGTTACAATTTCATTTGAACTACCACATGATGGTGTTTTAGAGACTAAAGCACCACAAGTCCCCTCATAAATAGAATAAGAAAGTGATCCATCTTGTGAAGTAGGGTTCTCCGCGACAGAAAACTCATAGACACCTGTAACAGTAGGATTTAACACATACCAAACATCACCAACATTTGACGTGTCACAAATATTATCTGAAGATATCGTTGCGCCCACGAGTGTACCTGAAACGAGTTCTGTAGTTTCTTCTACTGTAGGTACAGCCATAGTAGTTGCATCTAAACACTCATCGTTTACTGGAGCATCTGGTGCCTCTCGCAAACAGATGTCATAATTTTGTTGAGAACTACCTAGATTAGTTTTGTTCCTTACATAGTAAGTATCATTAACAGTTAAACCACTAAAAGTCACATATGCTGAATTAGCACATAACATGCTCGTAAATGCACCACAAGTACCAGATAATAGTTCTGTTGATTGAAAAATTCCTCCACTAGAAAAACCAGGAGCCGATTCTGTATTTAAATATTCTAAGATCATCACTTCAGAAGACGCAGTAAAACTAAACCATACATCATTAGTATTAGATGATGAACAAGCGCTTGCATCTGCAATAGATTCTGTAGCACCGGCGTTAGTTGCACTTGTAAAAATCGTACAAGAATCATCAGTATTAATCGTAGCTGTTAAATCTATAGCATTACCACAATCATCATTTGAAGGTGGGCAGTAAAAGAAAGTAGAATCCGTAGATGTACATGAGTCATCTCCTTCATTAGTTAATGTAAAATTAACAATTGTACCACTAGGGTAAGGACCTGCTGTTACAATTCCTGTTGCACTAATACCTGTAATGTCTGCTGTACCAGCAAAATCATCAGATAACTCTAAAGTGGCTGCACTTCCTAAATAAGACACATCAACATTTACAGAAAATTCACCATTAGCACAATCTTCTACGGGTGTTAATAATCCAAGTGTTGGATTAATACAACTATTTTGAGTAATGATTAAACTATACTCATAAGTTGTATTTGCATTAGAAGAGCTTAAAACAATAAAATAAGTATTACCAGAAAGCAAAACAACATCTGTTAAACTTCTTGAAGCTCCCGAAAAAGATCCCATATAGTCTACACATTCTGTTGCTACATCAGGACAGCCTTGTACAATATGCACACCTGCTCTATTAGCCGTGCTAGGAAGAATACCACTAACTTCTACATTAATAGATATGTCTGTAGCTGGTGTTATTTCATAAAATACATCGTTACCATTCATGTACGTATTATTACATGGACTATCATCAATGTTATTTTCAAAGTTAGCTGTATTTCCACCAGCTTCAATAAAAGGAAAAGAACCAATTACAATCGGATTACTACAAGTAGCTCCTGTTAAAGGTGCAGCACGCGTAGTAAAACTTTCTTCGGTACAACCGATTGCATCTCCAAAACTATTATAAGGCACAATATTCACAAAATATTCAGTCACATATGCTAATCCGGCTAAAGCATAACTTGTTTCTGTAGTTGTAGCGTTATCAACAATATCAGTACCCCCCGTTGTTGTACCAACAGAAACGGTATAACCTGAAGCAAAACCTGTTGCTGCTTGCCAAGTTATGGCAACATCTGTATCTGCGTCATCAGTTCCATTTAATGGAGATACTAAAACAGCGTCACAATTAGGTATCGTATCAGCTTCTTGAGTTATGGATACATTATCTATAAGCACTGCTGTTCTAAACCCAGCAACATTAACAACATTAGCAATAAATCTTACTTGAAAGTCACTTCCACTAGCAATAGCACCAACAGAGACACTTACTGACTGACAAGAACTAGCATCGCTAAAAACGAAGTTAGAATCATCTATTGTAGATATGCTTGTCCATGTTGTTCCTGCATCAGTAGAATATTCTAAAACTATACTTCCCCAGTCTGCAGTTGGCGCAACACTCTGTGCACCTGGAAACTGACTCGTTCTCTCAAAAACGTTATAAGTAAAATTTGCAGTTAAATTTGTTCCATTAGAAATAGCTGTATAATCCTGAGATACTAATGTCGCAGACCCACCTGCTGGTAAGAAGCTCCAAGCACTAAGTCCATCAGTATCACAGATAAAACTACCCGTAGCTTCCATATCACCTGTCCAGTTAGAAGGAACAGTTCCGCTTGGCTCAGAATTAAAATTGTCAACAATTTCTATCTGAGCAAATGCCGTAATACTAAATAGCATCACAAAATAAAATGTAATTTTTTTCATTGGTTTTTGGATTTAAAATTAATAGTTAGTTAGAAAATTATGTCTGCGTCAATATGCGTGTTCTGACCTCTAATATATAATAACATAGTATAGCTAAAAAGGATATACATTTTGTATTTACGGAAATTTGAAACAATAAAAACACACACAAAATACTAACTAACAATTAGTTGCGTTTTAAAAAGAGATTAGAAGGAAACTCAAGATAATAAATAGGAAGTCTTTTCATTTTTGCTTTTTTTTCACAAAATACGCATTGAATTCTATGTTCTTTTTTATAAAAACGGAAATTAGAAGAAATGAAAAACGGCACTTATTATAAAACAAAAAACCCATAACTTTCGTTATGGGTTTCTCTCTGCGGAGAGTAAGGGATTCGAACCCCTGGAGGTGTGACCCTCAACAGTTTTCAAGACTGCCGCATTCGACCACTCTGCCAACTCTCCGTTAGCGGGTGCAAATATAAAATGCTTTTTCGTTCTAGGCAAAGATTTTTGCCTAGATTTTTAAAAAAATTTTAATTGACTGATTTACAATCCATAATTTATTCTATTTTTTAGAAAGCATCGCTCTTTCGGCACAATAAATGTTATTATTAATTACTTTTTAATAATATCTCAATTGATTTTCACTAAAAAAAGATCTAATTTTAAAAACTTAAAAAATTAAGAGAAATGAAAAAACTAATTATAATACTTGGACTTATCGCAGCGATTATTGCTGTTACATTATCTACATCCCGTTATTCAAACTATGTAATGATCCCCATCGTTATTGCATTTATTAGTGGTTTGGCTTTAGTGTTTCTTTCAAAAAAAGAACCATCCAAAACAAAACCTATTCAATATATATTTCTGTTAGTAATTATGTCTTTGGGACTCACCATTTATAAAGGTGTTTCTAAAACAATTGAAGTAGAAAGTACTGATCAATTAAACCAACAAGGTGAAATAGACACCGATAACCCCGAGAAACTTCTAGAAAACAGACAAATAGAGAGCAAATTTTAAAAATTTCTCACTAATTGTAGGAAAAGTTTAAATCTATTTATCTTATTTTTGCGTAAATCAAATAGTTACATGAAAGTCTTTATTGCTTCTGTACTCCTTTTTGTTGGTTCTTGTGCCACAATTAGACATAGTGAGAAAATTAGCAACTTAAAAAACAGTATCTCATATAGTGATGAAGGTGTTGTTAAAAAATATTTGAATACCATTACATCTAAAGAATTAAAAGTACATTTAGTTGAAGTGGCTTCAGATAAGTATAATGGTAGAATGACTGGTGAAGAAGGACACAATTTAGTTTGTGACTATATCAGAGATCAGTATAAATATAGAGACATTAGTGCTCCTGAATCGTATCCAGATTATTATCAAAAAGTACCAAAAAAGGCCTTACCAAACAATCTCAATGCATCGCAAAATGTTATAGCATATATTAAAGGGTCTGAATTCCCTGAAGAATATGTATATATCACAGCGCATTCAGACCACGAAGGTATCATTGACGGTGAAATTTATAATGGTGCCGACGACAATGGCTCGGGTACTGCTGCAGTTTTAGAAATCGCAGAAGCCTTTAGTCAAGCCGCTAGAGATGGCTACCGTCCTAAGCGAAGCATTGTTTTTCTACATGTAACAGCTGAAGAAGTGGGCTTATACGGCTCTAAATTCTATTCAGAAAATCCCATATTCCCTCTCGAAAATGCAGTTGCAACTTTAAATATGGATATGATTGGTCGTGTTGACAATCGACATAAAGACGACGAAAACTATATTTATGTCATTGGTTCAAATAAAATGAGCTCAGAACTCCATTATATTACAGAAGAAGCCAATTCAACTTTTACAAATCTTAATCTCGATTATAAATATAATGCGGATAATGATCCCAATAATTATTACTATCGCTCAGACCACTATAACTTTGCCTTAAAAGGAGTACCGGTTATTTTCTTTTTTAACGGGGAGCACGAGGATTACACCAAACCAACTGACACAGAAGATAAAATTAACTATCCTTTACTAGAAAAAAGAGCGAAATTAATCTTTGCTACCGCTTGGTATTTAGCCAACTCTAAGACAAGACTTAAGAAAGAAATCATCTGATGTTAAAGTTTGTTAAAAGAAACTAACCCCAACTTAAAGCCTCTCCCTTTTTCGTAATTTTAAAGCTAATTTTATGTAAAGGTGACATTAATAACATCTTTTATTTATAACTAACTACCTAATTACTTTCTTTAAATGAAAAAAACTCTACTCTTAGGTGTTGCTTTGGCAGTACTATCTAGTTGTGGCACATCTTCTAAAAGTAGTGCAAACACAACACAACCTAATCAATCTAAAAAAATTGACCCAACAGAATATGCGTCTACAATCACCTCTGACGAACTAAAAACAATGTTATACAAGTATGCTTCTGATGAATTTGAAGGAAGAGATACAGGTGAAAAAGGACAAAAAATGGCTGTAGAATACTTAAAACAAAAGTATATAGCTATGGGTATCCCTACTCCATTAGGTGGTGATGATTATTTTCAAGAAGTCCCATTAGAAAAACAGCAAGTTGCAGAAGCTAAATTAACAGTTAATGGAAAAACCTTTAAAAGCTTCGAAGATCAAATTGTTTTAACGGTTTCAAATGACGTAAACATGTCTATAGACAATATCGTTTATGTTGGCTATGGTATTGATGATGAAAAATATTCAGACTATAAAAATGTAGATGTTAAAGGAAAATTTGTTTTAGCGAAGTCAGGAGAGCCTAAAGACACTGAAGGCAATTTTATTGTTTCTGGCACTACAGACGGAACAAAATGGACTAATGGACGTCAATCCATATCAAGTAAAAGAGAAGCTGCTATAGAAAATGGAGCGAAAGGAATCCTATTTATGGATAATGATTTGTTCTCTAGATATTCGAGCTTCTACAAACGTCAATCAGAATCAGGAACAGCAGGTCGCTTATCTTTAAAGAGTAATGATACCGGAATTGTAATGCTGATGATAAATGACAATTTAGGAAAAGCTTTATATCCGTCTATTTCTGAAGACTCTACAGCTAAAGAAATTGAAGCTATTATTAATTTAGAAATTGAAAACAAGTCTGAGTCTATCACTTCTGAAAATGTTGTAGCCTATATAAAAGGTTCTGAGAAGCCTGATGAAATTCTAGTTATTTCAGCGCATTTAGATCACGAAGGTGTAAAAAATGGTGAAATTTACAATGGTGCAGATGACGATGGCTCTGGTACTGTAGCGATTTTAGAAATTGCACAAGCATTTAAAATGGCCGAAAAAGCAGGTCATGGTCCAAAACGTTCTATATTATTTTTACATGTTACGGCTGAAGAAAAAGGGCTATTAGGGTCGAGACATTATACGGATAATGATCCTATTTTTCCGCTAGAGAATACCGTTGCCGATTTAAATATTGATATGATTGGTAGAGTTGATCCTAAACGTGAAACAGGTACAAGAAATTACGTGTACTTAATTGGTAGTGATAAATTGAGTACCGATTTACATAATATTTCAGAAGAAGCAAATTCGAAATATATAAATATGGAATTGGATTATACATTTAATGATGAAAACGATCCCAACCGTTATTATTATAGATCTGATCACTACAATTTTGCAAAGAACAATGTCCCTGTCATATTTTATTTTAATGGCACACATGATGACTACCATAGACCATCAGATACACCAGATAAAATAGAATACGATCTATTAGAAACCAGAACGCGATTAGTTTTCTATACAGCTTGGGAAGTTGCTAATAGAGACGAACGTTTAGTGGTTGATAAAGCAGTTACTGAATAAATAAACGCTAACAAATATATAAAAGGTCTTTCATCTAATTGAGAGACCTTTTTTAGTTTTAAGTATATAAACAAAAAAAGCCCTTCATTTCTGAAAGGCTTATTACTTTTGGGTGGAAGACCGGGTTCGAACCGGCGACTTTCGGTACCACAAACCGACGCTCTAACCAGCTGAGCTACAACCACCATTTTAAATTGGATTGCAAAGATAATTTAATTGTTATCTCTTGCAAATAGTTTTTCAATTTATTTTAAATCAAATAACGATTCTACTCCTACATAACGCTCAACTGTATAACCCTCAGCATGTTCCACACCAATTAAACGTCCTAAATTTCTTGCTCTATAGTCTACGCTATCTGTAAAATTCTTGCTAGATATCGGAGTTTCAGGTTCTTTACTATTAGGATCAAAGAATTGTGTTTTATAAGCTAATACAGATGCCACCTTTTTTTCCATAAAACCAGAGACATCAACAACAACATCTGGTTCTATATCTTTCCATTGAATATAATGGTATACTGCTTTTGGTCTCCAAGGGTCTTGTGGTTGATTTTCATCTTTAGAAATAGTCTCAATCTTTTTCAATCCACTTAAAAAACAAGCATCACTCACTAACTGACTCCCTTTTGGGTGATCAATATGTCTATCTTCAATAGCATTACAAATAACAATCTCTGGTTTATAATAACGAATCATTTTAATAAGTTCTAATTGATGCGCTTTATCATTAGTGAAGAAACCATCTGCAAATTGCATATTAATTCTAGAGTGTACACCAAGAATTTTTGCCGCATTAAAAGCTTCTTGATCTCTAGTCTCTGCCGTACCGCGTGTCCCTAGCTCTCCCCTAGTTAAATCTATAATCCCGACTTTTTTGCCCTTAGAAACTTCTTTCGCTAAAGTTGCACCACAACTTAATTCTACATCATCGGGATGCGCACCAATGGCCAATATATCTAGTTTTACCTGCATATGTTTATTGTTTTCTTAAGGTTAGATAGAATATCTAATCCCCTTTTTTAATCAAATTAAAATTTCATAATAGATGTTTCATCTCTTACGTCTCTTCTCTTGAATGTCAAAAATATTAAAAAGAAGGTAGATAATCGCTTTCTTTTTAATCCGCAAACGGTTTCGATTAGATAAATCCTTAATTATCTCGAATTTAAGTAGTCAAAATTGAAAAATTCGCAATACTTCTAAAGTATGACTTTCGTCATAAATATTGCTTTTCATTGACTCTATCTTTACACTATTACTAAAAGACAACGTCCTTATGACCTTAATGTTAGCCATTTTAATCATCACGATTTCTCTATTCATTTGGGGGAAATTCACACCAGATATTATCGCACTTATTTCAATGTTAAGCTTATTTGTCTTTGGGATATTAGACTTAACAGAAACATTAAGCGGATTTAGCAATCCAACGGTAATTATGATTGCTGCCTTATTTATTATAGGAGAAGGTTTATCTCAAACAGGTTGGACTGCCTTAGCCGGTGAAAAATTTATAAAAATGGCGGGCAAAAGCAAAATGAAGCTTTTATTAATAACGACATTAGGCTCAGGATTACTTTCTGGCGTAGTAAGTAATACAGGGACTGTAGCAACCTTAATGCCAGTAACAATTGCTTCTGCCTGGAGTATTGGGACATTGCCTTCTAAGTTATTAATGCCTGTAGCATTTGGCTCTAATACAGGTGGTTTATTAACTTTAACTGGTACACCTCCAAATATCATTGTAAACAATACAATGATAGAAAGCGGACTAGAAGGATTTTCTTTCTTTGAATTTGGATTGATAGGATTACCGCTATTATTATTAGCACTACTCTATTTCAAATTTATAGGCTATCGACTTTTACCTAGCAACAAAACCAATAATAAACCTGTAAATATTAATACGACGCTCCACCAATGGATTGAAGCGTACAAAGTAGATGGCGATTATTACAGATTAAGAGTAAGGTCAGTGTCTCCATTACTAAATACAAAATTAGGTGATTGGAATTTTGAAAAAGACCATGCTGTTACCATTCTGCGTATTAAACGACGTCACCCGAGTCTTTTAAAAGGTAATGATCCTTTTATTGAACTTCCAACGGATCAAACGGAGTTCTTATACCACGATATTATTACAGTTAAAGGCGACACCGAAGCAATTAATATCTTAATGATTAAATTCAGACTGGGCTTATTACCTCTAAATTCTATCGAAGATGAGTTGCGACACAACCTTATTAACCAAGAAGTTGGTATGACCGAAGTCTTAGTTGCACCACAATCTGCGCTTGTCGGTAAAAATGTAACATCTAGTCATTTTTTTGAACGTTATAATGTGCAATTAATGGCCGCCTCTAGAAATGGCAAACCACTAACAGAACGTCAAACCATAGTAAAAGCTGGTGATGCATTTTTAATAAGAGGTCAATGGAGCGCTATAGAAGAATTAAAAAATCAATATGAACATTTAGTCATCTGTGGTAGCCCAGAAGGGATGGCTAAAACTGTTACAAACCTTACGATTAAATCTTATATCGCATTAGCATCTCTCATATTAATGATTGTATTGTTAGTTTTTAAGATTGTCCCAGGCGCTGTTGCCGCATTACTATCTGCAGGTATCATAATGATTACAGGCTGTGTACCAATGGTAAAAGCTTATAAAGGCATCAGCTGGATAAGTGTTGTAATGATTGCAGCAATGATACCAATGGGAATCGCATTACAAAAAACAGGCACAGCAGAATTGATTGCAAATGGCTTGGTGGATTCTTTAGGAAGCTTTCATCCTGTAGTTTTATTGGGCGGTGTGTTTTTATTGACCACAACCTTTAGTCAAGTTATTAATAACTCAGCCACAGCTGTATTAATGGCACCTATTGTAATTATTGCGGCAAACACACTTAACATTTCTGCAGCACCATTTATGATTGTAGTTGCTATTAGCGCCTCAACCGCATTTTTAACACCTGTAGGCACCACAACCAATGCGATGGTAATGACAGCGGGTGGCTATAAATTTATGGATTATTTAAAAGTAGGTGCACCACTGCTGCTACTCTTCCTAATAACAACATTATTACTTGTGCCAATCATATGGCCATTTTAAAATCGAAAGTCGAATTGAAAAATTATGAACTCATGGAAACATTAAAACAACCGATTATGAAAACGAGAGACCTTACAACGTACGGATTGAAAGACACCAATGCCCATTGGAACCTCTCACCAGAAAAATTACAAGCCATTACTATTGAAAAAGGAATGGGAAAAGAAACCGCTAATGGAACTTTAGCTATAAACACAGGTAAGTTTACAGGTCGTTCTCCTCAAGATCGTTTTATAGTAAAAGATGATTATACACAAAATAAAGTTTGGTGGGGAAAAACTAACAAAGCCATTTCACCAGAAAATTTTGATAAACTACAAGCTGAAATTACAAACTATCTAAGCGGTAAAGAAATTTATGTTAGAGATGCTTATGTATGTGCTGATCCAGAATATAAAACCAACGTAAGAACAGTTACCGAATATCCTTGGTCTAACATGTTTACTTATAATATGTTCTTAAGATCTGACGAATCTGAATTAGAAAATTTTGAAGAAGAATGGTTAGTCCTTTGCGCACCAGGTTATGAAGCACCAGATCCTAAAGCTGTTGGTTTACGTCAAGGCAACTTTTCAATTTTAAATTTCACTAAAAAAATTGCTTTAATTGGTGGTTCTGCTTATACAGGTGAAATTAAAAAAGGAATTTTCTCTTCTTTAAACTTTATTCTTCCTGTTGAAAAAGACGTTTTACCTATGCATTGTTCTGCAAATGTCGGTGAAGACGGAGATACTGCTATTTTCTTCGGTTTATCTGGAACAGGAAAAACTACATTATCTGCCGATCCTAGTCGTAAATTAATTGGTGATGATGAACATGGCTGGACAGCAAATAACAACATTTTTAATTTTGAAGGAGGGTGCTACGCCAAAGCTATTGACCTATCTGAAGAAAAAGAACCTGACATTTTTAGAGCCATTAAGCCAGGAGCAATTCTCGAAAATGTCGTTTTTAAAGACAATGGAGACGTTGATTTTATGGATAGTAGAATTACACAAAATACACGTGTAAGTTACCCGATTTATCATATAGATAATATCCAAAAACCGTCTTACGCTAGTAATCCTACAAATATTTTCTTTTTAACAGCTGATGCATTTGGTGTATTACCTCCGGTTTCAAAATTAACACCAGGACAAGCGGCTTACCATTTTATATCTGGTTATACCGCTAAAGTAGCAGGTACTGAAGCAGGAATTACAGAACCTGTACCTTCTTTCTCTGCATGTTTTGGTGAACCATTTATGCCATTACACCCAACGGTTTATGCTGAAATGCTAAGCAAAAAAATGCAAGATGCAGGCGTCAATGTCTGGTTAATAAACACAGGCTGGAGCGCAGGTCCTTATGGAGTTGGTTCTCGTATAAAATTGAAATACACAAGGGCTATGATTACGGCTATTCTTGATGGAGAATTAGACAATGTAGCTTACGAACAGCATCCGATATTTGGCTTATTTATGCCAAAAACATGTCCGAATGTTCCTGATAGCATATTAGACCCAATGAATACTTGGGAAAACAAAGGTCAGTATGTTAGTAAATCTATTCAACTCGCACATTCTTTCCACTTAAATTTTGAAAAATTTGCAAGCGAAGCGTCAGAACAAATTATTGAAGGAGGTCCATTAATTGATGAACATCATCAGTTACACGATCATATTTAATATTTCCATGACTTAAAAGAGCCCAGAAATGGGCTCTTTTTTCTTATACAGTCTTCTATGAAAAGTATCCTATACATCCTATCTGTTTTCCTATTATTTCAGGCACAATTGCATGCTCAAAATACAGGCGAAAATAAATTAGGCTCTTGGTATGAAGTAACTTCGTCAAATAAAATAAGTGATAAATTCAGTATTAGTGGGTCATTCACCAATTGGAACTATGAATTACCAGCAAATAAAGCCCATTTGCGTTTGGGCATTTTAGGGTTGAATTATCATGTTGATCCTAAATTATCTATAGGTTTATGCTATGCTTATGGTGATATTGACTCATCGTTTGAAGTTAATGACATCCCTCATACTAAAGAGAATAGAATAATTGAACAGTTAATTTTCAAGCATAGATTAAACACGATTCAATTTTCTCAAAGATTGAGGTTAGAACAACGATTTCTAGAATATCCTACAGAAAACCAATTAACGCATAGAATTCGTTATAGATTTAAAACCAAAATACCTTTAAACCAAACGCTATACATTTCTACGTATGATGAAATTCATTTTAATTTGAATGAGTTTGATTTTCAACAAAATAGAGCTTTTATGGGGCTGGGTATTTTAGTAACTAAAAATATAAGTACAGAAATTGGTTATGCAAGACATTCGTTTAAAACTAAAAGCTTTAACAGACTGTCGCTACAAATTAATTTAAAATGTGATTTTAGACAACACAATTCGTAAAGGTTAATTTAGTGCTTCACACTATCTATAGCTTGTTCTATATCGTGTTTTAAATCTTTTACATCTTCTATACCTACGGAAAACCGAATTAATTGATTGCTTAGTCCAATAGCATCACGCTCATCTTGAGTCAACAACGCGTGAGACGTTAAATGCGGAGATAATACCGTACTCTCAACACCAGCTAAACTCATAGACGATTTAATAAGTGTTAATTCTTTTTGAAATTGTTGCGAATCTATCCCATCTATCAATTCAAAAGATAACATGGCACCAAAACCTTTCATTTGTGACTTGGCCAACTTGTAATCTGGATGTGATTTTAAACCAGGATAATAGACTTTAGAAACCTTCGGATGTTTTTCTAACCATTTTGCTAACTTCATGGCATTTTTGGTTTGTGCTTTAACACGCAATCCTAAAGTTTTCATGCTGCGCTCTAACATCCAAACGGTCATATCACTTAAACTTCCGCCAAGATTCTTACCAACATTCCAAATGCGTTCTATATGTTCATTAGAACTTGCTACAGCACCAGCCAAAATATCACTATGTCCACCAAAATATTTAGTAGCAGAATGCATTACCATATCAATGCCTAAGTCCATAGGATTTTGATTCACTGGTGAAGCAAAGGTATTGTCAATAGACGTTAAAATGTCCTTAGACTTCCCCAATTTTGCAATCGCTTTAATATCTGTAATAGTCATTAATGGATTTGAAGGTGTTTCAATATGAATCAATTTTGTATTCGGTTGTAGTGCAGCTTCAAAATCTTCAACTTGATAACCATCCGTAAACGTGTATTCTATACCATACTTAGGAAATTCTTCTTTTATAAAATTTAAGGTTCCACCGTACAATGTATTCTGAACCACTAAATGATCTCCTTGTCTTAAAAACGCTAAGAACATAGTGCTAATCGCTGCCATACCTGACCCAAAAATCATAGCGGCTTCCGTATGTTCTAAAGCTGCAATTTTCTTGGCTAAATGTACTTGATTGGGAGTATTAAAATAACGCGGATAACGTTTAACATCAACATCCAAAAACTCGTAAGATGTGCTTAAATAGATTGGAGATACTGCTCCTTTAAATTGTTCGTCTTTAACTTCACCCGTATGCGTGCAAATGGTGTTTAAACCTAGTTTGTTTTTGGCCATAATACTATTTATAAGAAACGTAAATTTAATAAAAATCGATTCAACTCACCGGATAACTCTAAACAAAAAAATGGTTGATAAATACGACTATCTATCAACCATTTTTTTTAAAACGTATTTAAAGTCTGTGAGTATTACTTATAATGCTTCTTATACTGTATGTAAGATAAGATTCCTAATACAGCAATGATGCCCAAAGTTATAGCGATAAACTGGAAGCTTAATATTTGATCTCCACTGGCGTAAGAATGCAATCCTGCTAAGTAAAAATTCACACCAAAATAAGTCATAAGGATACTACCAAAAGCGATGATTGACATTAAGTTATAAATCCATTTTCCTCGCAATCCTGGCACTAATCGCATGTGGATGACAAAGGCATAAATCATAATACTAATAAGTGCCCAAGTTTCTTTAGGATCCCAACCCCAATAGCGTCCCCAACTTTCGTTGGCCCACATACCTCCAAGGAAGTTACCGATGGTTAGCAATACTAATCCAACCGTTAACGCCATTTCGTTAACAATAGCTAATTCTTTAATATTAATGAGCATTCGCTCTTTATTCTCCTTGGTCGTGAAAATCATTAATAATAATGAAACCACACCCAAAATCATACCTAAAGTAAACGGTCCATAACTCGCTACGATTACCGAAACATGTATCATTAACCAATACCCTTGTAATACAGGTTGAAGGTTTGCAATGGCTGGATCCATCCAATTCCAATGTGCAATCATTAAAATCATTGACGTTACAAAAGCACCTGCAGCAACTGTTATACTAGACGTCGTTATTTTCCCTAAAAATGATGTCTTTTTAGCAGAATTATCTTTTTTCTTAGTCACACCTACAATAAAACCAAAAAGCATAGTTGACCAAGCGACATAAATCATGGACTCGTAAGCATCACTCCATGGTGCATGCCCAGACAAATACCATCTCCAAATTAAGCCTAAAGTATGCATCACAAATAACAATGCGATAACACCTAGTAGGACATTAATAGCTGTCTGAATCCATTTGTTTTTATACTTAAAAATCTGAACAATAATTAATACAAACAATAGTGTACCAGCATACATATACCAACTGAATAGTCGTTTGAAAATATCGTAATCGTTATAAAGAATTTCTGCTTTTATTTTATCGTCAGATAGCATCACCTCACTACCAAATTTCTGTTGTGTCTTTTTGATACCAATTAATAATTCTTCCGCTTTAGAATAATCTCCCGTTTGCTTCGCATTATTTAAAGTCACCAAATACGCAACAAAACCATTATTTATAAAATTACCATAAAGTGTATCTTCTATTTTATCTCTTAGACCTTCGTCTCTAAAATCTTTTGAAGATATCCATCGGTTATTATCATCTCCTGGTATTGGAAAAATTTTAATATTACGCCCTTCAATAGCATCAGATAAAAGGCTTAAGCGACCGTAGGTTTCTTTAATTTCTTTCTGAAATCCATTTGGTACTTGTGCCTTAAACGACTCTTCGATGTAAGGTCCTAATTTATTCCTTCCATCTTCTGTAAAAAAGTCGAGTAAACTAGCATAATCTTCAGAGTAATCTAAACCAATTATCCCTCTAATAGAATCTGCCTTTCTCGGTTTTAAATAAATGATTGGCACATTGTACCACAGCATCGGACTTTCTTGAATGGATAGAAAAACTTGATCAGCATCAAAGTCTTCATAGACATCACTTTTACTTAATTTACGAAGCATTTCAGAAGCATACGTATGCATTGGCATCATACGACCACTATAATCTTGAATGACCATTTCTGAAAATTTCTTCGCATGCTCCTTAGGAGTAATATGAACTCTTAAAATAGAATCGATTTGTTCTTTCCCCGTTTTCTTTTGGTGTGCATGACCATCGTCTTCTGTATGAACTTGTGCAAAACCTGAAAAACTAAATAACAACAAAATCATTGTCATCATTTTGGCTTTCTTTGTTTTCAACTTGGCTAGTTTACTTCTAATATCATCAAAGCGTGTATTTTTAACGAATAGAATAGCCATCATACCAAAATACAAGAACATATAACCCGCATAGGTAATGTATGTTCCCCAACGATCGTGATTTACAGACAGCACCGTTCCTTTCTCATCTGGGTGAAAACTTGCTTGAAAAAAGCGATACCCTTTATGATCTAAAACATGATTCATATACACACGATAATCAAAATCACCAGATTCTTTATCTAAAACCGTAATTTTACTTTCGTAAGATGAATAGGCTTTTTCTGTGCCGGGATATTTTTCTGCTATAAAATCGTTTAGTTTAATTTCGAAAGGCAATTTTAACACTTTAGGACCATATTGTAAGGCCATTTCTAAGCCACCAACTTTAAATTCCTTCATGGCGGTATAGTTACCTGGACCACCAATAATACCTACTTTTTTTGTATCACCATTTGCTGTAACACTTAGGATAAGTCCATCTGGATCTGCCTTAGTTTTTAAAAGCTCTGGTTTTTTCACAACTCCAAATTCGCCTTTTACAATAGGTTTTGGCATTACAATCTGCATGTTTCCAATAATATATCTAGACCTTAAAATTAAGGGCTGCAAACTGTCTTTAATTAACTTGCCTGTAGCACGCGTTGCCATAGTCATGTATTCACCTTCATAAGGAGAGTTAATGGACAGCCCATTTTCTGTTTCCATGATGTTAATAGCACCTTCTTGAAACTTGTTTAAAGACACCAAGACATTGTGAAGATTTGCTACTGTACCATCTTCTAAAAAGTGGTTATGTGCTCCAGTATCTCCTGCTTCTACTATTTTTAAATAACGTTTTCCTGTGTCATCAGGAATGATGTCCTCTTCTGCACCTTCTATAAATTGATCGAGTTTTACAGTAACTTCGGTATCACCATAATCAAACGTTTTATCAAATTCATTATCTAATCGTGGAGAAAAATCGACATGCTCCTCTATCCTACGCTGTTGTAATTGACCATTAACTTTATAATTACCTATAATTCGTCCTCCGATGTAGGTTTTCTGAGAGAAAAATTCGCTTTCAGTAGCTCCTTCTCGTATTGGCATCATACCTTCAAAACCAACATATCGTGTTATAAACGCTCCGAAAAGAATAAGAATGAAAGATAAATGTAAGGTTAATGTTGCCCACTTCTCTTTTTTGTAAAGTCTGAATCTAAAAATGTTACCTAAAAAGTTGATAACAAAAAACACCATAATGGCTTCAAACCACCACGCATTATATATTAAAGTTCTGGTATATGGAGTTGGAGAGGTATCCATATTTCTATCTAAAATAGTACCAACTGCCATGGCGACGGCAAAGGCTATAAATAAGAAAGCGGTGAGTTTAGTAGAGAATAGGAAATTAGCGATTTTCTTTTGCATAGCTATAGGCTTTTTAGGCTGCGCAAAGATATGACTTTTTAATTATTTGATGATTCAGATTTAGTACTAAAACATGTTAAAATTACACCTACAAAAACGGTTTAATTTTTCATGTTTGATTTAAGCATTTTGTTTTGTGCTTCCATTAATTCTTTTAAATCAGAAAGCAATTGAATGTCTTTTGGTGTCGTAACCGTTTTATCTTTAGAATCATGCGCTCTAGTCCGCAATCTATTCATGCCTTTAACAACTAAAAACACGGTAAACCCTATAACTAAAAAATCTATTAATACTGTGATAAGCGCACCATAACCTATAGCAACCTCACTAGTAATAATTGCACCCGAAGCGTCTGTAATTGCCTCTCTTAGTATAAGTTTTTTGTTATCAAAGTTGACATCATCCGTTAATAAAGATAATGGTGGCATTAATACAAATTTTACAAGTACATCTATAACCTTATTAAATGATGCACCGATTATGACACCAATTGCCATGTCCATCATATTTCCTTTGACGGCAAATTCTTTAAATTCTTTGAGAAGTTTCATACGTGTTTTAAATTTTAGATTTTTAAAACCACAAATTTATAATATGCCAATAAATGATTAGCTATTTCTTGCTGCAAAAATATTCATATACATAAAAGTGCCCATTTTACGTGCACGTCGTTTGGCATTCTCAGCATAATCTCCTTCAAACAATTCATCAATAGTTTCAAACCAAAGATTTAACCATAAACCAAAATGTAATTCGGTAATGCTATTATTAAAGGCAGCATCTACTTTTGTATGTGCGTCTAATGGATTGCCGTAATATTTGGTTTTTAGAAATAAACTCGATTCCCAAAAGGTTGTTAAATGTTCTAAGTGTTGCTCCCAATCCTTTATGGTTTCATTAAAAAACGGCCCTAATTTTTCGTCCTTTCTAACCTTCTCGTAAAATTTGGAAACTAACAAAAATATGTCTTCTCTGCTTTTTATATCTATTTTATTCATCGCGCTATAATTTATGTTGTTCCGATTAGAACAATTTAGTTTGTGATAGTTTGCTATAATTAAAATTTTGCATATTATATAGACATTGGTAATTACTCTAACTTATGTTGCCAAATATTGGCCATAAAAGAACCATTTCTACAATCAATTAATAATACATTTTTCGTCCCTTTAGGGACTTTATATTGGTAAAAAAAACACCACTAAATTATTGTGCCTTTAGGTACAAAATATCTTTAAACAAAAATTTCACAATACAGATTTTAAAATAAAACGTTCATTAAATTCTACATCAAAATCCTTTAACAACATTAAATATTCTTCTTTAAACACAACCTTTTTGTGATGTTCTTCTTGATTTTTGATATAATTAATTATTCTAGGAACTTCAGATTTAGAATAAGAAAACGCACCATATCCAGATTGCCACGAAAATCTACCATTAACAAAACCTTTTTTATTGATCCATTTTGAAGAATCGTGTTTAACTTGCTTCATTAATTCAGATAATGACTGTGTTGGTCGCATTCCAAATAAAACATAAATATGGTCAGCCACTCCGTTAATTTGCAAAACCTTATGGTTGTTGTTTTTAAATATCCCGGTGATATACTTGTATAATTCGGCTTTCCAACTATCTCTAATTAAACTTTGCCGATTTTGAACCGCAAAAACAGCTTGGATATGAATTTCTGTATACGTGTTTGGCATTGCTCTAAATTATATGGTGTACCTAAAGGCACACTGGTTAATTATTGTAAACTAAAATCTACCCACCTTTTGTCCCTAAAGGGACATATTTAATTGATGCGTATGTAATATAGAACCAAAATAGCTTCCTTTTTACATATCAATTTTTAGAATTACCCAAAGTTATCCTTTTAATCCCATTCTTGTGATTCTAAAATAAGAAAACTTAGTATTTTTACACCATGATATCAGTAGTATTACTTGGTGCTGGCAATGTAGCCACACACTTATATAAAGCCTTTTCAAATTCTGAAAACATTTCGATTACACAATGGTATAATCGCACACGAGCATCCATTTCGTCTTATGCCAATGACGTAGACATCACAGATTCATTAGACGAGTTAAAAGAAGCGGACATTTACATTATGGCGGTTAGCGATGATAGTATTGAACAACTATCTATAAATCTACCATTTACAAATCGATTTGTGGTGCATACCTCTGGAAGCGTTGCCATGCACGATATAGATAAGAAAAACAAAATTGGAGTTTTCTATCTGTTACAAACATTTTCTAAGGATGCTGAAATAGATTTTAGCGAAGTCCCTATTTGTGTTGAAGTTTATGAAAAAGAAAACCTTCAGCTATTAATAGATTTAGCAAAAGCCGTAGGTTGCAAACCTCATAAAATTACGACAGAACAACGTCAGACACTTCATTTAGCAGCTGTTTTTGTGAATAATTTCACGAATCAACTCTATAGAATTGGTCACGAAATTTGCGAAACTAAAAATATAGAATTTGAAATATTGCATCCTTTAATTGAGGAAACGGCAAAGAAAATTCAACACATGTCTCCTTTTATGGCACAAACAGGTCCTGCAAAACGGAATGATAAAAGAACTATAAAAAGACAACTTAAGCTAATTGAAAAAGAAGAGCATGAAGCGATTTACAAAATGCTTACTACTTCTATAAAAAAGACACATGGTATAAGATCTACTAGAATCAAAAGCCAGAAAAAAGAAAACTAATTATGACCGACGATAAAAGTTACAAAGAATATTTAGCAGACATTACGACCTTCATTTTCGATGTTGATGGTGTTTTAACCGATGGTACGATCACCGTGACAACAGATGGTGAAATGCTAAGAACCATGAATATTAAAGACGGATTTGCATTAAAAACAGCCATTGATGCCGGTTTTAACCTCTGTATTATTTCTGGTGGCTCTAACGAAGGTGTTCGTAAACGATTAGCAGGATTAGGAATAAAAGACATTTTCTTAGGTTCACACAATAAAATAGAACAACTTAACAGCTACTTGGAGCAGCATACTATTTCAAAATCACAAGTGTTGTACATGGGAGACGATATACCGGATTATCCTGTGATGAAATTAGTTGGTTTACCGTGTTGTCCTCAAGATGCTGTTCCTGAAATTAAAGCCATTTCAAAATATATTTCTCATAAAAACGGAGGGAAAGGTGCCGTAAGAGATGTCATTGAACAAGTCTTAAAAGTACAAGGCAAATGGAATGGTAATTTTAATGCTAAGTATGATTAGGTATTTGGTTGTTGGTTGTTGGTTGTTGGTTGTTGGTTGTTGTTAGAAATAAAAATCGTATAAATTTTTAAAACATGTCAAGCGGAAGAAGACATAGCACAGGATTTGGGTATATTGGTTTTGGTAATAGTCAGACGACATTTAACCAAAGATCATCAAAGCCTTTTTCTAAATACAAGGAAAAACTAGATCTTGAAGCCCATCTGCACTACAAAATGTCTTTTTTGCATAAAGACTTAACCAAAGAAGACAAGAAAAAAATTAAAGACAAAATAAGACAACAAGAGCGTAAACTTTTAAAGAAAACAGCAATTATTAGTTCCATCGTTTTTATTATCATTGCAACTATTACTTACTATTTAATCACAAAAATAATATCTCACTAACCTATAAATGATTCACGTCTTTAATTTAATCCGTTGGAAGAATTTACTAATGATTGCTTTGATGCAATATTTAGTAAAATATGCACTTTTATTACCTTTTCAAGAAAGTCATGGTGTCCTTATCACCTTAAGCGACTTCAACTTTTTTCTTTTAGTTTTAGCTACCGTTTGTATCGCAGCTGGTGGTTATATTATCAACGATATTTATGATGTTGAAACCGATAAAATCAATAAACCAGATCAACTTATAATTAATAAACACATTACAGAAAAGAGTGCCAGCACATTATTTATAGTTCTTAATATTATAGGAGTTGGCTTAGGTTTTTACTTATCTAATGGTATTGGTAAACCCGAATTTTTCGCCATCTTTTTCATTACGTCAGCACTACTCTATATGTATGCTTCGTATCTCAAACAAATTGCTGTCGTTGGTAATGTTGTGGTTTCTATTATGGTTTGTTTGAGTATTTTGTTAGTTGGTATTTTTGAATTAATTCCGGCCATGACAGTGCATAATAAAGCCATTCAGACTACTTTTTTATATATCATTCGAGACTATGCCATTTTTGCCTTATTGATTAATATTCTAAGAGAACTCGTTAAAGATATTGAAGATTTCGATGGTGACTATAAAGCTGGTATACAAACATTACCAATTCTCATAGGACGAGAGCGCAGCACTAAAATTGCATTTATACTGTCGTTAATTCCAATAGTTTCTATTGTATATTATGTTATTACGTATTTATTTAAACAGCAACTCGTTGTTGCCTACTTTTTAGTATTGGTTGTAGCACCATTAATTTACGTAAGCATAAAATTATTTAGTGCAGAAAGCAAAGCACAATACAAACACATTAGCTTCATTTTAAAATTAGTGATGCTTACTGGGATGTTATCCTTATTACTCTACAAATTTATTATTCTCAACTAAAATGCTAAACGACAAACTCAACGATTTCAATATTATTCTGGCCTCAGCGTCACCACGTCGTCATACATTTTTAAAAGAAATGAATCTCGACTTCGACATTCAATTAAAACCAGTTGAAGAAATTTATCCTAAAAATTTGAAGCGTGAAGACATCACCGATTTTTTAGCAAAATTGAAAGCGGAACCGTTTTTAGAAAGTCTTCAACATAAGGATATCTTAATCACTAGTGATACCATCGTTTGGTTAGACGATAAAGCGATTGGTAAACCAAAAGATGAAACGGATGCTTTTAATATGATAAAATCGTTAAGCAATAAAACACATGAAGTGGTTACCTCAATCTGTTTCACTCAAAAAACAGAACAACGTCTGGTTAACACCATTACCAAAGTGACCTTTAAAGCCTTAACAGACGAGGAAATTCAATACTACGTTAACACTTACAAACCGCTAGATAAAGCTGGTGCCTATGGCATACAAGAATGGATTGGTGCCATTGCCATCACATCTATTGAAGGCTCATATAATAACGTCGTAGGCTTACCTACACATTTACTTTACAAAACGTTAAATGCCATTGTAGACCATAATTAGAATCTTATCTTTATTACGAGATATTTTGCATCGCATCTTTGCATGTTGCAACATCTAAAAAAACGTAATAATTATGATAAGGCTTATAAAATCTACACTATTAGTTACATTAATTGGACTAATGTCCTTCTTCACCTCTTGTAAAGAAAACACGAATACCCCTGCTACTACACCAGAAGTCAGTAGTGTTTCAGAAACGAAATCTAAAGCTGTAAACCCTAAAACAAAATTGTCCGATGATTTTAAAAATTATTGGTACAATGGTGAAGCAGAAATCACATCTTACAAACTAGAACAGGCGCGTTACGGAGAACTACGAGAAGGTACAGCTGTTTTAGTTTTTGTAACTGAAGATTTTTTACCAGACGCTCAGGTAAAAGCGGATAGTTATAGTGAAAACAACATTCCGGTTTTAAAATTGAATGCAACCAAGAATTTTAATACAGGTATTTATCCGTATTCCATAATGCAGAGTACATTTTATCCGGTTGCTAACAATCAGCATGCCTTAAAAATATCGACATCTGTACAAGAATGGTGTGGACATGTTTATACACAATTAAATAATCGCAATGCGTTTGAGGTGACTTCGCATTCTTACTTTCAAGGTGAAGCGGATGAAAGCTTCAAACTAGAAAAAACTTGGACAGAGAATGAATTGTGGGCCAAATTAAGAATCAATCCTAAAAGTCTTCCTGTTGGTGACATAGAACTTATTCCTTCATTAGAATCCGTAAGACTTAATCACGATGCTTTAAAAGTTCAAAAAGCAAATGCCAAATTAGAGAGCAATAGCTATACGGTTACGTTTTCGGAATTGCAACGCACCTTAAAAATAAATTTCAATCCTAATTTCCCTTTCGATATTTTAGGTTGGGAAGAGACTATTGTAAGCGGAATGGGCTCTTCTGCTGAGACCTTAACCTCAAAAGCTACGAAACTAGAAAGTATTAAATCGGACTATTGGAACAAAAAAAGCAATTCAGATGTTAGCCTTAGAGAAACTTTAAAATTGCAATAATCTTCATAGATTCTGAATTATATTTGTGAAGCAAAATACTCCCTAAATGAATTCAATATTTCATAATTATCAAGATCAAATTTTATATTCAACTATACTCTTAATTACTCTATTTATTATTAGAAAAATAATCGTAATTACAGTAAAGAAAATAGGAAGAAAAAGTGGTACAACCGAAGCAAGAGCAGGTTTAATAGGTCGTTATGTTACGGTTACACTTGTGCTTATTGCCATCCTTATAGAAACCTTTATTCTTGGTGCAGAAACACGAGATATTACCCTTGTTTTTTCTTCTGTTTTTGCAGTTATAGGTATTGCCCTTTTTGCGATTTGGTCTATTTTAAGCAACATAACCTCTGGAATTATTATGTTTTTTTCCTTTCCATATAAGGTTGGAGATAAAGTAAAGATTCACGATAAAGATGATTCTATCATAGGTATTATTGAAGATATTAGAGCCTTTCAAATTCATCTTAAAGATGACCAAGGAAATTTAGTGACCTACCCTAATAATCTAATTCTACAAAAAGCTGTAACTTTATTGCAAAAGGATGCTTTAGACGATCCCTTAGACGACAGTAGTATTTTATAACCTATGCGAAAAAAAACAGCAAAAAAACGTACACATAATTACAAAAAACACATAGGCAAAGCACCTGGTACTTTAGTGTACACAGGAAAGAAAACGGAAAAGCAACTTCAAATAGAATCTTTCGATTATACAAAAGACACTCTTACTGAAAATGTTTTAACCAATATAGAAGATGCCAGATCGTACAAGGAAACCGATTCTGTGACTTGGATAAATGTTGATGGACTAAACTCGCTTAGTGAAATAGAAAACATTGGCAAACAATACGATTTGCATCCACTTGTTCTAGAGGATATTGTAAATACCACACAACGTCCTAAAATTGATGAATACGATGATTACCTGTTTATTGTCCTCAAAATGTTGTACTACGATAAGGATGAAAACGTCGTTATAGAACAAGTGAGTCTAGTATTAGGAAAAAATTACGTGTTGTCTTTTCAGGAATCTGAAGGCGACGTGTTTGATACCGTTAGAGACCGCATTAGACTTGGCAACGGACGCATTAGAGGTTTAAAATCTGATTATTTATTGTATGCCTTAATTGATGCTGTTGTCGATCATTATTTTAGTATTATAGAAACCCTTGGCAATAAAATTGAAGATTTAGAAAACGATCTGTTTGAAGGTCATGCCAAAGACAACATTAACATTGAAGTCCAACAATTAAAACGTGAAATCTTAAAAGTACGTCGTGCTATTTTCCCGCTTCGCGAAATCATAAATCGTATAGAAAAGGGAGAACACCCGCTAATCTACAAACGCACAATTACGTATTACCGAGATATTTACGATCACTTAATCCAAGTATCTGAAAACATAGATATTTACCGTGAAATGATTTGGAGTTTAATGGACATGTACATGTCAACCATTAGCAATCGTATGAATGAAGTGATGAAAGTGTTAACCATAATGTCTTCCATCTTTATTCCGTTAACATTTCTAGCTGGTATCTATGGTATGAACTTTGAATACATTCCTGAACTAAAATATCACAATGGCTATTTTATTCTTTTGGGTGTGATGTTTGTGATGTTTATTTTGATGCTAGTCTATTTTAAGCGTAAGAAGTGGTTGTAGAATATATTCCAACTAATTATTAATAATGATAAAGACAAAATTTCTTCTCATTGCATTTACTTTTTCTATTTCAGCACTGCATAGTCAGAACCTTCTTAAAAGCTTATATAACTTAGACACCTTTCCAAAAGAAATGGAGAAAAGCAAAGTTTTTATTGAAAACACATGTTCAGATATTTTAATTTACAACTATATTTCTGGTGGAAATGGAAGCTTTCAATTTGATATAAAAACTACAAATGAACTCGAAATAAAACTTCCAGTACTAAATGATTTAATATTAAAATTCCTAGATCCCACAACAAAAGAGCCCTTCTTAAATTATACATTTCATGTTGATTATAGTTTTAAATACAATGATTATTATGATGAATTTGAATTAAACGATAACACTTTCTCATTATTTTCATTATTTGATTTAGCAACCTATTATTACGATTTAGACGAATATAGCCTTGTAAATAAAATGCTATTGATTTATAAACCTGAACTAGATTATAAAACAAAGCGTATTCAATTTTTTGAAATTTTAGCAAAGGCTTTTGAAATTGAAGACATATCCGATTTTAAATCTATCGCAAACAACGACGAAAATGAAGACCTTTTTGATCGCGAAGTTGAAGCATTCATGTTAGATGCTATTCTTGAAGAAATCGATAACGAAACTATAAACTCACAACTTTTTGACTATTTTATTCTAGATAAAAACAGTAAGACTAAAACCGAAAACAACCTCGTAAAATTATTTAACAACAAGCACATTGTTAATGATATAGAAACAAATATTCTTCAACCAAAATTAACTATAGACTTATATCAAAGTGCTCAGTTACACATTCCTGAAAATTATTTAACAACTAACAAGTCTGATAGCCAAGCATTTCCTATTAATTCAATAGAAGTCAGAATAGATTATAAAAACCATAAACTTATAATTGATTTTAAAAATAAAGAAGCCGTAAACTTAACTCTTAATGACGCTTTTGTTATGCATGAAAAAGAGGAGACAATGACATCTAAAAATATAAGGCTCGAGGTTTCCGAATCTGATTTAAAGTTTCAAGTCATTAAATTTAGTCCTCATCAAAATATAGACAATAAACCTTACGTACTAATATTAAACTGATTCGTTATTTTATTTAATAGCTTATGAATAAATTAACCCAATGGTTTTTAAAATTACCTCCATTTAAAATTTTTCTATTGCTTCTTTTAGGAATTCCAATCTATATCTGGTGGTTTTCAATAATATATCAGCTGGATAAAAAGATCAATGAACCATCAAATAATTTAAAATTTTGGCTCGTTAGTGGTTTAACTATTTATCCTATTATTTATGTGCTTTATATGTTTTTTACATTTTCATTTTTTATTCCCTTAATGCCGTTTCATTTATTAGCAATACTATGTGGCTTTATATTAATGACCTTAACTGCAAAAAGTTATGTGAATTTCGAAAAGAAAAAAGGGTATTCTACTCATAGTGTTTTTGAAGTATTTTTGATGCTTTGGTTCTATATAATTTGCGTGTGGTCATTACAACCAAAATTGAACGCGTATGTCAATGAAAACCCTGATCAAAACTAAAAACCCGAGTCTTACACAATCCCAACGTTAAACTAAACCTAAAAAAAGCATGAAAACTAGTAACTTTTCTATATTTGAAAAGTAACTAACTAAGATCCTCATGCACCAACTTAGACTTTGTCTATTGCTTTTTATAAGTACTATTGTATCATTACAAGCCCAACAACCCAAAACCTACAATTCATCAGAAATTTACGAAGCTGTTCAAAAACTAAATGTTTTGGGCTCTGTACTTTATATTGCAGCCCATCCCGATGATGAAAACACACGCTTAATTTCATACATGTCTAATGAAGTAAAAGCGCGTACAGCCTATTTATCGTTAACACGTGGCGATGGTGGCCAAAATCTTATTGGTCCAGAAATCAGAGAACTTTTAGGTGTTATTAGAACTCAAGAATTACTAGCCGCAAGACGTACTGATGGTGGAGAACAACGCTTTACAAGAGCCAATGATTTTGGTTACTCTAAACATCCGGATGAAACTTTAGAAATCTGGAATAAAGACGACGTTCTTGCAGATGTAGTTTGGGCGATTAGAACATTTAAACCCGATGTTATCATTAACCGTTTCGACCACAGAAGAGCTGGCGAAACACATGGTCACCATACAGCTTCTGCAATGTTGAGTTTAGAAGCCTTTGATATTACAAATGACGCTTCAGAATATCCATTACAATTAGAATTTACTGAAACATGGCAACCAAAACGCTTATTTTACAACACCTCATGGTGGCGCTACGGAAGTCAAGAAGAATTTGATAAATTAGACAAGAGCAACATGCTTACGTTCGATGTCGGTAGATATTATGCATCAAAAGGAAAGTCTAACAACGAAATTGCCGCCTTAGCGAGCAGTCAGCATTTGTCTCAAGGCTTCGGAAGATTATCAGATAGAGGTTCTCAAAATGAATACATTGAGTTTTTAAAAGGAGAATCCTTAAACACTAGCGCTAATATTTTTGAAGGAATTGATACCTCATGGAATCGCGTTGCAGGTGGAAAAGCGATAGGAAATATTTTAAAATCAGTTGAAACTAATTTCAATTTCAGAAATCCATCAGCACATTTACCACAACTTTTAGAGGCTTATAAATTGCTTCAATCTATAAAAGATAAACACTGGAGAACGGTTAAAACTAAAGAGCTAAAAGCAATTATTGAAGCTTGTGCTGGACTCTACTTAGAGGTTTCTGCGAATACGCCAAGTGCAGCACCAAGTTCTGATGTAAAATTGACTATGGAAGTTTTAAACAGAAGCAGTTCAAATATTAATTTAGTGTCCTATAACCTTTCAACATTAGGTACAGGAATAACTAAAAACATGAGCTTAGCTCCCAATCAAAAATTAAATTTTGAAGACGGCATTAGCATTCCAAATAACAGTACTTACACCGCGCCTTATTGGTTAAACACCAAAAGCACATTGGGGATGTACAACGTAAAGGATCAAAATTTAATTGGCTTACCTGAAACGCCAAGAGCTGTTTTTGTTGATTTTAATTTATTAATTGAAGGCACACCTATTACAATAACAAAACCAGTAGTGTATCGTTATTCTAAACCCGACAAAGGAGAATTGTATCGTCCATTCGAAATCATTCCTATTGTCTCGGCAAGCCTAAGTCATAAAGTCTATATTTTTGAAAACGACGGTCAAAAAGACATTGAAGTTACTGTAAAAGCTGGCAAAGACGCTATTACTGGTTTTGTTCAAATGGCTTATCCTGATGGGTGGCAAGTCTTTCCTCAAAAACAAAAAATTGAGATTGCTAATAAAGGAGATATTCAAAATGTGATATTTACTGTTATTCCTCCAAAAACTCAAAATGAAGGCTCAATTACACCAATGGTAAATATTGATGGTGAATTTTATACCGACGAGATTATTGAAATTGATTATACACACATTCCTTTTCAAACCGTTTTAATGCCTAGCGAAAGTAAAGTCGTTCGATTAAATATTGAAAAACGAGGAAATAACATTGGTTATATTGAAGGCGCAGGAGATGTGGTACCAGAAAGTTTAAGACAAATTGGATACGATGTTACCATTATTAAACCCGAACAAATTACGCCAGAAAATCTTGATGACTTTGACGCTATTGTTATGGGAATTAGAGCTTATAACATTGTTGACGACTTAGTATTTAAACAACGCTTTTTGTTAGACTATGTAAAAGATGGGGGAAATCTAATCATTCAGTACAATACGAGTAGAGGTATAAAAGTAAATAATTTGGCACCTTATGATTTACAACTATCTAGAGACCGTGTTACAGATGAAAATGCCTTGGTTAGAATATTAGAACCGAATCATCCAATTCTAAATTTTCCTAATAAAATTGGACTTCAAGATTTTGAAGGTTGGGTACAAGAACGGGGCTTATATTTCCCAAATAAATGGTCTAAAGAGTTTACACCATTATTAGCATCTAATGACAGTGGAGAGAATTCAAAAGAAGGCGCCTTACTAGTTGCAAAATATGGAAAAGGCAACTATATTTACACAGGTCTCAGTTTCTTTAGAGAATTTCCGGCAGGAGTTCCTGGGGCATACAGACTCTTTGCTAATCTGCTATCTGCAGGTAAACAAGAATCTACCACTCAAAAAAATTAAAGACTTAACGACTAACTAACAACCAACTAATGAGCCAGCAAGACCCACCAGAAGTAAAACAAAAATGGAGTAAAATGTACACTGCTGTGTTAATAGCTAATGCACTCTATATTATCTTATTTTATTTTATAACAGCTTCATTCGCATAAAAAAATATAATGCAGCAAACTTTAGATTGGATTGATTGGACCGTTTTAATAGCAACCTTAGCAACTATTGTTGGCTATGGAACCTGGAAAACTAGAGGTCGTAAAAACGCAGAGGACTATATAAAAGGAGGTAACACGTCTAAATGGTGGACGATTGGTCTATCCGTAATGGCCACACAAGCCAGCGCCATTACATTCCTTTCTACAACAGGTCAGGCTTTTTCTGATGGTATGGGGTTTGTCCAGTTTTATTTCGGACTACCAATTGCCATGGTTATTATTTGTCTGGTGTTTATACCACTTTACCATCGGCTTAAGGTTTACACGGCTTACGAATTTTTAGAAAACCGATTCGACCTTAAAACCCGAAGCTTAACCGCTATCCTCTTTTTAATTCAACGTGGATTGGCAGCCGGAATTACGATTTTTGCTCCAGCCATTATTCTTTCTGTAGTATTAGGTTGGAATATTGTGACACTCAATATTATTATTGGTCTTTTAGTCATTATTTACACCGTTTCAGGAGGAACAAAAGCCGTAACTGTAACGCAAAAACAGCAAATGTTCGTCATTTTTGGAGGAATGATAGCTGCCTTATGTATTATCATTAATCTAATTCCTGAGGAGGTTTCGTTTTCAGATGCCATTGATATTGCTGGTGCAACAGGCAAAATGAAAGTCTTAGATTTTTCATTCGATTTAGAAAATAGATATACCGTTTGGACTGGTTTAATAGGTGGTACTTTTTTAATGCTATCCTACTTTGGAACCGATCAAAGCCAAGTGCAACGTTACCTATCTGGTAAATCTATGAAAGAAATGCAAATGGGTTTACTATTTAATGGTATGCTCAAAGTACCAATGCAATTCTTTATTCTACTTGTTGGTGTTATGGTATTTGTCTTTTATCAATTTAATCCTTCACCTTTAAATTTTATAGATAAATCAGAACAGACTGTTTTAGCTTCTGAATATGGAGATGAATACCGAATGCTTCAAGATAAACAATCGGTATTATTCTCTAAGAAACAAAAAGTGAGTTTAGCATTATCTAAAAGCACTGATGACCGCTTGAAAACAGAATTATTTCAACTGGATAGTATTGAAAAAACCTACCGTTCTGAATCTAAATTTTTAATTAAAAAAGCAGTTGATGCAGATTATACATCAACATATAATACGCTTAAAAATGAAGTAGAAGCTTTAGAGTCTAATCCGGAAAGCGAAGCCTATCTCACAAAATCAGCAGCACTGACGTCATTGTATAAAGATGCCGCCAAAGACACGCAAACCAATGACAGAGATTATATGTTCATTCGGTTTATTTTAAATAATCTACCAACTGGTTTAATTGGCCTGTTATTAGCTGTTATTTTATCTGCAGCGATGTCATCAACAGCATCAGAAATTAATGCACTTGCAACGATTACAGCGATCGACTTATATGGTAGAAATCAAAAGGAAGACAAAGGCGAAGAGCATATGGTAAAAATGACCAAATGGTTTACGTTTGGCTGGGGAATTGTAGCCATAATTATTGCCTGCTTTGCAGATCTTGCTGAGAACTTAATTCAGCTCGTTAATATTATCGGTTCTATTTTCTACGGAAATGTTTTAGGGATATTCTTACTCGCTTTCTTCTTTAAATACATCAAAGGAAATGCCGTATTTATTGGTGCCTTAGTTACACAAGCCATAGTTGTTACCGGTTGGTGGTTTGATTGGATGCCTTATTTATGGCTGAATTTATTTGGATGTATTGTAGTGATAACAATCGCGAATCTACTACAAGTACTTCTACCTAAGAAAGCTGTATAATGGATGGTAAAACGATTAATTGGGGAATCATTGGAGCTGGAAAAATAGCCTCTAAATTTGCATCCGATTTACAAATGGTTTCAAACTCCAAACTTTATGCTATTGCATCTCGAAATCTAGAAAAAGCAAAACTATTTAGACAAGACTATAAAGCGACCATGGCCTATGGAACTTATGAAGACTTAGTCGCAGACTCTAATATCGATGCTGTTTATATTGCGACACCTCATAGTTTTCATAAAGCACATACGGTGTTATGCCTTAACCATAATAAAGCGGTGTTATGTGAAAAGCCGTTTGCTATGAATTTGGAAGAAGTTGAGGAAATGATTCAACTATCAAAAGAAAACAACACGCTTTTAATGGAAGCGCTTTGGACTATTTTTCTTCCACATTATCAATATGTTTTAGACTTAGTTCAAAAAAAGCATTTCGGTAATATTATAAAGCTTGAAGCTAATTTTGGGTTCCATCCAACCTACAATGAAACCTCAAGAGTTTTTGACAAATCCGTTGGCGGAGGAAGTTTATTAGACATAGGAATTTACCCTGTTTTTGCTGCGCTTTCTACATTAGGAAAACCAAATACTATTGAAGCAAAAGCTCAGTTTTTCGATTCTGGAGCAGATTCAGAATGTGAAATAACGTTTCAATATAAAAATACAAAAGCCATCTTAAAAAGTACGCTCTTAGAAGAAACCAATACAGAAGCCATCTTTCATTGCGAAAACGGAACTATAAAAATTAATGGGCGTTTTCACGAACCATCTTCTGTAACATTAATTGATCATTTAGGGAATTCTGAATTAAAAGAGTTCGATACTAAAACAATTGGATATAGCTATGAGATTGAACATTTTAATCAACTCATTAGAGACGGTAAAACGGAAAGTGATATTATGACTTTTGAAAAAAGTAAGCTATTGATTAGCACTCTAGACCAAATTAGAACATTGATTGGTTTAGAATATAGCTAATCTCAATTTAAATAAAACAAAAAACGCAACTCCTTTGTTTACTGTTAGTAACCAAAAAAGTTGCGTTTTTTTACTTATAAAGAACTAAAGGCTAAAAGCCAAAAGCTAGTAGCTATAAACTACTTAGCTCCCCATTCTTTTAGAGAGTCTTCATTCATTTTAACGTAATCAGCATTTTTTGCTTCTTTTGAAGCTGCTAATGATTTTTTTGCAATTGCAATAGCTTCTTTCTTATCTCCTGCTTTAGCGTAAATTAAAGATTGTTTACGTAATTGCCAGAAGGTTGGTTGTTTTGTCATTGACATAGACTTATCAATCCACTCTTTTGCTTTAGTGATATCTTTATCTTCTTCTAAATTATATACTGCCGCAGCGTAATAATCGTTTGCAGAAGGTCCTGCCATTACTTTATCAATTGCAGCAGATACTGCTTTATCAGTTGGTACTTTAAACTCTACACCAACATAAGTTTTCTCCCACATGATGCCAATAACTGCAGAACTACTAGTAATATCATCAATAGAAATTGTAAACGATTGAATGTCCATTTCTATAGGATAAACTGGTGTCGTTACACGAGCAGCTACTTTAGACTCATCAAATTCAGCTGGCGTACCACCTGCAGCATGTTCTGTGTAAAAAACAACATCCCATGTTTTAGCTTGTGGTATTGTGAAAATTGCATAAGTTCCTGCCTTTACGTCTTTACCTCCAATAGTAACATCATTACTAAATGTAACCTTAGTTCTTGCATTTGCTCCAGTTCTCCATACTTTTCCGTAAGGTACTAGTTCACCAAAAATTGTTCTTCCGCGCATAGCCGGACGAGAATAATCAATAGAAACATCTGTTAAACCAACAACTTGCTCAATTTTAGCAGCAGGACTTGGTTGTGGTGTTTCAATTTGTGCATTTACCGAAAACATTAAAGTTAACGCAAATGTAAAAAGTACTAATTTCTTCATTTTTTATAGTATTAAGTGTTGATAATTATTAAATGTAAAATTACGACTTAACAAAAGCTAGGTATGTTAATGAAATCTTAAAATCAAATAGATGAAAGCGTTGACAGAAAAAATAATTCAACAAGTAATTTGAATTCTCATCCTTTCATCGTAATATTGCAATATAATAATACAATGATTCATGGGATTGACTAAAACCGAAATTTTCACATTAGAACAAAATCAAATTTCTAGCATCGCTAAAGTTTTTGGACATCCAGCGAGAGTGGCTATTCTTCAACATTTGTTTAAAATAGATTCTTGTATTTGTGGTGATCTCGTGGATGAAATTGGATTAGCACAGCCCACAATCTCTCAACATTTAAAAGAATTAAAAAAAATAGGACTTATAAAAGGAAACATTACAGGCACTAGTATTTGCTATTGTATAGATAAAGAGAATTGGTCTAACATGAAAACAACTTTAACCGCTTTTTTAGACCAAGATCTCGACGACTCTAATACCTGTTGTTAAATAGAATTAAAATAGATACTTATGAAACTATCAGAAATTAAATCAAAATTAAAAGCATTAGACACCATAGCGTTTCAATTACCAAACGGCACCTTAGTACCAAATCACTTTCATGTAACAGAAGTTGGTAAAATATCCAAACATTTTATCGATTGTGGTGGCACTGTAAGAACGGAGAATGTAGCCAACTTTCAATTGTGGGAAGCTGATGATTACGATCACCGATTACATCCTGAAAAATTGCTTAATATCATAGAACTCTCTGAAAAAGTCTTAGAAATTGAAGACTTAGAAATTGAAGTTGAATACCAAGGAGATACCATTGGTAAATATGGATTAGATTTTGACGGCACACATTTTTTATTGACTTCTAAACTTACAGATTGTTTAGCGAAAGACAAATGTGGTATTCCTGAAAAGAAACCAAAACTTAAATTTTCAGATTTACAAAATGAAGGTCCATCTTGTGCTCCAGGTTCTGGATGCTGCTAAACATTAAAATTCTAAAATATCATGCTGTACCAACCAATTAGTAACCAAATAGAGCAACTACAAATTGAAGCTATTTCAGATGAGCGTAAAGCGATTTTACAACCACTCATTAATTACATTCAACTTAAGACAACGGAAAACAACACCGTTAACTTAAATTTTATTTGTACGCATAATTCACGTCGTAGCCATTTATCTCAAGTTTGGGCACAGGCCATGGCATCTTATTTTGACATTAAAAATGTGTTTTGTTATTCAGGTGGAACAGAAGCCACAGCCTTATTTCCTGTTGTAGCTAAAACGCTTGAAAATACCGGGTTTCAAATTGAAACACTTTCTAATGGTAGCAATCCGGTTTACAGCATTAAATATTCAAAAAATGCGCATCCTGTGATTGGCTTTTCAAAAACATTTGATGATGAATTCAATCCGACGTCAACATTTGCGGCCATAATGACCTGCTCTAGCGCAGACCAAGGTTGTCCTTTTATTGGTGGATCAGAACAACGAATTCCGATTACTTATGACGACCCTAAAGCTTTTGATAACACTCCACAACAATTAGAAAAGTATAAGGAACGGAGTCTTCAAATTGCTACAGAACTAAAATATGTATTCTCTAACATTACAAACTAATTACCATGACGGCAATCAAGAAAAAACTGAGTTTTTTAGATAACTATCTTACTTTATGGATTTTCATAGCTATGGCTATTGGAGTTGGCATTGGCTTTTTTGTACCGTCATTTCCAGAATTAGTAGAATCTTATAGTAGCGGAACGACCAATATACCTATTGCAATCGGACTTATTTTAATGATGTATCCGCCGTTAGCGAAAGTGAATTATGCACTACTTCCAAAAGTATTTAAAGACGTCAAAGTATTGTCAATTTCATTAGTTTTAAATTGGATTATTGGTCCTGTGTTAATGTTTGTTTTAGCAATTACATTTCTACGCGATTATCCGGAATACATGGTTGGCTTAATCCTAATTGGCTTGGCGCGTTGCATTGCTATGGTTTTAGTTTGGAATGATTTAGCTGAAGGCAGTAGCGAATATGGAGCAGGTTTAGTGGCTTTAAATAGTATTTTTCAAGTCTTTGCCTATAGCTTTTATGCGTATCTATTTATTACAGTACTTCCACCCTATTTTGGTTTTGAAGGTGCTATTGTAGATATTTCAATTGCTACGATTGCTGAAAGTGTCGCTATTTATTTAGGTATTCCGTTTTTATTAGGTATTCTGTCGCGTTTAATTTTGGTAAAACTAAAAGGTGAAGAATGGTACACTACTAAATTTATACCTACCATTTCACCAATGACTTTAATCGCATTATTATTTACCATCGTAGTTATGTTTTCATTAAAAGGTGAATTGATTGTAGAGATACCAATGGACGTCTTAATCATTGCTGTTCCTTTATTAATCTATTTCGCAATTATGTTCCTTATTGGATTTTTCATTAGCAAAGCCATGGGAGCCACTTACGATAAAAATGCAGCCATTTCTTTTACTGCCGCTGGTAACAACTTTGAATTAGCCATTGCAGTGGCTATTGCTGTCTTTGGATTAAACTCAGGACAAGCATTTGCAGGAGTCGTTGGCCCATTGGTAGAAGTACCCGCTTTAATACTTTTAGTACGCGTGTCGTTTTGGCTTCGGAAAAAATACTATTTACCACAAAAAGCTTAAGTCAGATTTGTTTTTCCCTAAGTCTTGTTAAAGTTTGTTTAACTATATACTTAAATAGTTAAACATAGAGTATCTTTACATTGTAAATCAATTACAATGGCAAAAAAGAAAAACATCACACAAGACGACCTTATCTCAAACTATATGGATTATGTATTGACACATAACCATAAGCCAAACTCTGTCTACGCTTTTGCGAAAGACAATAATTTTGAAGAACAAAAATTCTATGAATATTTTAGTTCTTTCGAGATTTTAGAGCAATCCATATTTAAAATATTTTTTGATCATACTTTAGTTGTTTTAGAAAAAAGTGAAGATTATCAATCTTTTGATGCACGAAACCAACTGCTTAGTTTTTACTTTACCTTTTTCGAAATATTAACGGCGAATCGAAGCTACGTGGTACAAGCCTTAGGTTCGGATAAAAATCAATTGAAATCTTTAAAAGCATTGTCTCATTTAAAGAAGAGCTTTACTAATTACATCGAACACTTAGACATAAAAACAATTGATCTTAAGGAAGAAAAACTTGAAAAATTAAAAAATAGAGGCCTCAAAGAATCAGCATGGTTTCAATTGTTAGTCACGCTTAAATTTTGGTTAGACGACACTTCTACCTCATTTGAAAAAACAGATGTGTTTATCGAAAAATCAGTTCAGGCGAGTTTCGATTTAATCGATACCACTCCATTAAAAAGCCTTATAGATTTTGGCAAATTCTTATATAAAGAAAAAATACACTCCAACTAGATGAAAACAATAGACAGCATTCCGATTACTAAAATATCTAGAGCTTCCAAATTGGTTTCAACAGGAGCAAAAGTAGGCGTTAATTATTTAAAATATTACGGCGACAAAATGGTCAACTCTAAAGAGGATGCCAAAGAACGCTTAAATCAAAATAATGCCGAAGACATTTACGATAGTCTTAAAACACTTAAAGGCAGTGCACTTAAAGTCGCACAAATGTTAAGTATGGAAAAAAGCATATTGCCACAGGCCTATGTTGAGAAATTTTCGTTATCTCAGTTTTCTGTGCCACCATTATCACCTCCTTTGGTTATAAAAACATTTAAAAAATACTTTGGGAAACATCCCGAAGATATCTTTGACACTTTCAATGCAACTTCAGTCAATGCTGCTAGTATCGGACAAGTCCATATAGCGGAAAAGAATGGGAAAAAACTTGCTGTGAAAATCCAATATCCTGGAGTTGCCGAAAGTATTGCATCAGATTTAGCGTTGGTAAAACCTATAGCTATAAAGATGTTTAATATTAAAGGGAAAGATTCTGATAAATACTTTAAAGAAGTTGAAAATAAACTCACAGAGGAAACCAACTACATCTTAGAAATTGCGCAGAGTAAAGAAATTGCGGAAGCTTGTAAACACATTCCAAATTTAAAATTCCCAAACTATTATGAGGAGTTTTCATCTGAACGTATTATCACTATGGATTTTATGTCTGGCGAACACCTTTCGGAATTTACAGCACATAATACAGACCAAGACAAATCCAATAAACTAGGTCAGGCTTTATGGGATTTTTACATGTACCAAATTCACAAGTTGAGAAAAGTACATGCCGATCCACATCCTGGGAATTTTTTAATCTCTGAAGACAGTAATCTGATTGCATTAGATTTTGGATGTATGAAAATTATTCCTGAAGATTTCTACATTCCTTATTTTGAATTAGCAGATAAAGCATGTATTGAAAATCCAAAACGATTTACTGAGAAACTTTATGAGCTCGAAATTTTGAAAAACGATGATTCTGAAGAAGAAATTAAGTTCTTTAGCGCTATGTTTCATGAATTATTAAGTCTTTTTACAAAACCATTTCATGTGGAAGAATTCGACTTTTCAAATCCTGAATTTTTTAATCAAATCTCAGATATGGGACAACGCTATTCTAAAAGTACAGAACTCAGAAATATGAATGGTAATAGAGGATCTAAGCATTTTATTTATATAAATAGAACATTTTTTGGATTGTACAATTTAATGTTCGATCTTAAAGCTGAAAACGTACAAATAAATAATTTTAAAAATCTTTAAATAAATATATATAATTGAAAATACTCATCTCAGGCACCACAGGCTATATCGCAAGACGATTAGCGTTACAACTTCTAGAAAACAAACACGAGTTGGTGTGTTGTGTGCGAGATTTAAGTCGTATTCCAGATGAAATTAAAGATAACCCCTTATGCTCGTTTATAAAAGTTGATTTTCTTAAACCAGAATCTGCTGAAATCCCAAAAGATATAGATGCAGCGTATTATTTAATTCATTCGATGTCTACAGGTTCTGAAGATTTTGAAGATTTAGAACGCCAATGTGCACAAAACTTTAAAAACCTTGTAGAGCCAACAGACTGTAAACAAGTTATTTATTTAAGTGGTATTGTAAATGACGCCTCCCTTTCTAAACACTTAAAGTCACGTTTACAAGTTGAAAACACGTTGAAATCTGTACGTTATGCCCTCACCACATTTAGAGCAGGAATAATAGTCGGCAGCGGTAGTGCATCTTTCGAGATTATAAGAGACATCGTAGAAAAATTGCCATTTATGATTACACCTAAATGGCTAAATACAAAAACACAGCCTTTAGCGATACGCGATGTGCTCAACTTTTTAGCTGGTGGTTTAGGTAAAGAAGAATTATACAACGGCGCTTTTGATATTTACGGTCCTGAGATATTGACTTATAAAGAAATGCTCCTTCAATTTGCAGAAGTCAGAGGATTAAAACGACATATCGTAACCCTTCCTGTGTTAACACCAAAACTCTCATCTTACTGGTTATATTTTGTAACCTCTACATCGTTTCAATTGGCTGCTGCTTTAGTTGATAGCATGAAGGTTGAAGTCATTGGGAAACCGAGTAAAATCAATGAAATCATTGGTATTAAACCCATGGATTATAAAACGGCTGTGGATTTAGCATTTCAAAAAACAGAACAAAACGCCGTGATATCTAGCTGGAAAGATGCCGTAAGTAGCGGACGCTTTAAAGATCAATTATCTAAACATATAGAGTTACCACAATTTGGGTGTTTTACAGATGAAAGACAAAAACCTGTCATTGATGAAAATTTCACTTTAGATAAAATATGGGCTATTGGCGGTAAAAACGGCTGGTATAGTTTTAATGGCCTCTGGAAAATTAGAGGCTATATGGATAAACTTTTTGGTGGTGTTGGTTTAAGACGGGGGCGCACAAGCAATACCTATTTAGAAGCTGGTGATGCCTTAGATTTTTGGCGTGTCTTATACGCGAGTAAAGAAGAAAAAAGACTTTTACTTTTTGCAGAAATGCGCTTACCTGGTGAAGCTTGGTTAGAATTCAAAATCGTAAAAGGGCAATTACATCAAACTGCCGTATTTAGACCTAAAGGCATTTGGGGGAGATTGTATTGGTATTCTGTGTTACCGTTTCATGCTTTTGTTTTTAATGGTATGCTAAACGCTTTGGTAAAAAACAAAGCGCCTAAAGAAAGAAATTCTTAGACGTGTTAGTGAGGCTTTTCGTACCTAAACACGGCGCCAAAGTTTTCAGTGAAAGTTATAGACTAATAAAGCGACTGACTATACAAGGCAGAACGCGAATGCTAAAAAGTGATTAGGCACCTAACGCTTACAGAATGAATTTTATACTCATAATTATCTGTTAATTTTTGTTTAGCAATATAATTAAATGCTTAAACATTTTGTATATTTGAGAAGCTATGATATTAAACACTACACATTCTAATACTGAGCATAAAGAAATTATTGCAGACTTAGTTGGCAGTTCTTTTAGTTTGGTACAGAAGTTGACAATGAATGGTGTAGATTCTAAACAAATGATTATTGACAAAGTGAGTCCAAACCTGCAATCTATAATGAATGCAGTTTCGGATCATAATTTTGGAAATATAGAGTTGAGACCTAGAGGGATTCTGATAAGGATTAATAAAAGACTCAAACAATTTACTTGGGTTATTCCTTATTACCATCTCGTTATATATAAAATCAATGGGTCTAGTATACATGCACAAGGAAAATTTGTGCATTTTAGAGCTGACAAAACTTTTAAAGAAAACAAGACGTTTTTTGACAAGTTAATTGACGAAAAAGTAAAGTATGATATGCTTTATGCAATGCCTCAAGGACTATGAATTTAGAACTTAAGGACATTGACAGAATTATTGAAATGGCATGGGAGGATCGAACACCGTTTGATGCTATTACGTTTCAATTCAAATTAAAAGAACAAGAGGTTATTAATTTAATGCGAAAAGAATTAAAACCAAGTAGTTTTAGATTGTGGAGAACAAGAGTTCAAGGAAGAGCAACTAAACACAGTAAAAAAAGAACGTTTGACGAAGGCAGATTTAAATGCTCTAGACAAAGAACAATAACAAACAACTCTATTTCAAAACGTTAACACGTGCTTTGATTTAAGTTTGGAGTACTTAAAGACAGCACATTAAAAAGATTCTATGATTACAGAAAAAATTTCCAAAACAAATGGTCATAACCTCAGTATAGATGAGATGGGTGACGACCATTTATTTACAGGTTTAGACACCCCTATGAAAGCAAATGCTTTCGAAATGTCTAACACAGAGAAAAAAGAACGCATTTCAATTTTATTTTCAGAAATAATGGATGTTTTGGGTCTCGATTTAACAGACGATTCGTTACAAGGCACACCAGATCGCGTTGCAAAAATGTATATTGAAGAAATATTTTCAGGTTTAGATCCTAAAAATAAGCCACAAGTCGCGCTTTTTGATAATAAATATCAATATAATCAAATGCTTGTAGAAAAAAATATTACCTTCTACTCTAATTGTGAGCATCATTTTGTGCCAATCATAGGAAAAGCACATATCGCTTATAAATCATCTGGAAAAGTTATTGGACTTTCAAAATTAAACCGAATAGTGCAATATTATGCTAAGCGTCCACAAGTACAAGAACGTTTAACCAACCAGATTGCAAACGAACTTAAAACAGTTTTAGAAACTGAAGATGTTGCTGTAATAATAGATGCAAAGCACTTATGCGTATCGTCTAGAGGTATCCAAGATGACACGTCAACTACAGTAACAACATATTACGGAGGCGAATTTAATAATGCTTCAAAAATTTTAGAATTACAAAACTATATAAACAATTAAACTATGGAAACAGTAGAAAAAGCTATAGAATTTGAAAACAGAAAGTTTTCATTTAAAACAACAAGTGACAGAATTATGGCGGCAAGAGAGGCAAAAGACCTAATCTTAGAAGTCAACGAATTATACAAGGAAAAGAAAGACGCCAAGTTAATGGACTTAATGAAGCGTCTAACAGTTATAAAGCAAAAAATTGAAAAACGTTTAAAGGGACGACCGTTAACTGCTACCTCATAATAGGTTATGAAACGGTTAATAGTTATAGGAGGAAGCAAAGGTATTGGCAAAGCAATTGTTATAGCTTTGCTTTCTTTTTATGATGAAATTGTAAATATTAGCAGAACAGCACCAGAAGAATCGCATCCTAACTTAAAACATTACAATTGCGATATTCTAACAGATGAATTACCAGACATAAACGAAGCTGATGGCTTAGTGTATTGTCCTGGAAGCATCAACTTAAAGCCAATTAACCGGTTAACTGTAGACGATTTTAAAAATGATTTTGAAATCAATGTTATTGGCGCTGTTAGAGCTATTCAGAAATACATACCAGCTTTAAAAAATGGAACACACCCCTCAATTGTACTTTTTAGTACAGTTGCAGCCAAACTTGGCATGCCTTATCACGCCAGTGTAGCGGCTTCAAAATCGGCAGTTGAAGGTTTAACAAAATCATTAGGAGCAGAATTAGCACCTCTCATAAGAGTCAATGCTATTGCACCAACGGTAACGGATACAGAATTGGCTTCCAAATTATTACGCAACGAACGTATGATTGAAAATATGAACGAGCGCCATCCGCTTAAGAAGTATTTACAACCAGAAGAAGTTGCAGGTATGGCCGCATTTTTATTATCTGATAAAGCAGCATCCCTATCTGGTCAGATATTTGAAATGGATTGCGGCATTGTAAGTTTTAAATTGTAGAAACACTTTTAGTTAAGGCAACTAGATTATCATTAACACTATAACAAAATGATGACGACAGCAACACAACCACTTTACGATATAAAAATTAATACCTTACAAGGAACGCCTATAGATCTACATCAGTTTCAAGGTAAAAAAATTCTATTTGTAAACGTGGCGTCCAAATGCGGATTTACATCACAGTACAGAGATTTACAAAATTTACAAGACACTTACAAAGATACACTAGTTATTATTGGTGTGCCTTGTAATCAATTTGGAAAACAAGAACCAGGAGAAGCTAGCGAAATACAAGAATTCTGCGAAATCAATTATGGTATCACATTTTTAATTACTGAAAAGATTGACGTAAAAGGCGAAAATCAACACCCTTTATATAGTTGGTTGACCAAAGAATCTAATAACGGCAAGCAGAATTCTACTGTAAAGTGGAATTTTCAGAAATACTTAATAGACGAAAATGGTGAATTTCTAAATTACTACTACTCTATTACTAGCCCTACGAGTTCAAGACTATTGAAGTATTTAAAATAAATAACTATGTTCGGATTATTTAAGAAACCATCGGAAGCCGATAAACTTCAAAAACAATATGAAAAACTTATGGCAGATTGGCATAAGCTTTCTACAACGAACAGAGCTGAAAGCGACAAAAAATATGCTGAAGCCCAAACGATAGCTGATAAAATTGATAAATTAAAATAATCATAAGGTGAAAAAAATATATCTCTTTATACTGTTTCTAATAATCAATTTTGGTGGACTTGCACTGGGAAGTTATTTTATGGGTGACGCCATTACAGGCGAGTGGTATTCAAATTTAAATAAAGCGCCTTGGACTCCACCAGGTTGGGTATTTGGAGCGACTTGGACACTCATTATGATTTGTTTTTCGGCCTATCTCAGTTATTTATTTACCATCAGAAATTCAAAATTTGTCATAAGTATATATACCATCGCCGTGGTATTGAATGTCAGTTGGAATTACCTGTTTTTCAATCAACAACTCCCAAACTTAGCTTTTATAAATATCATAGTATTAACGTTGGTAATTATCTACTTCTTTATCACGTTTGGAGATGATAGATTAACTCGATTAAAATATCTATTGCTTCCTTATATTATTTGGCTTTGCATCGCCACGTCTTTAAACGGCTATGTTGTTTTTAACAATTAGTTTCGATTTCGGTCAACGACCTAGTTTTACCTTTGTGAGCCTCTCATTTTATGCTTTAATCCATTACCTATTTATTCTTTTTGACTTTTTATAATACGCTATGAAAATATACACCCTACACAAAAAACAAAAACTTCCCATTTCAGTTGAAGAAGCTTGGACGTTTTTATCTAGTCCTGCGAATTTAAAAGTAATCACACCGGATTATATGGGATTTAACATCCTTTCTGGAGCAGACAAACCTATGTTTCCAGGTCAAATCATTCAATATATTGTCACGCCTGTTTTAGGCATTAAAACCAAATGGGTAACAGAAATTACACATATTAAAGACCGTGAATATTTTGTAGACGAACAACGTTTTGGACCTTATGCGCTTTGGCATCATAAGCACTTTATAAAAGCAATTGAAGGTGGTGTTGAAATGGAAGATATTATAGATTACAAATTACCAATGGGGATACTAGGGCAACTGATTCATCCATTTTTGGTGCAACCAAAACTGGATGAAATATTTAATTATAGAACCCAAAAATTAGAAGCCTTATTCGGAACGTACATTAATTAAAAACAATCACACCTGCTGCATTCAATCGCAAATTAAATCTACATTTTAAATGAGTAAAAAGACGAACATATTTTGGTTTAGAAGAGACTTAAGGTTAGATGATAATCTTGGGTTTTATGAAGCGTTACGTGGAGACCACCAAGTACTACCAATTTTCATTTTCGATACGGAGATATTAGAACGCTTACCTAAAGACGATGCGCGCGTGACGTTTATTCATCAAACGCTTCAAAATATGCGGCAAACATTACAGGATGAACACGACAGTAGTATCGCTATATTTCATGGCAAACCTGAAGTTATTTTTGAGCAATTAATAAAAGATTACGAGATTGAAACGGTCTATACCAATCACGATTACGAACCGTACGCCAAGGAACGTGATGATAAAATTAAAACGTTTTTAGAGCAGCATAATATTGAATTCAAAACATGTAAAGATCAAGTCATTTTCGAAAAAAATGAAGTCGTAAAAAAGGATGGAGATCCGTATTTGGTGTACACACCTTATATGCGAACTTGGAAAGAAAAATTTAAAACTATTAGATTAGAAATTTACTATACCAATTCGTATTTAAATAATTTAATTGCACATAGTCGATTACCTAATCTCAGTTTATCAGACATTGATTTCGAAAAATCTAGTCAAGAAATTACAGATTATGAGGTGACCCCGACATTGATTCAAGAGTATGAAGCCACACGAAACTTTCCTGCTAAAGATTCCACATCGCGTCTAGGTCCGCATTTACGTTTTGGAACCGTTAGCATTCGCAAAATGGTAAAAAAAGCGATTGCAGAACAGAATGAAATATTTTGGCAAGAATTGATTTGGCGCGAATTTTTTATGGCAATTCTATGGCATTTTCCTCAAACTGTAGACCAGGCTTTTAAACCAAAATACGATCGTATTGAATGGCGTAATAATGAAGATGAATTTAAAAAATGGTGTGAAGGAGACACAGGTTATCCGCTAGTAGATGCTGGGATGCGACAGCTTAATGAAACGGGTTTTATGCACAACCGTGTCCGCATGCTTGTTGGTAGTTTTTTATGCAAACATTTATTAATTGATTGGCGTTGGGGTGAAGCCTATTTCGCTGAGAAATTACACGATTACGATATGGCCAGCAATGTTGGCAATTGGCAATGGGTTGCTGGTTGTGGAGTTGATGCTGCTCCGTATTTTAGAATTTTTAATCCCACGACGCAGATTCAGAAATTTGATAAAAATCACGAGTACATAAAACATTGGGTTCCAGAATATCAAGAACTCACCTATCCTCAGCCTATGGTGGATCATAAAGCGGCAAGAGAACGTTGTTTAAAAACCTACAAAACAGCCCTAAATTAATCAAATTGTTAAAATAATTCAGATTAATTATAATAAACATCAAAAAATAGCGTTGTTATATACAAGACTGTTAACGTCTTAGCTGAAATAACCATTTCAACAAACAATTTTAAAAGCTCTGATTAGTCTTCAGAGCTTTTTTATTTTTAGGGATTAAAGAACCAAAACCCTATTTTATAAAAGACAACAAACTTTTTCTTAACTTTAAAGCACGAATCAAAAATTGGAACATTATGAATACATGGGGAGTTGCTAAAAAATGGAAAGAAATGTGCGAAAAAGGTAATAACCTGGATTGCATTAACGAGCTATATGCAGAGAATGTGGTAAGCCGAGAGATGCCTGGAATGCCAGGTGAAGTTGTAACCGGAAAACAAAACGTTTGGCAAAAAAGTAAAGCATGGATAGACAATGTAGAAAACATTCATTTCAGTAGTATTAGTAATCCCTTAGTCGCTGGTAATTTTTTTACGGCTAAAATGGATTACGATTGTACGTTTAAAGATAAGGGCAGACAAAAAATACAAGAAGTTTGTGTGTATGAAGTTATAGATGGTAAAATAACGAGTGAGCAGTATTTTTATTAGACTAAGTAATTCATCTAATTAAATAAGCTATTAGTAATACCTATCCACGAACGAAAAACCTGAAATAAAAAAAGCTTCAAGATGTAACTTGAAGCTTTTACTTTATATAAATGGTTATCATATTACTTCAAAAAACAAAGTAATTATAACAGTTGTATTAATTACCTTCTACACGTTCAATCTTAGCTCCAATAGCTCTTAAACGTTCGTCAATATTTTCATAACCTCTATCGATCTGTTCAATATTATGAATGGTAGATGTGCCTTTTGCAGACAATGCCGCGATTAATAAAGAAACACCCGCTCTAATATCTGGTGAAGTCATTGTTGTCGCTTTTAATGTCGATTTAAAATCGTGCCCAATAACTGTAGCTCTGTGCGGATCACAAAGAATAATCTTTGCCCCCATATCAATCAATTTATCAACAAAGAATAAACGACTTTCAAACATTTTCTGGTGCACAACCGCTTCTCCTCTAGCTTGGGTTAAAACCGTTAAGATAATACTCAATAAATCTGGTGTAAATCCTGGCCATGGCGCATCTGCAATGGTTAAAATAGAACCATCAATAAAGTTTTGTACTTCATAACCATCCGTATGTGCTGGTATGTGGATATCATCACCGCGACGCTCAACCGTAATTCCTATTTTTCTAAATACATTAGGAATTTGACCTAAATCATCCCAACTTACATTCGTAATAGTCAATTCACTTTTTGTCATCGCAGCCAAACCAATCCAACTACCTATCTCAATCATATCTGGCAACATTCTATGCTCTGTTCCACCTAAAACATCAACTCCTTCTATCACTAATAGATTAGAACCAACGCCTGAGATTTTAGCTCCCATACGGTTTAACATCTTACACAATTGTTGTAAATACGGTTCGCAAGCGGCATTGTAAATGGTTGTTGTGCCTTCTGCTAAAACAGCAGCCATAACAATATTAGCTGTACCGGTAACTGATGCTTCATCTAAAAGCATATAGGTTCCTTTTAGCTTTTTAGCTTCAACTCCATAAAATAACTCTTCCTTATTATAACGGAATTTAGCTCCAAGATTAATAAAGCCTTCAAAGTGTGTATCTAAACGACGACGACCAATTTTATCACCACCTGGCTTAGGAATATAGCCTTTGCCAAAACGTGCTAATAACGGACCTACTATCATAATAGAACCTCTTAGACCTTTACCGTCTTCTTTAAACTCTTCAGATTCTAAATACTTTAAATTGAGGTCATCTGCTTTAAAGGTATAAGATCCTTTACCTAGCTTATTAATTTTAACACCCAATTTCTTTAATAAAGCGATCAGTTTATTAACATCAATAATATCTGGAATGTTATCTATCTTAATTTCTTCTGCAGTTAAAAGCACTGCACATAAGATTTGTAAAGCTTCATTTTTTGCTCCTTGAGGTTGAATTTTACCTTTTAATTGGTGACCTCCTTCAATTTTAAATGTACTCATACGTTTTTAGTAACGTTTCCTGTTGTTAGTATATTTTTTCTTATTCGAAGATGTATTCTTTTTGTTGGTGCTGCTTTTACTACCATATTTAGATTTGGTACGCAATAAACTTGTAGCATCACTAAGATCTTCTTCTGTATTCTTTAGATCAATTTTACCATTTGAAAGTTCAAATAGATGATTATAAATAACATCATCTTCAACCGTGTCTTTGTTCCAATTAAGGAAACACTTCTTCATATGATTAGCAATAGTATACGTTAGCGCTTCTTTTAATTCGCCATCGTCCCAACCTACAGCAACATCAATCATGGTCTTTATATTATTACCATAAAAACGATACTTCGGGAAATTCTGAGGGTATTTTAGAGGCTCTGGCCTGGCTTGTATTTCTTCTTGCGATGGTTCACCATATGGTGCATCTACATCAATTTCAAAATTAGCCATTATAAATAGCTGATCCCATAATTTGTGTTGAAAATCTGGCACATCTCTTAAATGTGGTTGTAGATTTCCCATTACAGCAATAATCGCCTTCGCTATTTTATTACGTTCTTCTTTAGTTTCGCGAGACTTAGCGTAATTAATCATCTTTTGAAGATGACGTCCATATTCTGGTATAATTAAATGCTCGCGCTCTGTGTTGTATTCTAAATCGTCAATCAAAATTGTAAAATGTGTGTAGTATATAGTTTTAACCTGAAGTCTCTAGGTTTTGTTGCAAAGTACAAAAAAATACGAAGTTTAAAAGCATTTTTATAAGGAAATTACACCTTCAACATTTTCGGCTACATCCTTATATTTTGCAATGACTGCCTCAGGATTTTTCATATTGACATTAATAGAAACACTCGTGTATTTTCCATTCTTAGATTCTGTAGTGGTAATAACAGCGCCTAAATTATCAAAAAGCGCCTCAATATGATTCACACCCGGTCCTTCAGAAAGCACAATAAATTTGTATAAATACTCCGATGGCCAAAGGGCTGTATCGTAGAGTTGTGATTTTAATTTTTCGTAAAATTCGTCTGTTTTTTTAGAATTATCCATAATGAAATTTTTCAGTTGTAAAGATACGTTTAACTTTACATTTTTATCTGTTATTTTTACATCAAAAATTTTGCCAATTTGAATCCAAAAAAAGTCGTTATCGCAGGTGGACCAGGAACTGGAAAAACCACAATTATCAATAAATTAAAAGAACGTGGGTTTTTATGCTACGATGAAATCTCTAGACAAATTACCTTACAAGCTAGAGAAGACGGTATTGAACAGCTCTTTTTAACAGAGCCACTTTTGTTTAGTGAGAAACTTTTAGAAGGTAGAGCTAAACAATTTACAGATGCTGAAAATGAATCTGAAAACGTTGTTTTTTTAGATAGAGGTTTACCAGATGTTATTGCCTATATGGATTATATTGGAGATACGTATCCTAAGCATTTTGAGGAAACTTGCGAAAGTCATAACTACGACTCCATCTTCATTTTAGCACCTTGGCAAGAGATCTTTACAAGCGATAGTGAACGTTATGAAAATTTTGAAGAAGCCATTGAAATCCATCACCATTTATTAAAAACCTACAAGCGTTTTGGTTATCATTTAATTGACGTACCTTTTGGAAGTGTAGAATCTAGGGTTGATTTTATTCTAGAGTCCTTAAATTTGCAGTAATGCATCCTATAGAAGTTTTAGAACGGTATTGGCATCATACGTCCTTTAGACCGTTGCAAGAAGAAATTATCACTTCGGTTTTAAACCGTGAAGATACCTTTGCGCTCTTACCAACAGGTGGTGGTAAATCGGTTTGTTTTCAAATTCCGGCACTAATCCAAGATGGTATTTGTATCGTTATTTCTCCTTTAATTGCTTTAATGAAGGATCAAGTCAACACTCTAAAAGCAAAAGGGATAAAAGCCATTGCGCTAACTTCGGGCATGTCTTATAAAGATCTAGACACCCAATTAGATAATTGTATTTACGGTAATTATAAGTTTTTATACCTCTCTCCTGAACGTTTACAACAAACTTTAGTACAAGAACGCATACAGCAAATGCGCGTAAATTTAATTGCTGTAGATGAAGCACATTGTATCAGTCAATGGGGAAATGATTTTAGACCGGCTTACAAAAACATATCTGATTTACGACAAATGCATCCACATGTTAATTGTATTGCATTAACAGCAACAGCAAAACATAATGTGGTAGATGATATTGTTGACAATCTCGATTTTATAAATCCCAACATCTTTAAAGCGTCTTTTACCAGACCAAATATTGCCTATGATGTTATTCATACCGACGACAAATTATTTCAGCTAGAACATCTATTAAAAAAATACGATGGCTCTTCAATTATATATGTCAGAAACCGTAGGGCTACGTCTGATATTCATAATTTTATTACCGCTAAAGGCTTATCCTCCACATTTTATCATGGAGGCATTACCAACAAAGAAAAGCAAGAACGTTTATACCAATGGACCAACGGTCAGAAGCAAATTATGGTGGCGACCACGGCTTTTGGAATGGGAATAGACAAAGCCAACGTCAAATCTGTTATTCATATTAATTTACCAGAAAGCTTAGAGAGTTATTACCAAGAAGCCGGACGTGCAGGAAGAGATGGAGAGTTAGCGCATGCCATTATCTTAAAACAACATGTTGATGAAGACCATCTTCGCAATCAATTTTTAAGCACCTTACCATCTGTTGCTTTTGTAAAAACGGTTTATAATAAGTTGTGTAACTATTTTCAAATCTCTTATGGTGAAGGCGAAAACACACTGCATCAATTCGATTTTAAATCCTTTTGCAGTCATTATAAACTAAACGCAAGCATCACTTATAATGCGCTACTCTTGTTAGATCGCAACGCCATTATAACGTTGACGCAACATTTTAACTTTAGGACTAAAATTCAATTTATAACCACAAATGCAGTCTTGTTTCAATACTTAGAAACGCATTTAGATTTAAACATTTTAGTAAAAGTACTTTTAAGAACTTATGGTGGTATTTTTGATTATGAGACAAAAGTAAATCTCAGTTTGGTGGTTGACAAAGTAAAACTTTCAGAAAAGGAAGTCATTACACAATTGCAGCGTTTAGAAAAGGATGAAGTCATTAGCTTACAAATGGCCAATACGGATTCTGAAATTACATTTTTGAAACCGCGTGAAGATGACATTACCATCAACCCTATTGCTAGAACAATTAAACAGCAACACACCTTAAAACATCAACAAATTGAATCTGTTTTACATTACGTTAAAAATGAAGCCGTTTGCAGAAATCAGCAGCTCCTTCTCTATTTTGGGGAAAAGACGACTAAAAATTGTGGTATATGTTCTGTATGTGTAGCTAAAGCTTCAAATACAAATGAATCTATAACACTTCAAATTATAAAAGCGTTGCAAGAGGAAGCACTATCTTCGCGCCAATTATTACAGCATATTAAATGTTCTGAACATATTCTTTTAAAAAGCCTTTCAGAACTTATAGAAATCAACAAAATAAAATTAACACACGCTAATACTTACACACTTGTATGACAAATAAACGTGATTTACGCATTGTATTTATGGGCACACCCGATTTTGCGGTGGCCACACTAAAAGCGCTTATAGATAACGACTATAAGGTTGTTGGAGTGCTTACAGCTCCAGATAGACCTGCAGGACGTGGCCAAAAGCTTAGAGCCTCTGCAGTAAAAGAATTCGCTTTAGAACATCAATTGAATATACTGCAACCTACAAACTTAAAAGCAGAATCATTTCTTGAAGAACTAAAAGCTCTAAATGCTAATTTACAAATTATTGTAGCGTTTAGAATGTTACCAAAAGTGGTTTGGCAAATGCCAGAATACGGAACATTTAATCTTCACGCCTCTTTACTTCCTCAATATAGAGGAGCAGCTCCAATTCATTGGGCCATAATTAATGGAGAAACGAAAACGGGAGTCACTACATTTTTTATAGATGAAAAAATAGACACAGGCGCTATCATTCAGAGTGTAGAAACAGCAATAGGATCTACAACAACCGTTGGCGACTTACACGATGAGTTAATGGCTATAGGAAGCGAATTGGTTATTAAAACGGTAGCACAGATTGAAACGGATTCTGTTACCACAACAATTCAACCTCAAACAGACGATTTAAGAACGGCTTATAAACTTAATCGTGATAATTGTAAAATAGACTGGACACTACCTATAGACACCATATACAATAAGATTAGAGGCTTGAATCCTTTTCCAGCAGCTTGGTGTTATTTAGATAATGATGAAAAGAAACCCGTATCTGTAAAATTATATGCTGTAGAAAAGCAAGAAGAACACCACCAACATGCCAATGGATTTATAATGACTTCTAAAGAAGAACTAAAAGTCGCCTGCCAAGGAGGTTACATAAAAATATTAGAAATTCAGCTTCCAGGAAAGCGAAAAATGGAAGTCAAATCCTTATTAAATGGGTTTAATTTTTCTGAATCCGCAAAACTGCTGTAAACCCTTATTACCATTGGTTTTACAAAAAGTCCGATGAAATACATTGGCTTTATTAACAAATGCCCTAAGTTATTAACAATAAGCCGTATTTCCCTTGCTATTACTTGCGTAGCTTAATATTCCTAATAATTTTGTGTACGGATTTTAAAGAACTCTTAATTTTAAGATCAAAATTTTAACAATTTAAATTTAATATTATGAACAAAACAGATTTAATTAATGGAATGGCAGAGAATGCTGGAATTACTAAGGCAGCTGCTAAAAAAGCATTAGACTCTTTATTAGTTGACATCGAAGGATCTTTACAAAAAGGTAACAGAGTATCTTTAGTAGGATTTGGTTCTTGGTCAGTTTCTAGAAGAGCTGCAAGAGACGGAAGAAACCCACAAACAGGAAAAACTATAAAGATCAAAGCTAAAAATGTAGTAAAATTTAAGGCAGGTTCTGACTTAAGTAGCGCTGTAAACTAAAACATTTTTTGTTTTACATACACAACCTGCTCATTGAGCAGGTTTTTTTTATGCGTTAACTTAAAAATTTTACAACAATTAAATTCTGTAGTTTTAAATTAAAAATTGCCACTGTTTTTTTATTCTATTACACTGTGGTAGATTTAGATACCTCTAAAATTAAGCTAAATTACAACTTCGATAAAAAGATTTAAAGTAAGCACTTTTAATTACTACATCAGACATTATTATGCGTATTAGTTGTTTTTTTAACAAAAAAAACATAGATTTAGTAATAATAACTTTATAAAAGCCAGAATGAACAAGCCCGAAAAAGGCAATTTGCTAATTGCCGAGCCATCCATTATCGGTGATATTTCATTTAATCGTGCTGTGATTCTCTTAGCGGATCACAATGCCTTAGGTTCAGTTGGTTTTATTTTAAACAAACCTTTAAATTACAACCTTAAAGACCTTATAGAAGGTACTGAATCGGAATTCCCAGTATATAACGGTGGACCAGTAGAACAAGATAATCTCTATTTTATTCATAAATCACCAGAACTCATACCAAATAGCATTGAGATATCTAATGGTATTTTTTGGGGAGGAGATTTTAGTATTGTATTAAACTTAATTAATAAAGGTAAAATCTCTAGTAGTGATATTCGTTTCTTTTTAGGGTATTCAGGCTGGGATGAGCAGCAATTAGACAATGAGCTAGAGTCTAATGCTTGGCTAGTTTCAGAAAACATTTATAATAACGAAATCATCTCTAAACCCTGTAATTCGTTTTGGCGCGAAAAAATGTTAGAACTTGGTGGCGATTATAGCATATGGTCTAACGCACCAGAGAATCCTAGCTATAATTAGGGCTTTGAACTTGAAACTGAACTTGAAGTTGAAGTTGAAGCTGAAATAGGTTTCCAAGAATATTTTTACGCATTGAGGCTAAGAACCTTACACAACATACCGCGATAAAAAAAAGCACTTCACTAGTATAAACTACTCATGCTTACAACTAGATATTTACACACCCAAATAATCATTTAATGGTGTAGATCCGACAGCTTCAGACGCAACGATTTTTCAGAAATAGTGAGCAAGACTTATCATTAAACAACTATAATCCAGGATTGGATGATAATTCCTTTAAAATTCCAAAGACAATAATGCATTAGCGAATGGTGCTTTAGTAAATGCGATAGCATTCACGAATTCAAACGGAAGCAATAAAAACCCATGAGTAACTCCTAATAAATCGTTTTGATCTTTTGGTTCGTTTTGCATCAAGGCAAATGCGATAGCATTCATGACTTCATATTTAATAAAATAGAAATAGCAGGAACTAGAATGAACAGATAATAAAAAAAACAAACAGCATAATCATGCAAGATTATAAACAGGTATAATTCCTAACAAATCATTTTGAAACCAAAGATTAATAAAGCCGGGTTTAAATTACTTAATAAGAGTGAGTGCTTTTTAATCTGCTTGTCCTAAGCTTAAAAATAAAGCTAACCATAAATTGAAGGATACAATGAAGAATGATATTCAGTTAAAAAAATAACATCACTACCCCAAATAATCATAAAAAGGTGTAGATCCGACAGCGTCGGACTCAACGATTTTAAGAAATAGTGAGCAAGATTTATCATTAAATACATATATCAAGGATTGGATGATAATTCCTTTAAAATTCCAAAGACAATAATGCATTAGCGAATGGTGCTTTAGTAATTTCCTAATAAATCGTTTTGATCTTTTGGTTCGTTTTGCATCAAGGCAAAATGAACAAATAACAAACATCTTTAAGATAGAAGCCTCAACTTCGCATTAAGCTTATTCACTAAGCTCTGCGCAAAATCGCTACTATACGCCTTTTTACGGTAGTTTGTAATAGGAACAATCCCCTTAATAACATTAGTAATAAACAATTCATCTGCTTTTTGAAGTTCAAACGGACTAATAGACGCTTCTTCTACAACGACATTAACATCCTTTGCTAATAGCTCTAGTATTTGCTTTCTCATAATACCTTTAAGACAGCCTTCTTCCAAAGGCGGTGTTTTAATTTTGCCATCTTTAACTAAGAATAGATTCCCATTTAAAGCTTCAATAACGCTTTTGTCGGTATTTAAGATTAAACAATTATCTAAATCATTTTCCTGGGCATAGATACTACCAATAACCTGAATGGCTTTATTATTAGACTTTAATCCAGATAATAACCCAGGGGCCACAAAGTAATCTTTATATAAATCGACAACGCAATTAGCATCGGTATCAATAGTATAAAACGGATTATGGTGTGGTTCTGCACCGATATTAAAATGAACCTGAGCTGCACTAGAAGGTAAATATTTACCACCTTCTCCTCTATCTACATTTATTCTAACGCGCGCTGAAGCATGTAACAAATCATTAGCCTCTAAAGTTTTTAGAATTTCGGCCTCTAAGAATTCCATAGTAAAATTCATAGGAATATCCATTCTAAGAATACGCATAGACGCCATCAGTCTAAAATAATGATCTTCCCAAAAGAAGATTTTACCATTAACCACTTTTAGAGTTTCAAAAAGGGCATCCCCATATTTGTAACCTCTATTTTCAGTGTTGAGTTTAGAATCTGTTTGCGTGCGCAGTGTACCGTTAAAATTTATCATAAAAAAAAGTCTCGATTTAGTTTTAAAATTAAATCGAGACAAAGATATGATAGATTATTTTCTTATGGCTTATGCAGAACCTAAAACTTGTTTAAGGCTAGAGATTTGATTGGTCCAAAGCATCTTACCTTCTTCAATTTCATCGTCTTCAGCAAAGTCTGTAATCATTAAAGAAACATCTTTTGTGATTTCATCGACCTGTATGCGTATTTCAAAAAAGGAAGCAGATCCTTCTTCATCGTCATGTAACCAGCGAAACTTTACACGCTCGCCACTTTTCTTACTTAACAGTTTAGCTTGTTCTTCTGAGCCATCCCATATAAAAGTAAACAATTCTCCTCGCGAATTAACGTTATCGGCAAACCATTCTGATAAGCCCGAAGGTGTTGATATGTAAGTATATATTAGGGCTGGTGATGCTTGAATCACAAACTCCATTTCGTATTTTTCTTTATCGTCCATATTGCATTGTATTATGTGCTCAATATATACAAATATCCTTGAGTTTTAAACTTTAAATTAAATTTATTTTTTTTAGTTTTTATTGTTTGCTGTCGTAGAAAATGTTTTTATATTTGCAGCCGCAATAACGCACATGTTCAGATTGCTTATTTGATCCTTTATGTGTGAATTGCAAATTATGGCGAGGTAGCTCAGTTGGTTAGAGCGTTGGATTCATAACCCAGAGGTCACGAGTTCAAATCTCGTTCTCGCTACAACAGTAAAAGTCTAGCACGGAAGTGCTGGACTTTTTTTATGCGTTGCGCTGAAGCGCGCTTCAAAGCGCAAAAGCATAAAAAATGTCCAAAGCAATGCCTTAACATTGCGGACTTTTACTATTGTATAGCTCACTCGCGAAGATTCAGCGAAGCTAAACGAGTAAGACAAAAGCATAAAAAAAAGTCCAAAGCAATGCCCTAGCATTGTGGACTTTTAATATTGTATAGCTCACTCGCGAAGATTCAGCGAAGCTAAACGAGTAAAACAAAAGCGCAAAAGCATAAAAAAAGTCAAAAATAATGCCCTAGCATTGCGGACTTTTACTATTGTATAGCTCACTCGCGAAGATTCAGCGAAGCTAAACGCGTAAAACAAAAGCGCAAAAGCATAAAAAAAGCCCAAAGCAATGCCCTAGCATTGTGGACTTTTACTATTGTAAAGCTCACCCGCGAAGATTCAGCGAAGCTAAACGCGTAAAACAAAAGCATAAAAAAAGTCTAAAGCAATGCCCTAGCATTGCGGACTTTTACTATTGTATAGCTCACTCGCGAAGATTCAGCGAAGCTAAACGCGTAAAACAAAAGCGCAAAACCATAAAAAAAGGCCAAAGCAATGCCCTAGCATTGTGGACTTTTACTAGTGTAAACCTCAGCCCCAAAAGATTCAGCGAAGCTAAATGATGCACAAAAAAAATACAAATACAACCAAATCAATTCACCAACTCACGGTTTTGCGTCCCTATTCTATAACAACGTTCCTCCCCTAGATATAACGGATCACCATACTTTTCAGACCAAAAGCCATCTAGCACATCTTTAGTGATACATTTATAAACCACCACGCCTTTATAAATAAGTTCATCATCTCCCTTATAATTGAAATTAATAACCAAGATGTTATCTTTAAAAAAACCGGTTCCTAATTGTTCTTGACTAGAATTAATAAGCCACTTCGCTTCTATTCTATTGTTCGCATTTAAGGTTAACTCTAATGTGCCTTTGTAAGCGATACCGTCTTCATCTTGGTTATTGCCTATAATGTTATAGGTGCCTGGGAGTTGGTTTATGGTCATGCGATAGTCTATGTAATTAAATGTAAAGTTCTAAAAGATTTAAAATCCTTTTTGCAATATTAGCCTCAAGCTCATTTTTCTCATCCAAAACAGAAACAAACCCCATCTTACATTGATGATCAATCCGACTATGCTCATCTTCATGAACCTTTAAATAGTCATCAGTTAAATAAGATTTAAACTTATTTTCAGAAGCATCACCAGGATATAGTAACATAGCTCTTTCCGCATCCCAAAAACGACAATAAGCATACATCTGTCTTAGATCACTTACCGAAGCAGAACTTTTATTAGGTCGTTTCCATTTCGTGTCAATTATAAAAGTCTTTTCTCCTTGTCTTAATACAATATCTGGTCGCAAACTATTGCTACCCCAAAACGATTTTGATTCTTGTCCTGAAACTTCAATATCAGTGCCTTCACAAGCTTTCTGAACTTGCTTTAAGATATAGGTCTCCCACAAATCATTCATATCAAATAAAAGAGACAGCATTTTCTCTTTACCACTTGAAATATCTGGAGAATAATTTAAAATAATCAGTCGCGCCAATTCTAAAGCCGCAGTATAGCTGTTCGACTTCCGATTTAATTTAATAATCTTAAGTTGTTGTGCAGAAATGGTAGTCTTCTCTACGACAGGAAAATTCAACAGCACTCTACTGCTTAAATCACAAAGCCGTGTGCCTTTAGTAAATTGATCTACGATGGTTAAGGCTTTGTATAACACTTGATGTAGCAAGTGATTAGTATCATAGACCTGATGCGTGGTATAAAAGCGCTCTTTATGAACAGCATTACGTCTTATATGCCCCGCAAATTCTAACTTTCCTTTTAAAGCTTTGGTATTATGGGTTTGCTGTCTGTACTGCTTAATAACTCCTTTTCTAATGAGAGCCTCTATCTCGTGCAAATACAATTCAAAATAAACCTCTAATAAATTAAGGTGTTGACGTTTTACATGTGCCGCACCAGAAGATTCTGCCTTTAGTTTACCACAAGCCTTAAGCATTTGAAGCAAGACTCCTTTCCATCTATTATCGTCATCATCCTTATCTGCTTTTGGGTGTATCTCAATCGTTAAGCCATCGACCTGTATTACTCCAACATATTGATTAAATTTTACACCTTTAGCTATAGGCTCAAAATAATTACCATCGTGATATTCATTTAGCTTTAGCAGTGCGTCTAAATGCGTTTGTTTAAAATTATGCTGTCCAACATACAAGCGTTGATGCTCAAAAACGGATATGGTTTTATGTTTAGTCAATGATTAGGCTTCTCTAGTTTCTTTTTCATTTAATAACACATTTACGGCATCTACAATAGAGAGACTATTTACACGTTTTAAAATATAGGTTGGTGTTTTAAAATCCTCTGAATTCTCATATTTAAAATCCGAAAAACGAATCGTTTTATTGTCCTTTTCTTCCACAAAACCTTTACCAAGTACCAAACCTATTTTACCATAATCACCATAAAAGTATTCTTGTAATAATGGTACAATCTTATTGTTAAACGCCTTGGCTAGTTGTTCTACTGTTTCCACCCCCACAAAATATGAATGCCCAATTTCATGATCTCTGTCAATTAATAGTTCTATACGTTCATTAATCCTTTTTAAAACACCAGAAAGGAATACGCCTTCTACCTCCTCGTTTGCAATAACATCATAATCGGGCATCATTTCCTTAAACTCAAAACGACGTCGTAAAGCAGTATCTAAAGCTTCTACGGAACGGTCTGCTGTATTCATAGTACCATAAATATCTAAATTAGAAGGCACGCTGAATTCCTTTTTAGAATATGGCAGTTTAATACGCAATTCATTTTTAGCTCCTGTTCGTTTATCAACTTCAATAAGCGTAATCAGCTCCCCAAAGATGGCGGACACATTTCCTCGGTTAATTTCATCAATAAAAATAGCATATCTGTTATCAGGATCATTCTTAGCTTTAGTACATAACAATTTAAAGACACCATCCTCAATAGTATAGCCTAAATCTTTAGCGTCTTCTGCTTCATTCTCTGGTAATACAGGTTTGATGCCTTCTATAAAATCTTCGTATGCAAAAGACTGATGAAAGGTTACAAAGCTGTAATTTTTAATCACTTTATCAGGACTAGCCTCAAAATTATTAACCTTATCAAGCAAATCATACAATTCAGGCACTTGCTCTTTTAATTCCGACTCCAACAACGACCAAGACTTATCTTCATTTTTATCAAAAATAAAAGGGGCTTGCCGTTGGGTATAAGCTACGTTTTTAGACTCTACAATGGTGTGCATTTGCAAGGTTCCCCATAGTGTTGCCCTTACATTTTTAGATTCTGAAAGACTCGCTTTCTTTGCCACCCACCTGTTTTCTAAAATAGCGTTCACTCTAGCGGTACCAATTTCTAATAAGGCTAAAGCAATAACATGCCACCATGTTAAATCAGATACGGATTCCTCAAAAAACTTATCATGAGAAATTGAGGTCTCTTCTATAGTATATTTATCAAATAGCTCATCTTTTAAATAAAAAGTTTTACCAGTTCCTGGTGGGCCAAATAATATTTGATTTGTAGGCTCAACGTAAACTTCTAATTCATCAATGAAATCATATATAAATGAAGCAAACGAAGAATATCCAGAAAAGCCCTTCTCCATTAAAGGATCTATTTTTATTAAATTTGAATAGTTTAACAGGCGCGGATCAAACTTATCATTATATAATTCATTCCATCTTTCGGTTATTTTAACAGATGCTGTTTCGACATATCCTTCTATTGTAGACTCCTTAATTTCGTTTCCTCTTGTTTTAATCAAGTAATCATTATATAATTCAAAAAGATCTTTATTATCTATATTCATCATAATACCCATTAAATTTTCATAATAAAATTCGTACTCAGCACTTTTAGAATCATACTGAGTAACATCTGTTAGCGTTTTTAAAACGAGACTAAAAGTTGTCTGCCAATTACCTTTTAGTTTCCAATCTACGGTTCTACAACTCTTATAACCCGCTCTAGAAGTATCAAAAAAGTACTCTGAAGTTATCACACCATAACCGAGTAACTCACCGCGTCCTCTTTTTACTATAACAATATCTCCAATCTGCATGTCGTTGCATATCTCATAATTAGCCGCAACATCATTTCTTTTATCTCCTTCACCACCATAATTTTCCTTTAAAGCGTCAAACACATCTTCCTTACTCTCGTATTGTGACAAATCTCCTAATTTATCCCAACCAATAGCGACAATCCCTTCCTCGTAAAACGCATCCCAATGCTCTGCATTCCTGCCAGGTGCATAAAGCCAATACTTCGGACTTTCCTCAGCACTATTCAAGGAATGACTTTTATGTTTTTCAAATCGTCTACTCAACTTATCCTGCATAGCATTGAATTCTTCTAACGTAATTAAATGTGCAGTAACTTCTAGGTTATTCTTTTTCTCTTCTACTATAGCTTTATTCACAATTGGAATAATAAGTTCCAAATCCTTTTCAATATCCAAAAGCATAGTAGTTAAATCTTTATAACTTTCAGAAGGCTGATTAGTAACATAAGAAAACATTTTTTTATTAGTAGAACCCTCCCTTTTTAATCCAAGAATTTCTTGAATTGGCTTTTCAGAAGCTTGAACAATATTTAAAACTGACTGGTTTTGATTATCCTGAGGTTTATTCGTTTGAGTAAATTCAAATTTATAAGTATAAGAATCCCCTTTAGAACCAAATTTTAAATTGATTGAATCTGAAGATGAGCCAGGGTAAGACACAGGCAGCGTCCAAAATGTTGTGGCAAAATAATTGGATTTCTCTGTCCCAATAAAGTAATCAAGCTCCAGCCCTTTTGACGCATTTTGTCTAACTGAAAATGTAAAAGTTGAATCGGTGTCATGCTTTTGCATCAACCAATCATACACCTGCTTTTCGTAGTCTCTATAATTAATCATCTTACTTTTCAGTTTTATTAGTCACAAACATTGAGGTAATCTTTTTCTATTTTAAGCTTGTAATATCGGATTAGCCATACTCGTTTTACCATTAGAAGCTTCACCTGTTTTATGACAATACTTTTCTGGAAACTCATAGTTTTCAAAGGCAGCCCAAGATTTATACGCTTTATAACAAAATGGACGTTCTGGGTTAAAAGCAATCTCCTCTCCTGTTCTAATGCAAAAGCCTTTTTTAGTATCCTTTTTTATAAATTTAGGAAGTGACTCTACCTTAGCTATCTCTTTTTTACTTTTACGCTCTGGTCGTTTGTAATCATTAGAATCAATATCTAATTCATCAGGAAAATCGGATAGTTTTTTAGTTGTTCGTGCTTTTTTAAAGAAACCATAATAGTGTTCCGTTTCATCTAATAATGTTTCTGATTTTATATAGGTACTACTCGAAGTAAAAAGACCTTTATCTGTTCTGTATAGTGGACGATTTATAAAAACCACTTGCCCCTCATCAGCCACATCCATACATTTATTGAATGCATCATTATCTACATTATTTGACCTAAGCTTAAATGAGCCTATATTTGATTGCTCTGTAAAGACACCAAATTCTATATTTTCATTAGTAAAAGAATAATCATATAAATTTATAGAAGTGATAACTCCCTTTTTTTCATTACCATAATATTTACCATGTAACTGAGGCGCATGTATAATACTAATATCTGGAAATTGTTTAAAAAACTCAAAGTCTTGTTTACTTAGACTTTTGCTCACTTTTTTTTCGTTTTTACCAAATACTAATACTATTTTTAAATTGTGATTATGGCTATGTTTTTCAAAAAGTTCTTTAAAATGGGTGTCTAATTTAATGTAAGGTGATACTATTAATAATATCTCTTCAGCATCCCATATTATTTTATCTATTTCTTTTTCTAATGCTTTTCCAGTTAAAAATGTACTCATAATTGGTTAATACTTTTATTTAATTTTAATTTTTTATTTATAACACTATTTTAAAAGTCAGATATAAAATTGACTTCTAAATTCTTAAATATTTTACAATAACATCTACTTAATTTAAGACCCTCCAATCTTAATATCCTCAACAGCTCCTAAAAACTTGATTAATTTATCCAAATAAACTTCCAGTTCTTGTTCCTCTTTTATAAAACCCCATGCGTTTGGTGTTTTAACATTCATGGTCGCCACAACGGTATTGTGCTTATCGTTTGTTAATACATAATGGTTAAGCTCGTAATTTTCAGGAAGTTCTTTATTAAGTTCTTCCATCTTAAATAACATGCCCTCAAAACGCGCTTTCGCATTAATTCCCTTGGCTTCTGGCTCTTCTAAGTTTTTTTGAAAGTCACTATGTATGGCTTTTACAAAATACCAACTTCCATAACGGACTTGTATGCGATATTCTTTGGCACTAGTATGAACCGAGAAATCTAAACGATACCGATGTTCCCCTTTTTGCACTAAGAAGGTAAGATTGGATTTTACGGCTTTTTGCTCATAGAGTATTGTAATATTTTTAGAGGCGGCTTGCTGTATCAATGTATCTTTAATTCGCGTTCTTAACCCTTTTAAAAAACCAGATTTATGTATCTCTTTTGCTTTTGGTTCTTCGTTTGCGGCATCATAACTTGTTACTGATGCTACTTGTATCGCATTCGTCATTACGTCTAATAAGGACACATCATTAGAATCATTTGTGCCATTAGAAGCATTATGTTCTATGATCGATTTTAACGTATTAAAAAGTCTAGAAATTTGCATGGCGCGATTACTTAAAAAATTCTCACGTTGGCATAATTGATACAGTATTTGTTCCCATTCCTCATCAAAATACTCATTTTTAGACAGTTTTTCTTTTAAGTCCGCATCTATCGCTTGTAGCTTAAAAGTTTCCACAACCTCATCATTCCAAGCCGTAAAATCTGGATAGCGTTCTAATACTCTAGAAAGTAATGGATATGCTATTTGAATACTAAAGACTCCAATATTTATAAGTTGCTCAAAAGCTGTAGGTTTACTGTCTTTCTCTACAGCAAGCATAATACTGCGCACTAAAGACAAACTATTTAATAAACGTTTAATCGCTCTTGGATTAGAACCTACAGTGAGATTGCTTATATCTACAATGGTATTAGAAATATCGTCAGTTAATTCCCCTTCATTAAAATAGTGAAGCTGCTTTAAGTTATCAATAATTAAATCTTCTACACGATACTGACCAATGGGCATAGTAAATGGCAACTGAATAATCTTCTCAAAAAAGGAACGAAACTCACGTTCATTCTCTGGTGTTTTTTTACCAAATTTTGGCTCCAGACCTTTTACAACCACATCGTAATCAATGGCTAGCATAAAAATACAATTCTCTAAATCGAAGATATTTTTAAGCAATTCTAAAATCTGCACGGCTACAGGCGGATTTATACGATCTAAATCATCAATAAAAAACAAGAACCCTTTAGCCTTCTCATTGCTCTCAATACTTTGATTAATTTGCTTCTGTAACTCCATGTGCAACTCGCGCAAAGACGATTGTTTATCTGAAGCTTCAAAAAAGGCATCGGTGGCATCTCCTGCAATACCTGCTGTTGCTGCATTAGCTCCCATTTTTGCGGCGCTACGTGCTGCGGCTTTAAAAAAGCCAACGGCCTTTTTCTTTAAATCTTCTAGGTTCTGGTTCTTATCTTTTTCCAAAACTTGTATAACCGAAGAAATAATACCTTGAATAATATTCGTCATCGTGTTATACTCGTCAGTAAGCAACGAATATTCCCATGTGTTTATCCAAATGCCATAAAAGCCGTTTTCATTTTCACAAAGATCGTGTCTTATTGCATTCATTAACGAGGTCTTCCCACTTCCCCATTCTCCTTGTATGGCAATAGTTAATGGTGTTTGCGCGGTGTTTATAAAGCCAGTTAAACCATTTTTGTAGGCATCAATACCTAATTGATCTTTGTCGCCTGCCTTTTTAGGTACGTCTATAATACTGGATGTGCTCATTTTTTATTTTGAATAATTTCTACTGATTCGTTTTCCTTTTGCATCATACGTTTCTGCATAGTTTCCATTTTGAATGGAAAAAGTGTCTCCAGAAGTTGCCAAAAAGCGATCTGCTTTGATGTAGTTACGCGATATTCTTTTTAAGTCCGCATTTAAAACCTCGATATAATTACCATCTTGCACTACCACAATCTCGCTAGAATTGCCTAAAAAATTGGCTTTACAATAGGCACGTTTTATTTTACGTCCTTTGTCATCTAGGGTTTCTAAATAATTACCATCAACTTTTACGCGTGCGATCATCGTTCTTTTTTTTTAGATTAAATTATACTCCTCAATTTGCTCTTTTGGAAATAGTGTTCCAGCTAAAGCAAATACCTCATTTTCTTTAAACATCGCTCTACTAAAGTTGGGTTCTAAGCTCTGCTTCTGCTTTTTAATTCTTCATCAATCGCTTCTCTGGTAATCAGATTTATTACCTTTTACTTTATTTTTATACTCGAAGAGTATGTGAAAATTGTTTTTCCATAACTTAATATTATTTTTTTAGAAGGCTATATGAGCTAGACAAACCAATCTATTTTATTAAAGTCCTCTAGCATTTTGTTGCTTGCTGCTTTATTAACTGACTTTATAAAACATAAATGACCATATAACCAATTATGAAATTTAATACTATTAAAACCTGAAAATTCTTCTTCGCGTTTACTTAAATGACTGCTTACACCATACTTTCTACAATAATAAATATGCTCATAAATTTCTTTTCGATATTTTTTTGACACATTAATTCCATTTGTAGTAGTTAAGCCTGTTACGTATTGTTTACAGCCTTTTTTCATGAATCTAGTTTTTTTATCATTAATAAAAAAACCTTCATCAGTTATAATCTTAGTAATTAATTTTAAAGATGGAAGCTTACCTTCTTTGGTTATAGAAAAAGTTAAATCATCTGCATATCTAGAGTATCTACAATTTTGTTTTTTAGCTAAAGCATCAAACCTATAATCCATTTTAGTCGCTAGGATATTTGATATCATTGGACTAGTTGGCGCGCCTTGTGGTAAAATAGGTGGCTTTACTATTATTAATTCTTTTAGTGTTTCCTTAGAAATGTCATCAAAGTTTCTCCAATAACTATCTCTATGTTTTGCAGTGGTGATTTTTGCCAATGAATAAGATAAGTTTTTAACATAACCTATTAACCTAAAAGCACGATAAGCTCGTTTCTCAGTAATTGTATCATAGAACTTTAATAAGTCTACTTTTAAAATTATTTCTGAGTTTTCATGTACTTTAGCGTTATCATAAATTGAGACACCTTGTCTAAATCCCTTACAACTATCAGCTAGTTTAAATTTGGATAAAATATTGACTAATATCCACTTTTGGATAAATTTTAAATCTTTAGCTGGTGCCATTATTTCTCTAAATCCACCATCTCGTTTTTTTAATTTGAAATAATTATAACGCTTGTATTTGAGTTCATAATTATACTCAATATTATTTTTATCATCTCCAATTAAGTTTCTAAGATAATCGGATTGTACGCCTATTTGCATAGCCAAATGCTCTAAAGAAAACGTTACTGGATAACCATTCTCAGATAGTTTTCTAGCATAAGCCAAGCAAAAATCAATATACTCTTGTGATTTTTCTTGCTTCCTAGCTTGTTCTTCAAATTGTTTAAATGGAAAAGACATAGTTATTGTTACTCTTTCTTGAATGTTTAATTGTATATTCTTGAAAATGTGATTAAGGAATTCAATAAGGATCGATCCATTAAAAGATCTAGCATTATTTCATTTCTTAATAGTATTATTGATAACATAATAATTGTATTATCAAGTAGCTTTATTAATTCTCAATGAACTACACTGAGAAAACCGTATTAAGGTTAATTGCTAACAACAAGCTATGTCATATTGTTCCATTAAATTGTATTGGCATATATAATTCATTTTTTACTCTTAAACTATGTTTTGTTTGTTTTCTAAAATTCTCTGGTTTTGTTCTCTTTTTTAATTCAACTAGAAAGTTAATACCACTAATTGTTAATTCAGATCTCTTATTGATAAAATTCAATTTTTTGGCTTCATTATAAATTACTATCAATTCTGTTCTAGTAATACCGAGCAAATGGCAAATAATTAAATTATCATAACCTTCTTTTTTTAAAAATAATAGTGCTACAACAGAATGATCTAGTTTATTATTATGTTTCCTTTCTCTAACATATTTGTCTTGTTTTTTACTGATAATAGAACGACCTGTATATAGATCGATTCCTAGCTTATTACATATTCCTATATAGAAAGCAATATCATTTTTAAATTGACGCGCCTCATCCATACGTAAATGAGCTTCACGTGGAAATAAAGGTTTCCAATCTTTAGTTTTACCCCAAATGATTGGCAATGTATTATTTGGTGTACAATGAAAATAAGACACCAAAGATTCACTAGCATCAAAACCTAAAGAGGCTGAATATGGTGGAAAATTAAAAACAGGTATTTTATCTCCATGTTTTTGAGTTATATCCTTAGTCTTATTTATATCCCCAATTAAACTTAATGGTGATAGAGTTTTATGAAAAATTTTATTTCTCTCTTCAGCATGTATTTTGATATTGTGATGAGGAAATTTGCTTAAAACATAATCCCGACCTTCAATCATAATAATAGTTGAAAGAATATAAATATTTTCTATTCTATTATCATGTATCCATTTTCTTACCGATTTTTCTTTCGAAAACTCCTTAACAAATGTTTTACCACTGCCAATAAAATCATCAAGAAAAATTATATGTCTAAAAGATTTTGGGTTTACAACCTTTGTATAGTCATTAGTAAGTGTTATTACTGATTCTCTTCTTTTAAATGCTCTTGTATTTTTTAAAGGGTATGTGACTAGTGTTCCACTTTTACCTAATTTCCCGTAAGGGATAATAATTATTTTATCTTTATTATTTGGTATAGTTTTAAAAATTTCATTTAATAAGTCATTTAACCTTAACATGAACTCTTTAAATGGAATGTATTCAAAGACACTTAATAAATCTATAGCAGAATCAAACTCATCTATATCGAAATTCTCAAGCCATTCAATAAGATGAACTGGACTTACAGAATGCTTCAAACGAGGCAAAAGATTACCTATTTTGATTATTGCTTGTTCATCTAATTTGAATTTATTAGTCATCTTACTTTTAATACTATTTTATCTTCTTCCCTTTTGCAGATTGCTTCGTTCCTCGCAATGACGGTTTACGAGACAATGACGCTTTAATTTTCTGTATCTCCTCCAACAAATCCTCAGCACTACCATCCGTATCCAACTGCTCCACCAACTCGCCTTTAAAGGCTTTGGCTAAAATAGCTTGTGGTAAGCTGTCTATTTTTGTTTTTAGGCTTTGGTATTGGGCTTCTATAGTATCTGCTTTGGCAAATAAATGTTCTACTCGTTTTACGATTTCGGTTTGTTCTTCTTTTGGCGGAACATTAACCATAATACTATTAGCTTTTGTCTTATTAATATATGCTATTGTTGTTGATGTTGATATCGAATTCATCACATCTTCTTGTGTTTTAAAATAATACATTAAGTATTCTGGTAAGACATATTCAGAAGGTAAAAAAGCATGTAACTGCTGATTGATTACGCAAGCATCCTTAATGACACATGCAACACCAAAACGCCCAACGATACTTATAACAACAGAATCCTCAGGTATAACTTTTGCTCTAACCTCCAAAACTTCAGCTTTGCTTAAATATAATCTTGCGTTATTTGAATAAATAAAATCTGATTTTAAATCTGGTGTTGTAATCCAAGGCATATCACCCGTAAAAGACTTAGGCTTATCTCTTCCAGGAACAATACAATCACATAAAAAACCAACTGGTGCAGATAACCAAGACGCTATACTAAAATTCTGTACGGAATTAATTTTATGATTTAAATATTCTGGCTTGTTAGGTGATTTAATTCCCTTCTTTTTATTTTCTTTTTTAAGAAGTTCGTATTGTTCATTTCTTTTATTATGAATGGCAACATAATCAAATTTCTCCAACTCCTTCCCAACACGCCATTCCTCAGTCAGCTTCCCTGTTACCGCTTGGGTTAATACCGCTTGTCTAAAGTTTTTAAGGATTTGTGGTATGTGGTGCAAACGAGTTTTAAGGCTGTCTAGATGCCCAAATAACTCATCTAACTTAGCAACAATGCGTTTTTGTTCTGCTAGTGGTGGAAGTGGAAGCTTATTTATTTCAAACTTTCTTTTTGTTATATGAACCATTCCCATTCCATGAGTTTGCTTCATTAGTTCATCTATCTTATCCTGTAATAAAAAATAAAGGTATTTTTTATTAATAACTGAATCATAATTATCTACTCTAAATATATGTTGATTTAACCAAGCATCGCCTCTGTTCCAAAAATGCGCTAAAAGAGTTGCTGACCAAGCAAAAAGCAAATCACCATCTTCTATAAAATATTTATCTTCATGCTTAACAGTAGTTCTATTGAATCTTGCACTTTTTTTACTTAAATTTTGAATACGAATTATTGGTAAACCTTCTTCCTCCCATTCGGAAGACTTAAAAGCTTTTCCATTTTGATATTTAGCAACCTCTCCAAATGTAACTTCAACCCAATTCTTTGGTAATTTCTTATCCATCTAGTGTAATGCTTTAATTATGGCATTCAACGCTTTGGTAATGCTAATTAATTCGGTTAACGCTTCTTTAGCTATGTCTATAGGTTCGCCAATGTCTTCGGCTTTGGTAATGCTATCATCTGCTATTAAACCTAAATCTAGCGAGTCGTTCTTTTTAGCTATGGTTGCTCTAGTTATACAACTAAAGCGTTCGTCTTTAATTTTGTTTCGGTCTTTGGCTGTGTAGGCTTTCTCGAAGTCTGCAAAATAGCTTTCGGTAAATGGTGTGCGTTTTCCAAAGTTGGGCATATTGGTACGCATGTCGTAAAACCAAACCTCTTTAGTATTGGCTTTATCTGTAGTTCCGCGTTCAAAAAACAAAACGTTAGTTTTTACACCTGCTGCGTAAAAAATACCTGTTGGTAAACGCAAAATAGTATGTAAATTACATTTTTCCATCAGGTCTTTACGTACGTTTTGTCCGTCACCATCTTCAAACAATACATTATCTGGTAACACTACGGCTGCTCTTGCTCCTCCTCTAGTATGTAAACTTCGGTAAATACCTTGTAAAAAGTTAAGTTGCTTGTTACTAGTTGGATATACTAAATCTGTTCTTGTTGGTCTATCACCTCCTTTTTTGGTTCCAAATGGTGGGTTTGCTAGGACTAAGTCTTTATTTTTTATGCTTTCACCATAACTACTTAAAGAATCGCCAAGTGCAATGTTTCCTCCCATGCCGTGTAAAAAGGAATTCATCATCGCTAAACGGTGTGTATCGCCTACCAACTCGCAACCCGAATATTGTTCGGTTTGTAAGTGATTGTTTTGGGCTTCACTAAGATTGTAAATATCGTTGTGTTTTAAAATATAGTGATGTGCCGCAATCATAAACCCATAGGTTCCACATGCAGGATCGTTTAAACGTTCGCCCACTTTTGGATCCATTAAACGTACCATCACATTAATTAATGGTCTTGGTGTAAAGTATTGTCCTGCTCCTGATTTTTTCTCGCTCGCATTTTTTTCTAACAAGCCTTCGTACATTTCGCCTAAACCTTCGTCTTTGGCTTCAAACCAATCGAGCTCGTCGATGTGTTTTATAATTTTACGTAGGTTGGCTGGCTCTTGTATACTGGTTTGTGCGTTGTTGTATATTTTTTGGATTTTACCTGTTGTTTTGGTGCCTAAATGCAATAACAACTCTCTGTAAAATGTAGATAGTTCTATCCCTTCTTTATGTTTCAGGTCTTCCCAACGGTAGCCTTCTGGTAACTTATCGTTATAGTCGGTTTCTTCTGCCATTTTAAGGAACAGAATAAAGGTTAACTCATTAAGGTATTGGTGGTATGTGATACCATCGTCGCGTAATACGTTACAGAGGTTCCAGAGTTTGTTTACTATTTCTTGGGTTGTTAATGCCATTTGTGTGGTTTCTAATTGTTTAGGTAGTTGGAAAATTGTTCTATCATCATTACTCTATGAGCTACCATATTTTGATAATTCCAATTATTTTTTTCAAAGATTATATCTGATTTAAGCGAATCTAATCTTTTTTTCTTTATAAATTCTGTTCTTTTTACTGCATACATCTTGTTACTATACTCCGAGTTCATACTAGAGGTTAACAGTACTAAATTCCCAAAATCATCAAGCTTTTGTTTTTTCACTTCTTCCGAATCGGAAACGTTATAAATCAGGTCGGAATCATGTGGGTTTTGTGTTTGAGGACAAATATGCTCTACCGAATTTTTGGCAGTCATTCTATAGTTTTCCCAGAGTTTCTTTACCTCTTCTGTTTTATATAAAATAAGCTCTTTTCTGTTCATCCATAAAATAAAATCGAGTTTATAAAACCAATAACTAGCAAACTTTGTCCCATTTTTCGAATTTAATATAGATGTAACAAAATCTACATTACCACACATTTCTGTATCATTTTTAGTTAACATACTAAAGCTTAATTCTTTTAGCTTTACCGTTCTTTCATTACAAAACATTTCATTGTCAAGTTCCTTTAAATACTTAAAAAGTATTGTTTCATCTACATTATCTTCTAACACTTTATTTAAAAATGGTGTAAGCCAATACTGCGTAATTAATTCTTGAGAGTGGTAAAGCATGCTTTGTAATAAAGCAAGTTTTTCGTTAGCATCTGGGCTTACTCGTCTTATAGAAATTGTTTCTTTATATTTTGATTTATATAACTTTTTAATCAAATGAGTTTCTTCATGATTGCTATCTGGATTGGTAACCCATTTAATAACATACTTATCAAAACGCACTCTAACCTGCCATAAAAGTTTAAAGAAATCAGCAACTATATTTTCATCATTTAGATTTTCATTTTTGAAAGCATCTTCAAATATTTTAATTAAGTTTTTTTCTTTTACTTCTGCACTCTCTAAAGGCTTTAAATCATTGATTTTTTTAAATTGAAAAATACGTAAAGTGTGCAGTAAAAGCATAGGGAACGTAATTATACTTCTTACTTCTTCTGAGCTATACTGCGTTTTATCTTCATTAGAATCATCCTTTGTGGTTAAAAATTGATCATCATTAATGATATTTAAAAGGTTTATAGAATCAACCTTTTTTTCAATTGCTTTTAATTTAGGTAAAATATCAATTGGCACTTCTTCATACTTGTCTTCATTCTCCGCAACTTTATCTGGAAACAACTCTCCCCATGTAAAATTAGCCGTGTCTTTTAAACTTTTTTCTACATATTCATCCATAACAGAACATGCATCCCAAATCATTGCATATTTTTCTCTATCAGGATCGTTCTGTAACCGATGAAGTAATCTAGACTTTAAAATTTCGTGTTGTTGTAATTGTACTCCTCTATTATTCATAGCCTCAAACACCTTATTTTCATCTGTATTTATTGGCATTTCTGTAGCAATTAAGCGAATATTTTTAAAAATATATTCTGACATTTTATTTAAATCTATATCATCTATTCCTTTACTTTCGTTGTTAAAATAGGTCTCGATTGTTTTTTCAGCAGAAGAAATAGCTTTTAATTCCTCGTTTTCAGAATTCGTTAATATAAAATTGTGTTTAGAGAAATATTTATTCGCAAAATCTCTTACAGAAAAATGCAAACGACAATCAAAATTATTGGATTTATCGTTTTCAATTCTATTTCCATTTATATAAGTAAACTGCTCTAAACCTCCTCTGTTTAAAAATTTACTAATTAACCACAGTGTTGTAAACCTTTGTTGACCGTCTATTAAATCAAATTGCTTTTTGTTATTTTTTATAACAACAATACCGCCTAAGAAAAAAGGTTTAGTGGCGTCTGTTAGAAATGCATTTTTAATATCTCCTAACAAAGTATTAATTTGTTCCTCTCCCCAAACATAAAGCCTTTGATACAAAGGAATATTAAATCTCAAATTATCAGAAACTACTTTGCTTAAAGTAATTTCTTCAGACTTAATATCAATTAATTGCTTGTTATTTTCTAATAAGTCTATCATTAATCCAGTCTTTTTTATTTAACATGGTTTCTGTTTCTTTTTTGTAATACCATCTTACTGAGTTGTAATAATTCCCTCTCACACCTTTGAAATTTTCATTAGTATTATTCTTATATAAATTATGATCGGTAATACTAATTAAAAAATCAAATACTTCTTGTGGCTCATAACTCATATCAATTACATCTAATAAATTTTGTGATTGATCTCTTAATATTTTTATAATCGTTTGAGCTACAATTGCTTTTTGGCCCAAGCGAATACTTCCTAAAAAATAATCTAAATACAAGGCGAAATCATACAGCTTTTCTCCTTTGAATTGATCATAAAAAGAAATAGAACAAAGTTTAAAAAACCCTTTTAAGTAATTGTTTATATTGATGTAAACTGTATCGTAAAACTTAATAAATTCACTATCCGCTTTTTCTAAAAACAAATGATTATATAATGCTGTATATTTTTCTGCATATAAAAAAAAGCCTACTCCTTTTTGTATCGGTTGTCTTAATGTAAATGGATAATCCTTCTCTTTTGTATTTAACCATAAAGAATTAGTTTGTAAATTCACACCTTTTTGCTCATCAAACACTAAGTTTGAAGCAAGTGTATTAAAGGCATTTGGATAAAGTTTAACTTTTTTTACTTTACTTTTTTTACTGTTTTTTTGAAAGGTGTTTAGAATAGCTGTTTTAGACTCATATTCAAGCCATTTTCCTTTCCAGTTTCTATTTCTCCATAAATAATGATCAAACAAATACTCTAGAAACTTCCCTTTATTATTTGAGTCCCATTTTCTAGCAAAAACAGCTTGAAGATCTTCACTATATTTCAATTCTCTTAAATGATAAGATTTTAAAAAATCAATTGCACTTAAAGATACACCACGATTATTTTGGCTATCAAAAAAAGTAAAAGCCTCATCTTCAGAAGGAGTTATAATAACGGTGAAAACTAATTTCTTTAAAATATCATCAAAAAAGTTTTTTATGATACCTTCATAAGAAACTAAGTAGTCGTAGTTTTTCTTAATATTTTTATGAGAAATATTAGACTTATAATTTAAATTGAAGATATCGTGTGAATAACCATTATCCCCAAATGCTTTTAGCATTAAAACTAAAGTAGTTATTCTTTGTTGACCATCTATTATTTGATATTCATCATTTTTTTTGTACAATAAAACAGTACCTAAATAATAACTATCTGTATTACCTTGAAAAATATAATCTGTAAAAAAATGACTTCTTAAATCACTAAATAATTGATCTATTTTTTCTTTATCCCACACATAGGGCCTTTGATAATCTGGTATTGTAATATTACTTTTTCTTTTAAAAAAAGAATCAATACTTACTGTTCCAACTAATGTATTGCCTTGCTTAACATCTTTATTTAATACCTTCCCCATTATGCGTACAAATAGCTATTTAACTCCTTAATAATTCGCCCCGTTTCATTTTTAAACACTTTATCTAAACGCTTTAATCCTCCATCAACACTAAACGGTGGGTTATTTAAATCTTCTAAAGTAATTATGGATTCTTTTTGTAGTTGAGCTTCTATTTTATCTAACCATTTCAGTTGAATCTGGTTCCATTGATGTGAAGCTTTGAGCTTAGTAACAGCATTAGCTATACGCTCTTGATGACTTACTAAATTCTCTCCTAAAGCAGACGTACGGATATGTGCAATAATGTCTGCAACAATATCAGTATTAGTCACTTCTTTATACGCTGTATTAAGATTGTTTTTATTAAAACCCTGAGTATCTAGTATTAATCGTAATTCTTTTAATTCGGTACGTGTTAAACTACTCGGTTTTGTGCATACAATGTTTAAAGCCGCAATTTCGTTTCTGTTATTATTTATAAATTCGGCGAAAGATTCTAGATAATCTTTAGGCTTTAGGTTTTTCTCGTAAGCACGTGATACCTCTTCTACTTTATCTTCATGGTCGCTATATAATGTGCCATACCCTAAAGCTTTTCCTTTTTCACGATCTAGAAACTCCCATAAATGGCCATAATCGTCAATAGATTGGTTGACATGTTCAATATCTGTAGCTTTTAACTTTTTAGCAAAATCTCTAACCGTTGGTTCTCCAGATAGTATTTCGAATTGCGCTTTCTGTTGCTCACTAAAACTAGAAACTTTGCGCTGAATTTTTGCAATGATACGGTCTAGCTTCACTTCCTTTGCATAGTCATCTTCAATAATAGCCAATTCTTCTACTAAGTTAGCGAAGCTTTTGGTGACTAAAGGTGCTACAGGTTTCATCACCTGTTCTTTAGACATAATTTCAGTAACACCTACGCAATCGTATATCTTAAAAACGTCCTTACCAATCTCATCACAACGTCTTGTGGCGCGACCAATCATTTGATCGTATAATATACGTGAGTTCACCCGACGTAAAAACACCAAATTAGAAATACTTGGCACATCGATACCTGTAGTTAATAAATCTACAGTAACCACAATACTTGGATATTGATCGTTTTTGAATTTGCGAAGTAAATCTTCGCGATCGTATACCTCTCCTGTTATTTTAACTATGGCTCCAGCATCTGCATCTTCTCCAAGCTCTGCAAATTCCTCATAAAGTAATCTTACTATAGTATCTGCATGGGCATTGGTTGCTGCAAAGATTAGAGTCTTTCCTTTATGCTCTGGTAAAATACCGTAGGTAGAAATCAATTCGTTTAAAATAACACGGTTGAAATTTTCGGTGATCACTTTGCGATTAAAGCCTGTGATTTCTACTTTAATTTCATCGTCTGTAACGCCTAAGTCTTTAATTTCATTCCCCTCTGGATCATACACTTTGACTTCATCACCTTTCTCCCAAACAATACCTCCTTTAGATAATGTGGTTTGAAAGACATAAGGAGGTTCAAAATCTATTAGATAACCTTCTATAACGGCTTGGCGATACGAATACATAAATACAGGATCTCCAAAAATATCTTTTGTATGTAATGCTGGTGTTGCGGTTAAACCAATGCGGTAAGCATCAAAATAATCTAATACCATGCGGTATTTACTCTGAAAGTCGAGTTGGTCTCGAAGAATAAACTCTTCTTCGTCCATTTCTTTATCTAACGTATAACCTCTATGCGCTTCGTCTACGACTATACAATCATAATCTCCCACACTAGGCGAATCATCGGAATACGCTATACGCTGCACCATACCTTGTACGGTTGCAAAGTGTATTTTTGTGTCTAATTCTGAGGCTTTATCTTCTAAATCTTGTAGATCATATATTTGCGCAAAGGTTTGTAAACCTTCAATATGCACTTCCTTAAAAGCATCTGACGCTTGTTTCCCTAACATACGTCTATCCACCAAGAATAAAATACGTCTAAAGCGACCAGACTTAATTAATCGGTAACACATCCCAATCATGGTTCTGGTTTTACCAGTACCTGTAGCCATGGCTAGTAAAGCACGTCTGTCTTCTACATTATTAAGAATTTTTTGTTCTACTGCTTTAATCGCGTCAACTTGATACGCTCTTAAACCTAAACCACTTGGATCTGATAATAAATCGTAATCTGTTTTTTTAAGTTTTTCTACCCCTTCGTTTTCGTCGTAGTTTAACTTTTCGACCAAATCTCTTGGCGAAAGCCAATCAGGTAAAGGTCTGGCTAAATTCTTCTGGTCTCTTCCATCCCAAAACCAAATACCAGAAGCGGTTTTAAATTGATCTAAATAGGGTCTTCCATTAGTAGAAAACATAAATGGCACTTTATAAGTAGTACTATTGGGATGCGTAGGAAACGTAATATTGTGGTCATCAGTTACTAGTTCGCTATACGTTTTAGCTTGCCCTAAATCGCTCATTACATTTTTAATGTGCTTCTTGGCTTCAACAATTCCAATAAGTTCTAAACCATTAAACAAGGCATAATCTGCCCATTTCGTTCCACATCTCCATTCGGCAATAGCTATCTGTCTTCCTTTTTGCGGAAGCGTTTTCTTCGATTTATAATTTAAAGTTGGTGTATCACACTCCCAACCCGCATCTCTTAACTGCTTATCAATACGGTCTCTTGTTTCTATTTCAGATTCTTCGGTTTTCCTAGCCTTTGCATAAGCACGTTCTTTTCGTTGCTGCTTGGCTTCCGCTGTTATTTGAGTATGCTCTTTTACTTTTTCTTTATAGTTGGCAACCTCTTTTTTTAAGAGTTCCAGTTCTTGCTCTAGTTCTGCAGTCTTAGAATCCTCTTTTACAAACCAAGATTCTTGTGGTGTTTCATAATCTACAAATACCTCTTCATTTTCATAAACTTCAACAAACCATTTGGTTAAATAAAATGCTTGTCTAAGCATATATCTTGCTTCGGCTTGCGTGCCTTCTCCAGAATGCGATGCTTTGTTTCCTGATTTTCTAATCGTATGTAGAATAGAAATCATTTCTGGAGGAATATTAGCACTGTTTCCTAATACACTTAATCGGGAAACCTGTCTATTATCATAAGGTTCTTCAAGTTGCTCAAAATCGATTAAATAACTCGATAATTTTTCTGCAAGAATGCGTAATTTAGATAAGGTAGTACTTGGGTCTATATAAGCGTTTCGCTCTGCAAACAGTGCTAATTGTAATAACTCAATATAGTTATCCCTTAGAAAACTAAAATTTGATTTTAAAGCTAGGTTTGTCATAAATAAGCATTAGTAATTCTGCGTTTAGAAAAACGCAAAACGATCAGTCAATTATAATTTAAATGTAGGGAGTCTAAAGATAGGAAAAGTAACATGTTTGCAAAATGAAAGTTGTAGTATTTTCATAAGATGATTACTAAACAAAAAAGTGCTCCATCGTGAAGCACTTAAAGACGCTGAAAAGCCTAATTATCCTTCCTCTGCAAATAAAAACTCATGAATTTTGATCAAATCCCCGCGTCCCATTTGCACCAAATCTTTCGAGGCTTTTAGAAAAATACCAAGAGACCGTTCGTTATAAACCAATTTCATGTCTTCTGAATAATCCGTGACGACATACATGTCCCCTTCCAACTTAAAAAAGGGTATAACCAGCTTACTTTTTACCTTAACACCTTTGTCCACTACTCGTCCTTCTTTTAAAGTACTTTCTAAAGTAGACTCATCTTTTTCGCTTGAGGAAACTTTAACATAAGCAACCATCATGTTCATCCATTCTACATCATCAATTAAGTACCAGGTTATTTTATTAAAATTAATGCCGCTTTCATTAATCCACCCCTGACTCGTAAAGGCAAACAACACTTGTTTTTTACCATTTAGCTCAGGCTTATCCTCAGGCGTAAATTCTTGTATCTTATAAGAAATAACAGATACAGCAGACATATCTTTAAGCTTCTTACCATCAAAATCTAAGGTCTTTAAAGAAAAGCTTGATAACTCTGGATGGTTCGCCAAGATATACTGTGTGGCCTTAAGCTCCGCTTGTTCTTGCATTTATTTTACAGCAGCAAACCAGCACCAATTGCAAGCAATCCACCTGCAACAGCACCTGCGATAGCGCCATCGTTTTGTGCTTTTATTTTATTTGGTAACACCATGAAGCAAATGATGGTAAAAAGTAATAGTTTTTTCATTTTGAATTTATTTTAGGTTATCGTGAGTGTTCTTAGTAAACAAACATAAATAAAACTATACGACAGACCTTACGGTATTCCGTAATGAAAAACGCGCTACGCTCTACTAACACCCCAAACTCAGAATCACGCATCACGAATCACCAACAACCAACCACCAACCACAAATCACGAATCACGAATCACCAAAACAAGCTAATCTTTTGACCTAGCTAGAATAGAAGATATGGATTTGTACCCCTCTACAAAATTAACTCCAATAGACACATAAGGTCTTCCGTTTTCACCTACTAAATACCAACCATAACCAACTTTAACTGAGCGCAGCAAAGTAGACACAGATAATCCTAAGCCAACATTGGTGTTCTCATTACCATCTTGAAGAACTAATAGTTCTGGCCCAAAACTTGGATTAATAAAATTTTTAAAGAAACTTGCTCCTTTATTAAGTTTATAATGAAAACTGATACCAGAGCTACCTGCGGGTTGAAAATTTGCATTATTCTGATTAATAGTGTTTACCCATGAAAATCCACCACTAGGAGTGGTTTCCCATCCATAATCTTCATATTCAAAAGTAGTAGTAAATGAGACATTCCCATCAGAGGTATTTATAATGGTTACAACAAGTTTATCCTTTGGTTGCGGGTTAACCATACTTGTATTTACCTCTGCCTGAATTGGTTCTCTCTTAGTTGTCTCTATTTCAAAATTATAAATTAAACTCGTTTTATTATCACTGTTCCTTGACGTAATATTTTTCTCAAAATTAACCTGATTAGTTTCAACATTCACATCAAAATAGCCACTTACAGCAATCGGAACAACACTTCCATCTATTCTTTTTAGATAAGCACTTGCTGATAATTGTGTTGACTTTTCAAGTTTACTATATATTTCTTCTTTAAATAAAATATTAATAATAGATCCGGGTCTTATATAATGATATGAGGATAAATTTGAAGGTTTTGAGATCACATCATTCCCATTTAGTCTTGGATTCCTAACAATAAATTCTGTAAATGCTATTGGGTTTCTAATATCATTCTCAAACCAAAAATCGTTATCCTTTTTTTCAGCTTCTTTCGACTTCATCATAGGATTAAGCAACGTACTGACGTCAAAATTAGTGTTGGCTTCAACAGACTTAGCTTTTAACTGTTCGTTAAACTCAAAAAGCAATGCCTTTATATTCACTATTTCCAAATGCAACACTTCTACTTTACTTTTATAAACTTTTATTAATGAATTACTTGGATCACTTTCATTCAATTCCACAAGGAAACTTTGGGCTTGTTTTAATGCGTTTTGTTTAGTTTCTAAAGTTTTATTTTGATCTTCAATTTTCGCTTCAATAGTTTTGATTGTGTCTTGCTCTTGAGAAAAAATGAATGAGGTACATAAAACTAATGTAAACAAAAGGCCTCTTTTTAAATTTTTCATAATATGGTTGGTTTTAATTAATAATTCAAATTAAAAGCATTGAGTAAAGCACCCTCAATAAAAGCACACTAAACAATAACAGTATCCTCCAACACCACAGACACAGGCCGATGATCACTAGAAATGGTTTTAGGGTTAGAATCGGCATTCACCCGCTCAAAAATCTCATGCTCTACCTGCCCTGCTTTCGCATGCACCTTTAACGGAAAGCTGCCATTGCACAAAGGTTGGCTCACCAAAATATGATCGATAAGCAAAGGGTTTTTACTGGCTGGAATTTTGAGTATGGGATCTCTAAAGCGTGCCGTCCATCTAAGGTCTTTAGCCACATCAAACAACACGTGGTTAAAATACTTTTCGGCCATTAAAACTTCACCTTGCAGATTCTGTATCAAATCGAAAAACAGATAATTAGATTCAAAATAATCTTGCCCTGGGCCATCATTACAATCTCCTAAAATCACTAAAGCTGGCGCTTCTAACTGTCTAAACTTCGCATCTACATAATGCCGAATATTACGGGCTTCTGTAGCGAGTTTTACGCGGGCTTTTAAAGCAGTGTTCACATAATCACCAGTGAGGTTCTGCTCAGCATCATAAGTAATGGGGTCTTTATTAATCTTAGATTTAAGATGCACTCCAATGCATTCAATTTCTTTACCGTCATCTAATCTATAAATCAAGACTTGCGGCTGACGGTAATGCTCGTGGTTGTCGCGTTCAAATTGCCCCCAATAATTCACCTGCCAATTATCACGACCAATAAAAGAGTGCCATACGGTAGCAGCTTGTATACGACATTGCGGTAATACCGATGGCTTTACCAAATACCAAACCCATTGCGTGCCACGCATATCATAACCATAATCCCGATCCCGATCTCCCACTCCATCAGTTGGACCTTGTAAAAGCACAGGTACCCAGGCATTATCTAATACCTTATCGCAAAAGTCAATAATCTTAGCTTCCCCTTTTGGACCTTCAACGACTAATAGGATGTCGGCGTTAATTAGAGTAATGGTGTCTTTAACACGCCCAATCCGTTCTAAAATATCTGCAGAGGGATGGTCTTCAATAAGTTGCTGACTGTGTTTTACGTTCCAAGTTGAAATTTTTAGTGGCATAATTCCGTGGTATTATGTTCAATAGGGATAAAATTAATAGCTATCAGTATAGCAAACCATACCCAATAATGGGTAATCTTATTAACATGTGTCAACATCGAATTATAGTAATTCATACGGTTAAGGAAGCCGTACTTAAGGGATGTATTAAAATTACAAATAATAGCTAAACAACTAACAGCAAACAAGATAAAACACCAAATTCATCTTTATAATGCATTTTCCAAACCTAATCCCCAACCAACAACCTCCAATCACCGATCACCAACCACCAATCACCAACCAACAACCAATCACAAATCACAAATCACAAATCACCAATCACCAACCACCAGCAACCAACAACCAATCACCAACAACCAACAACCAACCAACCAACCAACCAACCAACCAACCAACCAACCACCAACAACTAACAACCAACAACCAACAACCAACCACCACCCCCCAACCACAAAAAATCCCGCAAAGGAAACCAATGCGGGATTCAATCAAAACCTAAAAACTAAAAGCTAAAGGCTAACAGCTAAAGGCTAACAGCTAAAAGCCAAAGGCTAACAGCCAACAGCCAAAAACTAAAGCCCAACAGCAATCTTCATACTATGGCCTTGCGCAAGCTCATAAAGCTCACCATTCACCATCTGAAAAAAGACAATAGCTGTAGCACCAAGAAGAACGGTCGTGACCGGTACGGGAGCAAACGCCGTTAAATCCGTCGTTAAACTCGTAGCAGCCCCAACCATACCACCAATGGCAATAGCATTGCTGTAGGTTACAACACCAACACCATTAGGTGTTTCCTCAACAGGCACATAGCCTTTGGTAGCCACATCCCACTCATAATTACTCATATAACCAGACGCTAAAGCAAGTTTAAAATGCGTAGCACCTGATGGAATATTGACGTAAGTATCAGTGTTAAAATCAGGAATATCCCAAGTAACACTATCTCTACTCGCGTTAATCACAGGCCCATCGGATGGAGCATTAAAATTGGCATCAAATGGTTTAGAAATATTAAAATCCAAACCAATAAATTGCGTTACGTTGTCAACAACATTATACAAGCGTTGACCACGCAAACCTACTCCATTGCCCACAATACCTCTAAACTTTCCCGTAACACGAGAACTGATATAAGAGTCAGCAACCAATCGCGAAATAGAAGCAAATGCAGATCTAAAAGCTTTACCACACTTCGCAGCGCCACCAAATTCTTGCATATTCTCACGGGTTCTAATGTACTCAGGATCGTTCATTATACGATTCCTGCTAACACGGTTTTTAGTCTTTACAAAAGACTCACCGTTCTTTCTGTAAAAGGTTAACCCATCCAGGGTACCTTCTAATCTGATAAAAGAATTATTCTTAGCCATAATATTAAGATTTATGATAGGTAGAGCTTTATGGCATTTAAGCCCAACCAATCTGGTTAGCGTCGTTCAAACCATTTGAACATACGATAGATGAGGGATTACAGTTGCAAACAATACCGGTAATTATTAGTAAGCAAATTCACAATTAACTAACCAACTGTTTATCAAACATATATAAAATATTTTAAATCGTAAACATCTCATTTTCAAGTATTTTCAACAAAACCTAAGATTTTCAGAAAATTTTCTATTTCAGCAACATGTTTTTAAACGTTTTTTGAAAAATTATTACCCCCACCCGAATAACCTCTGAGAATTTCATAAAAATGCACACCCAGTCCAGAAATAAAACCACAAAACACTAACCAACAACAACTTACAAGCAAACAAAGCTTCAATCCCCAAACGCCCCAAGCGACATTTGTCACTTTAAACTTCACACTTTTCACTTTACACTTCACACTTTTCACTTTTCACTTTAAACTTTTCACTTCAAACCACCACCAACAACCACCAATCACCAACCAACAACCAACCACAGGCGCATCATAAGCGCATCATAAGCGGGTCATAAGCGGGTCATAAGCGGGTTCGCTATACTTTTTTCCTACAAATCGTAAATAGTGGTATATATAAAGCTGGCAGAAGTCGCCAATTGAGAGGCTGCAGAGCGTATAAAAATTAGTTTAGAATACTTAGAAACCATTAAACACACAAAAAGGCAATTATTTCTAATTGCCTTTTCTAACCACAACACTTACGATTATAGTATTCCCTAAAATATTAAATCCCGATAAGTGCTGGGCTTTTACTTATATGTTGTTGTATTATATCACTCCTAAATCTTTGGTAATCGCCACCAAATGTATGGCATTGTTGGCTTTAAATTGCTCTCTAAGTTTATTTAATCGTTTTTCAATGGTACTTAAGCTGTTTGGCGTAACTCCATTTAACTTAAGGTTACTACTAATTTCGTCTTGAGACTGGCCTTCAGATATCATTTTTAGTAACCTAATATCATAATCGTCTATTTCTAATTGCGACTTAGGGCTCAGTGCCTTTTTAACTTGTGGAGAAACATAAATCGCTTTTTTAGATACCGCTTTTATAGCTTCTGCTAATTCGGCACTGCCATTTCTATCTTTACACACGTAGCCATTGATATGATAAGTATTGAGTAAGCCTCTAATCTTTTGAAGCTGATCTTTCATAGAATATACGATGATGGGTAAATCTGGAAATTCTTCGCGTAGCTTTTCTATAAGCATTTCGCCAGATGCTATGGTTGTATCTCTATGATCTTGTTTAAACGAGAGATCCGTAATTAATAAATCGAAATTACGAGCTTCTAAAGCGCCTTTTTTTAATTTTAGATACGCCTCATCACAGTATTGCGATTTTTCAATTGATTCCACATGCAATTCCCGTAATATCTTTGTGATACTCGCAAGAACCGCATCGTGATCTTCATTAATTAAAACGTTCTTAAACATTACTATATGGTTATATTAGCTTTGAATCCTTTATCTGGATGTGTTACAAAAGTAATAGTTCCATTAATAGATTGAATACGGTTTTCCGTATTCTGGAGTCCATTTCGCTTTTTTAACGTCGTTCCTACTCCATTATCGCTATAATTAACCTGAAAACCGTTCTGATCTTTAGTAAACATGATGACCACAATAGAGGCCTCACTATGTTTTTTCATATTGATTAACAACTCTTGTAAAACCCGATATAGCGTAAGCTGCTTTAACTGCGGTATGGTATCCCAAGCGATGCCAGAAAGTCCTTTGATAATAACATTGGTTTGGGCATCATTATAACTTTCTAATAATTCTTCTAAATATTCTATAAATGGATAGTCGTCATTTAAAACACTGTGCTTTTTAGAGATATCTCTTGTTTTAAGATATAAATTATGGAGCTCATTTTTAAGAACTTTATGCTTTATTTCTTTATGTTCTAGTCTAGTCATCACCTGAAAGACATCACTTGCGATCTCATCATGAATTTCTTTTGAAATACGCGATTCGGTATGAAACACTTGTTGTAACTTTTCTTTTTTATGTCGTGATCGAATTACAAAATATAAGAAGACCGATGCCAAAACTACAAACGCCACTATTAACAGCGCATAAATGGTTCTAGATTCTTGTTTTTCTTTTTCGAGTTGACTCTCTAAAGCTGCTCTTTTATATTCTGAATGGTCATATTTAAGTAAGGCATATTGGTTTAATTTCGCTTTCTCTGCCGCATATATACTATCATTCAATTTTTTATAAGCTCTAGCAATAGGGTCATCGCTTAGCTTTACTAATAAACCCAACGCTCTATTTTTATAAGAAGCGGAATTTAGTTTTTCTGCAAGTTGAAGCGACTTTAAAGCATAGGCTTTAGAAGTTTCTTCATCATCTATTCGGTCATAATAATCCGCTAAATGCGAATAACTAGTGTAAATGGTAGAGCTGTCTTTTTGGGACACCCTCAACTCTAAAGCCTTCATCATTAAAGTTATACCATTCGCTTTATGTAATTGCGATGCAATAACCCCATAATTATCGAGTATAAGCGCGTGAGTAATGGTATCGCTTATTCTTGGTAATAACTGATAGGCTTTAAGTATTTCTTTTTCGGCATTAGTAATGTCATCAAACTTACGGTACACAATAGATAGATTGTTATAAATCTTAGCACTGTCGGAGGCTGATTCAGACATTTTAAAAGCATTGGTATACAACTCTATGGCTTTGGGTTTATTCTTTTGCTCAGAATACATTAAGCCTAAAAGATTATAGAAACTTTTACGTGTTGCTGTAATGTGAGGTGAGGGCGTGCTAGCATCCAAAAATCGTAAGGCTTTTACAGCGGTTTGTTCACTCTCATTATACTCCCCCTTTTTATAGGCTATACTCGCAATATAATATAAATTCCTAATGGCCAATATGGTATCCCCCTCCTTTATTGCTTTATCATAATTACGATTGAAATAGATTTCGGATACCATTAAATCTTTCGCACTTTGAGGCTTTAGAGCCAATGCCTTATAATAATGCTCATTATCTATGCTTTGCTGTGCAAATGTGTATTGAATGCCTGTAAATAGCAGTACACTGCTTAGGCTAAATAAAAAGAGAAATGAACTAAGGTTGGGTTTCATGCCTCAAAAATAATAACAAAATATGACTACACCACCTTTTTCTGCTTGCAGTTGAAAGGCGCACTAAGCGTCTATCTTGAAGACACCTTAGATAAAATTTACAAACCCTATTAAACAAGCCGATGACATAACGACTTTGGAAAGCCGAATGGCTCGGCGATATGATAATGAGCACGTTAAATAAGTGAAACCTTTTCAATTCCATTTGCGTTAGTATTTATTTCAAATGAGAAACGCTATATCTCTTATTAGACCTATTTTCGGAATGTATTAAATTAAAAACCAAAACATTATGAAAAACCCAGAATATAGTGATCCAAACGCAAAGCATGAATTGGACTTTTTGAAGGAGTATCAGAAAAAAGGCTATACCCATAATTTTAGAGTACAAGACGATTCGTTAATTGCTTCGGGTGAAGACACCAAATATAAACCTGAAGACGTGTTTATTGTTGCAGAACATCGCTATGAAGGCATGAGTGATCCGTCTGACCAATCTATTCTTTATGTGATTACAACGGAAAACGATAAAAAAGGAACCATTCTTAATGCGTATGGCCCTTCAGCAGATTTAGATATACATGAATTTATTGAAGCGATTCCTGAAAAGAATAAGAGTCAAGATGATAGTATTTTGAATATTGACTAAGCCAGTATTTGATAACCTACTGTTTTCAATTTATTATTTAGAGACGCGAAGCTTTAAAAGTTGAATAATCATGAAAGCTATGGTTTATGCTAGATTTCAAACGGTTAGACACTATAATATCTTTCGTCAAGGTTAATTAATAAAATATATCATTAGCTTCTTAAATTTATTTAAATAAGATGAATTGAGCAAAAAACTTATCTAATCCGATTAATAGTAATGATCCGTTGTAATTAATTTTAGACTAATAAATAACACATGCAGTGAAACTATAATAGGATTATATAGCACTGTACTAAAACATTATAATTATGGCACTATTTGATAAAAAAACAGAAGAAAAACTTAATGACCTCATCGAGAAAGCTTACGATGCAGAAAAAGGATTTAAAAAAGTGGCAGAAAATGTGGACAATCCTAGATTAAAAACATTTTTTCTTAATAAGTCGCGCACACGCAGTGGTTACGTCAACGAGTTGACAGATACGCTAAGAAATAGCGGAATGGACATCACAGAAAGAGATGGCAGTTGGTCAGGGTCCTTACATAGAGCTTGGATAGATACCAAAGCATTCTTTTCTATGGATAATGATGAATCCATGCTAGAAGAAGTTAGGACTGGTGAAAAACAAGCCATTGACGATTATAACGATATCCTCAACAATTACGAGTTAAACCCAACCGTGAGAGCGCTGCTATTAAAGCAAAAAGCTGAGATACAAGCGAGTTATAATAAAGCCGATTATTTAGAGGGTATTCAGTAATTCGCTTTATGACGTTAGCGTTAAGTATAAAGGGTTTGATGTACACTGTTAGCGCTGTACATCAACCCTTTTTTTATACCATGTAAGTTGAGCACCTATGAATAACACTGCATAAATTCTATAATTATGAATAAACCGAAATCATTTCCAAAGCAAGATCAAGAATTACCTGGAAAACAAAGTAAAATGACTCCAGAACCAGAAGTTATCCGTGAGGATTATAAGGGTAGCGATAAATTAAAAAATAAAGTGGCGCTTATAACGGGTGGAGATAGCGGTATTGGGAGAAGTATTGCCGTACACTTTGCACGAGAAGGTGCCGATGTGGCTATTATTTACCTTTCGGAAACAGCAGATGCAGAACACACCAAAGCACAAGTTGAAAAGGAAAACCAAACCTGTCTGCTTATTAAAGCAGATGTACAACATACCGACCAATGTGACAAAGCATTAGCACAGTGTATTTCTACATTTGGCAACTTAATATATTGGTTAATAATGCAGCCGTTCAATTCCCCAAGGATACTATTAAAACTATTTCAATGGAGGATTTTAACACCACCTTTAAGACCAATATATACCCTTATTTTTATCTGTCTAAAATAGCTTTAGAACATCTAAAAGAACACGATTGTATAATTAATACAAGTTCTGTTACAGCCTATAGAGGTAGCAATCATTTGGTAGATTACGCGAGTACCAAAGGAGCCATCGTGAGTTTTACAAGATCCTTATCTAAGCAGTTGGCAGAAGCTAAAATCAGAGTTAATGGTGTGGCACCTGGTCCTATATGGACTCCATTGATCCCTGCAACATTTGATGATGTTAGCGATTTCGGAAAAGACACTCCATTAGGTCGCGCAGGTCAGCCTAGCGAAGTGGCACCAGCTTATGTGTTTTTAGCTTCTAAGGATGCTAGCTATATTACAGGGCAATTTATTCATGTTAATGGAGGTGAAATTATAGGTAGCTAAGTTAGCCCTTTACCTACTGCACCTAAAAGGCCAATTGCGATGTACACACTGAAGCATTTAACCAAACATAAGATTCTTACATTATGAAAACGTCCACATTAGCTCTCATCGGTTCGGGACCTACTTCAATATATGCCTTGCAGCATATTTTGGATAACTCTGAAGTTTTAGGTAAGCAATTTCATCTGATTTCAATATTTGAGAAAAGTTCTAAACTAGGCTATGGCATGCCATTTAACCCTGAGTTTACAGATATTTATAATCTGGCGAATATTTCCTCTGAAGAGATTCCGAAATTACCCCAAACCTTAGCTAATTGGTTAAGAGCACAAGACCGCAACTATTTAAAAGATTTAAATGTTGTTGAATTCCCTATAAAAGATACAGAGGTGTACAGCCGGATTGCTCTTGGCGCCTATTTTAGTGCTCAGTTAAAACTTTTACTTCAAAACCTAAAAAGCAAAGGTTTTACCATTGCCACCTATCGCAATCACAACGTTATTGATATTAAAACTATTAGTAATACTACAGCTGAAATTATAACCGAAACGCATCGTTTTAAATTTAATAAAATAATTATAGCAACGGGGCATCACTGGGAAAACAAAGACCAATCCGAATCTGGTTATTACGATTCCCCTTGGCCAATCTTTAAATTGCTTAATCCCTCTAAGGACTATTATAATTTTGATATCGGGATTTTAGGCGCTTCCCTTAGTGCTTTTGATGTGGTAACGTCCTTAGCGCATCGTCATGGAACATTTTTACGTAAAAACAATCGGCTTACATTTAAATTACATGCTAAAGCCTCTGGTTTTAAAATTACACTGCATGATGCTAACGGTTGGCTACCTCATTTGCAATACGAGCAAGAACAGCCGTATAGAGAAATCTATAGGTATACCACACGCGAAACCTTAGTAAATCTTAAAAATGAAAAGGATGCTCTTTTTATAGAGACTTACTTTGATGAAATTTGTAGACCAGCATTATTAAATGCTTTAGAAAAAGACGATTTAAGAGATGTCATACAACTGTTGAATAATAACAGTTTCGATTTTAAACAGTTTATAGAAACTATGGCAAAAAAGCACGAATACCTTGATTCTTTTGTTGGTATGCGTGAGGAATTAGAATTAGCTGATAAATTACTGAAACGAAATAAACCCATCCATTGGATGGAAACCTTAGATGATTTAATGTATAGTCTAAATTTTCATACCGATTTGTTTTCAGCGGAAGACCATCTTTTTTTCAATACTGAAATTAAGCCATTCCTTATGAACGTGATTGCTGCACTACCGTTACAATCTGCCGAAATTCTATTAGCACTTTATGAGGCGGACTGCATAGCGTTGATTAATGGCAAGGTTGAAATTCAAAATAAGACAACTCATGGCACACACCTAAAAATTGTTGATGAAGACAATAACGAGACCACCAAAACTTACAAGCTTTTTATAAACTCTTCTGGTAATGACACCATTGCATTTGATAATTTCCCTTTTAAAAGCCTGAAAATAAACGGTGATATTTCAATGGCAAAAGCCAAATTTAAAACCCTATCACGCATTAAAGATGTGCGGTCGTCAGTTCCTGAAGACGCGCTACTACCAGTTAACGACACATTGTTTCTTAATTTAGGAGGTATTGCCATAGACAATGTTTATCGTTGTCTTGATGAAAATGGCCAGCCGTCGCAAAGCATATATGATTTAGCCTTTAATCATATTTATGGATTGCGACCTTATTCCTATGGATTGCAAGCGTGTAATGCCACGAGCCAAATTATGGTCACCTCATTATTAGACTCAGCATTACAGAGCGACGAGCCTGTAGAAATCCAAACGATTACGCACACTTATGATGAAGAGCGTACGCTTTAAACATAATTAGTCGTCTTATGGTTTTACATTGTCAAAGAAGACAGAAAATTATAACCCACATTTCCTATGTTGACATTAGAAAAGTAAGCACAATCCCCTGCGTACAATTAAGTTGAAGTACCGTTAACAATTAAACATGTTCCGTCTATGACGACTTAAACTATTCAAAACAATAAAATATATAATGCCAAAAGGGGTATAGATTTATGCGGATGAGTTAACGAATGGTAGTGGATTACGTAATTTTAAATGCGAGTAGAATATCTAAAAATTCATACGATGGCTAAGCAAAAAACCACTACAACCGAAAAATCAAAAGACCTTAAGCAATTTGAAAAAGATGCGGAAAACCAGGTTATGACGACTAACCAAGGTTTAAAAGTTAACGACACCAATAATTCCTTAAAGGCTGGTGAACGTGGCTCTACCCTTTTAGAAGATTTTTTATTGCGAGAAAAAATTACGCACTTTGACCATGAGCGTATACCAGAGCGTATTGTTCATGCTAGAGGAAGTGCGGCTCATGGCTACTTTGAACTCTATAATAGTATTGAAAAGTATAGTAAAGCTGGCATTTTTACGGACACCAAGAGAATAACACCAGTATTCGCAAGGTTCTCTACAGTAGCTGGATCTAAAGGCTCTGCGGACTTAGCTCGGGATGTACGAGGGTTTGCAGTAAAGTTTTACACTCAAGAAGGTACATGGGATTTGGTAGGTAACAATATGCCTATCTTTTTTATTCAAGATGCGATGAAGTTTCCAGATTTAATCCATTCGGTAAAACCCGAGCCTAATAAAGAAATTCCACAAGCAGCCTCTGCCCACGACACTTTCTACGATTTTATTTCGCGTTCTACCGAAACACTACACAACCAAATTTGGGTAATGAGCGATCGTGCTATACCTCGAAGTTTACGTATGATGGAAGGCTTTGGTATTCATACGTTCCGATTGATAAATGAAAAAGGCGAATCACACTTTGTAAAATTTCATTGGAAACCACTATTAGGTGTTCATTCTGTAACTTGGGATGAAGCTGTAAAAATTAATGGTGCAGATGCTGATTTTCACAGACGGGATTTATGGGATGCTATTGAGGCGGGACAATACCCAGAATGGGAATTGGGAATTCAAGTCGTAGCTGAAGAAGATGAGCATAAATTTGAATTTGACTTATTAGATCCTACGAAGTTAATTCCTGAAGAATTAGTTCCAGTTGAAATTATTGGTAAAATGACCTTAAATAGAAATCCTGAAAATTTCTTTGCCGAGACGGAACAAGTCGCGTTTTTACCTGGGCATATCGTTCCTGGAATAGACTTTACAAATGACCCTCTACTTCAGGGCCGTTTATTCTCGTATCGGGATACCCAGTTATCGCGCTTAGGAAGTCCTAATTTTCATCAGATTCCAATTAATAGACCTATTGGAGAGGTGCATAACAATCAGCGAGATGGACATATGCAAATGGATATACCAAAAGGTCAAACGGCCTATTTCCCCAATTCTTTAGGCGGTGGCTGTCCACATTTGGCTAAAATGAGTGAAGGTGCATTTACCTCCTATGAGGAACGTGTAGATGCCAAAAAAATCCGAACACGTAGCGAAAGTTTTAATGATCATTTTTCACAACCCGCACTATTTTATAGAAGTTTAGCCGATTGGGAAAAACAACACGTTGCAGAAGCCTACACCTTTGAACTTGGAAAATGTACTCAGAAATCTGTTAAAGAACGGATGCTATGGCTTATTGCTCAAATAGATAAGGATTTATCTCAAAAAGTAGCAGAAGGATTAGGACTTAACATTCCCGATACCATTGAGCAGCCCATTAACCAAGCCATTGGAGCGGATGCCGATGTAAAAAAACATCAACCTCCAAAAAAGAAAAACTATTTAGATAAAGACAAAGCTTTAAGTCAGGCTCATACAAAGTTTAATAGTATAGCTACAAGACAGATTGCAGTATTAGTTAGCGATGGGTTTTCAATGAAAGATTTTAGCACCATGAAAAAGGCCTTAGAAAAAGAGAATGCTATGGTAAAACTAATAGCTCCTCACGGCGGAACAGTAGTGTGTGATGAGCATATGGAACATCAAGTTGATGCGGCTATTATGACTACAGAAAGTGTGTTGTTTGATGCTATTTATATTCCAGGCGGCAAAACCGCTATTGACAAATTATTAGAAGAAGCTAAATTTAAGAAGTTTGTAAACGAGGCTTTTAAACATTGTAAAGCTATCGCCGTAGATAATGAAGGTGAACATTTACTAGACAAAACATTTGTGGCAGATTATAAAGATGATAAGACTGTGTTTATTAATAAGAAACCTAAAGCATTTATTGATGCTATTTCAAAACATCGTAATTGGGATAGAATGGAAATTGCCGCTCAGGTTCCTGCTTAAATAAAAACAATCGATGATGGATAGTTATTTTAGCGTTTTACTCATTGTTGGGATTACGACCTTATTAGCCAGTTTTCTCCCCATAGTTTTAAAACGCTTTAAAATTAGTTTTACACTTCCAGTTCTAATCTTGGGAGGGCTATTTTATTATATAAACGTGCCGTTACCTTGGCCAGATCCTACTTGGGAAATCGATTTAACCTTACATTTTTCAGAAATGGTGGTTATTATTAGTTTAATGGTGGCAGGACTTAAAATTGGATTAAATTATTCTTGGAGAGAATGGCTTAACCCATTGCGCTTGTTAGGTATAACGATGCCTCTATTTATGGCTGTGGTCTTTATCGTTTCGTATTATATATTGGGGTTTTCGGGCGAACTTGCTCTGCTTTTAGCAGCCGTATTAGCTCCTACAGATCCTGCTTTAGCTTCCGAAATTCAATTGAACAAAAAGCAGTCGGTATCATCAAAGAATTTAGGGGCGCAATACAACCTTACTGCAGAAGCCGGCTTAAATGATGGCTTAGCATTTCCATTTATATATCTCGCTATATTATGGTCTAAAAGTGATGGACTGAATTCTGAAGTCTGGTTAGAGTGGCTCTCATACTATGTGCTTTTCAAGATTGTGGTAGGAGTTATAATAGGAATGGTTATTGGTTTCCTTTATAGTTATTTTACAACACGACTTTCCGAAGGAAACACCCATAAAATCCATTTAGCATTTGTAGCGCTGTCGCTTACACTTATCTCATATGGGTTGGCTGAAGTTTTAAATGCTTATGGCTTTCTAAGTGTGTTTTTTGCTGGATTATTTGCACACTATCATCAACAGAAAAAAAATATTGAGCATGCTGGTCATCCGAGTTTAAGCTTTATCTCTAACATTGAGAAGTTTCTTATTGTGTTTTGGATGTTGTTTTTTGGCGGTTCTATAATAGCAGGAATTATGAATTTTGTCACTATAGAGATTGTACTATTTAGTCTTTGTCTAGTCTTAATCGTAAGACCCATTTTAGGATACATTTCGCTCTATGGTTCTAAATTGAATAAACGTCATAAAATGGTAATTTCCTTTTTTGGGATTAAAGGCATTGGATCCGTATTTTATTTAACCTATGCTATAAAACACGGGGAATTTTCCAATACAGATCAATTGTTTTCTATTGTTGCTTTAGTGATTCTTATTTCTATTCTCTTACATGGCTTAACTGCCAAACGTTCTATGCGTGCTGTAAATGAAGAAAAAGAAGCAGATAGCTTTTGAGAACAATAAAGATTATCCAAGTTACAAAGGTTTAAAGTTCTAAAATCCAATACATGTAGAAAAGGCTTCAAAAGAACCTAGTATCCATAATAACAAAAAATCTCATCGTTAAGAAATACTAAAATTATCAGTTGTTTCTATACTTATATAAACATAAAGGTATCGTCGTCTTTTGTGAACGTTCTTTCAATCATCGTTTTGGGTTGAGCATCCTGAGATGATCTCTTCAGATTTGTTGGCTTATATTTCGTTGAAAAAAATTGTTTTTTTAATAGCTGTAGTAGTCTCATAGCACATATAATTTGGTGTTTATAAAGATACGACGTAAAATATAATTTTGGATCCCCAATTGAGACATAAACCACCTAAAACTAAAGATTTAGCACTAATTTAACATTGTCATATACTTGCGGTAAAATACGGACTAAGAAAATTTCTGAACATAGTGCGTAAAGCTTTTACCAATCTTGTAAAAAAAACATATAATTAATTAGTGGTCCTTAATTATATGTCGTGGTAATCTGCTAAAGAAAAACGTTTCTATGTTGGACAATTTAAAAACCAAAAAGCCTTCGGTGTGAATTATCGAAGGCTTGAAATAATAATTTAGATATGAATTTAGTTTACTATTAAATTGTAAGAGGTAATTAAAAGTTGTTCATTATCTACAGATTTTTTTTGTACATATATTTCAATATAATCATCTTTAACTACATTAACTGTTCCAATAACCGTTACAGATTGTCTAGAATCGGTTTGAATCACATCAACTATAGCTTCGGTTCCTATCACTTCAACTCCATTTTTATATATAGAGAACGCTAATCGCGTACCTGCTGTTGCAGTAAGTGACGCAGTAGCAAAGATGTTTAAAGGACGTCTTGTTTCCCCTTTATATATAATACGGTTTTCACTATTACCTCCAGTACCTTCTGCTGTTCTAAAAAGTCGTATTGCTTCTGTATTCACAGGTAGCTTAAAAGCATTATTATTAGTAACATATTTAATACTAGACGAAGCATAATACAAGTTACCAGAAGTTACATCATCGCTTTCCCTTGGAATACCGGGAGCACTTACGGACCAATCATTGTTAAAGTTAAAATCTAAATAAGACCCTGTTGTATAACCGTTAATATAACCTGAAGGATTAGATGTAGTCCCTGTAAACACGGTACCTTCTATAATTCCAGTCCCTACGCTAAGACTACCACTACTAACGTCCATTGCCACATCTGCTCCGTCTACTGTACTAAAACCACTCACTTTTTCTATTAAACCGAAGTTGCCTGTAAAGGTTTCAAAAGTACCATTATTGCTACTTAACCATGCTTGGGTATTTAGTAACAAGTTACCAATATTAGAAAACGTAATTCCATTCGTATTATTTATAAATTGATTGATATTTCCAAAATATAATCCTAATCCTGAAACGCTTCCTACACTTGAGGTCATACCATCAATAACTACGTTTTGAACTAAAAGCGTTGCAGTGGTTGCTAAACCTGGCCCCGTAATTTCAAAAGCTTTAGTTCCTTTCAGCGTTACATTTCTAACACCTCCCCCTGTACTACCTTTAAAAACAACTCCTGTTGCAGAGAGCACATCTTCATTAGCATCTAAACCAGAAATGTAGGCGTTATTTAAATCAATAGGAGATGATAATGTTATCGTTCCGTTGATTTCATAATAGGTGTTTTCTTCTAGTTGATAACTAGAGCCTCCACCTGCAATTAACTCTGCAGCTAAATCGTCTGCAGATTTTATGAGTTTGTAATTGTTTCGTTTAACAGCGTTGTTATTCGCTAATTCTACCCACGTGCTCGTTGTGGTATTATAATAATAAAAGGCATCTAAGTCTGTGTCAAAAACTAATAAGCTTTCTGCCGGACTTACAATTGCTTCGCGTTCTAAGGTTGTCATTCGTGGTGCTAGCAAACCTTGAGAATTTGATTGTAAATCTAAAAGCGATGAAGTATCTGGTACTTCTGTACCGATTCCTACTTGTGCAGTGGTTACTCCGGTAACTGTAAGTAATAAACTAAAAAGTAATGTTTTAAAATGTCTCATAAATTTAGGGTTGTGAGGTTAATAAATATTTGGGGTAGTTAAATCGTATTCATCCTTACGATGACTATTTTATTAAAATTTTGTGTACTAGTTAATGGTGCAGGACCAATTGAAAGGGATCTTAAAAGGAATGTATTTTGTTCTTTTTTTAATTTAAATAATTAAACTACCGTGTTACAAACTTATAATTGTATCGCGTGAATAGTGCTATACCTAAAATGTGTAAAACCGTGAATTGAAACTTATTTAAAAATCACTTTCTTTATTTGCTGTTGCTCTTCGTTATTCAACTTTACGACATAAATGCCTTGGCTTAAACTTGCCGCATCAATTATGTTTCTGTCTGACGCTTCCTTTAAGAGCGAAGACATTACTAATCGTCCTTGAATATCGTAAATTAAAACTTCTGTGTCGGCCAAAAGTGCTCCATTGATAAAAAGGGTCTGCTCGCTTGCAACGATTTGTAGGCTTTCACTAATTAGATCTATCGTTGATAATGAACTGTTTTCAACTCTTAGATAAAATCGTCCTGTACCAGAAATAGCGGTATTCGTGGTAACTGAATACGTATTAGTATTCAATAAGGTAAACGTATTGGCTTGGGTATCTTCTAAATAGACTTCGATCTCACTTGGCAATGTAGATGCTTCAATACTAAATGTAATCTGCTGCCCTTGCGCTGCTTTTAGTCCAAGAGGAATGCTAACATCATTTTGATTGTCAAACCCAAGACTTTGAATAGCCATATTTTTGCCAAGATTATTTTCTACCAAATGAGAATACACTAATAAATTATAACCAACTCCATTATAAAGTATTGCATCGTATCCTGGATCTAAACCCAAAGTTGAATTAGCATTATAGTAAATTTCTGTTGCAAAATCATCCGTACCATTTTCAACTTGAAGGCGTAGCATTTGATTTTGATTGGTCGCTCTACCTAATATAAAATCATCCGTTCCTTCATAAGTTCTCATAGCCGTAGTGAAGCTTATTATGTTTGTTGGATCAGCAGGATCATTTGCAACTAAGAATGCTTGTCCTGGTGCAATATTTACAACTGTTTCCGTTAGTCCATTAATAATTGTAAAGTTTCCAAAGGTTCCGGCTCCTATATCGGTATCCGCACCATTATTATAAGCATAGATCGCTACTGCATTTGGATCTAATACTGCAGAATTTGCAGATAGAAAAGCTTGAGAATCTATAAATGTTGGGTAGGGATTACCTATTGAGTTCCATGCATTATTAGTTGTAGATATCTCAACAGTTTCTGACACCTTAGATACTGTACCCGTAAATCTTACGGTCTGCCCGCTATAACTAGCAGCTCTATACCCTACTCCTCTTTTAAGTATAACACCAGCATCTGTAACTGAATTATAATTGGTGTAGGATTGATTAGTGTTGTTATAAGGCCCAAAGGCAAATAACGTTGGAAGCGATGGTGAGTTGGGTATAATCGTTAGATTTGCATTTAGTCCATCAGTGTAGGTTAAAAAATCAGCAAAAGTAGCATCTGCCACTGTTTTTACTGGTAACGAAATTAAATCGTTACCTCCGTTTTCACCAGATATACCAATAACATTAACATAACGATCATAATTAACTACTGTAGAGGCGTCTAAATCCCCATTTAGAAATAAGCATGCAAAGCTATCTGATGTGGATTTGAGGTTTACTTCTTCTGTAGAAATTTTAGTGCCCGATGACACAGTAACTGTTGTACCAGCACTTACATGCAAAGTACTAGATAAGTCTTGAGCTTTTGTTGTGTAACAAAAAGCCACAGCCATGGCTGTAAGGTAAAATAGTTTCATTTTTAGTAGATTTGGGATTACAAAGGAACAGTATAAACATCAGTTACTCGAATTAAAACTAAAAAGTTATCATTTATTTTTAACTGAATTTCAATTACTTAACTCTCAGAAGTAGGAAAAATTACATCTTTTATTTAACCGCCTAAATTGAAATATCGGGATAATACAATACCTTACAGCTAGAATTTCACCATAAAAGAAATTCAATAAAAAATAGGAAAATTAGTACCTTAAAAACTACTAACCATTCGTTATAAAAGTTATGAAATCAACAAAACAGAAGATTGGTCTCGTTTTAGGCCCATTATTATTTATACTGATTAAGCTTTTTTGTTACCCTGAAGGCTTAGGAGAGTCCGCAAATGCTATTCTAGCCTCTACTGCTTGGATCGCCGTTTGGTGGATTACTGAAGCGATCTCAATACCTGTCACCGCTTTATTGCCTATTGTATTGTTTCCTTTATCTGGTGGCCTATCTTTAAGTAGTACTACAGCGGCTTATGGTCATAAGTACATCTTCCTATTTCTAGGAGGTTTTATACTCGCTATTGCCATTGAAAAATGGAACTTACACAAACGGATTGCCCTAAACATCATTAAAATTGTTGGGACTAATGTCAGTCGTATAATTCTTGGATTTATGGTGGCGACGGCCTTATTATCCATGTGGATTTCTAATACCGCCACAGCAGTAATGATTTTACCTGTTGGTATCGCTATTGTTTTACAACTACAGGATAACCCCAAAACAAAAGCTAATGAGAATTTAATATTTGGAAAAGCCTTAATGCTGGCTATTGCCTATAGTGCGTCCATAGGCGGTATGGCCACACTCATAGGTACACCACCAAATTTAGTCTTAGCTGGTGTGGTTGAAAGTACTTATAATACCGAAATTACATTTTCGCAATGGTTTATGTTTGGATTTCCTATAAGTGTTATTTTGCTGATTATTTGTTGGTTTTATTTAACCCGATTCGCCTTTAAATTTGAACAAAAAGAGTTTCCTGGTGGTCGAAAAGAAATTGAAAATCAACTGAATGCTTTAGGGAAAACGTCTTATGAGGAAAAAGTGATTCTCATAGTCTTTACCATTACAGCCATAGCATGGATTAGCAGATCGTTTATATTAACGCAATGGTTACCTGCAATTGACGATACTATTATTGCAATGATGGCCTCTGTTATTTTGTTTTTAATTCCTAATAAAAAAGGAAATGAGGCTTTAATCTCTTGGGAAGATGCTGTAAAATTACCTTGGGGTATTTTGCTACTTTTTGGTGGTGGTATGGCTTTAGCCAATGGCTTTGAATCGAGTGGTTTAGCCATCTGGATTGGCAATCAACTAACCTCTTTAATTGGCGTTTCTCTTTTTATTCTGCTACTAGTCTTAATTGCTTCGGTTAACTTTCTAACTGAAATTACATCTAACATGGCGACTACAGCAATGCTATTGCCTGTGTTGGTATCCTTAGCTGCCGTTATAAATGTGCATCCTTATATTTTACTGGTAAGTGCAACTTTAGCAGCTTCATGCGCTTTTATGCTTCCTGTTGCCACGCCTCCAAATGCGGTGGTTTTTGGATCGGGCTATTTAAAAATAGAAGATATGGTTAAAAAAGGCATTTGGATGAATGTGATTTCGATTTTACTCATCACATTAATTGTCTATTTTATACTACCTTTAATTTGGGATTTGAATTAAACACTAGATATTTAAGCGACTATACACCATGGATTTATAGCTTTCACCTATTGGAATGCGTTCTTCTTTAATTATAATTCTATTTTTTTGAATAGAGGTGATTTTATTGACATTAACAAGGTACGAGCGATGCACTCTTATAAACATTGCTTCGGGTAACTTAGATTGCATCTCTTTGAAACTCATTAAGGTTAAAATAGGTTTCGCGTTTTCTGAATGAATCTTCAAATAGTCTTTTAAACCTTGAATATGTTTAATCTCTTTAATGTCTATTTTTACGTTTTCGTACTCCGATTTTACAAAAATGAAATCATCTTCGTGCGTTGGAGCCTCACCACCTGCTGAAGACACATTGACAGATGTACTCACTTCATTTAGCTTCATCATCTCTTTAACGCGGTTTACCGCTTTTAAAAACCTGGGAAACGGAATGGGCTTCATTAAGTAGTCCACAGCATTGAGGTCAAAACCTTCTAAAGCATATTCTGGGTAAGCAGTTGTAAAAATAAAGTAAGGGACTTTACCTTCTAAAGATCGTATCAGTTCAATACCCGAAATATTTGGCATTTCAATATCAGAAAACACCAAATCGATACGGTTATTATTTATAAAATCTAAAGCTTCAATGGCATTTGTAAATGTGCTAATCACCTCTACTGCTCCTAAAGCCTGACAGTAGGATGCGATGACATCTATTGCCAACGGCTCGTCATCAATTATTATGCACTTCATTGTCATTTAAATTTAAGGTTAGATGCACTCTGTAATACGAATTGTCTTCTTCTATGGTCAACTCATGATTGTTTTTATACAAATAATTAAGTTGATTTTTTATGTTCTCTAATCCGACTCCAGAGTTTTTATCGTCGCGTTTATATAAGCCTATTATATTTTCTACGTTTAAGCTTAATTTATTATTGTCGACGACTATTTTTATATCTATATGTGTATTTCCTTTATAATCTGTGCCGTACTTAAAAGCATTTTCGATAAAGGAAATTAATAACAAAGAATAGATTTTTAAATTTCTTGTCTCTCCTTTTATGTTAAGTTTAACAGCTTCAGTATTTCTGAGTCGCAACCGCTGTAACGCAATATAATTCTTAATGTAATTTATTTCTTTCTCTAATGTTACCTGTTCGTTTCCTGCTTCATAAAGCATATAGCGCATTAACTCTGATAATGTTATTACTGCTTCTGGTGCATCATCAGATTTACTTCTCACTAAAGCATAAATACTATTAAGTGAATTGAATAAAAAGTGTGGATTTAATTGATTTCTTAAAAACTGTAACTTAATCTCTTTTTGTTCATTTTCTAATTCTTTAGACAACCGATCGCGTTTATAAAAGTCTACGACCAAACTAAAAATACCACCTAAAAGAAAAATAGTTAATGAAAAGACTAAAGGTATAGCATGTCGTATACCAAAAGGCCCTTCTGGTCTATTAGGACGCATACCCATATTTCTGAACTCATCTCTTATTGGGTTTGAAATTAACACTTCACTCACATAATTATAGAGTGCCAAAAATAAAATAGACACTACAATGTAGAGGAACAGTTTGCGTTTTAGTAAAATATAGGGTACTAGAACTAAGTAGTTAACATAAAACAAAATGGGGTTCATTAATTGTTTTAAAAACACCTCATGAGGAATTTTACCTAAATTTAGATAAGCCGTTAATAAAGGAAATATACTAATACAAAGCCAAACAAGGATATGTACAATAAATTCTTTATAAGATATGTTTTTAGTTAGCATGTACTATTTAATAAAGTCTTTTATATTCGCTTAAAATGTATGGCATTAGCATCTAAATCTTTTATGCTAACCACAGGCATTTTATTTTCTATAAGCTTACGCATTACAAGATTTCCGATTTTTTCGGCATCTGCTTTAGATGTAAAACCTTGTTGTCCTTTTACAGCAGGAATGTATTCTTGACGAATAAATAAATTATCGTCATTATACACCTCATAGATCCAAAAGTTATCTTGTTCTATTACCTGTAAAGCAAAAGATGTTTCATTTACGGCATTCTTTTCAACATTTCCGGGTGGGAAATAAAAGAATGCTACACATAAAATTATAATGCCTAAAAATACAGCTTTACTGTTATACTTATTTTTCATCTCATTTATTATTAAAAAAAGAGTCAGAATTAATGAAGGATATCAACATTCTCCTGACTCTAAGTTGGCTATTACTCTCAATCACTAAAGTAATAGCCCATCAACCAATCTAATCTCCCTTTATATTTTAATTATCGTCGTCGTCTTGTTCTGCATTAGGGAAAAACTCCATGTTATCATCTAAATACAAAGTACCGTTTCTACCTAGGGCTACGAAGGCACGGGCACCATCACTAAACGCTATAGCATCACGCCTTGCAAACAACTCAAAAGGTGTTTTTTCTACCCAGCTTCCAGACGATGGAGTATATTCGTAAACCGTGCTTAAACTTCCGGAATATTCACCACAGGCCACATAGCCTTTACCATTCATTGTAAAAGCTACAGCATTGGATCGGTACACATAGTCCTCGTCATCGTCATCAACATCTGTAAGTTGCGTCCAGGCTTCAGTATCTAGATTAAATGACCAAAAATCAGTCTCGTACACTCCATTACTGACACCTGTTGCTAAATAGACGTCGTTGCCAATTGTAAAGGTGACACCATCTTTTCTTTTGTCTCCTCCAAAGCCAAATACTTCCTCCCACGAATCTGAAATTGGGTTGTATTTCCAGAAGTCTTTTTTATCACTTCCGTCGTTTCCTGTACCTACATAACCATAGGAATCAGATCCAAATCCAACGGCACCGTATCTTGCTGAACCACCGAAATCGGCAATGGTTGTCCAGCTATTAGTATCTACATTATATTTATAAAAATCAGACAGCTCATCATTAGTATCACCATTATAACCTGTACCCACGTAACCATCGTTACCGATAGCAAAAGATGTTGCAGAACTTCTTTCTAATCCAGGAAAGTCTGATAATTGTTGCCAAGAATTGGTGTCCATATTATAAGCCCAAAAATCTTTATAATAATCACTACCATCATAACCGGTTCCCATATAGCCAATATTGCCAATAGTAAAAGCCGTAGAGCTGCTTCTCGACTCTTCATTAAATGTCGATTTCTTTACCCAGTTTCCTAAAGTGTCATCATCATCGTCATCACTATTACAACTAGAAAACAACGCCAATACGGCACCGAAATAAAGTAATCTTATGGCTGATTTGTTATTCATTTTTCTCATTTTACTTCTTATTTATATTAAAACTAATTCCTATGTTTAAGGATAATGATTCCTTAGAATCAAAATCATATATGGTATTATCGTTTTCACTTAACGTCAGCTCACTTGCTAATAAATACCCCATATTAAAATGGGTAGACCAATTATCATCAAAACGGAATTGATATCCCAATCCTAATTTCAAGGCTTTAAATTCTAGTTCAGAATTATAAACGACCTCATTATTTGTCATGCTAAAGTCTGAAGTATTATTAGCATAAATAGATTCGGGTTCTGCTTTAAAATCAAAACTATTCTGCTCGTTTAGTTTATAAAACACACCTGTTACGGGCATTCCTATTTCGTATCTCAATTTGTCATTGACATGTTTAGAATACGATAGTAAAGGGTAAAAATTTGGCTTACCAAACAATGAACCGTAACCTGCACCTATTTTTAAGGATGATTTAAGTCCGTCTTTATCCCAAGTCTTTGTAAAGCTTCCTGCATAACTCAATATAAAATCGTCGCTAGAAATGGCTTCATTAAATGTTGAAGACACATACGGTGCTACAGTGACATTTACATCCCAATTATTACGTAGCGCTTTTTTATACCTTGCAAATAGCTCTATACTGTGTAATTCTTCAAATGCACTATAATCGTGAAACCGATCGTACGCAACAAAATCTAAACTATTATTAGTGTAGCTCATACCAAAACCAATGGTTGGTTTATCTAATACAGATGTAAAATCTATAGTTACTGATTTCGTATCTAATTGAACGTCGTTCAAATTAAGATAACTGCTATACTCTAATGCCATTACATCTCCTGCATGGGTAGTAGTGAACATTTTTTGCCCATACGACACCATAGAGACTAGGCTAAAGGTTAAATAATGTAATGTCTTTTTTCTCATCGGCTGCTAACTTACTACCACAATCTTTTACAACAATTACAAAATATACCTAGACTCTTTTTTTATAGACAAACCCCAAATTTTAATCTACAAAACCAATTATGAATTTTAATCGTATAAATGTCCCTTTTTGTAGATACATATATGCCATAGGTATATTAGACTTTTTATTACCTCAATTGGGTAGTTGATTTGTAGAAATTATACAAAACAAATGCTGAAATCCTTTCTAAAATTACTGACAGTTATTATCACTTTAATGGTCATCATATCTTGTTCTGCAGACGCTGAAGATGAAAACTTAGTTGCAGGTGAAGACTTTACAGGTACCAATATAAGGGTGTTATCTATTGATACGTTTTCTGTAAAACTATCGACTATGAAATTTGATTCTATTACAACCTCAACAAGCGAGCGCTTATTAGTTGGTAAATATCAGGATGATGATATGGGAATTGCAAATACCTCAACTTATATTCAGGTTAGTCCTTCTTCTTATTACTTAGATAATGATGCTATTTTAGATAGTGTTGGTTTAGTGCTTGGGTATGACACCTACTATTACAATGACACCACGCAGGTGGCCACTCTTAATATTCATAAACTCACCGACAAAATGAGTTCTGATGACACCTTTTTCTACAACACCACAGAGACGGCTTACGAAACAACTCCTTTAGCCCAGAAAACGTACTACCCAACTCCAAATAGAGATTCGATTTCTATAACGCTACCTTACAGCTTTGGTGAAAACCTATTTAATGCTATTAGAGATAACAATATTACAGATCAAGAATCCTTATACCAGCAATTAAAAGGACTAACCATACAACCTGGCACAGATGACAATGCTTCTGTCATTGGCTTTTCAACAGACATTAGCACTAGTTACCTTCGATTTTATTATACCATTCCAGATGAGTTAGTAACCGATGAATACACCTATGACATGTCGATTAACACCTATTATAATCACATAGAAAGTGATGTTACAGGCTTACCTCTAGAAGCTATTGATGGCCAAGAATACAATTTATCGTCATCGGAAAGTGGAAATATTAGTTACAACCAAGCTGGCACAGGGTATGTAACTCGAATTGAATTTCCAACAATTAAAGAGTTATATAATTTAGGTGTAGAAGGCACCATATTAGATGCCACACTTTATATAGAACCGAATTCAGCCTCACATTCTGATATTCACCCTTTAAGCGAAACATTGTTACTATATACTATAGATCAAAATAATGATTTAGCTAGTCAAATTAGTAATAGTGTAGATGTGGTCACCGCAACTACAACTAATGTAGATTCAGAATTTAATCAAATTGTATTTACAGTACCTGTTATAGATTTTATAGATCAAAAACTAAATGAGAGTCCTGTGACTAAAGATGCCCTTATTTTAATTCCTACAGACTATAATTCTACTATTAATAAAACCATTTTTAACGACAGTCAGCGATCTGGCTTTAATACCAAATTAGTTATAACCTATGCACTATATGAATAAATATCCATCCCTAATGTTTTTCGTACTACTGTTTGGGTTACAAGGTTACTCTCAGTCTAGTAACTTAACGGGCTCACCATACTCGCTTTTTGGTTTGGGTGTAGAAAGTAATTCTGGTACAGGTCGAAATAGTGGACTAGGTAATACTGGTATTTCCTTAGATGCTAACTATGGTATTAACCTCTATAATCCTGCTGCTTTTGCTACTCTAAAAGAAAATGAAGTCACCTTTGATTTTGGTGGTGCTGCGGAATTCAATAATCTTACGGGCGACGACGTCAGTGAACAAAGAACAACCTACAATTTTACCAATATCTCAATAGCCTTTAATCATAACAACGACTACGGTATTGGTTTAACTCTAAAACCATCTACTACTGTTGGGTACTCCTTAATTGGTTTGGAGAATAATATTGAAGGTAGTTCAGAACAATTTACAACGAACATAGGCGGTAATGGTGGTATAAGTGAATTACGATTAGATTATGCCAGAACAGTCTTCAAAAATTTTAATGTAGGTATAAAAGCATCGTATTTATTTGGAAAAATAGAAGAAAATGAATCCATAGTAACCACAAACAGTTATTTAGAAATTAACGAAACGAATTATTATAGTGGTGCGCAATTGGGGGTCGGTTTACAATACAAGTTATTAGACAGACATAATTTTGGCTTGACTTTAGATTTACCTACTGTATTAAAAGGCACAAAAGATGTTCTTGTTGGCAAATATTCAAATGCCGCGTACAGTATATTGGAAGAAACAGAAGACGAATCCGTTGATAGTTTTTATCTCCCTTTAAAACTAGGCTTTGGTTATAGCACAAAATTTAAGAATCTACTATTAACTGCTGATTATAAGAAAAATTTCTGGGGAGCTACAAATCAGTCTGATGCCATAGGAGATTATACCGATCAAAATATTTTTGGCTTAGGAGCGTCTTATGCTGTAGACCCAACGAGTTATAAATTTTGGAAACGTGTGGATTTTAGAATGGGATTAAATTACAATTCGGGTTACCTTAAAGTCGATGACACCAATATTGACACCTATTCCGCTTCCTTTGGTATTGGTTTGCCTATTGGTAAACAATCGCTATTAAATGTTTCTTATACCCTAGCTAAAAAAGGGACTACAGATAGTATTCTAATTCAAGAATATGTAAACACCTTAAACATTAATATTTCATTATCTGATTTATGGTTTCAAAAACGAAAGTTTAACTAGTCTAAAGTGGTTTTAGCGTTTTCGACTACAATTCGTTTTACAACGTCTACATGGTGATAAATAGGTTACTGACACCTCATAGACTCCATTGGTTCTTCCTATTTTAGAGGTATTCATATCATACGACAACCCGAACCTAAACTCTGTAAACTCTAACCCAAAGAACCCATTGACAGAGGTTAAAATGTGACTGTTCTCATCATTTTTAGCCGGATTGGTAGCTGCAGTCACACCAACAAGGAATTGATTAACAACAAACAATGCCCCGATATCTAAACGATTATATTCGCCTTGTTGCATGTAATTAGCGGTCATCATGATGCTGTAATCATTCATAAATGGAAATCTAAAATTACCATGCAAGGAATAGAAAATATCTAAGGGCACTTCTTCTCCATCTACAAATGAAATATTAGGACGATTGAGATGCTTAGCAGAAGCTCCAAACCAATAAGTTAACCCATTAAATTCTTCTCTTTCAAAAACAAAGCCCGCAGAAATATCCCCAAAAAACACATTGTCTACCGTATTACTCAGTGGGTCTACAGACACAGGATTCACAACACCCGAATTAATATTTATTTGATCTGCCAAAGTGAGGTTATAAAAACAAAACTTCAGAGAATTTTTTAATGTGACGCATTCATTTCCCCACAATGTAGAGGTTGTAATTATAAAATTAAGATATGGATCTCATTCCTATTTCAAGCTTTAATCCTTCATAAAAACGCATTTCGTCGGATTTTTTTACCTTTTATGGATTAAAATCCAAAAATAATATTATATTCGCACCATAATTATTTCATTCACCCCAAACCTAATGAAAAGAATTACATCATTTTTTTACCTTTTAGGACTAGTTGTTATCTCTAGTTATGCTCAGCAGTTAGATGGGGCTAAAAAGTTAAATTCTAAAACTATTGATCAAAGCGATTTATCGCAATTAGAAGGTTATAATTATAACGTCTCGTCAATACAAAATCTAAAAAACACAAACACATTTTTATCTTCTTCAACAAGAACTTCTCGTTTCAGCAATTACCCTGATATGCTTATCATTAGCTTAGCCGACGATTTTACTGCAAACACCACAAGCTTTAATAATTTAGCGAGTACCATTCATAATTCTTTTATATGGGGAAATAACGGTGCTTCTTTAAACCCAAGATCCTTGCCTGTAAGCGTTAATCTTAGTTCTGAAACACCTTCAGAGCTTACAACCAATGTCTCATATACGGCTATACAACGTACTTGGAAAATTGTAAAACAAGGTGAACTCATTCCAAAGCTAAATATTAAAATACCACAAGAAGCGATAAATAACGCAAGTACTTTGGGTAGTTACTATATGCTTATTTCTAATTCGAACACCTTTGAATCTAATGTCGATTTTAGAATTCTCAACTTAGATGACAATGGGTACTTAGAAACCGATTACAACTTTAATAACTCATCCTATATAACCTTTGGTTTTTCACCTCAGATTGCAGAAGAACGCGCCATATACTTTAACGGCACAGATAGTTATATCGATATGCAAAACACATTAGATTTAAATCCTTCTGGCTTTACTATCTCTGCATGGATTAAGTCTGAGACCTCAAATACTGGTCATGTTTCTATACTTTCTAAAAGAGATATCGCATTTACTGAAGGTTATGACTTAACATTGACCGATACCAATAAAATCAATATAAAGTGGAAAAATGAGCATAGTCAATCACTTACATCTTTCACTTCAATCCCAAATAACAAATGGCACCATATTGCTGTTACGTATGATGGCTCACAAGTCTCAATATTCATTGACGGTGTATTAGATAATACTGCTGAAAAAACGGCTCCTACAGCCACAAATGAATCGTTTCATATTGCAGCTGCCGGAAAAAGATTACCGATTCAACATTTTAAAGGTCATATCGATGAAGTCCAAATTTGGAATACATCTCTAACTGAAGACCAATTACGTTATATAATGAATCAGGAAATTACTAATGATTCTGGACAAGTTATTGGGAAAGCGTTACCAATTTCAGTTTCTAAAAATGAAATTAATACAATTCCTTGGTCAGATTTAGCGGCGTATTACCCAATGTCTAATTTCACTTATAAAAATACTATTGACGCTTCTGGAAACAATAATAACGGCTACCTAAAACATCTTTTAACTGTTGATAAAGAAACAGCTCCTTTACCTTACACATCAAAGCAAGATGGAGATTGGCTTGCTGACACTTCGTGGCTTAATGGACATCTCCAAAATGTACCTGGATCTAAATCTATCGTTAATCCTGAAGAAACCATAGATTGGAATATCGTTAGAACTTCTCATAGGTTAACCATGGATAATACGTATTTACCAACTCAAAAAAATAATAACAGAACTCTCCTTGGATTATTTGTTGACGCTAATGAATTAACACTTGCTGGCGACACAGAATTCTACCTTGGAAATGGCTTAACCATTACGCACCATTTAGGTCTTACCGGAACTATAGATTTGGAAGGCGAATCACAATTAATTCAAACATTAGGAAGTGATTTAGAGGTTATTGCTAATGGTAAAATTGAACGCGACCAACAAGGAACTGCTGATACCTACACCTATAATTATTGGTCATCTCCTGTAAGACGTATAAATTCTGAAGTTGAAAACTTTAGAGTTATGGATGTTTTAAAAGATGGCACAAATCCTAATGCCCCTGCAGATATTCAATTTTTGTCTTCAGGATATAACGGAGCAGCTACGCATCCTATTAAAATTGCAGATTACTGGATTTGGAAATATACCAATCTGCCAAGCAACAACTATTCCGCATGGCAACATATTAGACGTACTGGCACTATCTTGCCTGGCGAAGGTTTTACAATGAAGGGACCAGGGACAGGTTCGGTTTCGTCACCTCAAAACTATGTGTTTTCGGGGAAACCAAATAATGGGGATATTGATCTGCCATTACTTTCCAATAGCGATTATTTAGTGGGTAATCCATATCCTTCGGCAATAGATGCCTTACAATTTATTAAAGATAATGGTCCAGATGCAACACCTGATGGCTCACCATTAATTAGTGGAACGCTATACTTTTGGAATCATTGGGGTGGAGGTACGCATGCGGCGCAAGATTACGACGGAGGCTATGCCACATACAATTTTTCTGGTTCTGTTGCTGCAGCTTATAAAGGAAGTAATCTTTCTACTTTAGAATCTGATGGAGAACCAACCAAAGCACCACAACGCCATATTCCTGTTGGACAAGGCTTTTTTGTGATCGGACAAAACACCGGAACAATTAATTTTAATAACGGCCAACGTACTTTTAAAAAGGAAGGAAACGCATCTATATTTATGAGGAATTCTAATTCTTCGACTACAGAAACCAACGAAACCATCCAAACTGAAGATCAACGTATGAAATTTAGAATAGGTTTCAATTCTGTAAATACAATTCGTCGTCAGTTATTATTAACGATAGACGAAAATGCATCATCAGGCGTAGATTGGGCTTATGATGGGGAAATTAACGAAACACAAATTGATGATATGTTTTGGCTTATTAATGATGAAGCCTACATTATCCAAGCCAGTAATGAGTCTGGCATTTCCGCAACTTATCCTTTAGGTATAAAAACAAAAACAGATGGTATCAATTCTATACTGATTGATGCTTTAGAAAATGTTCCTGATGCTATGAATGTGTATTTACATGATAATGAATTAGGCATCTATCATGATTTAAGAACAGGCAGTTACGATATTTTCTTAATCAAAGGTGATTATCTCAATCGTTTTGAAATTACATTCGGCACACAAGATGATGTATTAGGTATTGATGATTATACCATAAATCCTATTGATGTTTTATATTCTAATGCAATTAAAAAAATTGTCGTCGTTAATCCCAATCAAATCGATGTAAAAATGATTGGTGTCTATAATATGTTAGGACAATCCGTTTACAATATCAATACCGTTGAACCTCAAAAATATTCAGAATACAATATAAAGATTTTAAGCACTGGAACCTATGTCGTTAAATTACAAACGACTTCAGGCTTCACAACAACCAAAAAATTTATAGTTGATTAGTTTAGTTAGTTAGTGATGATTAGAAAGTCTCAGTTTGTAAAAAGCTGAGGCTTTCTTTATTTTAACAAGTCTAAAAGCGCGCCAAATTCCACTTTATGCTGTTCACCTGAAGCCATGTTTTTTAATGTAAACACCTCGGACTTCAATTCTTCCTCACCCATAATTACAACGAATGGAATGTTACGACGGTTCGCATAATTCATTTGTTTTTTCATTTGCTTACCAGAAACCGCAGCATCTGGGAACAGTTCTGCTTTTATATGAGCTTGTCTTAATTTGGTTACAGCTCCCAAGCTAAACATCGCTTCTTTATCTCCAAAATTAATGAAGAGTACTTTTGTAGATTCTGCTATGGTTGATGGAAATAAATTCAATTCCTCTAAGACCAAATAAATACGATCTAAACCAAAACTAATCCCTACTCCACTCATATCTTTAAGACCAAAGATTCCGGTAAGATCGTCGTAACGACCACCTCCTCCAATGGATCCCATTTTTACACCTTCTGGCGCAGAGACTTCAAAAATAGCTCCTGTGTAATAATTTAAACCTCTCGCTAAAGTCACATCTAATTGTAAGGTTGCTGTTTTTAGTTTTAAGTTTGAAATGGCTGTGTTTATAAATTCGAGTTCTTCAATTCCTTTTAGTCCAATTTCAGAAGTACTTAAAATAGATTTTAAACTTTCAATCTGGTTACCGAAATCTCCTTTTAAGGTGAATAAAGGTTGAAGCTTCGTAATACCATCTTCCGAAATACCTTTACCTCGCATTTCTTCCTTTACTTTCTCCTCTCCTATTTTATCTAACTTATCTAAAGCCACGGTAAAATCGATGAGTTTATCTTGTGCCCCAATCACTTCAGCAATACCAGATAAGATTTTACGGTTGTTGATTTTAATAGTAACACCTTCTAATTTTAAAGCCGAAAATACCGCATCATACAACTGTACAAATTCCACTTCTTGAAACAACGATTTAGAACCTACCACATCGGCATCACATTGAAAAAATTCTCTAAAACGTCCTTTTTGTGGACGGTCTGCACGCCAAACCGGTTGTATTTGATAGCGTTTAAAAGGGAATTCGATGTCATTTTGATGTTGCACGACGTATCTTGCGAACGGCACTGTGAGGTCGTAACGAAGGGCTTTTTCAGATATTTTTGGTGTGATTAAACTTTCCGATTTTTGATTATAATCGTCGTCTGAAATTTTCTTCAAAAACTCTCCACTATTCAAAATTTTAAAAATCAAGCGATCACCTTCATCACCATATTTTCCCATTAAGGTTTCTGAGTTTTCAAAACTTGGAGTTTCTATCGGTTGAAATCCAAAAATTTGAAACTGTTCTTTTATCGTTTCCATGATATAAGAACGCTTTGCAACTTCCTCTGCGTTAAAATCTCTTGTACCTTTTGGGATGCTTGGTTTTTGTGCCATAATATGTCCTGCGAAAGCAGGAATCTCTTTTAGTGAAACTTTATTTAATTACACACATCAATTACCTTTGAAAATTCTTAGTTCCAAAGCATTTCGACTGCGCTCAATGTGACAGTAGTTTGAATTTTAAAATCCGACTCCGATGTCACAAAAATATTATAATTTTTAGAGGTCTTACTAAGATAATTCATTTTTATAGTAACTTTATGCTGTTTAAGTCGTCTTATCGATTAAACAACCCAACTAACGCGCCAAAAAACTATGTTTTCATTAGCTAAAGAGAATATTAGAATTGCTTTCGATTCTATAAAAAGTCAACTGCTCCGAACCATTCTTACGGTTTTAATTATTGCAATTGGTATTATGGCTTTGGTGGGGATTTTAAGTGGAGTATCTGCCTTAGAGAATACTATTGCCAGTAATTTCTCTTCTATGGGTTCTAATACCTTTAATTTTCAACGTTATGAATTTACGGCACAGCGCCAAAGCAGTAGAGAGCGTCAAAAAATAAATCCTGTAATTGATTATCGTGATGTTAAAGATTTTGAAGATAATTACAACTTTCCCTTCACAAAAGTGGCCGTATCATTCTATGGAACTTCTGCTGCTGAAGTAAAATACGAGAATAAAAAAACAGATCCAGAAGTCGCTGTATTAGGGGCCAATGAATTTTATCTCGAAAACTCTGGTTTAGAGGTTGAAAATGGTCGTTCGTTAAATGTATTTGATATTCAAAACAGTAATGCTGTTTGTGTTATTGGTAGCGATTTGCAAAAATCTTTATTTCCTGTTGAAAACCCTGTTGGAAAAACTATAAGTATTAGAGGTTCTAAATTTAAAGTGGTTGGTGTCCTAAAAGAAAAAGGAGCCACGTTTGGTAATAATCAAGATTTACGAGTATTTATGCCGCTTCAGAAAGCGCGTTCTATTTTTACGAATCCCAATATTAATTACAGTCTAAGTGTTAAAGTTGATAAGTCTGAGATGCTTGAAGCTGCGCAAGATGATGCCATATTAACATTTCGAAATATTAGAGGTCTTAACCCTATTGAAAAAAATGATTTTGGTATTGAACGCAGTGAAGATTTATTGAATCAGGTGGCACAAAATACAGCGGCACTGTATGTAGCTGCTTGGATTATTAGTATTATCACCATTTTTGGATCTACGATTGCACTTATGAATATAATGTTAGTTTCGGTAAGTGAGCGCACACGTGAAATTGGGGTGCGAAAAGCACTTGGTGCGAAAAGCAAAACAATCGCCTTTCAGTTTTTTATGGAAACTATAATTATCGGTCAGCTTGGTGGTCTGTTAGGAACTATTCTTGGAATCTTAATTGGTTTAGCCGTCGCTAATGGTTTTGATCTTGAATTCTCAACACCTTGGGTGGCGATGATTTGGGCAACGAGTATTGCCTTTATAGTGGCTGTTATTTCGGGCTTATACCCTGCAACGAAAGCAGCTAAATTAGACCCTATTGAGTCTTTACGTTATGAGTAATACATTCCTGCGAAGACAGAAATTTCAAATAACATCAGTAACTTAAATTCTATTTACAACTAAGTATCAGTTAGAGCGACACTGCTCTTTCCGCAATTTTATATCGAGAAGCTTTTTAAAGTCGAATTATCTAAACAAAGCTTCTCGATACAATTTGCTCGCTCCTCATAAATCACTCGAAGTGACGAAACGAGTGTCGTTTTTTTTCTAAGGAATCTAACCTTTAACTAATTTAGAAAAATAATTGAATAATTCTCCTTTTGTAATACTCGCACCAGATTGAATCATTTTGAATATATCTAAATACTTATCTTCTGAATAGTCTTTTTTTGCATTAAAAAACTCAACAGAATCTGATAGTAAATTATCTCTCAACCAATTAAATCCTTCTTTTGTTGTAAAATCTACATGTTCATTTTCAATTCTTAAAGCAATTAAACGCATGCTTTTTTCATTACATTCAAAAAGATGAATTTGGTTTGGCGAAATATGTTCTAGATATTTTACTTTTGTTAAAACCCCAAGCCAAACTAAATCGCTAAACACATCTAATTCTTGTTCTGCAGCTTCTGGTTTATTCTTTTTAATATCTTCCCACTCATCACCTGTAATAGATTGTGTTGCTAAAAAGTTGATGAATTCTTGGTGTAATTCTTCAAATTGTTCTTTGGTTAATCTTGAATATTTCATGTGTTTAAATAATTACTGTTTTTATAATCAAGTACTGTGAGCTATTTCTCAATTTAGAAGTTGATAACTTAACGTTTCATCTTCAGTAAATTCTTTTAAAAAATTAATTTATAGCTTTAGAAGCTTCAAAAGGTCTATCGGTTGCTATAATATCGACTCCTTTTTCTTTCCATTGACGATATAATTCATCGCCTTTGGCTGCTGCACTTTTATCTAAGTTTCCTAACGTACCTAACATGCAAACAATGTTATTATCGTGTAATCTTTTAAAAAAGGCATCTTCAGACAAACGTGTTCCGGTAAAAGCTAACATGTTTTCCGTTGGTATTTTGGCATCCAATAAACGTTCAAATTCATCATTATTTCTAGCTGAAACAGATAGTAATAATTGTGGCGCTAATTGATATGCGGAGACCGCTTGTTCTACATCGTACGTTATAATGATACTATGATCTTCTGCCTTAGCCGCTTTAATAGCGTCTATAACGACTTTTTGACTCACCGTTTTTTTGATATCTACAGTAAGTATCACATTATGTTTTACACACCAGTCTAATACGTCTGAAAACAAAGGAATCTTAAACGTGGTTTCATTACCATAATCATCGACTAAATTAAATTGCTTCAATTCATCGTATGTTAATTCATCAACGTTTCCACTTCCTGTGGTGGTTCTATCAATCGTTTTATCGTGAAGTAAAACCAAATGCCCATCTTTAGTTTGTGCGACATCAACTTCATAAACTGCCACAATACTATCGTTAACATATTTTAGAGTCTCTAAACCGTTTTCAGGATAGTTTACAAGCCCTTTACCCCCGCGATGCACACTAATATTTGGATAACCAGAATTAGAAGCTTTAAAAAGCGCTATAAGCTTAGAAGGTTGTACCTCTGAACTTTTGGTCGATTCTGTAGATTGTTTGCAACTAATTAAAGTGCAAAAGGCAAAAATTAATAGAAAGTATTTCATGTTTAAACCGTTTAAAAAACTGCTTGATTAAAGAACTGATCGTTTTCTGAAAAAAAACTATAAAAAAACCGCTTAGTAAACTAAACGGTTTTTTAAAATTGTAATAAAGAGATTATGCGTCAGCAATAACTTCGAAAGTTAAATCTACAGTTACTGATCTGTGTAATCTAATTGCAGCTTCGTACTGACCTAAACGCTTAATGTTACCACCATTGATAGAAATAAATTTCTTATCAACATCGTGACCAGCATTTTTAAATGCAGCAGCTAAATCCATAGTGGTTATAGAACCAAATAATTTATCTCCAGCAGTTGCACCAGTTCCAGCTTTAGCTGTAATTTTAATATCTAAACCTTTAATAGCATCAGCAGTTTTTTCCGCTTCAGCAATAATAGTTTTTTCTTTGTAAGCTCTTTGCTTTAAAGTTTCTGCTAATACTTTCTTAGCAGAAGAAGTCGCCATTACAGCTTGTCCTTGAGGAATTAAAAAGTTTCTACCATAACCGTTCTTAACAGATACAATATCGTCTTTAAATCCTAAATTTTCAACGTCTTGTTTTAATATAAGTTCCATCGTGTTATGATATTTTATTTTAATAAATCAGCAACATATGGCATAAGCGCTAAATGTCTAGCTCTTTTTACTGCCACAGATACTTTTCTTTGATACTTTAAAGACGTTCCTGTTAAACGTCTTGGTAATAATTTACCTTGCTCGTTTACAAAACCTAGTAACCAATCTGCATCTTTATAATCTACATACTTGATTCCAGACTTCTTGAAACGACAATATTTCTTTGTCTTAGACGTCTCAATATTTAACGGAGTTAAATATCTAATTTCGCCGTCTTTTTTTCCTTTTGCTTGTTGTTCTATTGATGACATAATTACGCTTTTGCTTTTGCTTTAACTTTCAGTTTTTCTCTTCTTCTCTCAGCCCATGAAATAGCATGTTTGTCTAATTTCACAGTTAAGTAACGCATAAAACGCTCATCACGTCTAAATTCCACCTCTAAAGGCTCAATTGCTTCTCCAGCAACAGTGTACTCAAACAAATGGTAAAAACCACTTTTTTTGTTTTGAATTGGGTAGGCTAATTTTTTTAGTCCCCAATCTTCTTTTGATACCATCTTAGCTCCTTTAGAAACGAGGAAATCCTCATATTTCTTTACTGTCTCCTTTATCTGGTCTTCAGATAAAACGGGATTTAAGATGAAAACAGTTTCATAATGATTCATAATAAATAATTTTGTTTATTGTTAAAACGGCTGCAAAAATACATATAATTTCTATATTTGACAACGTTTTTGACTGTAAAATTTAAAAGGATTTTACGGCATATAAATAGTGTTAAATACTACGGTTTGTCGGCATTATTTGTTTTTTAACCGAATTTATCGTACTATTGTCGATATCTTAACCTAAAATTAATAATGTTATGACTTTAAACTGTGTAGTTGTTGATGATTCTGCGATTCAGCGCCTCTCTATAGTAAAGTTAATCGAGAATCATTCTTCGCTTAACCTTATTGCAGAGTACAGCAGTGCGTTAGAAACAAAAAACGGTCTTAATACCCATAAAGTTGATCTTATCTTCTTAGATATAGAGATGCCGGTATTGAACGGTTTTGAGTTGCTAGATGTGCTCAACAACAAACCCCAAATTATTTTTGTTACCGGAAAAACCGAGTATGCTTTTAAAGCATTTAATTACGATGCCACCGATTATCTTCAGAAACCAATCACAAAAGAACGTTTTAATGTTGCCGTAGAAAAAGCTATTGAGCAACACAAATTAAAATTAGACTTTAATGAAACTGATGGCGAGCATATCTTCGTAAAAAGTAATCTTAAGAAACGTAAAGTTTATATTAAGGATATTAAATGGATTGAAGCCCTTGGTGATTACGTTAAAGTAGTAACAGAAGAAAACAGCTTAGTTGTTTTATCGACAATGAAAGCGTTTGAAAGCGAATTGCCCGAAGGTAAATTTTTAAGAATTCATAAATCTTATATTGTGAATCTCGATAAAATTGACCGATTTAACAGTAAAAATGTTGAAGTCGGCGCGTATGAGATTCCATTGAGTCGAAATAAAAAGACCCAATTAGTAGATGCTTTAAATAATATGTAGAACATTACATTAACATTAAAAGCATTACATTATAATTTTAAAAAATCCTGAGCACTTGCTTAGGATTTTTTTTTATTTAAAAATTTATGGTTAACAAATTATTGGATTTTAACAGCCCTAAAGTCCCCCTCAAAGGAACAATATTGCCTGAGAGCCATAAAAATCATTATAAAATTGATTACTTACTAGTTCTAAATCTGCTAGGTATTAGTAATTATCTACATTAATAACCACTCTCACAGGCCTAAAATCCTTTACAGCATTAAAACTGTTATCTATTTTCCTTATCGCCTCTTTTGTTTTCCCTAAAGATTGATTCTGAGGGATTTTTACCAAAATATTTTTATGATATAAATTTCGAATTCTTGATACTGGCGGGAATTCTGGACCCAAAACATTATGCTTAAATAATTGTTTTAATGATTTAGCATACCAATCTGCAGCCAAATTCACACGATCATAATCTTTATGCTTAAACGTAATTTTAATCAACCTAAAGATAGGCGGATATTTAAAATTATAGCGCTCATTCATCTGCTCTGTAAACATTTCCTTATAAGCATTTGTAGAGACTTGTTGTAAAATATTATGATGTGGATTGTAGGTTTGAATCAACACTTTTCCTCGCAAATCTGTACGACCTGCTCTACCAGACACCTGCGCCATGAGTTGGTAACTACGCTCATGCGCTCTAAAATCGGGGAAGTTAAGTAAGTTGTCAGCATTCATGATGCCTACTAACTTTACAAATCTAAAATCGAGACCTTTGGTTAACATTTGTGTTCCTACTAAAATATCAACCTCTCGCTGCTCAAAACTATTTATTATTTTCTCAAAACCGTATTTTCCTCGTGTCGTATCTAAATCCATACGTGCCACTTTCTTATCCGGAAATAAAACTTTGACCTCTTGTTCTATTTGCTCTGTACCAAAACCTTTAGTATCTAAAGTCGCATTACCACAACCCTGACAACTTTTTAGCATGACTGAGTTATACCCACAATAATGACAGCGCAATTGATCGCGATATTGGTGATACGTTAAACTCACATCACAATTAGGACATTGAGGAGATGTCCCGCAACTAGTACATTCTATGATCGGAGAAAAACCACGTCTATTTTGAAACAGTATAATCTGAAAACCTTCTTCTAGCGTTTCAGTCATTTCTTGGATCATCCTATCGCTAAAATGCCCTTTCATGCGTTTACGCTTGTACTTATCAGCTAAATCTACCAGTTCGATATCTGGCATTAACACATTGTTGTAACGTGTATTTAATTCCACCAAACCATACTTACCTTGGCTCGCATTAAAATAGCTTTCTAAACTTGGAGTCGCAGATCCTAAGAGTGTTTTTGCTTTAAATATGTTTGCTAATACGATTGCTGCATCTCTTGCGTGATAGCGAGGCGCAGGATCGAATTGCTTATAAGATGACTCATGTTCTTCATCTACAATGATCAACCCTAAATTACGAAATGGCAATAGCAATGAGGAACGCGCACCAATAACAACTTGGGCTTTTTCAGAATTAGCTAACATATTTTGCCAAACCTCTACCCTTTCATTTCCTGAATATCTAGAATGAAAAACAGCAACTTTATCTCCAAAATAATCTTGAAGTCTATTTACCAACTGCGTTGTTAACGCAATCTCAGGTAATAAATACAATACTTGCTTTCCTAAGTCTAATTGATCTTGAATGAGTTGTACATAAATTTCAGTTTTACCTGAAGACGTCACTCCATGTAATAAGGCAACTGATTTTTCTTTAAAGATAGCCTCAACTTCATTATAAGCATTCTGTTGCGCTTCACTCAACCGTTTGGCTTCCGAATCTCCATCTCCATCAAACTGAACACGGTCGACTTGAATGTGATATTCCTCTAATACATTTTTATCAATTAAGGTTTTAACTATCGAATTAGATGCACCGCTGCGCTCTGTTAAATCTGACACTTTAATAGGTTGCTTCAGCGATGCTTCCATGGTGAATAATGTCAGTACCACTTCGCGCTGCTTTGGAGCACGACTCAATTCTTCGAGTAATAGTTGTAATTTTTCTTGTGATTTATGATTGTGATGCAACTTTACATAACGTACTAATTTCGGAGTGTACTTTTCGTACATTTCTTCCTGTAAATTCAAAACACCTTTTTCTACTAAGCTATTGATAATAGGCAGTACACGCTTTTTATCTAATATAGAAACGACATCATTTATCTTTAATGAGGATTGATGCTGTAAGGCTTCATAAATCAAATATTCTTCGTCTTTTAAATCAGACGCTTCAATAGTCACTTTCTCATTTCTAGAAATGACTGTCTCACTTTCTAATAAAAATGCATTTGGCATAGCAGCTCGCATCACCTCGCCTAAACTACACATGTAATAACTAGAGATCCATTTCCAATGCTTTAATTGCGTTTCTGTTATAACAGGCGCATCATCCATAATCTGATGAATGGTTTTGGCATCGTAAGCTGTTGGTGGATTTTGGTGAATACTATACACTAATGCTGTGTAAATCTTACTTTTACCAAAAGGTACAGAAACACGCATTCCTGGTGATAAAAACTCAGATTCTGCTTCTGTAATATGATAGGTAAACGCTTTTTGAAGCGGAATTGGCAATATGACGTCTATAAAATGTAGCATTATTTTACGCGTTTCCAATATTGCGTTCTGTAGAAAAAGGCCAGATAACCTCTTACCTGAAGGGTGTCTGGATCATCCTCAAGCTTAAGACGACATCTATAAGTGGTACCATTTTCAGGATTGAGTATGGTGCCTCCGTCATAAACCTTTCCGTTCTTGGTTAAACCTTCTATAAAAACCAACCCAACAATTGGTTGATCTTTGTGAGCACCGCTACAGTCATTACAAGTTCTAGATTCAACATCTGGATTAGTTACAGCTATGATTTTACCATATATTTTACCGTCTTCTTCATAAATTTCAACTATAGATTTCGCGTCACCTGTATTATCATCTATGGTTTTCCACTTCCCTAAAATATTCTGAGCTGGCAAATTAAAAAACACGGTGAACAAAATAAAAAATGCTAGAGTGTTTTTAATCATAGTTATTGTTTTAGAAGTTTGTAGTTCAAATGTAATTGGTTTAATTTAAAAAACCATCGCGATTAGAGATGGTTTTAAAAAAACGTGCAAAATTCCATAAGATGTAAAGATGCATTTTACTTAATTAACTCTTCAACATCTTTTTGTTTAATTTCTTTTCTAGCTCTTGGGTTCTTCCTTAAAAACTGAAGTGATGCATTGAGTTCATAACCTAAAAGTATAATATTAGAATTTAACCATAGGTAAAGTAACAAAATCAATAACGCTCCTATAGAACCATAAAGCTCATTGTATTGCGAAAAATTGTCAATATAAATACCGAATAAAAAAGACGTTAACATTATTAGCAACGTGGTAAGTAATGCCCCAACGGAAAAGAACTTGGATGCTTTTCCTTCTTTAGTTCCAAAATAATACAATGTAGCTGTTGCTAAATAAGTCATTATAACGAAGAATAAATACTTTGCAAAAATAATCCAACCCAATCCCTGGTCATCTTCTGAAAACGCATGACCACTAAAACCTTCATATAAAGGTTGAATGATATAAATCTGAAAATACCCAAATACAGCTACGGTTAGTAATAGAAGAAATACAAGTATTAAAGCCACACCAAGTGCAAACATATATTGCTTAAAAACATTACGATACAGTTGTTTATGATATGAGGTTTCAAATCCCGAAAAAACAGCATTAACACCATTTGCCATTAAAAACATTGACAACAAAAACACGGTAGAAATTAAGCCCCCACTTGTATTACTGCTCATATCTTTAAAAATACTGTCTATTAAAAATTCTGAAGTTTGAGGCGGTAAAATTGAATTTAAAAAATCTAAGAAATCAGCTCTAAAACCAACTATAGGAATATACGGAATCACAATAATCACAAAAAGCAAAAACGGAAAAATAGCGGTAAAGAAACTAAATGCAATAGCACTTGCTCTTGTGGTTAGAGCCCCATTTACAATTCCCATGATATAAAGCTCTAGCAAATCGTACACAGACAAACCCTCAAATCCTGGTAACTTAATTTGCTTAAAAAAACGCACAAGTAAGTTTACTACCGGAATCTTATTTAATTTATCTTCTATTGGTTTAGTCATTGTTTAGCTTTTAGCTGTTGGCTGTTAGCCTTTAGCTCATCTTTATTATCTCCAATTAATTGTACTAACTACAAACTAAATTATACTGCTTTTAAGCTTAAATCTTTATTATGTACCGAATGTGTTAAAGCACCAGACGAAATAAAATCGACACCACATTCCGCATATTTTCTAAGTGTATGTTCGTTAATGCCTCCTGAAGACTCCGTTAAGCATTGGTCACCAATAAGCTTTACGGCTTTACGCGTATCTTCATAATTAAAATTATCGATAAGAATTCTGTAAACCCCTCCACAGTCTAAAATTTCTTTGATTTCTTCGAGATTTCTGGCTTCAACAATAATTTTCAAATCGCGATTGGTATCTTTTAAATACTGTTTTGTTAAATTAATAGCTTTTGAAACTCCACCAGCAAAATCAATATGATTATCTTTTAGCATTATCATATCGTATAAGGCAAATCTGTGATTCTCTCCACCTCCAATTTTTACAGCCCATTTTTCTAAAGCTCTAATACCTGGAGTGGTTTTTCGTGTGTCCAAAATTTTTGTTCCTGTACCTTCTAATAAATCTACAAATTCTCTCGTTTTAGTGGCAATTGCACTCATACGTTGCATAGCATTTAATACTAACCGTTCTGCTTTAAGAATAGATTGCGAAGCTCCTTCGACATAAAAAACGATATCGCCATGCTTCACTTTTTGACCATCTTCTATTAAGGTTTCAACTTTCATATTAGCATCCACATAAGCGAACACCAATTTTGCAAACTCTACACCGGCGATGATACCTTTATCTTTTACCAATAATTTTGCTTTTCCTTGAGCCGAAGCAGGAATACACGCCAAAGAACTATGGTCCCCATCACCGACATCTTCTCTAATGGCATTAGAAATTATTAATTCTATTTCTTTATCGAACTGTGCTTTTGAAATCATCTGAATACATATTTAGTGTAAAAATAGGAAATTGATTAACGATATCCGATTTTAGAATTATGAATTACAAATTGGAAAAAAATCTAAAATCCTAAATTGTAAATCGTAAATTTGAATTATGAATATAAAACTCATTGCGATAGGCAAAACCGACAATAAGAACCTCATTGCATTAATTTCAGATTACTCTAAACGCCTTAGTTTTTATATTAAGTTTGAATTTGAAGTAATTCCGGATTTAAAAAAGGTGAAAAACTTATCTGAAGCCCAGCAAAAAGAAAAGGAAGGAGAGCTTATTTTAGCTAAAACACAAACTTCTGATGTACTTATTCTACTCGATGAAAACGGAAAACAAATGGATTCTGAAGCCTTTTCTGGTTATTTACAAAAACACATGAATTCTGGTATTAAAACTTTAATCTTCGTAATTGGAGGTCCTTATGGTTTTTCGGATGCAGTTTACAATAGAGCCAATGGAAAATTAGGATTATCAAAAATGACATTTTCACATCAAATGGTACGTTTGTTTTTTATAGAACAACTGTACCGAGGGTTTACAATTCTTAGAAATGAACCTTATCACCATAAATAAGTATTCAGGCACATTGTGCAGTTTCAAAGCTTACTTTTACTTTAAAAAACAAAAAAAATCTCAGATTTATAATTAACCTGAGATTTATACTATTCTACTTTCAGTTCTAACGAATCACCATAATTTAGTGTATAAAAACTGTGCCTCCAACTGAAAGCTTATGACTAATGTGTTTTATAAACTTCTTTTCGTTTTTTTAGTTGTCTTGTTAAATCGTTAATCGTTTCATTCATAGCCATTTCATAATTCTTCTCGTTAGACGTTGCAAAAATACGTGGTCCTGGTAAGCTTAATTCAATGTTACAAATTTTACCTGCATCATGATCGTTATCATTATGCTTAAAATATACTTGAGCCGAAATAAGAAATTCGAATTTATTAGCTAATTTTTCTAATTTTTCTGTTGTTAGGTCTGAAAGTGTGTCACTTACATCAATGTCTACATATTGAAAATTTACCGTCATAATCTATCTTGTTTTAATGAGTTATTCTTTTCACTAAGATACAAGATTTAGTCAGTCTAATCACTGATAAATATCATAATTAATTGATAAAATTATAAATTCATTTAATAAAGAAGGCCTTTTCACAAGGTTGATGAAATTTCATTAATCAATAGAATCACTTACTCTTTTTATTAAACTTATAACCAATAGCTAATTTTGCTTTTGTAAGATTTAGAAGATAGTTATTACCATAATCCAAATCGGTACTATACAGACTATTATTATAGCTTACACTGACATAAAACTGTTTTAAATTATAATTTAAACCAATGAGAAAATCTAACTTATAGAGCATTGGATTACTTGGTTTGTAGCCTCCATCTTGTAAGGTCACTTTTTTATTTACCAAACCTATTCCTGGCATAACGTTAACCGTTGCTGTGATATTTTCTGGCAGTTGAAAATAAGAGATGATGCCGGCTAAAACACCGAAAGACAAGCCTTGGTATCTTTTAATATCGCCTTCCTCATTAAAATAAGGACTCGTGGTTTCAGATAATATACTAGGCTTTGCAGAAAAATAATCAAAACTACCGAAGACGCCCACACCTCCTGTTATGAATATATTATCGGAATTCTTATTAGACAAGCCCGCCTTTAATTGGGAATATGAAAACTCTATATTGTCTAAAGTGTACATATAATTCAGCCCAACACTTACAGATCTAATATCGTCTCTAAATACGGTAGGTTCATCAAAGTTATTTTTAGCATTAAACCCCCTATACACTTGCGTAAAAATTTTTACATAATTTTTATCCTTTAAGATGGTTGTGGCTTGTAAATCGAATCTAGAAGTCTTTTCTTTATTTGGGTTTTTAATGTTAATAGCAATGTCTAGTATAATTTTTTTAGTAGCAAAACCTAACCCGAGACCATATCTATTATTAGGCACAAATTTAGCTTTAGAATCATCATCGGAAATACTGAACTTATTAACTTTAAAATTAGAAAATACACGCAGAGAATAATTTTCAATATCTCTATCGACCAATAGCGAATCTAAATCATCCAAATCTTGAGCACTAAGACTTAAGCAACTCAAACAAAAAACGAAAAGCATAATAGGTTTCAGCATTGTTATTAGATTAAAATGTTTGTTTTGATAAATGATACTAAAATAGATTGCTATTTTTACAAAAGTAAAATTAAACTAAATAAGCTCAAAATATGCAACTTGTTTTCGCAACTAATAACTTAAACAAACTAAAAGAAGTACAATCGATGTTACCAGAACATATTAAACTTTTAAGTTTAAAAGATATTACTTGTAATGAAGACATTCCTGAAACCCAGCCTACCATTGAAGGTAATGCGATACAAAAAGCAGAATACTTAAAAAAGCATTATGGTTACGATTGCTTTGCTGATGATACAGGCTTAGAAGTCGACGCTTTAAACGGAGAACCAGGCGTGTACTCTGCACGATACGCGGGTCCACAACGAAATGCTGAAGATAACACCAACAAATTGCTGACAGAACTAAAAAGTAAACCCAACAGAAATGCCCAATTTAAAACCGTAATTGCATTACACCTTAATGGAAAACTTCACACTTTTACAGGCATATGCAAAGGCAGTATTACAACAGAAAAACATGGTGAAGGTGGTTTTGGCTACGACCCGATTTTTAAAGCTGATGGTTTAGATAAAACGTTTGCTGAAATTACTTTAGAACAAAAAAACAAGATAGGCCACAGAGGCTTAGCTGTAAAGCAACTCGTAGAATTTTTAAAATAACTATTCTATTGACGTTACAGTTTTTAAACACCTAACTTCGCTTACGCAAACTGAACTCGTTTTTATAATTTGATAGCAGTCATTACTTCTGACTAACATCAGTGTGATCACTTTTTTGAACCCCACTAAATGAAGCTGTAATGTTTAGACATCAAGGAAAAAGTAGAACTTTACAACACAATCTTCGAATTGCGATTATTTTATCTTTTGTTGCTGGAATTGTTAATGTTTCAGGATTTTTAGCTTTTAAACAATTAACGACAAATGTAACTGGTCATTTTGCACTCTTTATTGATGACGTAGCTAATTTTGAGTTTTGGAAAGGCACGATATATTTTCTTTATATTTTTTCGTTTTTATTTGGGTCGTTTTCATCTAGTTTTTTAATTGAAAAATACAGAAAAAACAAACGTCTCAATGTATTTGCGCTTCCAACACTCATCGAATGTCTAATTTTAATAACCATCGGGATCGTGAGCAATTTTGTAGAAATGCAATACCCTGATTTAATTATTTGTACACTACTTTTTGCGATGGGTCTTCAAAACTCATTTGTCACCAAAATCTCGAATGCAGTAGTAAGAACTACGCACCTTACAGGTCTTTTTACTGATTTGGGCATCGATATTTCTCAATTGTTTTTTACTAAATATAATGCACAAAAAGAAAAATTAAAATCAAATATAAAACTGCGTATTTACATCATTTTATTCTTTTTTGCAGGTGGATTGGCAGGAGGTTTCTTTTATTCTAAAGTCAATTTAAAACTAAACACGTTAATTATTGGAGCCATCATTTTATTAGTAAGTTTATTCTATGATGATTTGAGATATAAACTCATAAAAACAAGACGGAAATTTCATCAAAAAAGAATGGCCCTTTGATTGAAAGAAATAGCTTAAAATTCATCAAATTCAAGAAAATTTATCCTCATATAATCGAATTTAAAGGCATCAAATTTGTGCGTGACACCACTGTTTTTAATACATAAGAGCAATAAACACCGCAACAATTGATTATTCAATTAATTGTTGTACCTTTGCACCTTGCAAAAAACCTATTATAGGCTTTTGTAAATTCCTCAGAGTGAGGATGTGTTACCTAGAAGTTTAAGTGTTTAGTATGTCGATTCGCTTCTTTTGTAACACCAACAGAACATAATCGAATACATATACTCAAGAATGAGCACATTCAAAGAATTAGGTCTTAATGAAGACCTTCTTAAAGCTATTACGGACTTAGGTTTTGAAAAACCAAGTGAAGTACAATCAAAAGCAATCCCACTTTTATTAGAAGAAGACAAAGACTTAGTTGCTTTGGCACAAACTGGTACAGGGAAAACTGCAGCATTCGGATTTCCGATGTTGCAAAAAATAGATATTGATAGCAGAACCACTCAAGGACTTATCTTATCTCCAACTCGTGAACTTTGTTTACAAATCACTAACGAACTTAAACTTTACGGTAAATACTGTAAGGGCTTAAATGTAGTAGCCATTTATGGTGGATCAAGCATTTCAGACCAAGCAAGAGAAGTAAAACGTGGTGCACAAATTATTGTTGCAACTCCTGGACGTATGAAAGATATGATTAGCCGTAGAATGGTTGACATTTCTAAAATACAGTACAGCGTTTTAGATGAAGCTGATGAGATGTTAAACATGGGTTTCAAAGAAGATATTACTGATATTCTTTCGCATACACCAGAAGATAAAAACACATGGTTATTCTCTGCAACAATGCCAAAAGAAGTGGCTACGATTGCAAAGAAATTCATGGACAATCCAACAGAAATTACTGTTGGTAATAAAAATGAAAGTACAAGTAACGTAACGCACGAATACTATTTAGTAAATGCAAGAGACCGTTACCAAGCTTTAAAACGTTTGGCAGATGCTAATCCAGATATATTTTCTGTGATTTTCTGTAGAACAAAGCGTGATACTCAAAAAGTAGCCGAAAACTTAATTGAAGATGGTTATTCTGCGGGAGCATTACATGGAGATTTAAGTCAGAACCAAAGAGATTTGGTGATGAAATCTTTCCGTAATAACCAAATACAAATGTTAGTTGCTACAGATGTTGCAGCTCGTGGTATTGATGTGGACGATATTACACACGTTATTAACTACCAATTACCAGATGAACCTGAAATTTACACACACAGATCTGGTAGAACAGGACGTGCTGGTAAAACTGGTATCTCAATGGTTATTGTTTCTAAAAGTGAAGTTAGAAAGATAAAGAGCATAGAGCGTATCATTAAGAAGCAGTTTGAGAAGAAAGAAATTCCTTCTGGAGGTGATATCGTTGAAGTGCAGTTAATGTCTTTAGCTAATAAAATACACACTACTGAAACGAATCATGAAATTGATAAGCATTTAGAAAGCATCAACGAATTATTCGCAGATACAGATAAAGAGGAGTTAATCAAAAAATTCTTCTCTGTAGAATTTAACCGTTTCTTCAATTATTATCAAAAATCGAAAGGTTTAGGTGTGGTAGAATCTCGTGGAAGCGATAGAGATGATGGTGGACGCGATTACAGTAAGCAATCTAACGATTCTCGTTATTTCATTAACGTAGGAAGTAAAGATGGTTTTGATTGGATGAAATTGAAAGATTTCTTAAAAGAACAATTAGAATTAGGACGTGATGATGTCTTTAAAGTAGATGTTAAAGAAAGTTTTTCATTCTTTAATACAGAAAAAGGATTACAAGAAAAAGTACTTGCTTTTTTCACAGATTTCAAACACGACGGACGTTTTGTTAACGTAGAAGTGAGTGAAGATAAAGGTGGAAGAAGTCGCGGTGGCGGAGGAAGAAGTCGCGGTGGAAACGAAAGACGCTCTGGTGGCGGTGGTGGAAGTCGCAGACGCGATGATAAACCAAGAGGCGAAAGACGCTCTGGCGGTAGACGCTCTGACGATAGTGGATCTGGAAACCGAGGTGACAGACGAACTAGTGATAGAAGTGACAGAGGAGATAGAAAGTTCAACGACTCTAGAGGAGATAGACGTTCTTCTGAATCTAGTACCTCTGGATCAGAAAGACCAAGACGTTCTAGACGTCGCGATTAAGCTTTTGAAACTATAGAAAATTTCAAAAAATATAAATAGTAAAATCCAAAACATGAAAAACAATTTTCAGGTTTTGGATTTTTTTTTGAAGACCAAAAAAGAATGTCTAATGCTTAAAAAAGTTAATTTTAAGTCAAATCTACCCCCGCAAACTGTTAAATCCGTTTTCTTTATTACCTTTACCTCGTAACACATGTGCATGCGATATCTACTTATTTTAATTTTTTGCGTAAGTACGGTCAGTGGTTTTAGCCAAGACAGTACAGCAACCCAAACACCTACTAAAGTTAAAGGAACAATAGTTAGTGCTTCGACGAGCTTAGCTTTAACTGAAGCGAATATTGTAAACATTAATCAAGTTATAGGAACGGCAACAGACGATGATGGTGTGTTTGAAATAAAAGCTAAAGTTAACGATACGCTACATTTATCTTATTTAGGTTATAAATCTATTAAAGTTAGAGTAACTAATGACTGGTTAAAATTTGGGAATACCAAAATAGAAATGACCGAACTTGCTTTAGCATTAGAAGAAGTAACAGTAAAACAACTAGAACTCACAGGGTATTTAAAAGTTGATATGAATCAGGTTCCTGTGACGTCTAATAACCGTTACCGTATTTCTGGTTTACCTGGCCAAGGTTATGAAGCTGGCAAACCAAACATCGCCACTAAAGTACTTGGTGCCATATTTAATCCTGCAGATTTCTTGTATAATATGTTTGGCCGAAAGCCTAACGAAATGCACAGATTAAAGAAAATGAAAGAAGATGACGAGATTAGAAATCAGTTATCTAAACGTTTTGATAGGGAAATGTTATTAGTGCTTTTACAAGTCACAAAATTTGATTTAGACGAAATAGTTAACCAATGTAACTACTCTAAAGATTTCATTAACACCGCAAATGATCTTCAAATATTGGATGCTATCAGCGAATGTTACGAAGAATATAAAGTGATTAAAAGAAGTAAAGAGCGAAAAAACAAAAAAAATTAAAACTTAACCTCTAAGCATCTGAGTGCAAAGCCACTCTATTACCTTCCGTATCTATAAACATTCCCATAAAACCATTTTCATCAGAAATTTTGGTTTTTTCCAGGCCTATTTTTCCACCTGCTGCTTCCACTCTATCGAGTTCTATTTGCACATCTTTAGATATAAAATAAATCAATGTACCTTCCTTACTCGGTATATAAGAATTTTGCTTAATCAGTGTTCCGGTTGCTCCATACCCTCCATTATTATCAGGAAACCAACCCATTTTTAAACCGTTAAATTCTACATCTTTTATTTCAACTTTAAAAACCGATTGATAAAACGCTTTAGCACGATTCATATCGTTTACGGGAATCTCAAACCAACCTACCATAATATGTGTTTTTAGTTCCTTAAAATTACAACATTTATCCTTTTAAGTTATAACGCTCCACAATCGCATCATAATCTTTTAAAGTTTTATTAATCCAATCAAACCGTTTTTCAATAATCTCTTCTTCAGTTAATTGCCATTCTATTGATGATTTTCGTAATTGTGCTGTGACATGTTGAAGGATAATGGCAGCAGAAACTGAAATATTTAAACTTTCAGTAAAACCAACCATTGGTATTTTTAAAAAGCAATCTGCATTATCAATAACCTGTTGTGATAAGCCTTCAGTTTCTCTACCAAAGAAAAAACATGATTTCTTAGTGATATCAAAATCTATTAACTCACAATCCTCAACATGAGGGGTTGTAGCGACTATTTGATAATCTTTAGCTTTTAAATCGGTAATACAATCTGTAATAGAACTATAGCGATTCAAATCCACCCACTTCTGGGCTCCCATAGCAATTTCTCTATCAATACTTTTAGAATTCACCTCTTCTACAATATTCAATTCTTGTATCCCAAATACATCACAAGAACGCATCACTGCACTCGTATTATGTAACTGATAAACATCTTCAGTGGCCACCGTAAAATGTTTAGTACGTTTTGGTAAAACACTATTAAACCGCTCAATACGGCTTTCAGTGAGGAATGTTTCTAAGTATTCTAGAAGTTTCAGGTCTTGCATAGCCCAAAAATAGTAATTTTATAATATGAAACGCGTATGTTAAAAGCGCAAAAATTGAAGTAAAACATTAAAATCAACCTTAAATTTAACCTCATGAAACATATAGTTGTACTAACAGGAGCTGGCATGAGTGCCGAAAGTGGCATAAAAACATTTAGAGATGCTGATGGACTTTGGGAAGGACACGATGTTATGGAAGTCGCTACACCAGAAGGTTTTAAACGCAATCCTGAATTAGTCTTAAATTTCTATAACGCACGGAGAAAACAATTAAACGAAGTTGAACCTAACCAAGCACATAAAGATCTCGCACGCTTAGAAAACAATTATAAAGTCAGTATTATTACCCAAAACGTAGATGACTTACATGAGCGCGCAGGTAGTAGTAACGTTATTCATTTACATGGTGAACTGCGTAAAATACGAAGCACTAAAAATGAAAATGACATCAAAGTATGGACCGAAGACATTCATTTAGGCGATAATTGTGAAAGCGGCTATCAACTCCGACCACATATCGTATGGTTTGGCGAAGCTGTTCCTATGATTGACAAAGCCGTAGAAATTTGCCAGCAAGCCGATATTTTAGTGATTATTGGGACGAGTATGCAAGTATATCCTGCTGCAGGATTACTAGATTTCGCACCTACCCAAACACCAATTTATTATATTGATCCAAAACCTGCTATGGATAAAAATGGTAAAGTCCATATTATTGCTGAATCCGCAACAGAAGGTGTTAAAACCTTATTACACCTTTTAGAAAATGCCACACAAAACTAATGATAAAACCCTAAAATTAATTAAATACGTATATGAAATTAGAAAATAAAGTAATTATAGTAACAGGTTCTTCAAGAGGAATTGGAAAAGAAATCGCCATTCAATTAGCTAAAAATGGTGCTAAAGTTGTAGTCAATCATTCTAATAGCACGACTGAAGCGGAAGACACTGTATTAAAAATCACTAATGATGGCGGAACTGCATTCGCCGTAAAAGCAGATGTGAGCAATAGAGATGATGTTACACAATTATTTGACAAAACCATTGCGGAATACGGCAAAGTCGATGTTTTAATAAATAATGCAGGTGTTATGATTTCGAAAGAAATAAAAGATAATACACAAGATGATTTTTCTAAACAATTTGATATTAACGTTAGAGGTATTTTTAACACCTTACAAGAAGCACATTCTAAACTTGCTGACAACGGCAACATCATTAACGTGTCATCGAGTACTGTGAAATTAATGTTTCCTACTTACGCATTATATTCAGCATCAAAAGCAGCTGTTGAACAAATGACACGTGTGTTTTCTAAAGAGATTGGGCGTGGTATTTCTGTAAATGCCCTTGCACCAGGAGCTACAGAAACCGAATTATTTATGAATGGTAAATCTCAAGAATTTATCGATAAGCTGAGTAGCATGAATGCCTTTAACAGATTAGCAAAACCAATAGACATCGCAAGAGTGGCTGTATTTTTAGCAAGTGATGACTCTAAATGGATTTCTGGTCAGGTTATCGGTGCCAACGGAGCTTTAGTATAAAATACCCGTTGAATTAGAATCTAAAAATAGAAACTGAATTCATACACAATAAACAAAGCCATGATAGTATTATTATTCATGGCTTTTACTATAACATAAATTTCAGAAATCACTAAAAGACAATTCTTTGTATTACACTTCAATTCCGAATGCTTAATTATTAAGATTACAGCTCGTTTTTGATATCTCTTTAACTCCATTACCCTTTTTGCAATACTAGTGCATCAATAAATTCATATATTTGTCGCAATGAAAAACTTAGCATTTTTATTGTCATTTTATATTTTCGCGCTTAATCTAGCTCCATGTGCTGATTTTGTGTTGCCTGATAATGATGTTACAACCGAAATTTCTCAAGTCATTCAAGACGATCACCAGCACCAAGACGCGTCTGATTCATGTTCGCCATTTTGTATTTGCCAATGTTGTCATATCAATGCTACACATTTCAAATTAGTCAGCATAAAGATTGACAATTCTTATATTTCAACGCAAGACTTTTTCTATTTAAATGGAACGGAAAAAGACTTCTCTACTTCAATTTTACAACCACCAAGGGCATAATTCAGTTTTTTATAGGATAACTATATCCTAACAGGGACCGCTAAGGTTCTTCTCATTTTGAATAATTCTAAGTGTTTACATCAGAATTATATCGAGACGTTTAACTGAATTAATACCATTTTTTATGATTAATAAAATCATTGATTTTTCAATCAATAACAAATTCATTATTGGCTTGTTTACACTCGTCATTATTGGTGCAGGACTTTGGAGTATGACCCAAGTACCTATAGATGCTGTACCAGATATTACCAATAACCAAGTTCAGGTTATTACCCAAGCCCCTAATTTAGGAACAGAAGAAATTGAACAATTTGTAACTTATCCTGTAGAGTTAGCCTTAAGCAACTTACCCGATGTTACCGAAATTCGTTCTGTTTCTCGATTTGGCTTATCTGTAGTTACTATTGTTTTTGACGACGCAGTAGGCACGTATTTACCGCGTCAATTAGTCTCCGAAAAATTACCAGAAATTGCAGAACAAATTCCTGAAGGCTTTGGTACACCGACTATGGGGCCTATCTCAACAGGGTTAGGCGAAATTTATCAATATACATTAGAAGTAGAAGACGCTTATAGGTCAAAATATGATCCTACAGAATTACGTACCATTCAAGATTGGATTGTTAAACGACAAATGGCTATGGTTCCTGGTGTTATTGAAGTTAATGCCTTTGGAGGAAAAATAAAACAATATGAAGTTGCTGTAAAACCAGACAATTTAAGAGCTATTGGTATTACAATTTCGGATGTTTTTGAAGCACTAGAAAACAATAACCAAAATACAGGTGGAGCTTATATTGAAAAAAATCATCAAGCCAATTTTATTCGTGGAGAGGGTTTGGCTAGAACCGTTTCTGATATAGAAAACATCGTCGTTAAAAATGTTAATAATCTTCCTATTATAATTAAAGATATCGCTGAAGTACAGATTGGTAGTGCAGTGCGATACGGAGCATTAACAAAAGACGGAAAAGGAGAAGCTGTAGGAGGAATGATTTTGATGCTAAAAGGCGCCAGCTCTAATGAAGTTATAGAAAACGTTAAAGAACGCATTGTTCAAATTCAAAAATCATTACCAGAAGGCGTTACCATAAAACCTTTTTTAGATAGAAGCGAGCTTATTGCAAAAACAACAGGCACCGTAAAAGGCAACTTATTAGAAGGTGGTTTAATTGTCATTTTTGTGTTGGTATTATTATTAGGAAACTGGAGAGGTGGATTAATTGTAGCTTCAACCATTCCGCTATCCCTTTTGTTTGCATTTATATTGATGAATGCTTTCGGAGTATGGGCAAACTTAATGAGTTTAGGTGCCATTGATTTTGGAATCATCGTAGATGGTGCAGTAATCATTGTTGAAAGCACCGTTTTTCTGATATACTCACAAATAAAGAAGAAAAAATTAACGCCAGAAGAACGTGATAGTATTGCATCTGTCTCATCAAAAAAGATGATGAATGCCGCCTTCTTTGGTCAATTAATAATCTTAATCGTATTTATCCCAATCCTTGCTTTAGAAGGTGTTGAAGGTAAGATGTTTCAGCCAATGGCATTAACATTTATTTTCGCAATGATTGGCGCCATGATTCTGTGTTTGACTTATGTGCCTATGATATCGGCGTTGTTTTTAAGAGCGCCTAAATCTGATAAAATTTCTTATGGAGACCGTTTTGTTCACTGGATAGAACGTAAATACGAACCATTATTAACAAAAGCCATCCGTAATGGAAAAACGATAGTGCTTCTTGCAGTTGGCTTATTTGCTGTAGCTGTTTTTATGTTTACCAGAATGGGTGGTGAATTTATTCCAGATTTAGATGAAGGTGATATTGCATTTCACGCTATTTTAAAACCAGGAAGTTCACTAACCGAAACCATTGAAACCACTACAAAAATTGAGCAAATTGTTAAAGCTGAATTTCCAGAGGTTTTAAATATAGTCAGTAGAATTGGCGTTGCAGATGTACCAACAGATCCAATGCCCATGGACATTGCTGATGTTTTTGTTATTCTAAAACCGAGTAGCGAATGGACTTCAGCGTCATCAAAAGGAGATTTGGTAGATAAAATGAAAGCAGCCGTAAGTATCGTTCCTGGTGTGAATTTCGAGTTTACCCAACCTATCGAAATGCGATTTAATGAGTTACTTACTGGTGTCCGTGAAGATGTCGCTATCAAATTATTTGGAGATGATTTAGATATACTCGCAGCAAAAGCAGATGACATAGGAAAACTAATTGCTAATGTAGAAGGTGTTGGTGATATGAAAGTGGAAGCCACTACTGGACAACCTCAAATTTCAATTCACTATAAGAGAAATAAACTAGCGCAATACGGCTTAAATGTAAAAACATTAAATACGATTGTTGAAGCATCTTTTGCAGGAGGACAAGCTGGTGTTATTTTTGAAGGGGAACGACGTTTTGATTTAGTGGTAAGACTAGACAAATCAAATCGTACTGATATTTCAGATCTTCAGAATTTGTTTATAAATCTTCCTTCTGGAACACAAATACCATTAAGCGAGGTTGCTGACGTTAGTTTTCAACCTGGACCGATGCAAATTAGTAGAGACAATACAAATAGAAGAACCTATGTTGGTATCAATATTAGAGATCGTGATGTGAAATCTGTGGTGTTAGATATTCAAGATATCTTAGACGAAAAATTAGAGTTACCAGCAGGGTATTACATTCGTTATGGTGGTGCATTTGAAAATTTAGAACGCGCCAGTAATAAATTAAAAACAGTTGTGCCTTTAGCATTGCTGCTCATTTTTATATTGATATTCTTTGCTTTAAAATCCTTGCCACAAACCTTAATGATTTACATCGCTATTCCAATGGCAACCATTGGTGGTGTTTTTGCTTTATGGTTACGAGATATGCCTTTCAGCATTTCTGCAGGTGTAGGTTTTATTGTACTATTTGGTGTAGCTGTTCTTAATGGACTGGTTATGATTAGTGGATTAAACGAATTAAAAGAAGAAGGCGTCACCAATCTTAAAGACCGAATTATAGAAGGTACAAAACGACGTATTAGACCTATTATGCTAACTGCTTTTACAGATGTATTAGGGTTTTTACCAATGGCTATTTCTTCTGGGTCAGGAGCAGAAGTACAACGCCCATTAGCTACTGTTGTTATTGGAGGTTTACTAACAGCAACCTTACTTACACTGTTTGTTTTACCAATATTATACCATTGGGTTGAAAACAAAACATTCACCTTTAAAGGAAATAAAAAAGTAATTATGGCTACTGCAATGCTAGCACTTATGCTTGCCATACCTGCAACTATAAATGCACAAGAAGCAAACAGTGAATTGCCTCAAATCACTATAGATGAAGCTGTAAAACTCTCAAAAGAGAACTACCCGAATTTAAAAGTAATGCAGTTAAAAATCAGTAAACAAAAGCAACTAAAAAGTACAGTTTTTGATTTAGGAACGACACAGATTTTTACAGGTGGGGAAGAAATTAATAACGGTGCAGGTATTTATACAACCATTGGTGCTGGTCAGACTAATATTGATTTGTTTGGTATTGCTCCTAAACAAGAATTACAAAATCAACGCATTCAATTAGCCGAAAAAGCATTTCAACTTTCTGAATTAGAATTAGAACGAGAAGTTAAACAAGCTTGGGCAAATGCTCTTAGAAGCAAGAGAAACTATTTGTTATATAAAGAATTAGCTGTTATTTATACAAAATTCGAAGACGCAGTGACTTTAAATTACGAGGTAGAAGCCATTTCAAAATTAGAATATTCAGCAGCTAAAACGCAAGCTTTACAAATGCATAATAAACTAGTACAAGCTATGAGTCAATACAATGTAGCCTTGCGGCAATTAAATTTATGGCTGGTTTCTGATGATTTCTATACGGTTCCTGATTCAATTGAAGTCGATGGCTTAGAAATTGACAATTTCAATGCAGAAATGCATCCATTGTATGGTATCTCTCAATTACAAGTTGCAGAAGCAGAAGCGAATTATAAGGCTGCAAAGGCAGATAACCTTCCTAAGTTTAATCTTCAAGGTGGTTTGCAAAAAGTGAATGGAAACTCAGGTTATGTTACATATCAAGCAGGTGTTTCAATACCTTTTTTATCTGGTACAAATAAAGCACGTATAAAAACGGCTCGGATAGATAAAGAAATCGCTCTTGTAAATAGCGACTTTAAGAAAAAGGAAGTCGTATCAAAATACACACAAAGTCAAGAAAATTATCAAAAATGGAAAACAACATGGATTTTTTATAAAGACGAAGTTCTTCCTCTTGTTAAAGATCAAAAGGCAGGTGCTTTATTTGCTTATAAAGAAGGTGAAATAGACTATTCTGCCTTTACGCAACTCATTAAGGATGCTATTCAATTGGAAGTTGAAGCTGAAACCGCTTTAACCAATTACTTAGAAAGCACTTTTCAATTACAATATTATAAAAACTAATAGAATGAAAAATATACATTATAAACTTATAGCCCTATTTATTGCTTCTTTTTCAATAGTCGCTTGCGGAAACACTAGTCATACAAAAGAAGATAGCCATGGTGAAGAAACCACTAAAGTCAGTCTCAACGATGATGAATCAACTGAAGAAGCACATAGCGAAGGTGACGATGTTATGTTAACCGCAAAACAATTTGATGCGTTACAAATGAAAGTAGATACACTTTCCCTTAGAAATTTAAGTGGCTACGTAAGTGCTAATGGTACATTAGAAGTGCCACCGCAGAGTGAGGCTGCAATTACGTCGGTTGTTGGTGCCAATGTCGTTTCTATTGAAGTTATAGAAGGTGATAAAGTCAACAAAGGTCAGGTGGTAGCCTACTTATCACATCCTAATATAATTAATATGCAAACAGACTATTTGAATGCGACTAGTAATAGTAATTTTTTAAAGAAAAGTTACGAACGCCAGCAAAAATTGTATGATGCCGGTGTCGGTTCTGGTGCCAATTTTCAAAAGGCAAAAGCAGAGTACGATGTTTCAAAAGCAATGGCTAGTGGATTGGCTGCACAATTACAAATTTTAAACATAAATCCATCTACTGTTCGTAACGGCACCATAGCGCAACGCGTACCATTACGAAGTCCAATTGCAGGGTTTGTTAAAAAAGTTGAAGTTAAGACAGGTCAATATGTAGATCCACAAACCGAACTTTTCGATATTGTAAACACCGATGATGTTCATGCCGACTTAATCGTGTTCGAAAAAGACGTTTTCAAAGTTAAGAAAGGTCAAAAAGTAATATTTAATATACAATCTAATTCTGATGAAGATTTAGTGGCAGAAATACTATCGGTAAGTAAAACTTTTGAAGACAATCCTAAAGGAGTTCATGTTCATGCTGAAATTGAAAATAAAACGAAGACCTTAATTCCTGGCATGTATATTACAGGGAAAATTCAAATAGAAAACAATGAAACAACTGCTTTACCTGAAAGTGCCATAACAAATGATGGTGATAAATTTTATGTCTTTAAAGCAGAAAAAGAAGATGACAAATGGGCTTTTACACCAATTGAAGTACTTATAGGTGTTAAAGATGATAATTGGGTGGAAGTTAAATTTACAGAAGAACTAGAAGCCGATGTAAAATTCGCATACAATAATGCGTATTATCTTATTGCTGAAATGAAAAAAGGCGAATCTGAACACTCTCATTAATTATGCAGTCGATAGAACAACTATTACAGTCAAACAATATACGTGTTACGGCAATGCGATTACTTATTTATAAGTTTCTTGCAGAAAAACGTGTTGCCGTTACATTAACCGATATTGAGAATGCTTTTGATAAAGCAGATAGAACCACACTATACAGAACCGTAAAAACATTTGAAGACAAAGCCATTGTACATCAAATTGATGATGGCACAGGAATAACAAAATATGCGCTTTGTGAACAAGGCTGTAACTGTGAAATTGAAACCGATTTACATTTACATTTTCACTGTAATAATTGCAATGAAACCATTTGCTTAACGGACCATAAAATTCCACAAATTAAAGTCCCAGAAGGTTTTGTTTCCGAAAATGTAAACTTGGTTGTAAAAGGGATTTGCGACAAGTGTAGTGGCGAATAATTGCACTTCCATTGCACTTCATTTTATGGCATCTTTGACTTAAAGTTTAATTAAAATGAAAAAAGAAAAACTCAATTTAAGAGATATAAAACCAAATTCGAATAAAGAACACAGCCATGATGATGGTCATAATCATGGTGGTGAATCTAGCGGTTTTAAAGCTTACACTCCAGCAGTAATCAGTTTTGTAATGCTTATTATTGGTATTGCATTAGATTATTTTGAGTTTGCATTTTTTAAAGATTGGATTCGCATTGTTTGGTATGGCATCGCTTATCTACCTGTTGGACTTCCTGTGGTTAAAGAAGGTTGGGACAGCATAAAAAAAGGCGATGTTTTCACTGAATTTTTTCTAATGTCCATCGCTACTATTGGTGCATTTATAATTGGTGAATATCCAGAAGGTGTTGCTGTAATGTTATTCTATGCCGTTGGTGAATTGTTTCAAAATGCAGCAGTCAACAAAGCCAAAGGAAATATAAAAGCATTATTAGATGTTCGTCCTAAAGAAGCGAATGTTTTTAGGAATGGAACTATTGAAAGTGTAGCACCAGAAACAGTTGAGATTGGTGAAAACATTCAAGTTAGAGTTGGAGAAAAAATTCCTCTTGATGGTATTTTAATTTCCGAAAAAGCATCCGTAAATACGGCAGCCTTAACAGGAGAAAGCAAACCAGACACTATAGCTAAAGGAGCAAATGTATTTGCAGGAAGCATTAATTTAGAAAGTGTCATTGAAGTTGAAGTCACCAAAGCATTTAAAGACAGTTCTATTGCTAGAATTTTAGATTTAGTTCAAAATGCTACGGCTCGTAAATCTAAAACAGAATTATTCATCCGAAAATTTGCCCGCATTTACACGCCTATTGTTGTGTTTTTAGCAATTGGAGTTACTTTATTACCTTACTTCTTTGTTGATGATTATGTATTTAGAGATTGGCTGTATAGAGCTTTAATTTTCTTAGTAATTTCTTGCCCTTGTGCTTTAGTCATTTCTATTCCTCTAGGCTATTTTGGTGGATTAGGAGCGGCTTCAAAAAACGGAATTTTATTTAAAGGCGCTTCTTTCTTAGATGCCATGACCAAAATAAATATGTTGGTCATGGATAAAACAGGAACCGTTACCAAAGGTCTTTTCAAAATTAAAACGATAGAATCTATTGGTTGGGAGGAAAAAGAATTCATGAATTACCTCATGGCAATAGAAGCACAATCCACACATCCTATTGCTAAAGCTATTTTAGAATACAAAACTGAAGAAATCGATTTTAAAGCTACAGAAGTATCCGAAATTGCAGGTAAAGGTTTAAAAGGAATTGTGAATGGTAAAACTGTTTTAGTAGGAAACAAAGCTTTAATGACAGCCCATAACATCAGTGTTACAAAAGAAACAGAAACGATTGTAGAATCTATAGTTCTGGTGGCTATCGATAATGCGTTTGCAGGTTCTGTGGTTATTGCAGACGAACTAAAAGACGATGCTAAAGAAACCATTATCAACTTAAAGAACATAGGTATTGAAAATATCATGATGCTTTCGGGAGATAAAGATTCTATGACACAAAAAGTAGCTTCCGAATTACAAATTAAAAATGCAAAAGGTGGTTTATTACCTGAAGATAAGCTGAATGAAGTAGAACGATTAAAACAAAATCCTAAAAATAAGATTGCTTTTATAGGAGATGGCATTAACGACGCCCCTGTTTTAGCAGCCAGCGATGTTGGTATTGCCATGGGTGGCTTAGGAAGTGATGTTGCGATTGAAACTGCTGATGTTATTATTCAAACTGATCAACCTTCAAAAGTTGTAAAAGCGATTAAAATCAGTCGTTCAACGCGGAAAATTGTATGGCAAAATATTGCATTAGCATTCGGAGTCAAAGTGATTGTACTAATCTTAGGTGCTGGAGGTTTAGCAACTATGTGGGAAGCTGTCTTTGCCGATGTTGGTGTGGCATTGTTAGCTATTTTGAATGCGGTTCGATTACAAAAAATGAATTGGGATTGAGAAATAAAACGTACTTTTCATGAATTATGATGCTTTACAGAACATTTGACGCCTCATATACGTTCCATTCACTTAGCGAAAACAACAATTTATGGAAACAATTTTCATATAGACATTAATAAGCCTAACTAAAAATCATCAAACACACCGAAACCCATACTGCCCCTAAACGCTCTACTTCTATTCGACTACAGGAATATGGTGTTGGGATTTTTGATGCGTTTCCCACAAAATCAGCTTTAAAGAAAGCCTTAAAAAAAGAGTATATCGCTGTAGATGGTGTCATAGCAACGTCTGCAACCTATATAAATGGTGGAGAATCTATTACATTATCTGTTCCTGAAAATATCAGTCCGAAGAAACGATTATTATTTAAGCTCAAGGTTTTGTTTGAAGATGATTACTTAGCTGTCATTCATAAACCTGGTGGGATTTTAGTAAGTGGCAATCATTTTAAAACGATTGCCAACGCTTTAGTTCAGAATTTAAAACGAAGTCCACTTGAAGATACAACACAACCACAACCTATTCACCGTTTAGATTTTGCAACCACTGGTATTTTATTGGTTGGAAAAACAAGCAGTAGCATTCGTGTTTTAAATAAACTTTTTGAAGATAGAGCCATTAAGAAAACATACTACGCGGTTACGATTGGTAACATGAAAACCGAAGGTAGCATTACTACGGAAGTCGATGAAAAACCTTCCAAATCCAACTACAAAGTCCAGCAATCAGTTAGTTCTAAACGATTTGGACAACTAAATCTCGTAGAACTAGAACCTTTTACAGGACGCAGACATCAACTACGTAAACACTTATCTGGCATAGGACATCCTATATTAGGAGATAAAGATTATGGAAAGGAATCGCTAATTTTAAATGGAAAAGGGTTGTATCTACACGCCTATTCTTTAAAATTCACACACCCATTTACAAAAGAAGTTCTTTATCTAAAAGATGAATTTCCTGAAAATTTCAAAAAAATATTTGACATATTAAAATAGCTAAAAAGATCAATTATTGTTTACCCTAAGACAGTCTTACTTATTCTTAGCCTCAATCCATTTACTCATATATTTAGAGCTCTGCATAGATTGATGCATAAATAATTGCCCTATAAAATTGTTTTCTCGATGTGCATTTAGATGGGTAGACAGTTCTATTATTTTAGATGTAAATGCCTTTTGAAAATCAGTTTTATTAAAGCGTTGGTTTAAAATTGCAAATCCATTTTGCTGCTTCTCTTGCCAAAGTTCTGCTTTGGTATAAAGGGCTACGGCTTTCTCTGCGAAAGTTTCAGGTTTATCTGCTATAAACCCATTCTCACCAAAATCACCAAACATACCCTCTGCTGCAATACGCGTCATAACACAAGGTGTTCCGTTCTGCATTGCATCCACAAGTTTTCCTTTAAGTCCCGCTCCAAAACGTAGAGATGCAAAACAAACTTTTGCATTTTGCATGACCTCATTAACATCTTCAGCAAAGCCTTTTATCAAAAACCCTTCTTTACTCTTATTCAGCTGTGCTACTTTTTGTGATTCATAAGAACCATAAATATGAAGTTCTGCTTTTGGTAATTGTTGTCTTACTAATGGCCAAATCGTTTGCTTTAAATACAACACCGCATCATAATTTGGAGCATGAAGAAAATTACCAATCGTTACAAAATGATGTCTTTCTTCAAAAGTTGGTAAGTGTTTCGTTTCAAGGTCAGAAATAGGATCTAATAGAAAAGGTAAATAATACAGTAAATTTTTATCTATTTTAAACTGATTGGTTAAAATATCTATTTCAGCTTCTGAAATTATTAAGCTGAGATCGCAACGATATATACTTGCAATTTCGCGTTTGGTAATATCATTTTGCAAATGAGAGACACTAACGGTTTCATTTTGTTTTAGAGCCACTTCCCTAGCCTTTCGTAAACCATGAAAATCTTCAGTATCTAAAACACGAATTGTATTAGGACATTGCTCCTCAACTCTCCAACCATATTGCTCTTCAGTCATAAACCGATCAAACAACACAACATCTGGATTCAAGTCTTTTACAAATACATCAAAAGATGAATCATTTAAAAGAATTGGTCTCGTTTCAACATTTATAGTATTTAAATCGAAGGTATTGTCAGACGTTTTAGCTGCAGAAGAAAACGTGACTTCAAATCCTTGATTTTGAAATTGTAATATTAACTGAAGAATCCGAGTTCCTGCCGCAGAACTTTTGGGTTCTGGCCAAACAAAACCGATAACTAATAATTTTTTCGTCATGAATTAATTCTAAAATTCCAATTTAAGATTGTTTTCGGAATTTGGATTTATTTACTGAGGTTCTTTTAGAAATACATATTTTAAACGGACTGTATTTGCCCAAGCAACAACCGATTCTATTTGCGCTGCTGATAATTTAGCTTCACCATGCGTCAAAGTATAACTGTCTAACGGCATTTCTTTATCCTCGACCATTTCGATTAATTCATCGAGTTTATGATCTTTTTTCTTATCAGAATAATCACTCCATTTAGACATGTTAAAATGTTTTTTTCCATCTTTTACATGATCTGCCAACCAATAATTCACAGGAGTAATGTTATTGTACCAAGGATAGCGTGTGCTATCGCTATGACAATCTAAACAGGCATTTTTCAGAATCATTTTAACATCTTCTGGTGGATTAGTATCCGTAAAAAAAGCATCTACCGAAGTCATATCTCCTTCATTTTTATCAGGTCCAAAAAACTGAGCAACGACAAATACTATTAAAAGTAGCAAGCCTATTTTTTTTATAATCTTCATTTTTGATTAATTTTAAAGCTCTAAAATAACCAATTTTCAATTGACCAAAGCAGAACTCTATAAGGAATTAAATTACGTAAATCATTCGCGCGACATGCGATTGAAGTATGCCAATTTGGTTATTGACAATCCGGAATTGATTGCACCACTATTAGAGATTCTTTTTGATGTGGATGATAAAATTTCGTGCAGAGCGGCTTGGGTTTTTGAATTTATGTGCGGAGAAAATCTCGACGCTATTATTCCACATCTCGATACATTTACCAAGAATATTTCAAAAGTACATTTAGATCCGGCTGTGAGGCCAATCGCTAAGATTTGCGAATACTTAACCAAAGCTCATTATTCTAAAACAGAAAATCTGATAAAAAAAGAACTGTCTGAACCGCATAAAGAAAGAATCGTAGAAGCTTGTTTTGATTGGATGATTAATGACGAAAAAATTGCACCTAAAGCGTATAGCATGAATAGTTTGTATCTTTTAGGAACTGAGTATGATTGGATTCACCCTGAACTCGCTATTATTTTAGAACGGGATTATGAGATGCAAAGTTCCGGATTTAAGGCCAGAGCAAAACATATTCTGAAGAAGATTAGAACATAATGGTTGTTGTTGGTTGTTGGTTGTTGGTTGTTGGTTGTTGGTAAAATCTTTATTTTAAAATGTAGTTCATAACCTCATATTTATGATGTTTTTATGTGCGCTTCTATTTGTAAACGCTGCCTTATACTTTCACGCAAAGCTGATAACTGCGACAAAATACTTTAAAATGAATACTGTCACTCAACACTGCTTATTCCAACTAACTTTCTTATATTTGAAGCTTCAAAAAAACCAAAATAAATGGCACTTTCACCTCTTAATGCAATTTCACCAATCGATGGTAGATACCGATCTAAAGTTGAAGCTTTAGGCAATTATTTCTCAGAAGAAGCACTGATTAAATACCGAGTTTTAGTTGAGATTGAATATTTTATTGCTTTATGTGAATTACCATTACCTCAATTAGAATCTGTTTCTAATTCTGTTTTTGAAGATTTAAGAGCTATTTATACAAACTTTACAGCTGTCGATGCTTCTGCAATTAAAGAGATTGAAAAAGTTACCAATCACGATGTAAAAGCCGTTGAATACTTTATTAAAGATAAATTTGATGCTTTAGAGTTATCAGCGTATAAAGAATTTATTCACTTCGGATTAACGTCTCAAGACATCAATAACACAGCTATTCCTTTAAGTATTAAGGAGGCGATGAATGATGTTTACGTTCCTGAATATCTTGCACTTTTAGAAAAGATAGAAAATCTCGCTTCAGATTGGGCACATATCCCAATGTTAGCAAGAACACATGGTCAACCAGCGTCGCCTACACGATTAGGAAAAGAAATTGAAGTTTTTGCTGTGCGATTAAAAGAGCAATTCAATTTATTAAACGATGTACCTAGTGCTGCAAAATTTGGTGGTGCAACAGGAAATTTCAACGCTCACAAAGTAGCTTATCCTAATATCGATTGGAAAGCTTTCGGAACTAAATTTGTTCAAGAAAAATTAGGCTTACACCACTCGTTTCCAACAACACAAATTGAGCACTACGATCATGTTGCTGCTTTGTTTGATGGTTTAAAGCGTATTAATACCATAATCATCGATTTGGATAGAGATATTTGGACGTATGTGTCGATGGATTATTTTAAACAAAAAATTAAAGCTGGTGAAGTAGGAAGTTCTGCAATGCCACATAAAGTAAACCCGATTGATTTTGAAAATAGTGAAGGAAATTTAGGAATAGCAAACGCCATTTTTGAGCATCTGTCTGCTAAATTACCATTGTCTAGATTACAACGTGATTTAACGGATAGTACAGTTTTAAGAAATGTAGGTGTCCCTTTTGGACATACACTAATTGCTTTTAAATCTACAGTTAAAGGTTTAGGGAAATTATTATTAAACGAACCAAAATTTGCTCAAGATTTAGAGAATAATTGGGCTGTGGTTGCCGAAGCGATTCAAACGATCTTAAGACGCGAAAGTTATCCTAATCCTTACGAAGCATTAAAGGGACTTACAAGAACTAATGAAGCGATAACACAAACGTCTATTTCAAATTTTATTGATACCTTAGAGGTTTCTGATACTATTAAATCGGAATTAAAAGCGATTACTCCAAGTAATTATACTGGAATCTAATTTTAAATTTGTGAAACTTTTCCCATTATCAACAGATGCTATTGCCTTAATTTGCGTAACGCTTATAACTTTAAGCATATTTATAGCTGGTTTATTAGATGTGCTCGATTATATAATTATAAAGGGAGTTCTATTTATAGCGTTTGGAACTATGTTTGTTTTTGCGGTTAGCTATGCTCTGAAAAATAAAAGAAAAGAAAATCGCCTTAAAGATACTCTTCAAGACGATTCACATTAACATTTAAATATTAAGACCAATTACACTTGGGCATATTTCAGTTTACTTAAAAAAGTCTGTTAATCCTTCTAATTGAGCTTTATCAAAATTTGCCTTATCCAATACGGAGCTTAAAGACATCAATTTGCTTGCGTTCATATCGTCACCTAAAATTCTGGCGATTACAAAACCCTTGTTTTTAGCATTTCCGAAAATTATAAGCTCATCTATATTATCGATATCGCCTAAAAACTTCACCACAAATTTTCCATCCACAGCATTACCACCACGCATTAATTCTTCGTATTTAGCATCCTTAAGAATGGTATTCACCTTCTCTAATTCTAGTTTATAGTCTTCAGTATCTGTATCATCTTTCATAAATGTTAAGACATTCAATTTATCTACAGAGTCGTAAGCTTCCTTCTGGTCTTCAGTCATATCAACATTTTCAACGTTGACAAAACTTGTTGGCACATCGAACGAAGCAAAACCTGGTTCTAATTCGTTATCCACATAGTACGTTTGTAATGTAGGCCCTTGGTTACAGCTGGTAAAAGCGGTAACCAAAAGCAACATTACTATTGATTTTTTGATTGATTGTATCATGATTATCGACCACAAAAGTGGTTGTCTTTTTTAGTTAATATTAGTTTTTCTTATCACCTGCTTTCTTTAACTGCTCACCTCCTGGAATATCCATTTGGCTTGTAATTTTAGAAACTTGTCTTAAGTCTATTTCTCCTGTTAACGAAATAACTATGGTCTCAAATTTAAAATCTTTACCATTTATTTTTATATCTTCTCCATCGACAAGTTCATTCATGCCAGTCATAAACATAACTAACTCTTTAACATGGTTTTCGTCTTTTCCTTCCTTTACATAAAACTTAACATTTTTATCACCATCTTTAAATCGCATTAATTCATCTAGTTTAGAAGATTTAATATAACTGGTTACTGTATTTGTTATGTCTTTCGAGGTAACTTCATCACCTGCAGTAAACACCTTAAGTCCTGTAATATTGTTAACCATATTTACATATTCTTTGTCCTTAGAATCTTCGACATTCATTCCCATGGTTGCCAACATTCTGAACATTTTTTGATTTAAAATGAAAGAAGTTACGTTTTCTTTGTCTTCTAATTTATCTATTGCATTCTGCCCAAACGACACCATTGACGTTAGCATAAGTGCTACAATTAAAATGGTAGTTTTACCCATGTTTAAGTATTTATTATAATTTTTCATAATTTTTAATTTTAAGAATTGTTGTTTTAATTTTTTAATAATTTGTTTGTTGTGTTTCCAAAAACGGTAATATAATTTGCTTTTTCGAGGCCTACATTTAGGTTGTCTCCCGCTAAATCGAGTGCAGATAACCCAAGCATGCCTTCGTTTAAATTAGCAGAAATTAAAGAGAGTACTTGTTTGGTCTCTAAATATAATTTCTGTTCTTCTGGCGAATAATCCGCTAGAGTTTTTGGTTCGTTATTCCAATTCGGAATAAAGAAACCAATCATAAGAACGGCAACAGCTGCGACAGAAATCCATTGATACAATTTTGTTTTCTTAGTGTTTAATGGAACGTCTTTGGTATACTGCTCTTTTTGTGATAGCGAAAAGTATTGAAACATAGGCTTGTAATGCTCTAAATGAGGCGCCACATTATCTCCGTTGAAGTACGATTTTAACTGCGCTTCTTCTTGCAGAGATGTTTCTGCGTTATGATACTTTTCTATTAATTTTTCTATATTATTTAATACCATGTTGATGTGTATTAGTTAATTTTTCTCGTATTGTTTTTCGTGCTCTCGATAGATTTACGCGAATCGCTGTTTCATTCATATCTAACATCTTAGCGATTTCTTCATAATCATATTCCTCAATATCTCTTAATTGCACTATTATTTTTTGTTGTTCTGGTAGGTCTTCCATTATTTTAGAAACCCAATCCACACTATCTTTTGCTTCAACCTGATGTTGTAATGACGAATTGTTATCCGTATAATTACTATGAACAATTTTTAAATTAGACGCTTGCTTCGATTTTAATCTATCTAAGCAAAAGTTTTTCGTCATCGTCATTGAAAACGCTTCTACATTTTTATAGTCCCCAATCTTTTTATTATTCTTCCATAATTTCAACAATATTTCTTGTGTGGCATCTTCTGCTTCTTCACGGGAAACCAGTAATCGTTTTGCTAAACGATATACTTTATCCTTAAATGGCATTACTAAGCTTACAAAATCTGCTTGCTTCATTATATTTTTGATTGGTTGGTGAAGTCAATTTTACTCGCCTTCATTATTACGACGATACACTTTATGTTTTGTTACATCATAAAGTCATTTTATCTTTTTCTTTTCCCTACAAATTTGCATTTTGCCTCTAATTTTACCGTTTTTTAATTTCTTAGATCAAACGATGCAGTCAAAAAATGATTTCATTAGGGCAGAAAAGCCTTTATTCTCGGTCACAAATAAAAAGATAATATGACTTCATTTTTTTTATTTAACAATAATGTAAGTAAATTTAGAGTTTTACAGTAAGAAAAGAAATTTGCTACTTATTAAAGAAAAATAACTATGAAAAAATTTAAGGTTTTGCTACTCTCTTGTTTTGCAATGTTTGCATTGACAAGTTGTTTTGAAGATATGGATGATAATATTATACCATCTTCTACATTAAACATTAATGATTTTGTTTGGCGAGGAATGAATATTGTGTATTTATATAAGTCTGAAGTCCCCGATTTAGCCGATAGCAGATTTATTTCTGATGAAGATTACACTAACTATTTAACGGGTTTTAATAGTCCTGAAGATTTATTTGAATCCTTAAAATACGATCCAGATACTGTTGATCGGTTTAGTAGAATCTACGAGAACTATTTTGATTTGCAAAATCAACAGTCTGGTACAACTTTAACTGATGGTTTAGAATTTAACTTCTACCGTGTACCCGGAAGTAGTACTGAAGTCTTCGGAGTCATTACTTTAGTATTGAATAATAGTGTCGCGGATAATGTGGGTTTAAAACGCGGACAAATTATCAGAGCTGTTAACAACACCAACCTTACGGACTCTAACTACATTAATTTAGTTTATGGACAAAATTCTAACACCTTAAATTTTGCGACCTACAATGATAATGGCACACCCGACACAGCAGATGATACGTTCGAATTAAATGGAGAAAGTGCAGATTTAACTAAGGTAACATATACCGAAAACCCAGTACATGTTTCAGAGGTTTTAAATGTTAATAACGTCGATATTGGTTACTTAATGTACAATGGTTTTAATCAAAATTTTGATAGTGATTTAAATAACGCTTTTGGAGAGTTTAAGTCTGCAGGCGTAACTGAATTAGTTCTCGATTTACGTTATAACGGAGGTGGCTCTGTACAAACAGCTGCCTATTTAGGAAGTATGGTTACTGGGCAGTTTAATGGAGAGATTTATTCAAAGTTATTTTACAATGAAAATTTAAGCAACAACGATCGAAACTATTTATTTACCAACTCTATCGAAAATGTTGGTGCAATTAACAGCCTTAATTTATCTAAAGTATATGTATTAACGACCAATAGAAGAACAGCTTCTGCTAGCGAATTAATTATTAATAGTTTAAAACCTTATATCGAAGTCGTAGTTATTGGCGAAAATACCGTGGGAAAAACGCAAGCCTCAAGAACAATCTATGATTCACCTGACTTTTCTTTCGAAAATGTGAACCAAGGTCATACGTATGCAATGCAACCTTTAATTGCAAATTCTACTAATGTAAATGATTTACTTGTGCCACCAAACGGAATTATTCCTGATATAGCCATTAGTGAAGCCTTTAACACACTAGGAACTTTAGGTGATATAAACGAACCGCTTTTGGCTGAAGCTATCGCGCAAATAACAACAACTGACCGACCTGCAAACCGATCTCTTGTTAACGAAAATCTTCAATTAATAGAAATCGAAAAACCAATTTCTGCTTTAGAACAGGATATGTATATTGATTAAGTTATTCAACAAAAAAATTAAAGCCGCTTTCTACAAATTGTAGAAAGCGGCTTTTTTTTGATTCAAAAAGAAACAGACGTAACGATTAAGGTCCTATTTATAGTTAATTAAAATATATTTTTGAAGCTACTACCGGCGCTGTAAAACTATTTATTAAAGAATAGCTCGTTTCATCATAGATAAACAATTGCCCTGCACTAGTATAATCAACTGCATCTACAAAATACAAACGATCATCTTTTGCTGCCATTCCATATAAAGTTGTTGCTCCTGTTGTAAATAGAGGTGTTGATGTTACAGCCGTAGCATCATCCGTTATACTCAAAACTGAACTTCCTAAGTTGTAATACAGATTTCCATTTAAATACATCATTAATTCAGGATGTTGTCCATCTGAAAACTCTAGTGTTGTAGATACCGTATTTGTATCCATATCTATTTTTGTTATTGCAGCCTTTGTTTCATCACCTGTCCAAGCTGGTTTCCCACTACTTAAAACCACTAAATCACCATTATTATCCACAATCATTTCATCTGGATTATCGTTTACAGTGATTGTTGTTGTTAGAACATCTGAAGACGTATTTATCACTGAAACAATATTGTTTGTACTAAAGGCTCCTTTATGAGACACATACAGAACATTATCTTCAACTAAAATTTGCTCAGGTCCATTACCAACAGGTATAGTATTAATTACTGTATTAGCAGTTAGGTCTACCACAGCTATAAAATCATCAGTTTCATCATTGGGATCTCCCCAATTTGTAACATAGCCTTTATCATTTGCAAAAGCAATATACCTTGGATAAGTTAATCCTGTAGAAATAGTTGCTAACTTTTCAAAAGTATAGCGATTAACAACCGTAATTGTACCAGCATCTACTACAATATATGCTTTATCATCATTAAAGCCTAAAGATTGTAAATACACCCCAGTAGCTTCATTATTAGCATTGAAATAAATTTGATTTTCTGAGGTCGTTAAATCTTCTGATATAAAAGAAATAGAAGATGGTGATCCTTCACCACTAATTATAATTCCATCTTCGTAGGCACCTAAAGGTTCCGTAGATATATTATCATCATTGTCTTCAGAACACGAAACGATTAATAATGACATTGCAAAAATTGATAAAATGATTCTTTTCATTGTACTTGTTTTAAAATTTATATTGAATTTGAAAATTAAAATTACGATCTGGCATTGGTCTAAATGCCACGTTCTCGTATGCTGTATTAAATAGATTATTCACCTTTAAACTTACATCTATTTGCTGTGATTTTGTTTTGAATAACTGATAACTAACACCTAAATTACTTACCTGATAAGCCTCTACACTATAAAAACGGCCAGACAAATTTTCTGGGGTTGTATATACTTCTCCGTTATATAAATGTTGAAAAAATAAGGACATACGCTTATAGGCATAAGCCAAATTGAAATTTGCTTTATGGTAAGGCACATAAATTAATTGGGCATTGGTTTCTAAATCTTCTGAAACGGTATATGCATAATTGAATTGCAATGATAGATGATGCTCTTTAATTTTTTTTGAAACATCTAAGCTTGCTTCTACCCCATAATTTTGAGTCTTAGCAATATTTTCTGGACTCCAAAATCCCGAAGTATTAGGTTCCCATTGGATAAGGTCGGTTGTTTTTATATAAAAAGCGTTTAGATTAAGTTGAGCACTTTTATAAGATATTTCTTGTCCTAAATCAATCTGATAAGAATTTTCTGGCACTAAATCTAAATTGCCTCCGGGTTGCCAATACAAATCGTTAAACGTTGGGACACGGTAGTTTTTTGATCCATTTAATTTCAAGGTATAATAGTCTGAAACCTCATACGCTACATCAAAAGAAAACAACAATGGACTTTCAAAACCTGAGGTTATATCTTGTCTTAAGTTTAAGCCATATTGCCATTGATTATTTGGTGTATATTGAAGTAACGCTGTGGTTGAAAATTCTTTTCGGTTAGGATCATCAAAACTACTGCCACTGCCTTCGTAATAATTATAAGACACTATCGGTTTCAATTTTAAATCCGTTAATATATCAATATCTGCTGTATAATTAATAAGGTAGGTATTCACCTTTCCGAAGGTATAATTCTCCGTGTTTTTATTTCCAAAGTATTTAAAATGCTCTTGTAAATGCGCCACTTTCAATTTAGAAAACGTTTGATCTCCTTGATGCGACCATTCTACCATGGTTCTAAAATTTTGATCGTCGTATTTCGCTAATGATGAAGATGAACTTGTTCCTGAAAATTCGCGTTCCCCTATAAAAGTTTGATGATAAAGTTTTAATACGTCTTTATCATTTAAAATATATCCCAAATTAGCATTTATACTCCCATTATGATACGCTCCGTTTGTATTGCGTTTATCTGTATTTAGGTATTTATAATCATTGTCAGAATCAATATAATTCACCCCAATATTAAAAGACAATTTCTCATTGGCATAAGACGACAAATAACTGACATTTTTAGTGTCATAACTTCCATACGATAAGGTTACCGTATTGTCAAAATGAGGACTAAAACTTAAAGTGTTATTTAAATGGATACTACCACCAATGGCTCCACTACCATATTGAACAGAGCCTCCACCAGAACGTATCACCACATTTTTAAAATTCGTAGTATTAATAGTATTAAAATCGGTTTGCCCCGTGAGTTGCGAATTAATAGAAATGCCATTCCAAATCACAGCCGTTTGCGAAGCATTGGTTCCTCTAAATGACGGAGAAGACACCATTCCATAACCATTTTCTTTAAAATAAAGATTGGAATTAAAACGTAAAAGATCGGTAAATGAGCTTCTATTCTTTTGAAGTAAGGAATCACTAAGAACCGAAACTTTATAGCCATGAGAATAACGTTTCAATTTTACATCACTCAATACAACGTCATCTAATCGCTGAATAGAGTCAGCGGTTATTTGTGCCCTAACAACGCCACTAAATACTAGTAATAAAAAAAAGAGAACTACACGTTTCATACTGCAATCACTTCTATCCCGAAAGTTTGACTAATTAGTTGAAATTGGCAGGTCTCCTGACTTGTTTCTTATTGGTTCACCTTCCCAACATAAATGTCAGTGGTTTTGAAGAAAATAATAACTCTCAAAAATGAGATGCTCAATCTTTGAACATAAAACTTACAGTTGCGGGAACAGTACAAGAATGAAGATTTCCGGTTATAAATCGTGCCTCTTTTCACTTGATTCCCTTTTAATCTAATCGCTTAATAATTAGAACCTAATTTCGATGCAAAAATAGACTTTTAATCACATCACAAAGGTTATTTACATGACTTCTTTTTATTCATTTTAAAAATCAAATAAATAAAACCACTTAAAAAATGTGCTATGATTATTCCTGCAACGATATATAGTGTTAAATTTGAATTGTCTCTCATGACTCTAATTTTAACAAAATTACCAATTCAATATATAAACAGTAGTTACAAAAGTTACCTATGAAAATTATTAAATTCTTCGTTCTTCTGCTTATCGTAAGCGCCTGTAAAAATGAAACTAAGAACAACACTATTTTACCGTCACCTGAAACCGAATCCATCGCTTTAAAATATGCTGAAGGTTTTAAAATGTCGCAATCAGATCATAGTAAAACCATAGAAATCACTAAAGCGTGGCCAGAAGCAGAAAAAACATATACCTATTTATTACTCACAAAAGAACAAGCGGCAAAAACCACTTATAATAAAGCCGATTATGATGGTGTTATTATTACTCCAATTACTAAAACGGTAGTGACGTCTACAACCCATATTCCTGCTTTAGAACTTTTAGGGGTTGAAGAAACCTTAATTGGTTTTCCTGGTTCAGATTATGTGTCCTCCGAAAAAACAAGAATGTTAATTAACGCTGGAAAAGTAAGGGAACTAGGGAAAAATGAAGGTATTAATACAGAAGTTTTACTCGCTCTAAATCCAGATGTAGTTGTTGGTTTTGGTGTTGATGGTGTAAACAAAACCTTTGAAACCATAAAAAAAGCAGGTATTCCTGTCATTTATAATGGGGATTGGGCAGAATCTTCAGCTTTAGCAAAAGCGGAATGGATAAAATTCTTCGGTGTACTTTTTAATAAAGAAAAAGAAGCCGATTCTATTTTTAATACTATTGAACGCGATTATTTAGCGGCAAAAGCAATTGCAAAACAAGCGAAACATCAACCCACAATTTTAAGTGGAGCGATGCATAAAGACGTATGGTATTTACCTAATGGTTCTAGTCCTGAAGCCCAATTTTTAAAAGATGCCAATGTTAATTATTTATGGAGCGGCACCACAGGTAATGGTAGTTTAGCTTTAAGTTTCGAAGTGGTATTAGACAAAGCTAAGGATGCTGATTTATGGTTGAGTCCTTCGTACTATTCTAGCTTAAAACAATTAGAAGAAACGAATGCATTATATACCAATTTTGAAGCTTTTAAAACCAAAAACATCTACAGCTTCGCTAATACAACAGGGGAAACGGGTGGAGTTTTATATTATGAATTAGGAACAGCTAGGCCCGATTTAGTTTTAAAAGATTTAATAAAAATTTGCCATCCCGAATTGCTAACAGACTATACTCCTTATTTCTTTAAACGTCTTAATTAATTGGGTGAACAAAAAACATATCGATTTCAATTTACCTTGCTCGCATTCGCTTTATTGGTTTGCTTTGTGGTGAATATCAGTTTGGGTTCTATCAATATTCCCTTAAAAAGTATATTTGGAAGCTTTTTCGCATCTGTAGAATCTTCTTCAAACTGGAACGTCATCATCATGGATTATAGATTGCCAAAAGCCATAACAGCTATTATGGTGGGTTCAGGTTTGGGTATTTCTGGATTATTGATGCAAACTTTATTTAGAAATCCCTTAGCAGGACCATTTGTTTTAGGTATCAGTTCGGGCGCTAGTTTAGGAGTGGCTTTGGTTATTTTAGGCTCAGGATTGTTCGGTGGCTTATTTGCTACTGCTCTAGCAACGAAATGGAGCATTGTTATTGCAGCGAGTTTAGGAAGTTTTCTAGTGCTTTTAGCTGTTTTAGCCGTTTCTAATAAAGTGAGAGACACTATGGCTATTCTTATAATTGGATTAATGTTTGGAAGTATTACAGCGGCTATTGTGAGTGTACTTTCTTACTTTAGTTCCGCAGAACAATTACAACAATACATCTTTTGGGGATTTGGAAGTTTGAGTAACCTATCTTGGAGTGAGCTTTTAATTTTCTTCTGTATTTATGCTATCGGACTCATATTGAGTGTCGCCTCCATAAAAGGACTAAACAGTTTATTACTTGGTGATAATTATGCCAAAAGTTTGGGTTTAAATTTAAAACAAACCCGATTTATCATCATTGTCGCTACCAGTTTAATTGCAGGAACCATCACAGCATTTTCTGGCCCAATTGCATTTATTGGTTTGGCAATTCCGCATTTAACACGTCAAATTTTTAAAACCACAAACCATAAAATATTATTACCTGCCGTATTTTTATTTGGTGGTATTGTAATGCTTATTTGCGATACTATTGCGCAAGTTCCAAATAGTGATTACACCCTACCCATTAATGCGATTACCGCTTTAGTTGGAGCTCCGGTAGTAATATGGTTATTAGTGAGACAACGAAAAATGATGTTTTAATATTACGGAGACCTGTCAGGTTTTAAAAACCTGACAGGTCTGTAAATCAATTTAGTGAAAGAAAACAAGCAACATACCATCCTCAAAGCACATCAACTTTCAATTGGTTATAAAACCAAGAAAGCTGAAACTGTCATTGCTTCAAATATTAATTTTGAATTGCAAAAAGGGCAACTCATTGGCTTAGTTGGAGCTAATGGCATTGGTAAATCGACCTTATTAAGGACACTAATTAAAGTACAGCCAGAATTATCGGGTTCTATACGTCTTAATAATAAAGATCTTAAATTAACTTCAACTTTAGAACTAGCCAAACAATTAAGTATTGTATTAACAGAACCGTTATCGTCTAAAAATCTTTCGGTTTTTGAGCTTGTTGCTTTAGGACGGCATCCGTATACGAATTGGATTGGCAACCTAACCGAAAACGATACTACGATTATAAAAAAGGCTATGACACTGGTCAATATTTTAGAATTAAAAGATAAAAAATGCTACGAGCTTAGTGATGGACAGCTACAAAAAGTTATGATTGCTCGTGCTTTAGCCCAAGATACCGATGTTATTGTTTTAGATGAACCTACGTCGCATCTCGATATGTATCATAAAGCCTACATTTTAAAACTGCTTCAAAAGTTAACCAAAGAAACCGGTAAAACCATTTTATTTTCTTCGCATGAAATTGATTTAGCCATTCAACTTTGTGATACTATGATTGTAATGCAAAAGGATAATGTGGTCTGCAATCAACCTTGTCATTTAATTACTGAAGGTGTTTTTGAATCCCTTTTCCCTAAAGACCTAATTGTGTTTGATGATAAAACAGGAAGCTTTAGAGTGACGAAATAATTTTACTGTTTCTTCAGTTCAATTTTATTTTCATTTTCATTTTCAACTTCAATTTCCTTTTTATAAATTATCTTTGAAAAATATCCATTTTCAAACTATGAACGACTCACTAATTCTATTTTTAGCTATTATTATTTCTGCAGGTATTGGCGCATTTATTGGACTTAAATTTTCTCAATTAAAGAGTAAAAGTGACAAGAGTACTTTAGAAGAGCGTAATGCTAATCTTCAGCAACAATTCAATGAATTCAAAATCCATTCAGAAACCGAAATCCAAAAACAAGATCAGTATTTTAATCAGCAATTAACGGATTTAAAAGAAACAATTTCTAAAATTGAAATTGAACGTGAAGCGATTAGACGAGAAAAGGACTTTTTAAATACAGAACTTTCGAGACGTAATTCGGAATACGAAAATCTTGAAAAAGCCAACCTCAAACGCGGAGAAGAATTAGCCATACAACAAGAGCAATTACGGAAAGATTTTGAATTGATGGCCTCTAAAATATTAGATGAAAAATCTGAAAAATTCACACTTCAGAATAAAGAGAACATCAAAAACATATTAAATCCTTTGCAAGAAAAAATACAACTCTTTGAGAAAAAAGTAGATGATACTCAAAAAGAAAGCATCAGCATGCACTCGGCTTTAAAAGAGCAATTAGTAGGGCTTAAAGACCTTAACCAAATCATGGCTAAAGAAGCCACAAATCTTACTAGAGCGTTAAAAGGGGATAGTAAAACGCAAGGAAACTGGGGAGAATTGGTATTAGAGCGTGTCCTAGAAAAATCCGGATTAGAGAAAGATAGAGAATATTTTGTACAACAAAACTTTCAGCGTGAGGATGGTTCTCGTGTGATGCCAGATGTGGTATTACATCTTCCAGATTCTAAAAAAATGATCATCGATTCTAAGGTGTCATTAACTGCTTACGAGCAGTTTGTAAATGCTGAAGACGACCAACGTCCTCTCTTTTTAAAAGCGCATGTGAATTCTATAAAAAAACACGTCGATCAGCTTTCTGCTAAAAATTATCAAGATTTATATGATATTGAATCACCGGATTTTGTATTGATGTTTATTCCTATCGAACCTGCTTTTGCAGTCGCCATAAATGAAGACAATTCATTATATAATAAAGCTTTTGAACAAAACATAGTCATTGTAACACCTTCTACCCTACTAGCAACCTTGCGCACTATAGATTCCATGTGGAATAACGAAAAACAGCAACAAAATGCTTTAGAAATCGCGAAGCAAGCTGGTGCACTCTACGATAAATTTGAAGGCTTGGTCATTGATTTAACTGGCGTCGGCAAAAAGATTGATGCCGCTAAAAGTGACTATTCTTCTGCTATGAATAAATTGGTGGACGGAAAAGGTAATCTTATTTCTCGTGTCGAGAAGATTAAAAAAATGGGAGCCAAAGCTAAGAAATCACTTCCGGAAAGTATTATAAAACGTGCCACAGAAGATGATTTATAAAATAGTCCTATTTAAAGGCATAATTACAAATATGCCATAATAAAGGCATAAATTAGATTATTCTGTTTTAAAGGCATATATTTGAGTGTAATATAAGAATATATGACAAGTATAATTACTGGTGATATTATAAAATCTAGAGAAGCAACGAGTCAAAGTTTATGGTTAGACACCTTAAAAACGGCTTTAAGCACGCTATCTACGCGTACTTCTGACTACGAAATCTACAGAGGAGATAGCTTTCAAATTGAATGTAGTGATGCGCTCAACAGTTTTAAAAATGCTGTATATTTAAAAGCTTGTATTAAAACGATAAAAGGTTTAGATGTGCGACTTGCTATTGGTATCGGAGACAAAACGTATCAAGGTAAAACAGTAAGCGAATCTAATGGTGAAGCTTTTATATATTCTGGTGAAACCCTTGAAACCTTAAAAAAAGAGAAAGTAAACTTAAAACTTAAGACCAAAAGCGATATGATAAATACAGAGCTTAATCTTTATTTTAAACTTGCTTTAATTGCCATGGATAATTGGACGGTTAACTCTGCAGAAATTATGAAACTCAGCATAGAACATCCAAATATGATTCAATCTGACTTAGCTAAGCTTATTGACATAAGTCAAGATGCCGTAAGTAAACGCCAAAAACGAGCGTATTTAGATGAGATTCTAGAATTAGACCATTTATATAGACAGAAAATAAACCAATTATGATGCTACTCATTTTAAAACTCTTTTTGGCGCACCTCATAGGTGACTTCTTTCTTCAACCTCTAAAATGGGTAAAATATAAAGAGAAAAAGAAACTAAAATCCGTTTGGTTGTATGTACATGTTGCGGTTCATCTGGCCTTAATGTTTGTATTCGTTTGGGATTTATCATACACTCCATTAATATTAGGTATTGGTTTGTTACACCTAATTATCGATGGCTTAAAGCTTATTCTTCAACGTAAAAAAACAAAACGCTTATATTTTTTATTAGATCAGGTATTCCATATTATTTCAATCGTTGGGTTAACAGCACTTCTATATGTTGATGATTTTGACTTCTCTTTAATTTTAGATGCTCAGCTTTTACTCTTGATAATTTGTGTGGCCTTTTTAACCAAGCCTACATCTATAATAATGAAAACCATTTTCTCTAAATGGAACATTTCAAAACTGACGAAAGACAACGAATCCTTAAAAGATGCAGGAAACTATATTGGTGTTTTAGAACGCCTTTTAGTATTTGTCTTTGTCATTTTAGGCCATTGGGAAGCCGTAGGTTTTTTAATAACAGCAAAATCCGTTTTTAGATTTGGAGATCTGACTGCTTCTAAAGAACGAAAACTAACCGAATACATTTTAATTGGTACATTAATCAGTTTTGGCATTGCTATAATGACTAGCTTGCTCTACTTAAATCTTATAAATTATGTTTAGACCCACTGAAGATTCTAGAATTCAGATTTCAGAATTAATGAAACCATCTCACGCCAATTTTGGTGGAAAAATTCATGGAGGTTATATTTTAAGTTTAATGGATAATGTGGCTTTTGCGTGCGCATCAAAACATTCTCGCAGTTATTGTGTCACAGCATCCGTTAATAAAGTCAACTTCTTAAACCCGATCGAAGTAGGAGAATTAGTAACCATGAAAGCGTCGGTTAATTACGTTGGTAACTCGTCTATGGTTGTAGGCATCAGAGTAGAATCTGAAAATATAAGAACGGGTGAAACAAAACATTGTAATTCGTCTTATTTTATAATGGTAGCGGTTGATGAAGAAGGAAACAAAGTTTCGGTTCCTGGTCTTATTTTAACAAATAAACTAGCTGCAAAACGCTTCATTAAATCTATTATTAGACAAGAAAGTGATACTAAACGCAGTATGGATTTAGAGAACCTCTATAAAAATCTAGATCTTCATTTAGAAAAACTAAAGGATTACAAAGTACAAATTGACTTTAAATAAAAAAAAGCTAGTTCAAAAATGAACTAGCTTTTTTAGTATATAGAACTATGGGTGTCTTATTGTTTAATAAAACGCTTCGTATGTGTTACTGTATCATCAGTTATTCTCACTAAATAGACTCCACTTTTCCAATTAGAAACGTCAATTGATGATTCTAACTTTGTAATTAAACCTTTATAGATTCGTTTCCCTAAAACATCAAAGACTTCTAATTTCAAATCTTCACTTGTACTAAGTAACTTAATATTAAGTTTATTCTTAGCCGGATTAGGAGCAATAGTGAATTCATTATCTTGAATTTCCATTGCACTTAAGCCTGATCCAATATTAGAAATTAAGGTTGTCGGTGCCTGAGCAAACGAATATGCTGCCATAAAAAAAAGCAAAAAAAGTAATTTTAATTTCATATAAGTAGGGCATTGATTAATGCTAAGTTAATAATTATTAATGAATAACACTTACACTTAATCGAAAACCATGCCATTATTTACTTAAATACATTTTTCTTCTAGCATATAAATCATAAAACTGATCGTCCTTCAAATTCTCTATAAATAAGATACTTTCTCCTGTACTTTTCATTTCTGGTCCCAGTTGTTTATTCACATTCGGAAACTTATTAAACGAAAATACCGGTTGCTTAATTGCATAGCCTTCAAGCTGTGGATTAAAGTTAAAATCAGTCACTTTTTTCTCACCTAACATTACTTTGGTTGCATAGTTTACATAAGGTTCTTTATATGCTTTCGCGATAAAAGGCACTGTACGTGAGGCTCTAGGATTCGCTTCAATGATGTAAACAATATCATCTTGAATAGCGAATTGAATATTAATTAAACCTACTGTATGTAACGCTCTGGCAATGGTATGTGTATGATCTATAATTTGCTGCATTACCAAATCCCCCAAATTGAAGGCTGGTAATAAGGCATTACTATCACCTGAGTGAATTCCACATGGCTCAATATGCTCCATTATACCAATAATATGAACATTACCATCGGCATCACAAATAGCATCTGCCTCTGCTTCTATCGCTCCATCTAAATAATGATCTAACAATAACTTGTTACCAGGAATCGATTTTAGTAAATCGATAACATGAGATTCTAATTCTTGCTTATTAATCACAATTTTCATCCCTTGTCCTCCTAATACATAAGAAGGTCTTACTAAAATCGGAAAATCTAAAACATCTGCAATAGCTAATGCTTCATCCGCTGACTCAGCAACATCAAACTCTGGATACGGAATATTATGTTCTTTTAATATGTTTGAAAAACTTCCTCTATCTTCAGCTAAATCTAAAGATTGGAAGCTAGTTCCCATAATTTTAATACCATAACGCTCTAGCTTTTCAGCAAGCTTTAAGGCTGTTTGACCACCTAGTTGAACAATGACACCTTCTGGTTTTTCATGTTGAATGATATCATAGATATGTTCCCAAAATACAGGTTCAAAATATAATTTATCTGCAATATCGAAGTCGGTAGAAACCGTTTCTGGGTTACAGTTAATCATGATGGTTTCATAACCACATTCTGCAGCTGCCAAAACACCGTGCACACAACAATAATCGAACTCAATACCTTGACCAATTCTATTTGGACCAGAACCTAAAACAATAATTTTCTTTTTATCTGTAACGACACTCTCGTTTTGTACATAAACGGTTCCATCTGGTTTTTCAACTTCACTTTCAAAAGTTGAATAATAATATGGTGTCTGTGCTTTAAACTCGGCAGCACAAGTATCTACTAATTTAAATACACGATTAATATTTAGTTCGCTTCGCTTATTATAAACTTCACTTTCTAAACAACCTAACATGTGTGCTATTTGTCTGTCACCATAGCCTTTTTGCTTAGCTTCCAACAATAATTCACGCTCAATCGTATTGATTTTAAATGTAGAAATCTCTTTTTCAAGTTGAAATAATTCTTCATATTGCTTTAAAAACCACATGTCTATTTTTGTAATTTCATGAATACGACTCAATGGAATACCCATAGCAACAGCATCATAAATCACGAATACACGATCCCAACTTGCATGTGTTAACTTCTCTATAATAGTATCGTAATCTTTACAACTTTTACCATCTGCTCCTAATCCGTTTCTTGAAATTTCTAAAGATTGGGTGGCTTTATGAAGTGCTTCTTGAAATGAGCGACCTATTGCCATCACCTCACCTACAGATTTCATTTGTAAGCCTAGTGTACGGTCTGAACCTTCGAATTTATCAAAATTCCAACGTGGAATCTTTACAACAACGTAATCTAAAGTTGGCTCAAATAATGCAGACGTTGATTTTGTAATCTGATTATCTAATTCATCTAAATTATAACCAATAGCTAATTTTGATGCAATCTTAGCAATAGGATACCCTGTTGCTTTACTTGCTAATGCAGAAGAACGAGATACACGTGGATTAATTTCAATGGCGATTATTTCCTCTTCATCATCCGGACTCACTGCAAATTGCACATTACAACCACCTGCGAAATCACCAATACTTCGCATCATATGAATGGCCATATCTCGCATTTTCTGATATGTTTTATCAGATAATGTCATTGCTGGTGCTAGCGTAATTGAGTCACCGGTATGAATTCCCATCGGATCCATATTTTCAATGGTACAGATAATCACAACGTTGTCGTTTTTATCTCGTAATAACTCTAATTCGTATTCTTTCCAACCGATTAAGGCTTTATCGATCATGACTTCGTGAATTGGAGAAACTTCCAAACCACGCGTTAGCATTTCGTCAAAATCTTCTTCTTTATATACAAAAGAAGCTCCTTCGCCACCTAAGGTGTACGACGCTCTAATAACTAAAGGAAAACCAAATTCTTGTGCAATTTCTTTTCCTTTAAGATAAGAGGTTGCTGTTGCTTGAGGCGCCATACCAACACCGATCTTTAGCATTAACTCTCTAAATTGTTCTCGGTCTTCAGTGATATTAATGGCGTCAATATCTACACCGATAATATCTACACCAAAATCTTTCCAAATGCCTTTTTCATCAGCCTCGATACAAAGATTTAACGCTGTTTGTCCACCCATAGTTGGCAGAACAGCATCAATTTGCGGATGATTTTTTAAAATTTGAATTAAAGATTTAGTAGTTAATGGCAACAAATACACATGATCCGCCATCGTAGGATCAGTCATTATTGTTGCAGGATTAGAATTAATAAGAATGGTTTCAATTCCGTCTTCTCTTAATGATCGAAGAGCTTGAGATCCTGAATAATCGAATTCACAAGCTTGCCCAATGACTATAGGGCCTGAACCAATGAGTAATACAGATTTAATGTTGTTGTTTTTTGGCATGAGACTTTATGTTTAGTGAAATTGCAAATGTGTTTCATATATCATTTGCAGATGCAAAAATAGTTATCAATAGGATACAAAAAAAGGCGTTACACCTAAGTAACGCCCTAATATATTAACAATTGTTAATCATTATTTTTTATGTCTAGTTTCTGTAGAAACAGATAATTTCTTTCTTCCTTTAGCTCTTCTACGCGCTAAAACTTTTCTTCCGTTAACAGAAGCCATTCTTTCTCTGAAACCGTGCTTGTTTTTTCTTTTTCTTTTTGACGGTTGAAACGTTCTTTTTGGCATGTCTTATATATTTTATAAACTAATAATCTTATTTGAAATCTGAGAGGTCTCTCAAAACTGCGTGCAAATATACAACAAGTTTTTACTTTAGCAAGGAGCAAAAGAAAAATTTTGTTTAGAATTTTAACTCTTAGATTTTATTATCTTTGCGCTCTGCAAAAATACACAGAAATATGTTTAATAAAAATATAAAACTAGTCATCGCCGTATTAATTATTGGTTTCGGCATCTATCAATTCACTGAAGGTAACATTGGTAATGGTATTATGTACCTCTTACTTTCTACGATATTCATTTTTCTTTATTTTAAAAATGAAATGATTTTACTAGCATTTTTAAAACTTAGAAAACAAGATTTTGTAGGCGCTAAAAAATGGTTAGACAAAATAAAGAACCCAGAAGGCGCTTTAGTTAAAAAACAACAAGGCTATTTAAATTACCTTTATGGTATTATGGTCTCTCAGACTAATATGAATGAAGCTGAAGGTTATTTTAAGAAAGCGATTAGTTTAGGGTTGTCAATGGACCACGATTTAGCTATGGCTAAATTGAATTTAGCAGGAATTGCTTTTTCTAAACGTAGAAAGCCAGAAGCTCAAAAATTATTAGCGGAAGCTCAAAAATTAGATAAAAGAGATATGCTTGCTGAGCAAATTAAGATGATGAAGGAGCAAATGAAAAAAGCAACTATGCCTAAACAGCAATACGGTCAGCCAACATCTGCGAGACAAAACCGAAGAAGTAGACGTTAATATCTTACAATATAGGTGCCATTAAACGCGCAACTGCTTCTATGAGCTTTGTGCGTTTAGAGCGATTTTTCCAAGAATTTAGTTCTAGCTTTTCGCAATGCTTTAAATCCTCATTAAAGAATTCTGTTAGCTCACTACTTATTTTCTTATTATAGATTAAGGCATTGACTTCAAAATTAATATTAAAACTTCTATAATCCATATTGGTTGTGCCCACCGTACAAAATACGCCATCGACAACCATTGTTTTAGCATGAATAAATCCTTTAGTATAGCGATACACTTCTACTCCCGCTTCTAAAAGCATTTCTAAATAAGAATTTGTAGCATATTCTGCAATCCAAGAATCCGACTTCTTTGGTACAATAATCTTAACTTCTTTATTACTTCTTGCTAATACCTGAAGCGCAGTTACGATTTCGCTATTTGGAATAAAATATGGTGTGGTAATATAAACATGGTCTTCAGCATTTGTAATAGCTACAAAAATAGCCTCCATAATATTAGACCAATCTGTATCCGGACCACTAGCAGCAATTTGAAGCGGTATGTTTTCTTTACAGTTATGATCTGGAAAATACGTCTTAGAAATTTCTAATTCATCGCCACTAACAAAATCCCAAGTTGTAAAGAATAAAATCTGTAGTTGTTTTACAGCTTCCCCAACGATACGCACATGGGTATCTCTCCAATACCTGTCATTGTTAGCATTAACATAAGCATCCGAAACATTAATGCCGCCAACATAACCTATCTTTCCATCAACTACAACGATTTTACGATGATCGCGATAATTCATCTTACCTGTTGAGTTTGAAAATCGAACAGGCATAAAAGGATGCATTGCTATACCACAATCTTTTAGCTTGCGCTTCATCTTCGATGTTATAGAGCTTCCAACATCATCTATGGCTATTCTAATTTCGAGGCCTTCACTTGCTTTTTTGCATAATAGGTCTAGAAGTTCTCTTCCTATTTTATCATCTTTAATTATAAAATATTCAAGATGGATATGATGTTCAGCTTCTTCAATGTCTTTAAATAATAATTTAAACTTTTCATCACCATTTTTAATAAGCTTTATATCATTATTAATAGTGAGTTTTGAGTTTTCATTATTATACAATAAAGGAATCACTTTCGATTTTTGATCGAGTAGGTCATCTACTTCATTTACCTCTTTAGCTTCAAGTTCTAATTCGTCTTGAATCCTTTTAACAATAGACTGGTTTAAGACATTTTTTCTAGAAAAAATTTTATTCTTTCGGTATTCTTGCCCGAAAAGATAATACACAATTAAACCTAAAAAAGGTAAAGCCAATAGACCAATAATGTAACTTAAAGCCTTTGTTGGATTTACCTTTTTAAGTAAAATGGTAACCACAGCAGATAAAGCAACCGTATAATTGAGAACAAATAAAATCTGCCAAATATGATTTTTTACGAACTCCAAAATTTATGGATTGGTGTTATAATACCCTTCTTTCGGAATTTCTATAAAATATGATTTTCTAGATTTGTTATTTAAATGTGGCTCTCTTAACCATGGATTATGAAGTTTTAGAATTTTATAGTTAATTCCAAATTGTTTAGCAAACTTTGCAAAATCAGTTACTGCTGTATCAACTTCAACCTTATACGTTGGTACTTCTTTGTATAAATGCGATTTATTAAAATTAAAGCCATACCTATCTGGATTAGAAAGTATTTCTTTTAAAGCTACAATTCTAAACACATAACGACCGGTTTCTTCACCTAATAATAAATCGTAGTATCCATTAACATCCTGTTCTTTTAATCGTCGAGACACTCCATAATTACCTGCATTATATGCTGCAGCAGCCTTCGTCCAAGACCCTAAGCTTTCCTTAGCCTTCTTTAAATAATCGCAAGCAACTTCTGTCGCCTTTTCAATATTATAGCGTTCATCGACGTTAGAGTTAACTTCTAAACCATTTTCTTTTCCTGTTGCTGACATAATTTGCCAAACACCACTTGCACCTGCTGGTGATTTTGCAGTTTGTACCAATCCGCTTTCTATTACAGCGAGGTATTTAAAATCATCTGGGATGCCATTTTTCTTCAAAATAGGCTCAATAATTGGAAAATACTTTTGAGCACGTTTAAACATTAAAAGTCCATTAGACTGCCAATAGGTATTTACTAACAACTCTCTGTCCATACGCTCATAAATATCCGGATCATTAACTGGTACAGCTTCACCTGCAAAGTTTAAATTTTCTGGCATTTCTAAGGCGTATACATTGTAACTATTTACAAGAGGATCCTCTTTTCCTAATAAATGATCTGGTATTGCCATTTCATCTGGAGACTTTTGCATTGAAAAAATAAATAAGCCTGATATACAAATCACACCTATTAGAGCTAAACTATTTTTTATGATTTTCATGTGTTTTAATTTAAAGTGAATTGAATGCCATTTATCGTTCATAATTATTCATTCCTTTGAATAACTGTCTTTTTAATATAGGCATTCTTAATTTTTCTTTTTTTATAAATGTAATCAATCTAAGAACAGAATTCAAGTTCAGGCTTCAATAAGTTTTGGTAAATTTTCGTTAAACCATTTATACTTACTAATCACCATAATATGCGTTCCGCCTTTAACCACTGTGCAATTGCCGCCACAAGAATGTGGGAAAACGGCATCATTATCACCGTGAATATAAATAGCCTCTGGATGTGGTTCTTCTTGATCCCAACAAACCACTTGCTTAATTGCCCAATCTAAATAAGTTTTATCGCTAACAGAAAGGTATTTTTTATATAAATCTACACGTTTCTTTATGGTCTCGCCAAAAGCATATTTTGCAAGTAAATCGATATTACTCACTAATGAGGTCGGTAATATTTTATAAGCTTTAGTTACTTTAAGTAGTTTTAACCGTTTTGGAAGTTCGTGATGAGACTTAACACTAGAAACAACTATCAATTTTTTTACGTTTAAAAATTTACTCATTTCCTGAACCAAAATACCGCCAAAAGAGACCCCTAGTAAAACGATATTATCATGTTTAATAAATTGGCACATACGCTGTGCATACGCATTAAGTGTTTCGTTAATATCGGGAATTTGCCACTCTAACCAATGAATTTTATACGCTTCTTCGGGTAGGTTAATATGCTCAAATATAGTTGGGTTTGCAGCCATACCAGGCATTAAATAAACATGTGTTAATTTACTGTTCATAGGTCTTAAAACTTTTTAAGTGCTCGTCTTAATTAATTACAATTTAAGGTTTTAACATCGACAGTCTGAAACATTCGTTGATTTTTTGTACCTTTGCACAGCAAAACTATATAAAATATAGTATCTACACTGCCAACCGCTGAATTTAATAAAAAGAAATTATGACAGAAACTGCTCAATTAATTGACAACGACTTCCTGCGTCAATTTGAATTAAATGTTGAAAACGAAATGGCAATTATTGAATATTCTTTGCAGGAAAGGAAGATATTCTTAACGAAAATGGTTATTCCTGATACTATTAGGACAGAAGAGTTTGAATTAGAATTTATTGATTTAGTTTTTTCAAACATTAAAGAAAGAAACATTAGTGTAGTACCAACAAGTCCTGAAATAGCTAAGTTTGTAAGACGCAACAGAAAATATAAGCGCATGCTTCCTGTAGGGATTAGAATATAACTGTAGAAAAAAATCATAAAAAAACCGAAGCTTTTAAAAGTTTCGGTTTTTTTTATGATTTTAATTTAAGCTAATTACTGCTTCGTGTAAGTCAATTTTAAATCTTTCGTTTCTATAACTTCAGTAAAGTCCTCATTATAAATTTTTACAGAATTTTCATATACCGTCGTTAAGGTGTCTCCACTTAACACATATACTCTGTCTGAAATTTTAATTATACGCTCTTCAGCGATTTCAAACTCTGAAGCGAAACTAATTATACCTTCCGTATTACAATCCGAAATAATTCTGTACACATTTGTATCATTCTCTATATAATACTTCAGTGGATTAGAAAATTCATTACCAGAAGATACCGTTCCATTATTATCGAACGTTAGTGTTTCTGTCTTATTACAATCTATTTCGGCTATGAGATTCGTGTTAGACACACCATCTTGGTTTACATCAAATGGAAGGTCAATTGTACGCGTCGTTAGTAACCAAACTCCAATAACATCATGCTCACTTTTATCTGAACAAGACATCACAGAGTACAATAAAAAAATAAGAGTAAAAATTAATGTTGTTTTTTTCAATGTATAATCCCTTAATAAGTTCAAAGATAAAACGAAATAACTAATTTATAGGAAAATACCTATTATTAAAACCATAAAAAATCGACTAGTTTAGTGTCAAATTCTCTTGAAACTCAAATCGAACCAAACCATCGTCATCAATTTTAGTCAATCTCACTTTTTCTAGTGTATTTACCAACTCAGGATTCCAAGGTGCTTTTACTTTGACATAGTTTTCTGTAAACCCATGTATATAACCTTCCTTATTTTCACTTTCAAATAACACAATGCGATCTGTATCTAATTGGTTTTCATAAAATGCACGACGCTTTTTAGCAGATAAACCTCTCAACATTTTACTGCGTTTTACTCTTTTTGCTTTAGAAACGACATTAGGCATTTTTGCAGCTTCAGTATTATCACGTTCTGAATATTGAAATACATGTAAATATGAAATATCTAATGCATTTAAAAAGTTATATGTTTCTAAAAACAATTCGTCGGTTTCACCAGGAAATCCAACGATCACATCCACACCAATACAAGCATGAGGCATCACTTCGTTTATTTTTGAAACTCTGTCTACATACAATTCTTTCATGTAGCGACGTTTCATCTTCTTTAAAATCTCATTACTTCCGCTTTGTAATGGAATATGAAAATGAGGTACAAATGCTCTCGAATTTGAAACCAAATCAATGGTATCATTTTTTAATAAATTGGGTTCAATAGATGAAATTCTCAAACGCTCAATACCTTCAACCTGATCCAATTCTTTAACTAAATCTAAAAAAGTATGTTCGTGTTTTTTATTCCCGAATTCCCCTTTTCCGTAGTCACCAATATTGACTCCTGTTAGTACAATTTCTTTTATACCTTGTTCAGAAATCTCTTTAGCATTCTTCAAAACATTGGTCATGGTATCACTACGAGAAATTCCTCTAGCCAAAGGAATAGTACAATACGTACATTTATAATCGCAACCATCTTGTACTTTTAAAAATGCTCTAGTTCTGTCGCCAATAGAATAACTACCAACATAGAAATCTGCTTCTTCTATTTCGCAAGAATGGACTTCGCCAAAATCGTTTTTAGTTAAGTCATTTAAGTAATCTGTAATCTTGAATTTCTCTGTGGCTCCCAAAACCAAATCTACACCATGTACATCTGCTAATTCTTCTGGTTTCAACTGTGCGTAACAACCAATCGCCGCAACAAAAGCATCTGGATTGCTTTTTTGAGCTTGCTTTACAATGGTTTTAAAACGCTTGTCTGCATTTTCGGTTACCGAACAGGTATTTATGACATAAATATCTGCCGATTCCTTAAAATCTACACGATCAAAACCTTCATCTGCAAAACCTCTTGCGATTGTAGATGTTTCTGAAAAATTCAGTTTACAACCTAATGTATAAAATGCGACTTTTTTTGTTGGATTCATTCTTGTACTTTTACCAAGTTGGCAAATTTACAACATATAACTTATATGCTAAAGCTCGTACGATTCTTATTCAATAGTTTACTTTTTGGAGCCTTATTTTTAATGACATTTTCTTGTACTTCAAAAGAAAGCGCGCCATTAGACCATCTTGTTTTTAGATATAACGAACATAAAAACATAGGCTCTTTAGATCCGGCTTTTTCTAAAGACTTAGCCGACATTTGGGCTACACATCAGTTATTTAATGGATTGGTACAAATGGACGACCAACTCAATGTACAATCTTCTATTGCTAAACATTGGTCAATTACCGATAGTGCAAAAACCTACACATTTACACTTAGAGATGATGTGTTTTTTCATAAACATGAATTATTTGATACTTCGACTTCGCTCAGTAACCAAGATTCTACAAGGCTTGTAACGGCATCTGATTTTGAATATAGCTTTAACCGTTTAAGAAATAAAGCGATTGCGTCACCAGGAAGTTGGGTTTTAAATAAGGTTGAAGGCTTTTCTGCTATAAACGATTCTACATTTCAAATTAAACTCAAACAAGCTTTTCCTGCGTTTTTAGGCTTGTTAACCATGAAATATTGTTCTGTGGTACCAAAGGAAGTTGTGGAACATTATGGGAATGATTTTAGGTCTCACCCCATTGGAACTGGTCCTTTTAAATTTAAGCGTTGGGAAGAAAATTTAAAATTAGTATTCAGAAGAAACAATAACTATTTTGAAACCGATTCTATAAACCAACAGCTACCATATCTTGAAGCGGTTGCTATTACTTTTTTACCAGATAAGCAAAGTGAATTTCTACAGTTTGCACAGGGTAACATTGATTTTGTATCGGGTTTAGACGGCTCTTATAAAGATGAAATTTTAACTACCGTTGGGCAATTAAAATCAAATTATATAGCTGATGTAAATATGATTCGTGGTCCCTATCTCAACACCGAATATCTAGCCTTTTTTATGGAAAGTGAGGTTAGTACCATTCAGTCTTTAAAACTGCGAAAAGCAATTAATGTAGGTTTTGATCGCAATAAAATGATGATGTATTTACGAAATGGTATCGGAATCCCTGCAAATGGTGGTTTTATCCCCAAAGGTTTACCTGGTTTTGATGCTACAATTGGTTTTAACTATCAACCGGATTTGGCAAAACAATTGGTGTCCGAATTTAAAGCAGAAACAGGAATTAAAAATCCTGAAATTACATTAACGACTACAAGTAATTATTTAAGTTTTTGTGAATTTATTCAACGAGAACTACAAAAAACAGGCTTAATGGTTTCTATTGATGTTATACCTCCGTCGAGTCTTAAAGATGCTAAAGCGAATGGTCAAGTCGATTTTTTCAGAGCGAGTTGGATTGCCGATTATCCAGATGCTGAAAACTACCTATCCTTATACTACAGCAAAAACTTTGCTCCAAAGGGTCCTAATTACACGCATTTTAAGAATGATACATTCGATGACATGTATGAAGCTGCGTATTTAGAAACGGATTATAACAAACGTATAGAACTCTATACTAAAATGGACTCTTTACTTATGGCTTCTGCACCAATAGTGCCTATGTTTTATGATGAAGTTGTTCGATTTACAAGAAAGAATGTGACTGGCCTGGGTATTAATGCGACTAATTTGTTGGAACTGAAATCCGTTAAAAAAAGTGAACTTAAAAATTAAAGATGATAATTAATTTTTACTCTTAAATCGCGAAAAATAGTAACTCCAAAAAAAACATCTAAACTTATGCTTCAACATATTCAGCACGTTCAAGACCTATAAAACATAAATAATATTGTGAATTAAGCTTTTACCGAGATATTAGTCTTTCCTATATTGTTTTGATTCTTCGAAAATATGATTTAAAATTGCTTTGTCTATTTCTGTAAATTCCTCTTTGCGTCTAGCCATCACCACTTCCGCAACTTCAAACGCCTTGTCTGTTTTATAAGTTACAAAACCTTTGCTTCCGCCCCAAGAAAAACTTGGCACAAAGTTTCTAGGAAAACCACTTCCAAAGATATTAGCACTAACACCTACAACTGTACCTGTGTTAAACATGGTGTTAATGCCACATTTACTATGATCTCCCATCATTAATCCACAGAATTGAAGTCCGGTTTTAGCAAAGCCTTCCGTTTGGTAATCCCAAAGTCTAACTTCTGCGTAATTATTCTTTAAATTACTCGTATTCGTATCTGCACCTAGATTACACCATTCTCCTATAACTGAATTTCCTAAAAAGCCATCGTGACCTTTGTTCGAAAATCCGAATATGACAGAGTTACTAACCTCTCCTCCAACTTTACTATGAGGTCCAACAGTCGTTGGTCCATAAATCTTACTAGCCATTTTTAAGGTGGCATTATGACATAACGCAAAAGGACCTCTTACAATAGATCCTTCCATAACTTCGGCATCTCTACCAATATAGATTGGTCCAGAACTCGCATTTAAAGTTGCAAAATTTAAAGTTGCTCCTTTTTCGATAAAAATATTTTCAGGATTAATGGTGTTGATTGTCACAGGAATGGGTTGTGACTCTCTATCCTTAGTGATTAAATTAAAATCTTCGATAATCGCCTCACCATTAAGTGCAAAAATATCCCAAGTATGTTCAATTTTTAAAAGATCGCCTTCAAACTCTATAGCTTCAAACGTTGAAAAATCACTTACTTCCTCTCCTTCTTTAATATAGAATGCAATGACATCTTCCCCTTTAAATAAAGCTTGATTTTCGCTTAAGTTTTTTACAACCTCTGCAACTTCCATATTAGGTAGAAAAGAAGCATTAATCATAATGTTATTTTCCATTTCTACCATAGGAAACTTATCTGCTAAATAATCTTCGGTAACCGTTGTAGTGGTATATTCTATATACGATTCCCATTTTTGGCGTATGGTTAAAATACCAACTCTTAGGTCTGCAACTGGTCTTGTAAATGTAAATGGTAAAAGATTATTACGATAAGGACCGTCAAATAATATATAGTTCATGGTAAGATTTAAAGTTAGAAGTTGGCATTAAAACGATTAAGATTCTAAAATTCAACTTAATTATGACATCAAAAATAGCTTAATTGTTGAAAATAAAAAAGCCTCTCTGATAACAGAAAGGCTTTTGTGTGTATTGGTAAGCGAAGTTTATTTTTTAAACTTTGCGTATTTGTTTTTGAACTTGTCAATACGACCAGCTGTATCTACTAATTTAGATTTACCTGTGTAGAAAGGATGAGATGTTCTAGAAATTTCCAATTTTACTAATGGATATTCAGTACCATCTACATCGATAGTCTCATTTGTATCTGCTGTAGACTTAGTTAAATATACCTCTTCATTAGACATATCTTTAAATGCTACTACTCTATAATTTTCTGGATGTATTCCTGCTTTCATCACTAAATGCTTTAAATGTATTCGATTTTTCGAGGTGCAAATTTAATCATTTTTTATAAATCTACAATCTTTTTGGTAAATTTTATTTAGTAAAAGTATGTAACATTTATGTAACTTTGGATACTAACTGATAAATTAACCAAAAAAACTACAAATTAAATATGGAAAACAATAAACCCTCTATTAAACCAATTGCTTACAATTACGGAATTTACTTAGCACTTATTTCCATAGCAGTACTTATTATATTATATGCATTAAATATAGAAAGTCATTGGATAGCTAGTGTTATAAGCACAGTTGCCACAATTGCAATTTACTATTTTGGAATTGACTCTTACAAAAAATTGAACTCTAACCTATTAAGCATAAGAGATGGCTTAAAAACAGGAATGGGAATTGCTTTAATCGGTGGACTAATTTCTGCTCTTTACGCTGCAATACACTATTCTTATATTATGCCTGAATTTTTATCAGGAAAAAAGGACGAAGCAATCGCTGAAATGATGTCTCAAAATCCAAATATGCAAGGAGAACAGTTAGATATGGCAATGAACTTTATAGATATTACAGCCTCTACTTTTTTTATTTCAACTATGATGCTCCTTGGAAGTTTATTTTTTGGTTTTATCGTGTCGTTAATAATATCTGCTATTTTGAAAAAGGATCATTAAATAATTTCTTTATTTTTGGAGACTAGAAATTAGACTAAAATCATATGGATATATCAGTAGTAATTCCACTACTTAACGAACGCGACTCTTTAAAAGAATTACACGATTGGATAGTATCAGTGATGCTATCCAATCAGTTTTCTTATGAGATTCTTTTTATAGACGACGGTAGCACTGATAAATCGTGGCAAATAATTTCTGAACTAGGCGAAATTAATCCCAAAGTAAAAGGTATTCAGTTTCTTAAAAACTTTGGAAAATCACAAGCCTTGCATGCTGGTTTTGCTAAAGCAGAAGGAGATGTGGTTATTACAATGGATGCCGACTTACAAGATAACCCTGAAGAAATCCCAGAACTCTTTAAAATGATTAAGACTGATGGTTTTGATCTCGTTTCTGGTTGGAAAAAGAAGCGTTACGATTCTTATTTCTCAAAAAATTTACCTTCAAAATTATTTAATTGGGCAGCAAGACGTACTTCTGGTGTTACTTTAAATGATTTTAACTGCGGCTTAAAAGCCTATAGCAATACCGTTGTAAAACATATTGATGTGTATGGCGAAATGCATCGTTACATCCCTGTCCTCGCTAAAAATGCAGGATTTACTAATATTGGAGAAAAAATAGTACAGCACCAAGCGCGTAAATATGGGCATACTAAATTTGGAATGAACCGTTTTGTAAATGGTTTTTTAGATCTCATCACCATTTGGTTTTTGTCTCACTTTGGTAAACGACCAATGCACTTATTTGGAGCACTTGGCGTCATTATGTTTTTTATTGGGTTTTGTTTTTCCTTTTATTTAGGTATCGACAAATTATTTTTAAACCCAACAGGGAGACTTATTACAGACCGACCACAATTCTACATTGCATTATCGACCATGATTATTGGCTCACAATTATTTATCGCAGGCTTCTTAGGAGAGCTTATTTTACGCACTAATCGTCAACAACAACGCTATTTTATAAAAGAAAATTTGAATCTTTCTTGATAAGCTAATTTTATTATTTACAAGACTTATTAAAATTTTGAATTGTTTATTTTTGTTAATAAATCCACTTTATCCATGATACATATTAAACCAGAAATTTTAGAACGTGTAAATTCTTGGCTAACACCAACTTTTGATGAAGACTCTCAAAAGGAAATTAAAAACATGATAGCTTCTAACCCTAAAGAATTAGAGGAAAGTTTTTATAAAGATCTCGAATTTGGAACTGGTGGAATGCGTGGTATTATGGGATTGGGAACGAACCGAATCAATAAATATACCTTAGGAAAAAACACACAAGGTTTAAGTAATTATTTAAAAGAATCGTTTCCTAATGAAGATATAAAGATTGCAATTGCTTACGATTGTAGACATAATAGCCAATCCTTCGGAAAGCTTGTCGCTGATGTATTTTCAGCCAATGGTATCAAAGTGTTTTTATTCGAGGAATTAAGACCAACACCAGAATTATCATTCGCCTTAAAACATTTAAATTGTCATTGTGGTATTGTACTAACAGCGTCTCATAATCCGCCAGAATACAACGGATATAAAGTTTACTGGCAAGATGGCGGTCAATTAGTACCACCTCAAGATTCAGCTGTAATCGCTGAAATAAATCGTTTAGACTATTCTGAAATTAAGTTTGAAGCCCATTCAGATTTAATTCAATATATAGGAAAAGACGTTGATGATGTTTTTATTGATGCTTGCGTAAGCAACGGCAGTTTTGATACCCCAAAAGCTGCAAAAGAAAATTTAAATATTGTATTTACCTCGTTACACGGGACGTCTATAACGGCGATTCCTGAAACTTTTAAGCGTGCCGGTTATACTAATGTTCATATTGTTGAAGAACAACGTGTACCTAATGGTGATTTCCCAACAGTAGCATCTCCAAATCCAGAAGAGCCTGCGGCTTTAAAAATGGCCATGGAATTGGCAGAAAAAGTAGATGGAGATATTGTTATCGGTACGGATCCTGATTGTGACCGTTTAGGTGTTGTTGTAAGAAACTTAGATAATGAATTGGTAATTCTTAATGGGAACCAAGCCATGGTTTTAATGACGAACTTTCTTTTAAAACAATGGCAAAAAGAGGGCAAAATTAATGGGAATCAATTTATAGCATCTACAATTGTATCGACTCCGATGACGAGCGTTCTAGGTAATGCTTATAATGTTGAATCTAAAATTGGATTAACAGGATTCAAATGGATTGCTAAAATGATCAAAGACTTCCCAGAGCTTGATTTTATTGGTGGTGGCGAAGAAAGCTTTGGATTTATGGTTGGTGATTTTGTACGCGATAAAGATGCAGTAACCTCTACCCTTTTAGCTTGCGAAATTGCTGCGCAAGCAAAAGCAAATGGAAAAACATTATATCAAGAATTAATTGACTTATATGTTGAGCATGGGTTCTTTAAAGAACATTTAGTGTCTTTAACTAAAAAAGGGATTGAAGGAGCAGAAGAAATTAAACAAATGATGGTTGATGCTAGAAACAATCCATTAAAAGAAATCAATGGAGAAAAAGTAGTCTTAATTGAAGATTATCAATTGTCCGTTTCTAAAAACCTTCAATCTAACGAAGAAACAGCTATAGACATTCCGAAATCTAACGTTTTAATTTATTACACAGAAAACGGAAGTAAAATTGCACTACGACCTAGTGGAACAGAACCAAAAATAAAATTCTACATCAGCGTAAACGCACAATTAGACAATTCGTCAGACTTTGCGACAACGGAGCAATTGTTGGATAATAGAATTAATGCTATCCTCAAGGATATGAAGTTATAATTAATGGATTATATAAAAAAGTTATCTCGGTTTATATTACCGTATAAGCGCTATGCTATTCTAAATATTATATGTAATATTTTTTATGCCCTATTCAGCACATTAGCCATGCTATCATTAATGCCAATGATTAATGTGTTATTTGGTGAAAGCGAGAAAATTACTGAAAAACCTGTTTTTACAGGATTTGGTGAGTTTTTAGATTTTACAGAAAATTATCTCAATTACGTCATTACCAAAACAACAGCTAGCGAAGGTCCTCAACAAGCATTGCTCTATATGATTGTGCTGATCATTGGGCTTTTCCTTCTTAAAAATTTATTCAATTATTTAGCGCTATTCTTTATTACCTTTTTAAGAAATGGTGTCCTTAGAGACTTAAGAGACGAAATTTATATTAAAGTCATTACACTTCCTATTTCTTATTATTCTGAAAAAAAGAAAGGAGATATTATTGCCAGAATTTCTGGAGATGTTAATGAGGTTAAAAATTCTATGCTTTCGGTTTTAGAACTTATTGTAAAAGAACCTTTAACTATCCTATTTGCTATTGTTGCGATGTTTTTAATCTCTGTAAAATTGACAATTTTCGTGTTTATTTTTATTCCTATTGCAGGTTTTATAATATCTAGAATTGGTAAAAGCTTAAAACGAAAAAGCGAAAAAGTGCAACGCGAACAAGGTTTATTTCTTTCTACCCTCGAAGAAACGTTAGGAGGTCTTAAAGTTATAAAGGGCTTTAATGCTGAAAAACGTTTTAGTGCTAAGTTTCAAGAATCAACCAATAGATTTTATAACTTTTCAAACACCTTAATGAATCGCCAAAATTTAGCATCGCCAACAAGTGAATTTCTTGGTATTGCAACTATTGCGGCATTATTGTGGTATGGTGGTAATATGGTAATGGTAGAACAAACTTTATCCGGAGGTTCATTTATTGCATATATGGCTTTATCTTATCAAATATTAACACCAGCAAAAGCGATAAGTAAAGCTAGTTACCAAGTAAAATCCGGAAATGCAGCTGCAGAACGTGTATTAGAGATTATAGAAACAGAAAGTAGTTTGGAAGATCTTCCTGATGCTAAAATTAAAGACAGTTTCAATACTAGTATCAGTTTAAATAACATTTCATTTAAATACGAAGATGATTTAGTACTTAAGAACTTTTCAATTACAGTACCAAAAGGAAGAAGTGTCGCGTTAGTGGGACAATCTGGAAGTGGAAAAAGTACTATTGCCAATCTTGTAACGCGTTTTTATGATGTAAACGAAGGCAGCATTACCATTGACAACGAAAACATAAAAGATATAACCAAACACTCCCTTAGAAACTTAATGGGTTTAGTAACGCAAGATTCTATTCTTTTTAATGAGACTATAAAAAATAATATTCTCTTAGGCAAAGAAAATGCTACAGATGAAGAAATTATTGAAGCTTTAAAAATTGCCAATGCTTGGGAGTTTGTAAAAGATTTAAAAGGTGGAATAAATTATAATATTGGAGATGCTGGTGGTAAAATTTCTGGTGGCCAAAAGCAACGCTTAAGTATTGCCAGAGCTGTTCTTAAAAATCCTCCAATCATGATTTTAGATGAAGCTACCTCAGCTTTAGATACAGAAAGCGAACGTTTAGTTCAAGATGCTTTAGAAAAAATGATGAAGAACAGAACTTCCATTATTATTGCTCACAGATTATCTACTATTCAAAACGCTGATGAAATTGTGGTTATGAATAAAGGTGAAATAGCAGAACAAGGAACTCATGCAGAATTAATTGCTAAAAATGGAGTTTATAAAAAACTAGTAGAAATGCAGAGTTTTGAATCGTAATTAGACAGCCACGCTAAGCGATAATAATTAATAAAAAAAGGATGTATAGTTATATACATCCTTTTCTTTTTGTTATCAGATTTGGGAGACTGATAACCATAATAGGTTAAGCTTAAACAAACATATACTAAATAAAACTAGAAAACAAGAAAAAAATGCATTTTGTCGTTTATTTTTGTATTTCATCGAAATTTCAGGTTTTAATCTGCTGATTCTCAATAAAAAATTAAATCAATCTATTTAATCAAAAAAAACGATTAAACTTTTAGTAATTTGAGAGGTCTTAATATCAAATGAAATCAATTGATTAACGAATCGGAATTTATAACCCGTTTAAAAAATCCTTTAACAAAAGAAGCTGCTTATAGAGAGTTACTACAACTCTATAAGGAACGTTTGTATTGGCATATTCGTAAAATTGTAATCAACCATGATGATGCTGATGATGCGCTTCAGAATACATTTATAAAGGTGTATCGTAGCATCGATAATTTTAAAGGAGAAAGTAAATTGTTTTCATGGCTATATCGGATTGCGACTAACGAATCGATTACATTGATAAACAAAAATGCCAAACGTTTACAAATTAGTAACGAAGAACACCAAACAAGAGCTATTAATAATTTACAAGCAGATGTTTATTTTGAAGGCGATGACATTCAACTCAAATTACAGAAAGCCATAGCTACGTTGCCAGAGAAACAGCAATTAGTATTTAATATGCGCTATTTTGATGATTTAAAATATAAAGATATGTCAGATATATTAGAAACAAGTGAAGGTGCTTTAAAGGCATCCTATCATATTGCATCTAAAAAGATAGAAGCGATTTTAACTTCAGATTAAACTATTTTAGTAATCTGAAGTCTTAGTATTAGAAAACAGTTTAAATGATTTCGGATATACCGAAAAGTGAACATGAAAAAAAACAATTTACATAACGTTAAGTCTTCAGGCTTTAAAACACCTGATAATTATTTTGAGTCGTTTGACGCTGATTTTTTTGAACGTTTAAACGAAAAAGAAGCGATTAAGGCTTCGGAATTTTCGGGTTTCACTGTTCCTGAAAATTATTTTGATGCAGTTGAACATACAATTTTAGAAAAACTTCAAAATAAACCTGAAAAACCTGTTATTAACCTTAAACCGAAAAGCACATTTTACTACTTTTCTGGTATTGCCGCGAGTATTGTATTATTATTTAGTTTAGTATTTAACAATGACAATATATCTATAGACAATTTAGAAACCGAAATCCTAGAGAGTTACTTATATCAAGAAGAGTATAGTAATGAGGATTTTGCATCTATGTTTAAAACTAGTGAAATTTCAGAAACCGATTTTATAGACATTCATATTTCGGACGAAACATTAAATCAATATTTAGAAAACATAGAACCTGAAGACCTAATTTTTGAATAAAAAAGTTATGAAAATAGTACACACACTCATCCTTACATTGTTGGTTTCTGCTAGCTTATTTGCACAAAAACTAGATAAGGAAAAAATTAAAGCCCTAAAAATTGCTCATATAACGGAGCAATTAGATTTAACAAAAACCGAAGCTCAAAAATTCTGGCCTATTTATAATGCGAATGAAGATGCTGAAAGTAAACTTAGAGAACGATCTACTGACAAACGCAAATGTATAAGCCCTGAGAATTTATCTGAAAATGAAGCTAAATCACTTTTGTTAGATATTGAAAATATAGAAAAGGAGAAAATGGAATTACATTCTAAAATGTTAAACGATTTATTTGAAATTCTCTCTGCAAAGAAGATTATAAAGCTCTATCAGGCAGAGCGTTCATTCAGACAAAAAATGTTTGATGAGTATAAAAAACGGCATTCAAAAAATTAATACCATATAAAAAGGAAGCTAGAAATAGCTTCCTTTTTTTATTCTCTAAAAGTAAGTTTAGAAATCCTACCTTTTCCTCCTGCATAAGCCACAGAATCATTTAAAAATCGGATGGTATAAAAGCCTTCATCACTTAAATGCGACCAAGTATTACCAGCATCGTTACTGTAATCAATGCCTTTAAAACCTACTGCTACTAATTCTTTAGCGTTAGAATTTGGAATATACTGCACGCAGCTTCTATAACCAGTCCCTTTTCCGTTAGCCACAACTTGCCAAGTTTTGCCGCCATCATTCGTTTTTATTTTGTTGTTTAATGTATCGTTTGGTTTGGTGTAATCTCCACCAATAGCGAATCCGTTTTTATCATCGTAAAAATCTAGAGAATATATACCTGTAGTTTCTTTTCCTTGAGTAATCGGTGTATTGTATACTTCCCAAGTTTTTCCTTTGTCTGAAGAATATAGAATTCTACTCGCTTTACCTCCTGTAGCCACCCAAGTATGGTCTCCAATTATAGCAATATTGGTATCACTTGCAGCAAAAGCAGCTTCTCCTTTTTTTGCTTTTGGTAAATTGTCGCAAGATAATTTTGTCCAAGTCTCTCCTCCATCTCTGGTGATGATAATACTCATACAATCGTCTGTTGGATCTCCAATGGCGATGCCTTCATCATCGTTCCAGAAGTCCATGGCATCGTAGAACGCTTTTGGGTGGTTTTCCTTGTAGACTAGCCTCAATGAATCTTTATCAATCTTATATAAAAGCGTTGGTGATTCAATACTAAGAAGAAAACTAGCATTATCAGTTACTGCTAAGGCACGAAAGTTTGGTGTTATTGTATCGTGTTTCAATTGGAAAGTTAAATGAGCTATATCTTCAATAGGGGTTTTTCGAATTTCTCCAATTTTCCCATTAGACAAAGCAAAATAGCCTACCCCTTTCTCATCAATCTCCAAAGCTCTAACATTTAATAATGAATCTTGAATCAAAGTTTCAATCCCAACCTTTGAAATATTTCTAATTTTCAAAGGAACTTCAGATTTACAAGAACTAAATCCTACTAACAATAAACAAACGATAACTAATCTCATGCTATTCAATTTTCCATAAAAATAGAAAAGCTTTGCGATATAACCGCAAAGCTTTTCAAATCAATAACCAATCAATCACATATAAACTAGATCATCACTCTAGTTTTCCTTTTGGAGGGTTTTTACATCGGCAATTAACTGAGCAACCGCAGTTTTATTTAAACCATTGTAAATTCCTCGTATATGTTTATTCTTATCAACTAACACAAAGTTTTCAGTATGCAGAAAATCATCATCCGTTTTAACTTCTCCTAAATCTTCTTCTACAAAATAAGATTGTCGTCCTAAGTCATAAATCGTTTGACGCTCCCCTGTGACTAAATGCCACTTGGAAGCTAGAACACCTTTAGCTTCTGCATAGTCTTTTAGAACCTCTACTGAATCTGTTTCGGGTGTAACAGAATGCGATAATAATAGCACCTCATCATCATTTAAAAATTCGTCTTGTAAAATGGACATGTTTGCTGTCATTTTAGGGCAAATCCCAGGGCAGGTCGTAAAGAAAAAATCGGTAATGTAGATTTTATTTTCAAACGTATCTTCGGTTACGGTTGCCCCTAACTGATTTACTAAACTATAATTCGGTATCGTATGAAACTCTTCTAAAGCTTTATCTCCCTTAGATAACCAATGCGGTGTAAATGCTGCATCGCTGTAATAAGGCAGCATCTCAACTCTACTTGTTTTTTCTTGTTCGGTCTGTTTACACCCCAACAATACCAACCCAAAAATTAAACTATAATATTTTATACTGTACTTCTTCATCTTCTAATGCATAACATAAGTTTGCGCGTTTTAATCCAAAAATTCGTCCATTTTTGGCTTCGTAATTATTGTAAAGCTTTCCATTTCTTCGCCATGTCCGTTGCAACCCCTCTTCTTTTCCGTCTACTAAATTCAATTCTTTAAATGGCTCACCTGTAATATACCATTGGCGTTGCGTACCGGTTGCAATACCGTTTACATAATTTGACTCTGACCTTAGTTTTCCATTTCTCCACCAGCTTGTAGTCACACCATGTCGTTTTCCATTTACATAATTGGCCTCAAAACTTAAAAGTCCATCATCAAACCATTTCTTATAAACTCCATTTTTTACACCATTAACGTAGCCTATTTCTTCTGCCAACTCACCATTTTCATAATGACGTTCTGAGATTCCTAAAAACGGTTCATCGTGGTAATAAAAAAGTCCTTCATCTGCTACTAGTAACAAACTACCTGCTTTTACCTTAACAGTTTTATTAACGGTTTGTTTAATGTCATCACTTTTAGAATTGCAACCACCAAATGAGATTAACAACACTAAAAATGACAAAAGCTTAGTTGATTGAACTTGCTGAACCTTGGTAATCACCTGGAAAAAGGATATAATATTGATTAAGATATAATTCATTCTGTATATGGTAATGATATTCTGCTTCTGTTGTATGTTGCGTTGTACTGATATGTCCGCCTGAAGCATCTAAGTCTGTTGGATATGTTCCGGTCGCATTACATTTTCTACCGTATAAGAAAAATCCATCTGCTATGATACCAATTAAAGCTTCGTCGTCATTAGACCATGCTTTTGGCTCCAAATGATAATGGTAACTCTGTGGACCTGTATGAGCTGCTGAATAGTCTAAAGACCCCACTGCATTATCTAATGGAACATTAGGCCCCTCTTCATCATTATAAATCATAGAACCACTTATAGCAATACCGATTGGCCCTAATCCTGTTGATGATGTATTTGAAGCCAATGCAGGATTTGCAGAAACCGTTAAACTAAATGAACCATTAAAATCATCGATGTTTCCTGGTGCCATTTGATCGTGAGATGTAACGGTTGGCTCAACCCATAATGGATGATTAGAACTTGAAACTGTAGTCATAGAATTACCTTCTGGCCCTGTTATGGTTCGCGATGTTGTATTAGACCAATACGGAGAGGTATGATTTGGCAAACCGTTGGATTCTATCACCACATTAGTTCCGCTTAACATTACTGTTACATTATCTTCATCAAATTCTGAGAAGGCATTGTGTAGTTCAGTTACCGTTCCGCTGTCATCATCTGTGCCAACAGTAGAACTACTATCATCACTAGAACAAGCTAAACTTACGGTGGTGCATATTAATAATAAGGCTAATAGTTTAAATAAATTTTTCATGTTTCTTACTTTAATTTGTTTGTTTAAATATTTTAGATGTCTTTATAAAATAAAACTTGCGCTAAAAACTAAATTAATTTCGTCCTCCTCTAAGTTTTCTACCTTCAGGTCTTTGACCACCTTGTCTTTGTCCTGCTTCTAATTCTTGTTTTGAAATAAAACCATCACTATTTACATCTACTTTTGAAAATTGGTCAGACAAAGGCCCCTTTACTTCAGCTTTAGACAACTTACCGTCATTATTGGTATCCATTTGATTCATTAAATCTGTAATACTTGGTTTTTGTCCTTGTGCTCCATTTGGTAGACCTTGTTGCTCTCCTGATGTTTCTCCCATTAAACAACGCCCTACATATGGAAATTCATTCGTTACCAAATACATATAGTTATCATTTATGGTTATGCCATTACATTCATCTAAATCACCAGAGCCTTCTACATATTCAAAATCTGAAGTAAAAGTACCATCATGATGGCCTCCAACAGAAAGATCCATAGAATGATGTGGATTTTCATAAGTACAATCTTCCCCCTCTCTATTTCCATCTAAGGCTTTATAACTTGGCTTATATTTTCCCCTTTTAGAGTAATACATTGGAAAACCATCGTGAGCAAAACCAATATGAATCATATCTTCTCCATTATCAAAATCGTCAATTACAGACGTTGGCGTGCCATGATAATGATAAGCACCTGTTGGTTGCACATGTGCATGATTAAAATCTAAGCCTAAATCTATAACATCTTGAAGTGCTTCAACACGATAGTTTTCGCCCGTATCACAAACAACAACTTCTGCTGTACCTGGTTCAAACTTAATACCGTTTAAGGCTATTCCTGGTTCGCGTGACCATGTTGCTTTTCCTGTATATTTTGGGTTTAAAGGAAAACTATAAGTATTATTTTGAGCAGAAATTGAATTTGGATTGCCTTGATTAGGAAATGCACCTGTTTTATGATTTGGCAATGCATTGGTAACCATAACACGTCGGTCTTCTGTAAGTGTAACCTTAGTTTTAGTTCCAAAATTCTCATCTTCTAAATCGTACGCTCCAAAATAGTGACTAATGCTATTTGAATGTGAATGTGGTTCACTTCCATCATGGCTATGATCACTAGTTCCCTTATGACCATTACAAGCTAGTAAAAGGCTTATTGAAATGATGCTAATAAATTGATGGGTCTTTTTCATATTAATTATTCTGGTTTTATTTTTAGATGCCATAACAAATAAAAACTTGCGCTACTTTTTAAAAATTAATTTGTGAGTTCTTTATGTAACTGAAACGCCATGATTTTCGTTTTCTCTCTTAGATTTTTAGCGTTTGTTAATTGAATTTCAGTTTGCAATAACCGATCTACCAAACAGTTCTGATATTCTCTACTTTGAAGCAACTGAGCATAATTAGATTCCACAGAAAATGTTTGTAGTTTGTTTAAATTAAATTCACGCTTCGTAAGAATATCAATCAACGATACATACTTTTCTATCGCAGGCTGTAATCGGTTAACAATGATGTTCTTGATTTTTGCTTCTTGGTTTTCAAAATTATCTAACTCATTAGGATAGGCTGCAATTAGATTTTTCAACAACACACCTTCTATAAACTCAAATTTATTAGTTGTATTCACTGAATTTATAGCTCCTGTATGCAGTTGTGTTGGTTTATAATCGACATTAATAATCGTGTTTTTTTCATCTGTTCCCAACTCGTTCTGTTGCTCTGTCATAATGAGATCTATAGTCGCTTCTATGGCTTCCCTGTTTTTAGTATAACTGGCAATGGAAGAATCTAAAAGCACTAAGTTTGAATTTAGCTCTTCATTTAAAGATTCGTATATTTTTACTTCTACAATTCTATTTTTTCTTAATTCGTTTAAATTGTTAATTTTCCATGCTATCAGAACACCAATAACAATGAGTAAAATCTCTCCAAGCGCATAAATGACATAATTTTTGATTTTACCTGAAATCAATAATTTCTTTCTAATTTTTCTAAATAATCTCATATCACCAATTCTAAATTATAAGTCTTATCCTTTTATTCTTGAAGAGAAAAAAAGCTTCGCAATCTCTCACGAAGCCTTTAATAAACAACCAAATCAATCAAAAAAAACTATCTATTAATTTATATAATTACTTACCGCATCTGCCCGAGAAACCACATGTGTATTTAACTCATTAACGGCCGTTTGAAAATCTGAACTACTATTTAAAAATGTATAACCTATGTGTTTCTGTAGTCCAATCTGTAGCTTCAAAATCGGTATCATCGACGTCTGTCACACTTACCTCTTCAGTTTCTGTTGTCTCGTCTTCATTACTACAGGCATTAAAAGTCACTATAGAAATACTACATAGTAATGCGATATACAACACACTTAATTTGTTTTTAACCTCCTTCATATGGATCTAAGTTTTTTTGAGTTAGTTTGAATTAATACGAATTAGTTTCTCTCCTTTCGTTCTGGCTTTGGTGCTTTTTCAAATTCTTTTTCTGTGATAAACCCATCCTCATCGGTATCTATTTCAGAAAAATGCTCTTTTAAAGGCCCCTTTATTTCTGATTTAGACAATTTGCCATCTTCATTTGCATCCATCTCTTTTATTAATTCTTTAAATGTTGGTGGCTTTTTTCTATCCTGCTTATTACCCGTTTGACCAAAAACAGAATTCGACATAAAAATTGCGATTCCAAATGTTAGGACTACTGTTTTAATTGTGTGCTTTTTCATAAGTATTTGTTTTAAGATTATATACTTTTAGATGAGCTTCTCTCTTTAAACTTGTGCTTACCTCTGTTAAAAAAAACACAAAAAAAAGACCTTCTATAGCTGAAGGTCTTTTTGGTTTATTTTATAATTACGGATTTCGTGGTGGTGGTCTATGTCCTTCACCCTCTCTTGGCGGAGGTGGTCTTTGCCCTTGCTCATCTTGGCGTAGCGCATCCTTTATTATCGTTTTGAATTTTTCTTTTTGGGTATCGTTAGATAATTCTTGAATCATTTTAAAATGATAAAAAACTTCTTTTTCTTTTACTTTTTCCTTTTCACAAATTAACGATGAAATAGAATCAATTACGGATTCATCCACAAAATCATCAGACAATTTACTGAAGAGTACATCTTTTAATTCCTTAACCTCATCAGACAAACGAATCATAGTTTTATGATGGCCTTCACTCTTTTCTTTAAATTCTTCTAATTGCGCTTTATTAAATCCGAGCTCTTTAACTATAAAGTTCCTATTTCGTTGTGGCTCATTTATGTTATTACCGCTGGTATTTCCAATGTAATTAAACAAGAAAAACCCATTAACAACGATAAGAAATACAAGTAGCACATATAATATTACATTTTTCTTCATAATTAATCTATTAAAGAAGTTTCTGTACTTGTAGATAACCCATAAGATTCTGCAAAACTACTAACATTCTCATCATAATTTGTTTTCTTAAGATTATTGAATGCGACTAGATTTAAAACCACAACACAAACCAATGTTGCCAATTGTAGCTTAGGAGTTAACCACGACCAAGTTGCGTCTTGTATGTCTTCTGAGACATTCCGAATTTGATGCATTACGTTTTCCTTAAAAAACGGAGACACTTTAACCTCTTCAATAGACGCGATAGAATCAAAGGTGTCTTTTACTTTTTTATTCATTTCTACATTAGATTTAATGTGTTTATACTTATTTGTCTTTCTACAGACATTTGTTGCTCTTTATGAGTCATTACGTCGGCTAATGACATGTTGACCAAACATTGATAATTATATCTTTAGATGCGCAAGCTTAAAAAAACTTGTGCTAATATTCATTTTTATAATAGTTTTCTAGTGTGTTTTGTAAATTCTTTTTTGCTCTAAACATTATAGATTCAACAGATGACAAACTACGTTTGGTAATCTCTGCGATTTCCTGATAACTTTTACCATCTATTTTATGAAGCGTAAATACCACGGTCTGACTTTCGGGCAAGCCATTAATTGCTTTAAATAAAGTGGCATTCAATTCTTTATTCTCCAATAAAATTCCGGGGTGATTCATTTCTGTAAAATAATCCGTTTTATCTATGGGAATGGCATTTCCTGTTATAGATTGTAAAAAAGCAAAACGCTTTTTAGTGTTCTTCTTTCTTATAAATTCTAAGCATTTATTCGTTGTAATTCTATAAATCCAAGTCGATAATTTTGAATCCCCTTTAAATTTATCAATCGATTTAAAAACTTCCACAAAAACATCTTGCGCTATATCTTCAGCATCTTCTCTATTAGGCACAAACGAAATACAAGTACTAAACACCTTCTGTTGAAATTTATCCAACAGTTGACTGTAAGCTGACGTGCTTTTTAATTTTAATTCTTGTATGAATTCGGTTTCGTTCAAAAAATACTATTGATTAATAGGTGCTAATTTAGTTTAGATGCGGTTACTAAAAAAAACTTGCGGAACATATTAATTATTTTTAGAAAATAACACTTTACAATAAAACCTTATACTCTTAAACTTTTCTCTTACCTTTGTATGTTCTTTTTTGCAGAGATTAAACTACTGCAAAATGAATATTGAAAACAGAAGACCTAATATGAGATTACACAGAAATTTATGCTTTGCCGTAATTGACGGATTACACCTTATTTTTAATGAAGGTGAATACGCTGATAAAGTTATACAACAATTACTTAAACGCGATAAACGTTGGGGAAGCAGGGACAGAGGCTTTGTTGCAGAAACAGTTTATACTATTGTGCGTTACCAAAGACTTTATGCGGAAATAGCAGATGTTAAAGCACCATACGATAGAGATAATCTTTGGAGAATATTTGCCGTTTGGGCGACCTTAAAAGGTATCAAATTACCAGATTGGAAATATTTCACAGATACTCCATCTCGAAAAATTAAAGGTCGTTTTGATGAATTGTCTAAAATTAGGAAATTCAAAGAGTCTATACCAGATTGGATTGACGAATTAGGTGTAAAAGAATTAGGTGAAGCCGAATGGACTAAGGAAATAGCCATGCAAAATGAGCAAGCTGATGTTATTCTTAGAGTGAATACACTTAAAACTAACAAAACAGACTTACAACTTAAGTTACAGTCTGAAGATATTGAGACTGAATTTTTACCAAATCACCCTTCAGCTTTAAAATTAAAAGAACGTGCTAACGTTTTTGTTACAGAAGCGTTTAAAAATGGTTGGTTTGAAGTACAAGATGCATCATCACAGTTAGTTGCCGACTATTTAGATGTTAAACCAGGAATGAAAGTGGTTGATGTTTGTGCAGGTGCTGGTGGAAAAACATTGCATTTAGCCTCTTTAATGGAGAACAAAGGCCAACTTATAGCTATGGATATTTACGAAAGTAAATTGAGAAAACTAAAAGTTAGAGCGCGTAGAAATGGTGTTCATAATATTGAAATGAAAGTTATCGATTCTACGAAGCCTATTAAGAAATTACATGGGAAAGCGGATCGTTTATTAATTGATGCACCGTGTTCTGGACTTGGAGTTTTAAGACGAAATCCGGATGCGAAGTGGAAATTACAACCTGAATTTATAGAAAACATAAAGAAAACGCAACAAGAGGTTTTAGAGCAATATTCTAAAATGGTGAAATCTGGCGGAAAAATGGTCTATGCGACCTGTTCTGTTTTACCTTCAGAAAACCAAGAGCAAGTTCAAAAATTCTTAACTACGGAAACAGGAAAAGAATTTACACTTGTAAAGGACAAAAAGATATTAGCTTATAAATCTGGATTTGATGGATTTTACATGGCATTACTAGAAAAGAAATAACCAGAATCATTAAAAAAACATAGATGAAGAACTTTTACTTTTTAATTTTCGCAATTCTAACGACTAGCATTGGTTTTGCTCAAATTCCTTCTGGATATTATAATTCAGCAACTGGAACAGGGTACACATTAAAAACACAGTTAAAAACTATTATAACTAATGGACATAGCCCAAAATCTTACGATCAGTTATTTAGTTTAGACACAGGTTACCGCGCTACAGATGTAGACGATTTTTATGAAGATGATGATTCTGTAATGGATATGTATTCCGAAAATCCAACAGCTTCAGATCCATATAACTATAGCTATTACGCAAATCCGAGTGATAAATGCGGGAATTATAACAGTGAAATGGATTGCTACAATGGTGAACATTTAATGCCACAAAGTGTGTATAATAGTAATATGCCTATGGTTGGAGATATTCATCAAGTAATACCAACAGATGGCTATGTAAATGGAGGGAGAAGTAACTATCCTTTTGGAGAAACTAATTCTCCTACAAATACATACATGAATGGTTCTAAAAAAGGAAACAACAGCACCCCTGGATATTCTGGAATTGTATTTGAACCTATAGACGAATTTAAAGGTGATATTGCTAGATGTCTGCTGTATTTTGCAGTACGATACGAAGATCAAGTAGCCTCGTGGAATCATAGCATGTTAAACGGAACAAGCAATCAAGTTTATGAAGATTGGTTTATTACCTTACTTTTAGATTGGCACAATAACGATGCTGTTAACCAAAGAGAAATAAACAGAAACAACGCTTCCTATATTCACCAAGGCAATAGAAACCCTTTTATTGATCATCAAGAGTATGCCAACATGATTTGGAATCCTACGCCTGATACGGAAGCACCAACAGATCCTACTAACCTAGTAGCTTCTAATCCTACTGATAATTCTATTGATTTGAGTTGGACGGCTTCTACTGACAATATTGGAGTGATATCTTATGACATATATATTGACGGAACATTAGCTTCGAATTCGAGTAACACATCAACTACAGCAAATGGTTTAACAGCTGACACCAACTATTGTTTTACAATTAAAGCGAAAGATGCTGCTGGCAATGAGTCTGGCTTTAGTAGTGAAGATTGTGAAACCACAACTAATAATGGGACAATTGGAGGATCTGATTGTTTAACGGAAACCTTCGCTAATTTAGATACCTCTATTGGGTCTTATTCAGATGTTAGCTGGACAGGTGACGAAGGCGGCACATGGACTGCTACAGAAGCTAGAACTGATCAAGTAATAAATATAACTACAACTGCTGCTATCACAGTTAGAAATGGTGTGTTAACACTACCTACAACCTCTGGTGGAATTGGAGCGCTTACCGTAACAACGAAACGTGTCTTTAGTGGTTCTGACGGCACATTTAATGTTAATGTTAACGGAACGTTCGTGGGTACAATTGCTTACAGTGCTACTGAGCAAACCGTTACATTACCTAACATTAACATAGAAAATAGTGTTTCTATTGTCATAGATGGTAATAGTGGCACTAATAATAGAGTTGTATTTGATGATTTATCTTACACCTGTTATTCAGCTTTAAATGTTGAAGATTTTAATATTGCTAGTGTTAAGATTCACCCAAACCCTGTAAAAAATACATTAACGATAGATTTAAAATCTGACGTTAGCACAAGCATAGATATTTTTGACATTTTAGGAAAACGTGTTTTAAAGCATACCATATCTAAAACAAGTAACTTAAACGTTCAAAATTTGAATTCAGGAATTTATATTGTAAAAATCACGCAAGGTAGTTCTACAGTGACTAAAAAGCTCATTAAACAATAAATTCAAAATTCTTAATATAAAAGCAGTTGCTCACTTAGCGTAGTCAAAGTGCAACTGCTTTTTTTTTGGTTAAAACAATAATTACCAGCACTTAAAAATGTGCTTTCCATAAAGGTGTTAAAAAATAATCTAATCTGTATTTTTATTTACCTTTGTTACAGACAAAACCTATGAATTCTTTTTCTACGTATTCTACATGTCTTTATTAAAAAAAAATTAAAAATTAATGAAACACTTTTACACTTTACTATTAGTATTTGTAACCTCATTTACATTTGCTCAATTAGCTCCACCTGCAGAATTAGAATCTTACTATAGCACTGTTGATTTTACCACTACTGGTATTTCTTTGAAAAATGATTTAATTGATGTCACAGAAGATAAGCACGTCAACTATTTAAGTTACAGTGATGTTTGGGATGCTTCTAGGATTACAGATTTAGATCCAAACAATTCTAACAATGTCATTTTACTATATGGTTATAATGATTCTGACGGCAACGTAACCACTGATAGAACTAGAGGCAAGTTCCAAAATGGTGGTGGTGTTGGTGACTGGAACAGAGAACATGTATATCCTAAATCTTTAGGAAGTCCTAATTTAGGGACTTCTGGTCCTGGTTCTGATGCGCAAATGTTAAGACCTACTGACGTTCAAAGAAATGGTCAACGTGGAAGCTTACGATTTACAGATAAAAACAATGGCGAATTCCTTAATGGTGAATCTGGTAATACCGACGGAGGTTGGTATCCTGGTGACGAATGGAAAGGTGACTGTGCAAGAATTATTATGTACATGTACTTACGTTATGGTGAACGTTGCCTGCCAACAGGTGTCGGTAACGGAAGTAGTGCTTCTACTCCAGACGATATGATAGATTTATTTTTAAAATGGAATGCTGAAGACCCTGTCGTTGAAGGAGATTTAGAAGATGTTAGAAATGCGTATCATGGAAATCCAAATAATGAATTTGCACAAGGTAACAGAAACCCTTTTATAGACAATCCTTATTTAGCTACAGTAATTTGGGGAGGACCTGAAGCTCAAAACAGATGGGAAAGTCTTTCTGTAACAGATGTAGAACAAAATCGTATTACAATGTTTCCTAATCCCGCAAATGGTAATGAAGTAACCATTTTATCTAACCAAGCAATTATCGCTGAAGTTTATAATATTTTAGGTAAAAAGGTAAACGTTCAAAAAATTACGTCTAACCAATCTAAATTAAACATCTCAGAATTAACTAAAGGTGTTTATATCGTAAAGTTAAATTCTGAAAACGGAACTCAAACGAAAAGATTAATCAAGCAATAATTATAATTGCACTTTAAAAAAAATAAGCGACTCTATAGTCGCTTTTTTTATGTTTAAAACATCGTGAACAACTCTCAATTTTGAATAGGCAATTATAAGCTAAATCACGTTTAAAAAAAGTAAATTTGCATTTTACTAAACACAACTCAAATACACGACATAAATGATTCATTTCTTCGGAAACCAAAACAGTAAGGTATTTGCTGTTCAAGCCACAAAAGAATTATCAACAGAAACCATTTCAAAACTGACTTGGTTATTTGGCGACCAACCTAAAATAGAACAAGCATCTCTCGATGCTTTTTTTGTTGGACCTAGAGCTGCAATGATTACTCCGTGGAGTACAAACGCTGTTGAGATTACTCAAAACATGGGAATTTCTGACATCATAAGAATTGAAGAATTCACTTCTGTTCCTAATGATTTTAAGGATTACGATCCTATGATTTCTGAAAAGTATCAAAGTCTGAATCAAGAGGTTTTTAAAATTGACATTCAACCTGAAGCAATTTTAAATATTGAAGACATTTCAGCTTACAATCAACAAGAAGGTTTATCTCTTAGTGACGAAGAAGTGGAGTACTTAGAAAGTACTTCTAAAAAAATAGGACGACCATTAACCGACTCTGAAGTCTTTGGATTTTCTCAAGTGAATTCAGAGCACTGTCGTCATAAAATATTCAACGGAACTTTTGTTATTGATGGAGAAGAAATGCCAACTTCTTTATTTAAATTAATAAAAGAAACGTCTAAGCAATTTCCAAATGACATTGTTTCAGCTTATAAAGACAACGTTGCTTTTATAAAAGGTCCTAAAGTGGAACAATTTGCTCCTAAAACAGCAGATAAGCCAGACTTTTATCAGACTAAAGATTACGAATCTGTAATTTCATTAAAAGCAGAAACGCATAACTTTCCTACAACCGTTGAGCCTTTTAATGGTGCTGCAACAGGTTCTGGTGGTGAAATTAGAGATAGACTTGCAGGAGGAAAAGGATCTTTACCTTTAGCAGGAACAGCCGTTTACATGACGTCTTATTCTCGTTTAGAAGAAAACAGATATTGGGAAAACAAATTTGAAGCTAGAGATTGGTTGTATCAGACACCAATGGACATTTTAATAAAAGCATCTAATGGAGCCTCTGATTTTGGAAACAAATTTGGACAACCATTAATTACAGGTTCTGTATTAACTTTTGAACATCAAGAAAATTCTTCCTCTAGCGCATCTGAAGCTAGAAAATTAGGATACGACAAAGTGATTATGCAAGCTGGTGGTATTGGTTATGGCAAAGCAGATCAGGCTTTAAAAGACACCCCTAAAAAAGGAGATAAAATTGTAATTCTAGGCGGTGACAATTACAGAATCGGTATGGGAGGCGCTGCTGTTTCTTCTGCTGATACTGGTGCATTAGCTTCAGGAATTGAATTAAACGCTGTACAACGTTCTAACCCAGAAATGCAAAAACGTGCTGCAAATGCAGTCCGTGGTATGGTAGAAAGTGAAGAAAACTTTATTGTTTCTATTCACGATCATGGTGCTGGTGGACATTTAAATTGCTTATCAGAATTAGTAGAAGATACAGGTGGTAAAATCGATTTAGATAAATTACCCGTTGGTGACCCTACCCTTTCTGCAAAAGAAATTATTGGTAACGAATCTCAAGAACGTATGGGATTAGTGATTGCTGAAAAACATTTAGAAACTTTACATAAAATTGCAGATAGAGAGCGTTCACCAATTTACGACGTCGGTGAAGTTACTGCAAATGATCGTTTTACTTTTGAATCTAAATCAACAGGAGAAAAACCTATGGATTTAGCCTTAGAAGATATGTTTGGTTCGTCACCAAAAACGATAATGACAGATAAAACGGTCATCAGAAAATATAAAAACCCACGTTACAAAACGAAGAACTTAGAAGTCTATTTGAAACAAGTTTTACAGTTAGAGGCTGTAGCTTGTAAAGATTGGTTAACAAATAAAGTAGACCGTTGTGTTGGTGGTAAAGTTGCCAAACAACAATGTGTTGGTCCATTACAAATTCCGCTAAATAACGTTGGTGTAATGGCTTTAGATTACAATGGAAAAGAAGGAGTTGCTACGTCTATTGGGCATGCACCTATTTCTGCATTAATTAATCCGGAAGCAGGAAGCAGAAATGCAATTACAGAGTCTTTAACCAACATCATATGGGCACCTTTAAAAGCTAATTTAGATTCAATTTCTTTATCTGCTAACTGGATGTGGCCTTGTAAGAATGAGGGTGAAGATGCTCGTTTATATAAAGCTGTAAAAGCAGTTTCTGAATTTTCTATTGGTTTAGGAATCAATATTCCTACAGGAAAAGATTCCTTATCTATGAAACAGAAATATCCAGATGGAGATGTTATTTCTCCAGGAACTGTGATTATTTCTGCTGCAGGAAACTGTAATGAAATTAGCAAAGTTGTTGAGCCCCTTTTAAAAGTTGATGGAGGAAACATCTATTATATTAATATTTCTCAAGATGATTTTAAATTAGGCGGAAGTTCATTCAACCAAGTATTAAATGCTATTGGAAATGAAACTCCTGATGTTACAAATACTGCATTTGTAAAAAACACATTTAACACCATTCAAGAATTAATTAAAGCTGATAAAATTAAAGCTGGACACGATGTTGCTTCAGGCGGTTTAATTACTACTTTGTTAGAAATGTGTTTTGCTGATGTTAATTTAGGAGCCGATTTTAACATAACTTCTCTAAATGAAGAAGATTCTATAAAAGTTTTATTCTCAGAAAATTCAGGAATTGTTTTTCAAGCAGATACTTCTGTAGAAACAACTTTATCAGAAAATAATATTGAATTTTTCAATATAGGTACAGCAAACAATTCTGGAACTGTAACCATTAAAAATAATGAAGATAACTTCGCTTTTAATGTCGCTGAAATAAGAGATGTTTGGTTTAAAACATCTTTCCTATTAGACCAAAAACAAACCGCTAATAATTTAGCTCAAGATCGATTTGATAATTATAAACATCAGGCTTTAGATTTTACGTTCCCGAGTCATTTTACAGGGAAATTAAAAGATGCGCTTGGCAAGAACAGTTCACGACCAAAAGCCGCGATTCTTAGAGAAAAAGGTTCAAATTCTGAACGCGAAATGGCAAATGCAATGTATTTAGCTGGTTTTGATGTGAAGGATGTTCATATGACGGATTTAATTTCGGGTAGAGAGACGCTTGAGGATATTCAATTTTTAGGAGCTGTTGGTGGTTTTAGTAATTCTGATGTTCTAGGTTCTGCCAAAGGATGGGCAGGAGCTATTAAATATAACGACAATGCCAACAAAGTCATTAAGGATTTCTTTAAAAGAGAAGATACATTGTCTGTTGGTATTTGTAATGGTGCACAACTTTGGATGGAATTAGATTTAGTAAATCCTGAGCACGAGACTCATGGAAAACTAACCTATAACAATTCAAAAAAACACGAAAGTGGCTTTACATCTGTTGAAATTCAAAAAAACAATTCTGTGATGCTTTCTTCTCTAGAAGGTGCTACATTAGGGGTTTGGATTTCTCATGGAGAAGGAAAATTCAAATTACCATATTCTGAAGACAAATATAATATTGTTGCTAAATATGGTTATGCTGAGTATCCTGCAAATCCTAACGGATCGGACTTTAACACGGCAATGCTTTGTGATACCACAGGACGACATTTAGCAACGATGCCACATATTGAACGCTCAATTTTTCAATGGAACTGGGCTAATTACCCACAAGATAGAAAAGACGAAGTATCTCCATGGTTAGAAGCTTTTGTGAATGCTAGATTGTGGATTGAAGGCAATAAAGCCTAAACTACACGAATTTGTTTCGTGAAAAACAACTCAATGAGATTTGTATTTATATACTTTTTATTATTTACTTACACTTTCACGTTTGCGCAAAATACAACGCATCAATCTAAGGTTGATGCGTTAAAAGCGCAAATAAAATCGGAGAAGAATAACGGTGAGAAACTAAAATTACTAGATAGTTTAACAAACATTACTTATCATAAAACAGCTTTAGGATTCGACTCGATCTCTAGAACTACTATAGATTACGCGATTCAATTAGATTCCTTTAATCTCGCTTCTCGTACAACTCAAAACCTTATTAATTATTACAATAATGTTTTAGGGCAACCTAAAGAAGGCATTATAATATTCAACACCTATTATAACACCTTAAAAAATCATATTACAGATAGAAATTTAGCGGGTATTTATATCGATGTTGGTGACAGCTTTTATTTCGATAAAGAAGTAGACACCGCCATGTCTTATTACAAGAAGGCTAAAATATATGCAGAAAAAGCAGGTAACGAGCGCGTTAAGGCATTCGCTGTTTTATACCAAGGCTATGCTTACACAGACGAAGGAGAGTTTGTTAAAGCATCTCAACACATACAGGAAGCTTCCAAAATTTTCGTTGCAGTTAAGGACACCTTTAATATAATTGCGTCTAAGAATATGTTGTCCATTTTATACAGTACCAATGGATTTATAAACCAAGCGAAGAAAGAACGTGATGAAACAATTGCCTTAGCAAAACTATTTAAGAATTATGGTTTACTCACCTCACTTTACTCCAATGCTGCTGCGGACAATAACAAGCAAGGACTACAAAAAGAACGCTTAAAAAATTTACACAAAGCTATTGCAGTAAGTGAAAAATCGAATAATGCAGCGTATTTCCGCCCTATTCATTTACAATCCTTAATTATTGCTTATGCTGAAAACGACAGTATAGCTAAAGCCAAGTCTTATTTAAATACACTAAGACAAGACACAAAAAACATGGAAGGTATTTATGAGAGTAAATACTATAAGGCTTGTGGATATTTAGCTTTTGCTGAAAAAGATTATAACACCGCCTTAATATGGGGATTAAAATATCTTGACCTCGTTAGAGCCTCTAATCATATGGAGAACATAGAAGTTGGTGAATCTTTTTTAGCCAAGGTTTACGAGGAACTAAAAGAATATAATTATGCTTACTCTCATTTAAAGGCTGCAAAAAAAATTGAAGATTCCTTAAAATCTGTTCAAAAAAACAATGCCTTAAGTTATTATCAAACCCTCTATGAAACCAATAAGCGCGATCAAAAAATAAAGGAACAGAACAGTGAAATAAAATTGTTAGACGAACAAAACCATAGAAAAGCGCAATTACTTTGGGGTAGTATTATACTTTTAATAGCGCTGTTTTCAATTATCTACCTTTGGCGTTCACGACAGTATTCACAAAAAAGTGTTCAACTTCAAAAAGCATTTGCACAAGATCTTATACATAGTATTGAAAATGAACGCAAACGCATATCTAGTGAACTTCATGATAGTGTTGGACAAAGCTTATTACTCATTAAGAATAAAATATTTTTAGAAAATAAAGATAACACAGATACTTCTTTGGTCGATGGTGCTATTGATGAAGTCAGAACAATATCTCAGCAACTACACCCGTTTCAATTTGAAAAATTAGGTTTAATAAATTCGATTAAGAATACGATTGAAAACTTTCAGAAGAATTCTAATATTTTTTATTCAGAAGATATCGAAATTGAAGTTTTGAATATTTCTAAGGACAAGGAAATATTTATTTATCGAATGCTGCAAGAATGCTTAAATAATGTTGAGAAGCATTCTGAGGCTAAAGCCTGTGCTGTCAGTATTGAAAATTTAAAAGATGCCGTTCTTTTTCAAGTAAAAGATAATGGTATTGGTTTTGATGTTACTGAAAACACTAAATTACTGAATAGTTTAGGTATGAAAACCATAAAAGAGCGTGCCCGGCTTATTGGTGCGCAGTTGAGTATTAATTCGGTTAAAGGAAAAGGCACAACCATTCAAATTAAAGTTCAAAAAAACTAAGCTATGTCAACCACTATAATTCTTGCTGATGACCATCCTTTATTATTAAATGGCACTAAAGAGTTTTTAGAAACAAAATGGTATAACGTTATTGATACCGCTACTGATGGTAACACCGCTTACAATAAAATTATAGAGTTACAACCCGATATTGCGATTCTCGATTTTGATATGCCAAAACTAAACGGCTTAGAAGTTGCACAACAAATTAAACGCAAAAAAATAAGTACAAAAGTTATTATTTTGACCTTACATAAACAAGAATCCATCTTACAGGAAATTGGTCAATCTATACATGGCTATGTCACAAAAGACAGCGCATTACAAGAATTAGAAGCTTGCTTAGAAAGTGTAAAGAATAATAGTAATTATATTGGTGAAAAATTAAAAAACAGCATCCATTTTAATGGAGATACCGATTCTAATGTTAAAGAATTGAGTCCTACCGAAATCAAAATTTTAAAGTATTTAGACAAAAACCTTAACAGCACTCAAATTGCTGAGGAATTATTTATATCTAAACGTACTGTTGAAAAACACCGTAGCAACATTATTAAAAAATTAGAAATAGATACAACCAACCAAAATGCACTCTTTGTTTGGCTAAAAAATCATCCAAATATATTTAATACGTAGACCTACGTATATTAATACTATCTAATAAATTATAGTTTTAACCGCACTAAACTATAACGTATTATCGTTGCTATACACTCTTATTACACTCCTAATAATTATTGGGTATTGAACGTTTTCTCTATTGAATTACAGAATAGAGAAAGCCACACATTACAGCCAGACGGATACAGTTATATTATTTACAAATTAGGAAAGACAAGTACTATAGCCTACTATAAACCATTCGCCAATAAATTGTTACTGAAATCCGAAAATAATATCATTTATTATATCGCCAAATGCAGACCCACTTATGTGGGTTATTTAAAAAATCAACAATTTAAAATGAGCGTTCTAAAACCACATGATTTTTTGACTGATCTATCTTCTGCTGAATTTAAATCTATCAGACCAACCATATTAGACAACATTTTAATTCATTTGTTTTTTAAAAGTGAATATATGTCTTTAACTCAAATCCAAAAACATTATCAATGCACACCTAATAACATTGATCGTCTTTTTAAAACAACGTTAGGAATGTCTTTTTGTCAATATCAGAACATTTTATTAAACACTACGTAGACCTACGCATTGCAATATTTTAATAAAAGCTATAATTTAGTCGTATTAAATAACAAGCTAAATCAATTGAATTTATTTAAAATGATTTGGGTTAGAATAAACCAATAAGAATAAAAAAGTTTTCAATATTATATATTTGCTATTAATCAAGGGGGATCAGGTTAGGACATTTTGCGCTTAACCTGTTTTTTTTTATTAAAATGAAAAAGATTTTTTAAATGGACCAGTGATATTATCATAAAACAAAGGGTTTCTCAAATTGAGAAACCCTTTGTTTTTTTTTACATTTAATTCTTTTGTCTATTCAGACACAATTATTCCTTTTGAAATACTTCTGCCATCCTGACTTGATAATTTTAAAATATAATTACCACTTACTACTTTGGATACATCTATATTAATTACAGAATTAATAGTTTCTGTTTTACCTTTCAAGATTAATCTTCCATCAATACTGTATAATTTAAAAGATTCAATATTAGTATGGTTATAAACTTTAATGTTTAAGCTACTTTGAGCTGGATTTGGATAAATTGAAATATTATTTTCTAAATCATTTTCGCCTACAGATAAACTTTGAGAACCATAAAACTCTATTTCCGTAATATTAGACCAAGCACTTACTCTATTATCTCCTTCAACATTAAATCTACCATAACTTATTAATTTTATATAACGTGCGTTAACAGAAACTTCATATTGATCAAAAGCATCTCTCGTACCTGTTGTTGTGGTAATTAATAAATCACCTGTAATTGGTAAAACCTTTGTAAAGTCTGAAAGACCTGTTCCTGTAGTAGAAACCCAAAATTGTATGCCATAAGGATCTGACTTATCATCTGTTGCAATTTGTATTAAATCGAGTTGATACTCATCATCTAAATCATAAATAATAAACTCTCCATCTGATCTATACTCGTCAGGTAAAATTGAGCCATCAGCAGCAGTCCACTGCGTCCCAGTATCTTTATCTAAGGTATTAGCTGCATAATTTGTTTTTGGAGGATTCGCATTAAGATCTACTTCTTGTTGCGAAAATGAATGAACCGTCACAGGATCCTCTCCTTCAACACCTGTATTAATAAGATCGAATAAATCCGTTAAATCAGCTCCATTCTGAGTTATATTTAATTGTCTTATAATTACATTATCTCCTGAAGTTTGAGTAAAAGTTATAGAACCAGTTCTACTACTTGTATCTGCATTATCCGTAACCGAAACGACAACTGTAGCATCACCTGTACCTATATTAAGATCAATAGATATCCAAGAATCATTAGAAATAGCTGCCCAACTTACATTTGCATTTACAGAAACATCATAGCTATCTGCATCTGGGCCTAGTGTTGGCAAACCACTAACCGTTAACGACTCTGGCACTTCAATAGAACAATCACCATCAATAATACTAGCGCCTAAATTGTTTAAAAAACAAGCGCCAATTCCTTGTCCAACCATAGCATCAGTCGTTGGTTCATACACACCCATGTCAGCTCCTTTGCCTAAAGCCCCAGTACCTGAAAATGTAAAAATTTCACCGACCGCAGTTGCTAAAATCCCTGTTTCTTCAGAAAAACCTGCATTTGCTTCTCCTAATGCTGCTCCCGTATAAACGTTTCCACTGTAACTTAAAGTTGTTCCAAGATTAGCATATGAATTTTCAGTATCACCACTAATAACATTTGTAACATTAGGGTTATCTGCTGTATAGTAAATTAGGTTATTCGAAAATGTTCCTGTTGGATCAGTTGACCCTTTGTCTGTGTTATAATACAAAGGAGCATTTGTATTTATTATAGTATTATTAGAAACATCAATATTTTCCACTTTTTGATAATCACTAGAATTATTATCCGAAGTACATGGCACAGCGTTATTAGCGCTTCCACCTAAAAAAGTGATACCATTATTCCACTTTGCCTGATCTACAACTGTAATACAATCTTGTATGTAATTATTAGTAATTGTATGTTCACTATCCACAATCCTAATACCTCCTGTGCCATCAACATTTTCGCCTAAAAAGTAATTGCCATCAACTGTAGCATTAGATCCATGTCTAAGTACTAAAGACCCTCTACTTCTTCTAAACGTATTATTGATATAGGAGTTGTTTTTACTTTTATTAGTAATAATTTCATTTTCACCATCAGCTTCAACAAAATAATTATTACTCACCATAACACTACTATCCACATTTTGATATGAGCTAGTTCCAATACGGATTGTTTCGCTATCACCAGCGTTAGTTAAGTTAGAATCTATCTTTTCATACTTATAGAAATAATTATTGCTAATGGTATGACCAACAATATCACAACTCGTATTTATTTCTGGTTCATTATCCTCTACCGTGGGAAATGCATTGTATGACAGCTCTACCAATATCATATTTCCTGAGCTTGCCTTATTGATAAATGAGCAATTGATAACCGTGTTATAAGTTCCATACAACATTACCCAATTATGTTTTGTACTTGTTCCTATTGATGGACTTTCAACTGCTAAACCATCCATTGCACAATTTTGAATCGTACTATAATTAGCATAATCAGTACCATCTCTGAATTCAATAACGACACTAGATCCATAGCCACCTTGCCAATAAAAACCATCAATAATAACGTGATCACCACCAATACTCATTTGCATACCGCCAGTAAATTTAACACCTCCTGGCGTTTCTGCTCTAAAAGTAATAGGCATTGCAGCAGTACCTGTCGTTGGTGAAAATTTTATTCTATCGCTATCAGGATAAATTCCATCTTCTAAAATAACAGTATCTCCTGCAGCGAGTGTTTCAACTAAATCTTCAAGTTCATCAAGATCATCGATGACATAGGTTTCCTGAGAAAATACGCTATAACTTGATAGCAATAATGCACAAAATGTAAAGAACAATGAGTTCTTAAAAATGTAAAATGTTTTCATAGTAAAAGAGATTAATTGTTATTAGAGAAACTGGTTAACCAAACTGGTTAACCAAATATAAATAAATAATTATAGTTTTAATAAAAAAAGAGAATTAATATTGTAGATTTCACTAAAATAATGTGAAAATTATAAGATAACGATAAGCAATTTCTATATTATCAATTTATTTATACCTATAATACTAATTTTATATTTTATAACTTTAATTTTTATATTTTCGTAATATCTCTATACTAAATAAGCGCCAATTAATATGACAGAAGTAACACGTCTTTTTGATTTTCCATATTTTCAATTACAACATAAACCAAATCCTAAGGCATTGGTTACCAAATACGATGGTAAATGGAAGCCGACATCCACACAAGAATATGTCGATAATTCTAATGCAATGAGCAGAGCTCTATTACGTTTGGGTGTGCAAAAAGATGATAAAATTGCAGTTATTTCTACGGCAAATAGGACCGAATGGAACATCATGGATATTGGAATTCTCCAATTAGGTGCGCAAAACATCCCCATATACCCAACGATTAGCGCAGAGGATTATGAGTATGTATTAAATCACAGTGAATCAATTTACTGTTTTGTATCTGATGTGGAAGTCTTAGAAAAAGTAAGAAAAGTTCAAGCTAATACGAAAATAAAAGAGGTTTATTCTTTTGATCATATTGAAGGTTGTAAACACTATTCAGAATTACTAGAACTTGGTAAGGATGAAAGCAATCAACCTGAAGTAGAATTAAGAAAAGATGCCGTAAAATCATCTGATTTAGCTACTATAATTTATACCTCTGGGACTACGGGTAAACCAAAAGGTGTTATGTTATCGCATTGGAACATAACGAGTAATGCCTTAGACAGTTCTCCAAGAGTACCACACGTAGAAGGTGAAAACCGTATATTAAGCTTCTTACCTATCTGTCACGTTTTTGAACGGGTTTTAATTTATGTTTATCAATATGCCGGAATGTCTATTTACTATGCAGAAGGCATTGATAAAATCGGTGATAACGCTAAAGAGATAAAACCAAATTTAATGAGTGTTGTGCCGCGTTTACTTGAAAAAGTTTTCGATAAAATAATGCATAAAGGGGAAGAATTATCTGGAATAAAAAAAGGATTATTCTTTTGGGCTGTAAGGTTAGCGGAACGTTGGGAGCCTTATGGAGCTAATGGTGGATGGTATGAGTTTCAGTTAAAAATAGCGAACAAACTTATTTTTAGTAAGTGGAGAGATGCTCTTGGAGGAAACTTAAGCACAATGGTTTCTGGTAGTGCTGCATTACAACCAAGATTAGCACGAATCTTTGGCGCCGCGGGAATGCAAATTATGGAAGGTTATGGTTTAACAGAAACCTCGCCAGTTGTTGCTGTTGGAATGTACAAAGATAATTATTATAAAGTAGGCACTGTGGGTAAGCCAATTGATAATGTAGAGGTTAAAATTGCTGACGATGGAGAACTCTTAATTAAAGGCCCTAATGTTATGATGGGGTATTATAAAGACCCTGTAAAAACGGCTGAAGTCATGACAGGTGACTTCTTTCACACAGGAGATAAAGGTGAAATTGATGCCGATGGTTTCTTAAAAATTACAGGTCGAAAAAAGGAAATGTTTAAAACCTCTGGCGGAAAATACGTCATTCCACCACTTTTAGAGAACGATATGAAACAATCCCTTTTTATAGAACAAATCATGGTTGTTGGTGAAGGTGAAAAAATGCCCGCAGCTTTAATTCAACCTAATTTCGATTTTATACGCGATTGGATTGACTTTAAACAAAATGGTGTCGGAAAAACGGATACAGAAATTGCCAACTCAGAAATTGTAATTAATAGAATTCAAGAAGAAATAGATAAGTACAATAAACATTTTGGTAAATGGGAACAAATTAAGCGTTTTGAACTTACACCAGACGTTTGGTCTATAGAAGGTGGGCACCTCACTCCTACTATGAAAATGAAGCGTGCTATAATTGTTGGTATTTATCAAGATTTATACGATAAGATTTATAGAGCTTAATTCTTTAAAACTTTTTTACATACAATTAAAAAGGACTAGCAACACTAATTAGTGTAGCGGGTCCTTTTTTAGTCTATCTAAATTTGACTTACACTAACCTTCAATTCATATTGCATTTAATCAAGCTTTCAAAGCACCTAAGTAGGTTAAACAACTATAATTCTCAACTATTAAGTAATTGTTTAAAATTATTTTATAATTGAAGTATTCATAATTTATAGCACCTAAAAAAGGGTTTCCTTCATTTTAATAACACAATTTTAACATTATGTAAATAATATTTTAAAGATTTATTATGCGTGCATAGTATTTTTTATTATCTTTGGTACTCAAACTAAGACCATGAAAGATAAAACCATTGATTACGTCTTAAGAACGACATGGTTAGCAGTTAATAAAATGTACAACGAAGAAGCCTCTGAATTTGGGACCACTATGGCTACAGGTTTTACATTACTAAGTATTGATCCAGAAAAAGGAACCCCTTCAACTTCGTTGGGACCAAAAATGGGAATGGAGGCGACAAGCCTTTCTAGAACCTTAAAGACAATGGAGTCTAAAGGCTTAATAGAACGTAAGCCAAATCCTGAAGACGGTCGTGGAGTCCTTATATTTCTAACTGATTTTGGTAGAGAGAAAAGAGCTTTATCAAAAGAGAAGGTTTTAACCTTTAATGAGGCTATCAAAACTAACGTCTCTTCAGAAGAACTAACAAATTTTTACAAGGTTGCGGAAATCATTAATAATATGATTTCTAACAAACAGATATACAATAAAAAAGAACACATTTTAAAATAAGATGAGTAAACGAAGAATTAAAAAAATAGCAATTATTGGATCTGGAATTATGGGAAGCGGTATCGCTTGTCATTTCGCCAATATTGGTGTCGATGTTTTATTATTAGACATCGTACCAAGAGAACTTAACGACAAAGAAAAAGCTAAAGGTTTAACTTTAGAAGACAAAGTTGTACGAAATAGAATTGTGAATGATGCTTTAGCAGCGTCTTTAAAATCGAAGCCCTCTCCTATTTATAGTCAATCTTTTGCAAGTCGAATTACGACGGGAAACTTAGAAGACGATATTGCTAAAGTATCTGACGTAGATTGGATTATGGAAGTTGTAGTGGAAAGACTTGATATTAAACAACAAGTTTTTGAAAAGCTAGAAAAATACCGTAAACCAGGCACGCTAATTACATCTAACACCTCTGGTATTCCTATTAAGTTTATGAGTGAAGGTCGTAGTGACGATTTCCAGAAACATTTCTGTGGCACACACTTCTTTAATCCGGCACGATATTTAAAATTGTTCGAAATCATTCCTGGTCCAAAAACAGACCAAGCCGTATTAGATTTCTTAAATGAGTATGGAGAAAAATTCTTAGGAAAAACCTCTGTTATCGCTAAAGATACTCCCGCATTTATCGGAAACCGAATCGGAATTTTCAGCATTCAAAGTTTATTTCACACGGTTAAAGATTTAAACTTAACCATTGAGGAAGTAGATAAATTATCAGGCCCTGTAATTGGTCGTCCAAAGTCAGCAACCTTCCGTACGGTTGATGTGGTTGGTTTAGATACTTTAGTTCATGTAGCCAACGGTATAAGAGAAAACTGCCCTAAAGATGAACGTTTAGAGTTATTTGAATTACCAGACTTCATCAATAAAATGATGGAAAATAAATGGTTAGGAAGTAAAACTGGACAAGGTTTCTACAAGAAGGTAAAAAAAGAAGACGGTTCTTCTGAAATTTTATCATTAGACCTAAACACATTAGAATACAGAGCTTCTAAAAAAGCAAAGTTTGCCACTTTAGAATTGACTAAAACAGTCGATAAAGTTGTAGATCGTTTTAAAATATTAGTAAAAGGAAAAGACAAAGCTGGTGAATTCTACAGAAAGAGTTTTGCTGCCTTATTTGCTTATGTATCTAATAGAATTCCAGAAATCACAGACGATTTATATAAAATTGATGATGCTATGAAAGCAGGTTTTGGATGGGAACATGGTCCTTTCCAAATTTGGGATGCTATCGGAGTTGAAAAAGGAATCGAAATGATGAAAGCAGAAGGTTTAGAGCCTAATGCATGGGTAAACGACATGTTAGCATCAGGAAGCACATCTTTTTACACCGTCAAAGAGGGAGCGACTTATGCTTATGACATTCCTAAAAAATCACAAGAAAAAATTCCTGGTCAAGACAGTTTCATTATTTTAGATAATATCAGAAAATCTAAAGAAGTCTTTAAAAACTCTGGTGTTGTCATCGAAGATCTAGGTGATGGTATCCTTAACTGTGAATTCCAATCTAAAATGAACACCATTGGTGGAGATGTTCTCGCTGGATTAAATAAAGCCATCGACTTAGCCGAAAAAGATTTCGCAGGTTTAGTGGTTGGTAACCAAGCTGCCAACTTCTCTGTTGGTGCAAACATCGGTATGATTTTTATGATGGCTGCAGAACAAGAGTATGACGAGCTTAACATGGCTATCAAATATTTCCAAGATACCATGATGCGTATGCGTTATTCATCAATACCAACAATTTCTGCTCCTCACGGTATGGCTTTAGGTGGTGGATGTGAATTATCATTACACGCAGATAAAGTAGTAGCAGCAGCAGAAACTTACATGGGACTTGTAGAGTTTGGTGTTGGTGTAATTCCTGGTGGTGGTGGCTCTAAAGAAATGGCTTTAAGAGCATCGGATATTTTCCATAAAGGAGATGTACAGTTAAATGTTTTACAAGAGTATTTCTTAACTATTGGTATGGCTAAAGTATCAACTTCTGCTTACGAAGCTTTCGATTTAGGATTACTTCAAAAAGGGAAAGATGTTGTAGTAGTTAATAAAGACCGTCAAATTGCAGTCGCAAAACAGCATGCTAAATTAATGGCAGACGCTGGTTATACGCAACCTGTAAAACGAAATGATGTTTTAGTTCTTGGTAAACAAGCCTTAGGTATGTTTATGGTAGGAACAGATTCTATGGAAGACTCTAATTACATTTCTGAACACGATATGAAAATCGCTAATAAATTAGCTTACGTTATGGCTGGTGGTGATTTATCTGAACCAACTTTAGTAACTGAACAATATCTACTAGATATTGAACGTGAGGCATTCTTAAGTTTATGTACAGAACGTAAAACTTTAGAGCGTATTCAACATATGTTAACCAAAGGAAAACCGTTAAGAAATTAGACAACTTAGATTCTCAGATTTCTAGACTCTTAGAAATCTAAAATATCAAAAAATCTAATTATCTAAAAATCTAAAATTATGAAAACAGCATATATAGTAAAAGCATATAGAACCGCAGTTGGTAAAGCACCAAAAGGCGTGTTCCGTTTTAAAAGAACAGATGAATTGGCAGCAGAAACCATCAAATATATGATGAAGGAATTGCCAGGTTTAGACCCAAAGCGTATTGACGATGTTATTGTTGGTAACGCAATGCCAGAAGGCTCTCAAGGATTAAATATGGCACGGTTAATCTCTTTAATGGGATTAGAGATTGTTGATGTTCCTGGAGTAACTGTCAACCGTTTTTGCTCTTCTGGAGTAGAAACTATTGGTATGGCAACTGCAAAAATACAAGCCGGGATGGCAGATTGTATTATTGCTGGTGGAGCAGAAAGCATGAGTGCGGTGCCAATGACAGGTTTTAAGCCAGAATTGAATTACGACGCTATTGTAAAAGCAGGTCATGAAGATTATTATTGGGGCATGGGAAATACGGCTGAAGCTGTTGCAAAACAATTCAACGTATCTCGTGAAGACCAAGATGAATTCGCCTACAATTCACACATGAAAGCATTAAGAGCGCAAGCTGAAAACCGTTTTCAGGATCAAATTGTTCCTATTGAAGTAGAACAAACGTACATTGATGCTAACGGAAAGAAAGCAACAAAAACATACACCGTAACTAAAGATGAAGGCCCTCGTGCTGGAACAAGTAAAGAAGCCTTAGCAAAACTTAGAGCCGTATTTGCTGCTGGTGGAAGTGTTACAGCTGGTAACTCATCACAAATGAGTGATGGTGCTGCTTTTGTAATGGTTATGAGTGAAGACATGGTAAAGGAACTAGGTTTAGAACCAATTGCAAGAATGGTAAACTATGCTGCAGCAGGTGTTGAGCCTCGTATTATGGGTATCGGACCAGTAAAAGCGATTCCAAAAGCCTTAAAACAAGCAGGTTTAAAACAAGACGATTTAGCTTTAATTGAGTTAAACGAAGCTTTTGCATCACAATCTTTAGCGGTAATTAGAGAGTTAGGTCTTAATCCAGATATTATAAACGTCAACGGTGGTGCCATTGCATTGGGTCACCCATTAGGATGTACTGGAGCAAAATTATCGGTACAGTTATTTGATGAAATGCGTAAGCAAAATATGCAAGGCAAATATGGTGCTGTTACGATGTGTGTTGGTACAGGTCAAGGTGCTTGTGGGGTATTTGAGTTTCTTAATTAAAAGGGAAAAGAGAGCATAGAACAAAGAGAGAAGACTGATGTGTGCTAAACAGAGACATAATTACAAGAATTTAAAAATTTGGAAACTCGGTTTAGAGATCACCAATGATATTTCTGACTTATTATTAAATTTTCCGAAGCACGAAAGATTCGATTTAAGTTCTCAGATTAGTAGATGCTCGGTTTCAATGCCAAGTAATATTGCTGAAGGTTCTGCTAGAACAGATAAATCCTTTAGTCATTTTTTAGACATCTCTTTAGGTTCTTCTTTCGAATTAGGAACGCAACTTTTAGTAGCAAAACATAGAAATTATATAAACGAAAACAATTTAAAAATACTTGAAGAAAAAATAGAAGAATTCCAAAGAATGACAATGGGGTTTCAAAATAGTCTCAGTTAAAGTCTATTCTCTTTTATCTATTTTCTCTTTTCTTAAAACAAAAAAAATGGCAGATACAGAAAAAGACATCCTACGTGGAGGTCAGTTCTTAGTAAAAGAAACAAATTGTGACGATGTGTTTACTCCTGAAGATTTTTCAGAAGAACAAACCATGATGAAGGAATCCGTAATGGAATTTAATGATCGTGAAATTATTCCTCATAAAGCACGTTTTGAAGCTAAAGATTATGCATTAACTGAAGACGTTATGCGTAAAGCTGGTGACATGGGATTTTTAAGTGTTGCTGTTCCTGAAGCTTATGGCGGAATGGGAATGGGTTTTGTTTCTACAGTATTAACTTGTGATTATATCTCTAGTGGAACAGGTTCTTTTAGTACTGCTTTTGGTGCACACACAGGAATTGGTACTATGCCAATTACCTTATATGGTACTGAAGAACAAAAACAGAAATACGTACCAAAATTAGCCTCTGGAGAGTGGTTTGGAGCGTATTGTTTAACAGAACCTGGTGCAGGATCTGATGCCAATTCTGGTAAAACAACGGCTACACTTTCAGAAGACGGTAAGTCTTATAAAATTAACGGACAAAAAATGTGGATCTCAAATGCAGGTTTCTGTAGTTTGATGATTGTTTTTGCACGTATTGAAGGTGATAAAAACATTACAGGTTTCATCGTAGAATATAATGGTGAAAATCCAAATGGTATTGTTCTAGGTGAAGAAGAACACAAATTAGGTATTCGTGCCTCTTCTACCCGTCAAGTATTTTTTAATGATACTGTAGTACCTGTTGAAAATATGTTAGCAGGTCGTGGTGAAGGTTTCAAAATCGCCATGAACGCTCTTAATGTTGGTCGTATTAAACTGGCTGCGGCTTGTTTAGATTCTCAACGTCGTATTTTAACGACTGCTGTAAATTATGCTCAAGAACGTAAACAATTTAAAACACCTATTGCAGACTTTGGAGCTATTAAAGTAAAGTTAGCTGAAATGGCTGCTAGTGCTTATGCTGGTGAATCTGCAACCTATAGAGCTGCTAAAAATATTGAAGACAGAATTGCTATGCGCGAAGCTGCAGGTAATTCGCATCAAGAAGCAGAACTAAAAGGTGTTGAAGAATATGCTATTGAGTGTTCTATCTTAAAAGTGGCTGTATCAGAAGATGTACAAAATGCTGCAGATGAAGGTATCCAAATTTTTGGTGGTATGGGATTCTCTGAAGAAACTCCAATGGAGTCGGCTTGGAGAGATGCTCGTATTGCTCGTATTTACGAAGGCACTAACGAAATCAACAGAATGTTAGCTGTTGGTATGTTAGTAAAAAAGGCGATGAAAGGTCATGTTGATTTATTAGGACCGGCTTCTAAAGTACAAGAAGAATTAATGGGTATTCCTTCTTTTGAAACTCCTGATTATTCTGAATTATTTTCAGAAGAAAAGCAAATGATTGCAAAACTTAAGAAAACATTCTTAATGGTTGCTGGTGGAGCAGTTCAAAAATTTGGACCTCAACTAGAAGAACACCAACAATTGTTAATTGCTGCTGCAGATATCTTAATTGAAATCTATATGGCAGAATCTGCAATTTTAAGAACAGAGAAAAATGTGAAGCGTACTAGCGAAGCAGAACAATCTGCACAAATCGCAATGGCGAAATTATATTTATATCACGCTGTAGATATCGTTGAAGAAAAAGGGAAAGAAAGTATTATTTCTTTTGCTGAAGGAGACGAACAACGTATGTTATTAATGGGACTTAAGCGTTTTACAAAATATGCAAACTATCCAGATATCGTAGATTTACGTATTGAGATCGCAGAAAAAGTAAAAGCAGAGAATAAGTACTGCTTTTAAAAATTTAGGTTAAGTTGAATGGTTAAAAGCCAACACTTCCGATTCATGATTTTCGGTTGTGTTGGCTTTTTTAATTTAGTTACTCTTTCTAATTTCTTCTAATCCTTCAAAAATTGAAGCTGCTATTTGCTTTTGACGATCCACATTCATCAAAACCTTATGATCCTCTTCATTCGTAATAAATCCGAGTTCTAATAATACACCAGGACTATTGATATGTCTAAAAATATACATAGGCACTGTTTTAAGTCCGCGATTGGTTGAAAATAATTCCATCTGGTTTTCTAATAAAATCTTGCCAAATGCATAAGATTTATCCTTAAACTCGTCTTTGTCGTTGTAGTAAGCCTCTACTCCATTTGTCAATGGATTTGAATGTGCATTGGCATGCAAACTTACAACTAGATCTGCATTTTGCGTATTAATAAATTCAACACGTTCTTGTAATGTAAAAAATGTATCCTCAGTTCTTGTGGTAATAATTCTGATATTATCACTACTCAAAAGAGATAACTGATGAGAAATATTTAAAACAATATTTTTCTCATCTAAATTACCAGAATCATGTCCTCCATGTCCAGCATCTATAACAACTACGAGCGGTTCTTTTAAATCTTTGTAAGAACTTAATACAAAGATGCCTGCAAGAAGTAAGCTGACAGATATAATGTTTAAAGTTCGTTTGAATACTGATGATTTTGATTGATGTAACATAATAATTCGATTTTTGATTTGAATGAAATTAAATCCGCTAGTTAGAGGAACGCGGTATTCCTTTTGTCCTAAGTTTATTATAGTATTTGAGTAATTTTCGATATCAATGCCTGATAAGACGGACTTTTCATCTGCTCTAAATTCATGATTCTGCAAAGTGGCTTTCTTATACAACCAGATAAATGGATTAAACCAAAAGATGCAACTGAGCAATTCTAAAAGGATAATATCTACAGAATGTAATTCTTCACTATGTACGGTTTCATGAGCAATAATGCTTTCGTAGTCCGCTCTAGAAAGCGTGTGTTGTTTAGGAATAAACATATAATTAAAAAAACTAGACACCATATCAGAGTCCGTACTCTTTATCACTTTAAGTTTTCCATCATATTCATATTCGTTTCTTGTCAATCCATAAATCTTAGATAAATTCTTTAAAAACCGAAACACTAAAAACAATGCTATAATAATGTAGACATAGAAAAAAGGGCTTTTTTGAGAGTGGTCGACTTGCTGAGCCTCACCAAAAGTTACGTCTTCTATAGGCTGAGTTTCCACTACCGAAGCAGTAAATTCCTCTAAAGGAATCTCAGTAATACTCGGCACAGCCTTAAATAGTTCAATTTCCATAAATGGTGCGACTAGACACAAAAGCAGAGAACCTATTAAGAAAAAGCGATTAAACTGAAATGTCTTTTGCTTTCTGAGTAACAAAACATAAACCGCATAAGAACAGCCTAAACTAATAATGGTATAAATAAAATAACTAATCATTGGCTTTCTTTTGATCCATTTTCTGCTTTAACAACGCTTGAAGCTCTTCTAACTCTTGCATCGATAAATCGGCATTTTTAGCAAAAAACGAAGCAAATTGTGCTTTAGAATCGTTAAAAAAATGCTGAATCATTCCATTAACTTGTTTCGTGAAATAATCGTTCTTTTTAAGAATTGGAAAATATTGTTTGTCTCTACCCAAACGCTCAAAACCTATATAATCCTTATCTGTCATACGTTTCAATAAAGTCGAAATCGTTGTATAAGCTGGTCTTGGTTCTGGAAATTTCTCGACAATGTCTTTCATAAATCCTTTTTCAAGCATCCATAAATACTTCATAATTTGAAGCTCAGATTTATTTAGTTGTTTTATATCCACAATTATAGTTTTAATACTACAAATGTAGTAATAAAATTTAATTATCCAAATTCAGTTTAAAAAAATATATCTTTAGTGCTATTATGAAATAGGATTAATTCACCTTAAATCAATCATTCTATGAAATATTTAATCATCTTCTTATTAACATTTACAACATCTCATGCACAGCTTACAAAACCATTAGAGCCTAAACTAGAAAACATCAAATGGATTGCTGGCACATGGCATGGTGAAGCTTTTGGTGGCATTACTGAAGAAATCTGGAGCGAACCATCAGGTGGTTCCATGATGGCAACGTTTAAATTAATTAACGACGGAAAAGTAGTCTTCTACGAAATAGAAGTCATAAGAGAAGTCGAAAATTCATTAATCCTTCAACTAAAACATTTCGGTCCAGATCTTAAAGGCTGGGAAACAAAGGACGAAACAGTAGACTTTCCTTTAAAAGAAATTACAGAAAATAAAGTTATTTTTGAGGGCATGACTTTCGAGAAAATTTCATCCAATGAAATGAATATCTATGTCGATATAAAAAATGAAGATGGCATTGCAGAAACCGTAAAATTCAACTACAAAAAATAACCCATGAAAAAAGCAACCTATCTCCTACTTCTTTTAGTTTTAGTTTTCAATTGTAAAAATGAAACATCTAAAAAAGCAGAAGAACCTTCTCTAAAAGAAACACCTCAAAAGATAGCATCAACTAAAATTGAAAAGCAATTACGTCAGGTTTACAAATCCAAAACCGCCATTACTATTGATGGCGTGGCTAACGATTCTGCTTGGGTAAAAAGCACTTGGTATCCAATAGACCAAGTTTGGTTAGGCGATTCACTAACTGAAGATGATTATTCTGGACGTTTTAAATTAAGCTGGACAGATGATGCGCTTTATGTTTTAGCCGAAATAAAAGACGATATTTTAATCGATAAAATAGAAGATCCTTTAGTGAGATGGTGGGATGACGATTGCTTAGAAATTTTTATAGATGAAGACAATAGTGGTGGCGAACACCAATACAATCACAATGCCTTTGCGTATCATATTGCGTTAGATGGCAATGTGGTTGATATGTCTACGGAAAAAACAGGTAAACTTTATAATTCGCATATAGAATCTAAAAACATAACCGAAGGCAACACAACTATTTGGGAAGTAAAAATGTCACTATACAACGATTCATACAATGATCATGGAGAAAATACACCTGTAAACTTAAGCGCCAATAAAAAAATAGGTTTTGCCATTGCCTACTGTGACAATGACAATAGTTTAGAACGTGAAAACTTTATTGGTTCGATTCCTGTTGAAGGTGAAGATAAAAATCGAGGTTGGATTGATGCCAATATTTTCGGAACTTTACAATTAATCGATTAACAACTTCAATACTATGAAAATCGCAATCAGCTCAGTATTTCTAATGGTTTCTATCGTCCTAGGTGCACAAACTGACCAAAACATTTATGACATCATTGATGCTGTTTCCGAAGAACGCTTAAAAAAAGATGTACAAACCTTAGTCGATTTTGGAACACGACACACCTTAAGCGACACCATTTCTAAAACCAGAGGCATTGGAGCGGCGCGTCGTTGGATAAAATCTGAATTCGAAACCATCTCTAAAGATTGTAACGATTGCTTAGAGGTCTTCTACCAAAAGGATTTAGTAAAAAAAGGAGAAAATCAACGTATCGTTAAAGATGTGATGGTCGTTAATGTGGTCGCCATTCAACGTGGCACAAAATATCCTAATCGTTTTATTATAATGAGTGGTGATATCGATTCTAGAGTCTCTGACCCTAATGATTTTACTTCAGATGCACCAGGTGCTAATGACAATGCCACAGGAATGGCAGGTGCTATTGAAGCTGCTAGAGTATTGTCTAAATATCAATTTGAAAGTAGTATTATTTATGTTGGACTTTCGGGTGAAGAACAAGGTTTGTTTGGAGGTCAAGGTTTAGCAAAATATGCAAAAGAGAATAATTGGGATATTATTGGGGTTTTAAATAATGACATGATTGGAAATATCTCTGGAGTGGATGGTGTGATTGATAATCGCACTTTCCGAATTTTCTCAGAACCAATTACAACGTCGGAAACAGATCCTGAAGCATTAGCAAAACAAGCGAGAGCAAGACGTTTTTATGGTGGTGAAGTTGATGGTATTTCACGTCAATTGGCTCGATTCATATACAAAACAACAAAAACCTACATGCCAGAGATGAACCCAATGCTAGTATATCGCTTAGATCGTTTTGGACGTGGAGGTCATCATAGACCTTTTAATGATGCGGGTTTTGCTGGTATCCGAATTATGGAAGCTCACGAAAATTATACTCAGCAGCATCAAGATATTCGTACAGAAAACGGGATTGCATATGGAGACACTTTTGAACATGTTAACTTTCCGTATTGCAAAAAACTAACCGCTGTCAACGCCATTACTATGGCAAGCCTTGCTTCTGCTCCACCGTCTCCAACCGAAGTTAGTATTGGTGGCATTGTGCAAGCCTCTGCTAAATTACAATGGAATAATGTCGAAGGTGCCAAAGGTTATAAAATCTATTGGAGAGATACCACATCGCCAACTTGGTACCACAGCCGTTATGTAGAAGGTGTTACCGAATTTACTTTAGAGGGTATCGTTATTGATAATTTCTTTTTTGGAGTCGCAGCGGTAAGTGCAGATGGCCATGAAAGTGTTGTTGTGTTTCCTAATAGTATCATGCGATAAACCATTCTAAAATGAAAAATTTTTTATTAGCATTTTCTGCTATACTTTTAATTTCAACTTGTCACAGTCAAGGATTACTTCAAGGTAAAGAAAAATTCACACATCAAGATACCTTAAGAGGAAGCATCACTCCTGAGCGTGCATGGTGGGATTTAACTTATTACTTTTTAGATGTAAAAGTTCTAGCTAAAAAAAAATATATTTCAGGTTCAAACACCATTCAATATCGCGTTTTAAAACCTTTTCAAGTTATGCAAATAGACTTACAAGAGCCTATGCGTATAACCTCAGTTTACCAAGATAATAAAAAACTAAAAGTAACTCGAGATGGAAGTGCACATTTTATAACGTTAATCAAACCGCAAACTACAGGAACAATTAATACGCTTTACGTATCTTATGATGGGAAACCAAAAGAGGCGATTAACGCCCCTTGGGATGGAGGATTTTCTTGGAAGAAAGACCAAAATGGCAAGGATTTTATTGCTACCTCTTGTCAAGGTTTAGGAGCAAGTGTGTGGTGGCCCAACAAAGACCACATGTACGATGAAGTGGATAGTATGCATATTAGGATTACCGCGCCTAAAGATCTCATTCCTGTTTCCAATGGTCGGTTAGTACATATTCAAGATCACCCTAAAGCGAACATATATACCTGGTTTGTAAATAACCCAATTAACAATTATGGCGTTAATGTAAATATTGGCGACTATACCAATTTCTCTGAAGTCTTTAAAGGTGAGAAAGGCGATTTAGATATGAATTATTATGTTCTAAAAGAGAACTTAGAAATCGCCAAAGATCATTTTAAAGATGCTCCAAAAATGATGAAAGCCTTTGAGCATTGGTTTGGTCCGTATCCATTTTATGAAGATAGTTTTAAATTGGTTGAAGTGCCTTATTTAGGCATGGAGCACCAAAGTTCTGTAACCTACGGAAACCAATACAAACAAGGCTATTTAGGTCGCGATTTATCTGGCACAGGTTGGGGTTTAAAGTTTGATTTCATTATTATCCACGAAGCTGGTCACGAATGGTTTGCTAACAATATCACTAACAAAGACATCGCTGATATGTGGATTCACGAAGGCTTCACCTCCTACTCTGAAAATTTATTTTTAGATTACTATTACGGTAAAGACGCGTCTGCCGATTATGTGATTGGCACACGTGCTAATATTCAAAATGACAAACCTTTAATTGGTACTTACAATGTGAATAATGAAGGCTCTAGCGACATGTATTATAAAGGCGCCAATATGTTGCATACGCTTCGTCAACTCATTGAAGATGACGAAAAATGGAGACAAATGCTGAGAGGTTTAAATTCAGAATTTTATCATCAAACGGTAACAACGAAGCAGATTGAAGACTACTTAAGTGAGCACTCAGGTATTGATTTAACTGAATTTTTTAATCAATATTTAAGAACGATTAAAATTCCGACTTTGGAATATGAAATAAAAAAGGGAGAACTAAAATACCGTTGGACAGACATTGTTGAGGATTTTGATATGCCTATTCAAGTTGACATTGATGGCAAATCCGAATGGTTGTTCCCAAAAGCAAAATGGCAGACTAAAAACATCAAATCGGATAGTTTTAACATTGATCGTGATTTTTACGTTAACTCAAACAAAATATAAAAAGACCTGTCAGGTTTTAAAAACCTGACAGGTCTGAAAACAAAAGATTCCCGCTTTCTCGGGAAGTAAGCATGGAGTTACAAGAATTATATTTTAAAACAGATACGGAATGGCGCGAATGGTTACTAGACTGTCACGATTCTGTAAAAGGTGTTCATTTAATATTCTACAAAGTCGATCATAAAAAGGACTCTATGCGTTGGGAAGAAGCCGTAAAAGTGGCCCTTTGTTTTGGCTGGATAGATTCCACAGTAAAAAGTTTAGGAGACGGAAAACGCCGACAATATTTTTGTCCAAGAAAACCCAAAAGTGTCTGGAGTGCAGTAAACAAAAATCATATAGCGCAATTACATAAAGCGAACTTAATCCACCAAAGTGGACATCAGTCTATTCAAATTGCAAAGGAAAATGGCAGTTGGACAGCATTAGATGATGTAGAAAATGGAATTATTCCTAGTAATCTTCAACAAGCCTTTGATACTAACGAAAAGGCTTTTGAGAACTACCTCAACTTTGCACCGAGTTATAGAAAACATTATTTGTATTGGTTAAACCAAGCTAAACGCGAAGCGACAAAACAAAAAAGAATCGCAGAGATTATTAAACTCTGCGATGCTAATATTAAAAGTCGTGATATTTGGTAAGTTATAGCTTATACATAATTAAGCTCAAAAATAAACTATTACACCCCTAGGTCTCCTCAAGGGGACAGTAGCTCTAATATTATCTAGAGCTAATATTATCTGAAGGATTGTCCCCTCGAGGGGACCTTAGGGGTGTTTTAAGATTTTATAACCTACAACCCACTAATATAACTTCCATAAGGATCTTTAAACTGCATACCTTCGGAATAACTATACTTGCTCAATTTCTTAAATTGCGTTAATCCCCAAAGAATAAATTCCTTTTCAAAATAGACATCTTTTGGATCAATTTCTGGTTGATAATCCGCAATTAGAGCATCTAACGGAGTGACCTCATCTAATTTTGCTTTATAAGCTTTATCGTCATATTCGTTTAACAATTCGAAACCATCACCATTGAAAAACCATGAAATTAAGTCATCATAAGGAGTTTCATCACCTTGCTTTTCTAACTTTTCAACTTTAGGGAAATATTTAGGAAATAAGGTTTTTACTGCAGATTCCATTAAAGCATTAGCCACAAAATCAGCACCTTCTTGTTCACCTTCGTAAACCAACTCTACCTTCCCTGTAATTGCAGGAATGACTCCTGTAAAATCTGATAAACGTACAGCAGTTGTATCATCTCCAGAAATTAAAGCTCTGCGCTCTGCGGTGCTTAATAAATTCTCAAAAGCCGTAATACTCATACGCGCACTGACTCCACTTTTAACATCTACATATTCACTATCTCTAGCTTCAAAACTAATTTGCTCTAATAAATCTTTCGCTAATTCAGGGACATAAACAGATTCCGATTGTCTTGAATCTAGCTTAGCCTCTTGTGCTGTAATGGTTCTTGCTGTTTCTACAGATTCTGGATAATGCGTTAAAATCTGAGAACCAATTCTATCTTTTAAAGGAGTCACAATGCTTCCTCTATTGGTATAATCTTCAGGGTTTGCCGTAAACACAAACTGCATGTCTAAAGGCAAACGTAATTTAAATCCTCTGATTTGAATATCTCCTTCTTGCAAAATATTAAATAAAGCCACTTGAATTCGTGCTTGTAAATCTGGCAATTCGTTTATAACAAAAATGCAACGGTTCGCTCTTGGAATCATACCGTAGTGAATGACCCGATCATCAGCGTAACTCAATTTTAAATTGGCTGCTTTTATCGGATCGACATCACCAATAATATCGGCAACGGTTACATCTGGTGTGGCTAATTTTTCAGCAAAACGATCATTTCTATGTAACCAAGTTATTGGAGTATCATCTCTTTTTTTAGCAATCAATTCTACCGCAAATCTAGAAATCGGAGCTAAGGGATCATCATTAATTTCAGAACCTGCTACGACTGGAATGTATTCATCTAACAGATTCACCATCATTCTTGCTAAACGCGTTTTTGCTTGTCCTCTTAATCCTAATAAATTAATATTATGTCTAGAAAGAATAGAACGTTCTAATTCTGGAATCACGGTATTTTCATAACCATGAATGCCTTCAAACGTATTGACTTTATTCTTTATATTTTCAATAAGATTATCCCTCAATTCATCTTTAATCGACTTTGATTGATATCCTGCTTTTTTTAATTCTCCGAGTGTGCTTATGTTTTCTGTTTTCATTTTATAGCTTTTGGCCATTGGCTTTTCGCTGTTAGTAACTTCAAATACATAGAAGCTAAAGGCTAACACCTAAAGGCAAACAGCTAATTATTTATCCTTTAATTCTCTTCTTCCTATTGTTTTCGTAATCTTCAAAAATCATTTCTCCCAGACCTTTCAAACCTGTGTAGAATGCTTTTCCTCTATTGGCTTGCGTAAATTCTCTAATAAATTGCATCAAATATGGATCCTCAGCAATCATAAAAGTTGTTATCGGAATATGTAAACGCCTTGCTTGTTGTGCCATTGCATAACATTTGTTAGTGATAAACGGATCTAAGCCGTTACTGTTTTTATAATACTGGCCGTCTGGCATACGCAAACAACTGGGTTTACCATCGGTTATCATAAAAATCTGCTTGTTGGTATTACGTTTTCTACGCAACATATCCATCGCTAATTGCAAACCTGCAACAGTATTAGTGTGATATGGACCTACTTTTAAATAGGGTAATTCTTTGATTTTAATTGGCCAAGCATCATTTCCAAAGACTAATATTTCTAAAGTATCTTTTGGATAACGCGTGGTAATTAATTCCGCCAAAGCCATGGCTACTTTCTTCGCTGGAGTAATACGATCTTCACCATAAAGAATCATACTGTGACTAATATCTATCATCAGTACCGTACTCATTTGGCTCTTATGAAGGGTTTCTTCAACGACCAAATCATCTTCGGTTAGACTAAAATCTCCAATACCATTATTGATTTGAGCGTTTTTTAAACTCTCTGTCATAGAAACTTTATCTAAACCATCTCCAAATTGATAGGCTCTTAAATCCCCCGTATGTTCATCGCCTAGACCAACACCTTTACTTTTATGATTACCCGAACCACTGCGTTTAATCTTTCCGAAAATTTGATCTAAAGCTTGCTGGCGGATAGCGCGTTCTGTTTTCGCAGTAATGGTCATGCCGCCCTCACCTGTTCCGTTAGGATCTAGTTCTTCTCGTATGTAACCTTTACTCTTTAAGTCTTCAATAAAATCATCAATGGTATACTCTGGGGTCGTTAACTTATACTCTTTATCAAGACTACGTAACCATTCAATAGCTTCATCAAAATCTCCTGAGGTATGTGTAATAAGCTCCTTAAAAATTTCGAAGAGTTTTTCGAAAGGAGACTGATGCGGAGCTTCGTAGGTTTTAAAGACGAAACCCGATTTATTTGTTTTTTCTTTCATGTGTTTCTCTTTATTAATTTTTAACTGACACATGCAGTTCGCTACTATTCTCAGCCTTTCTGTGATGAAATTTTGAGAATGCGCGTTTCATAGCTATGTAAAAATAATGTTTTTCCAACTCCTTTACGAAAGCATTAACTCCACTTTTAGAAAATGGATTCCACTTTTTGCTTTTTAATTACTCAAAAACAACTAAGGTTTAATTAGAGGAATAGAGAGACTATTCAAACACGGCATAGCTTAACTAGACACATTTAATGAGTTGAAATATTCAAAATTATTACAAATAAAAGCAGCATAGAACACATCAACTTATGTAGATGTGTTAAAACAGAAGGATTGAGAAGATTAAATATTTCAAAATTAACAATACGCTTAGAAACGTATCATAGCATTAATAACCTTATTCAATACGTTTTAAACCTTCTAAATCTAAAATTTTTATCTGTTTACCAGTCGTAGAAATGTAACCTTCTTTTTTAAATTGAGATAAAATTCTAATGGCGGATTCCGTTGCAGTTCCTACAAGATTAGCGTAATCTTCTCTAGATAACGTTACACCTAAATACCCCTTTTCATCGTTATCGAAAGTGGTGTTTAAATAAACTAATACATCAGCTAAACGTTGTTTTACCGATTTCTGAGCCATATCTACAATGACATTATCTGCAATTCTAAGTTCCTTCGCCATATCTTGAAGCATATCTAAAGAAAAATTTGCATTTTTTGATAAATCATTTAGAATCTCACTTTTAGGAATAAAACAAATTTCCATCTCATTTACGGCAATAGCGGTAAGGTTAGATTTTTCGTCTGTAACTAACGAACGTTGGCCTAATAAATCGCCTCTCACGACAAGTTTCACAATTTGATCTTTACCGTTAGCGCTCAACTTAATTAGCTTACACACTCCTTCCTTAATACAGTAAACACCGTTTATACTTTCACCTTCTCTAAATAAAGTTTCACCTTTTTTTATAAATTTAGAAGTCTTACAACCAGAGATACGAATTAAATCATCTTTCTCTAAAGATTTCAAAGCATTAAATTGTTTTACGATACATTGTTCGCATTTTATCATCCCTATAACTATTAAAGTCAAAGTTAATGAAAACATGATAAATATCATAGTTTATATTCACTTGTTTAATGACTTTTGTATCAGGTATAATTGAGCAAATTAAAAATGGAAAACGCAACATGTTTTCACTGTGGTGATAGCTGTGGTAATCATGTTATTTCTTTTCAAGAAAAGTCTTTTTGTTGTAACGGTTGTAAAACTGTTTTCGAGATTTTTAATGAGAACGATTTAACCTGTTATTACGATTTACAAAATTCCCCTGGAGCTACTCCAAAGGAAATAGAAGGTAAATATGATTTTCTTTCTCAAGAAAACATTATTGAAAAACTCACGGAGTTTAGAGATGGTGCTTTAGAGATTGCCACGCTTTACGTTCCTCATATTCACTGTAGTTCTTGTATTTGGATTCTAGAAAATCTAAACAAGCTTAATCCAGGTATTTCTGATTCTCAAGTTAATTTTGGTAAGAAAACCGTCAGAGTTACCTATAATTCTGACACTACCAATTTAAAATCTGTGGTATTATTATTAAGTTCCATTGGTTACGAACCTTATATCAGTTTAGAAGATTTTAACTCTGGTAAAAAGGATATTAACCGAAGTTTAATCTATAAACTTGGAGTGGCAGCTTTTGGATTTGGTAATATTATGTTTTTGTCTTTTCCAGAGTATTTTGAAGTCAACGAGTTTTGGTTAGAGCAATACAAACCGCTCTTTAGATGGCTTATGTTTGCCATGTCTTTACCCATTGTTTTTTATTCTGCTCAAGATTATTTCATTTCGGCATATAAAGGCTTAAAGGCTAAGATTTTAAATATTGATGTTCCAATCGCACTTGGAGTTTCTGTGCTTTTCATTAGGAGTACTATTGAAATTATGTTCGATTTAGGGTCTGGCTTTTTTGATAGTTTGGCTGGTTTAATATTCTTTCTATTAACCGGAAAATTCTTCCAGCAAAAAACATACAATTTCTTATCCTTTGAGCGCGACTATAAATCATACTTTCCGATTGCCATCACTAAAATTGATAAATCAGGTAACGAGAATTCCATTCAGGTTTACGATATTGAAAAAGGTGACCGTATTTTAATTCGGAATGAAGAGTTAATTCCTGTTGATGGTATTCTTATTAACGGAAAAGCAAAAATAGATTACAGTTTTGTTACTGGTGAATCACAAACCGTCTCCAAACAATCTGGAGATAAATTATTTGCAGGTGGTAAACAAACCAATGGAGTTATTGAAATGGAAGCGCTAAAGTCTGTTGAGCAAAGTTATCTCACACAATTATGGAGTAACGATGTTTTTAATAAAAACAAAGAAGACGGTTTTACAAATATCACCAACACCATCAGTAAACATTTTACAATAGCGATATTAACTGTTGCTTTTATTGCCACTACATTTTGGCTATTTGTAGATCCTAGTAAAGCTATGAATGTCTTTACAGCAGTATTAATAATTGCCTGTCCTTGTGCCATTGCCCTTTCGGCACCTTTTACTTTTGGGAATTTATTAAGGATCTTTGGTAAACAAAAATTCTATGTTAAAAATGCCACTGTAATTGAACAATTAGCCCAAATAAACATGGTGATTTTTGATAAAACAGGAACCATTACGTCTAATAAAGATAGTAATGCAGAATATGATGGTGATTTGCTTTCAGATTCTGAAAATGTAGTTCTTAAAAATTCACTCAGAGGATCCAACCATCCCTTAAGTAGAACATTATATACTATTTTAGAAGAACATAATATCATTACACTTGATACTTTTGAAGAACACATTGGTAAGGGAATTGAAGCAAAGCACAATGCTGTAAACATGAAAATTGGTTCTGCTAGTTTTGTCGGAAATCCTAATCAAAGTACAATTTTAAATACTACCGTTCACGTGAGTAGCAATAATGTTTACAAGGGGAAATTCACCTTTTACAACAGCTATCGAAAAGGGGTTTCAAAATTATTTAATCAGCTAAAGCGACATTTTGATTTGGTTATTCTCTCTGGGGATAATGAAGGTGAGCTTGAAAATTTAAAAAAATTATTACCGGCTAAAACCAAATTAATTTTCAATCAAAAACCAGAAGATAAATTAGAGTTTATTAAATATCATCAGTCAGAAGGCGCCAAAGTCTTAATGATTGGTGATGGTCTAAATGATGCTGGTGCATTGGCACAAAGTAATGTCGGTATAGCTATCTCTGAAGATGTAAACGTCTTCTCACCTGCTTGTGATGCCATATTAGATGCTTCAAAATTTAAGCAATTGTATAACTATATTTCAGCATCTAAATCAGCCATAAAAATTATTAAGTGGAGCTTTGTATTATCATTTTTTTACAATGTTATTGGACTATACTTTGCTACAACCGGACAATTAGAACCCGTAGTTGCAGCAATATTAATGCCTCTAAGCTCTATTAGTATTGTTATATTTACAACAATTGCTACAAATCTTTTAGGAAAGCGGTTAGAATGATTAAAAATAAGGAAACATGATTTTTATCATATTTTCAAACCGGCCTCAATATTACTTTTGAGCCATAACTTCAGTAGGTATGAGTGTTATTTATATTTTATTATCAGTTAGCGTTGTTATTGGCGTGATTTTCTTTGTCTTTTTTATAATGGCAGTAAAGTCCGGGCAATACGATGATGACTATACTCCATCTGTTCGTATGCTTTTTGAAGACGAACTCGTAAAAGAAGAACCAAAACCAACTATAAAAACGACTAAGAACAATTAATTATTATGGATGTACAACAATTTTATTACGATAACAAAATCGTTAAAAATTTCCTTTATGCCACTATATTTTGGGGTGTAATAGGCATGTTGGTAGGATTATTACTAGCATTTATGTTCGTTTTCCCAAACTTAACCGATGGTGTGTCATGGCTTAGTTTTGGTAGATTAAGACCATTACATACCAATGCTGTTATTTTTGCCTTTGTAGGTAATGCCATATTTGCTGGTGTTTACTATTCCTCGCAACGATTACTAAAAGCCAGAATGTTTAACGACACCTTAAGTAAAATTAATTTTTGGGGTTGGCAAGCTATTATTGTCGCTGCCGCAATTACATTACCTTTAGGTTACACATCTTCTAAAGAATATGCCGAACTAGAATGGCCTATTGATATTGCTATTGCAGTGGTATGGGTTGTTTTTGGTTGGAACTTAATCGGTACCATTTTAAAACGTCGTCAACGCCATATGTATGTTGCTATATGGTTTTATTTAGCAACATTTGTTACGGTTGCCGTACTTCATATATTTAATAGTTTATCACTTCCTGTAAGCTTAACAGGTATGAAGAGTTATTCTGTTTACGCTGGTGTGCAAGATGCCTTAGTACAATGGTGGTATGGACATAATGCTGTGGCATTTTTCTTAACTACGCCGTTTTTAGGATTGATGTATTACTTTGTACCAAAAGCAGCCAACAGACCTGTATATTCTTATAGACTATCTATCATTCACTTTTGGTCTTTAATATTTATTTATATCTGGGCAGGACCTCACCATTTATTATACACAGCCTTACCAGAATGGGCTCAAAACTTAGGTGTTGCTTTTTCAGTAATGTTATTAATGCCTTCTTGGGGTGGTATGATCAACGGACTTTTAACCTTGCGTGGTGCATGGGATAAAGTACGAACAGATCCTGTTTTAAAATTCATGGTAGTAGCACTTACAGGTTATGGTATGGCTACTTTTGAAGGCCCTCTTTTATCACTTAAAAACGTTAATGCCATTGGTCACTTTACCGATTGGATTATTGCACACGTGCACGTTGGTGCCTTAGCATGGAATGGTTTCTTAGCCTTTGGTATGATCTATTGGTTAATTCCGAGATTAGTAAAAACTAAATTATACTCAACCAAATTAGCAAATGCTCACTTTTGGATAGGAACTTTAGGTATTATATTCTATACGTTACCCTTATATGTTGCAGGATTCACTCAAGCAAGTATGTGGAAGCAGTTTAATCCAGACGGTACCTTAAAGTATGGTAACTTTTTAGAGACAGTTACTGAAATTATGCCAATGTATTGGATGCGTGCTATTGGAGGAACGCTATACATTACAGGTATGTTAATACTTATATATAACGTTTATGTTACGATAAGACAAGGTAGCGCAGTAGAAGACGAATTAGCAGAAGCACCAGCTTTACAGCGTGTCTCAAAACACAGAACTGCAGGAGAAGGATGGCATTCTGTATTAGAACGTAAACCAATAAAATTAACCATCTTCGCTACCATAGCGATATTAATTGGAGGTATTGTTCAGATTGTACCAACAATTATGGTAAAATCTAATATCCCAACATTATCTAGCGTAAAACCTTATACGCCTTTAGAATTAGAAGGTAGAGATATTTACATTAGAGAAGGTTGTGTGGGCTGTCACTCACAAATGATTCGTCCGTTTAGAAGTGAAGTAGAACGTTATGGTGAATATTCTAAAGCCGGGGAATTTGTATACGATCACCCTTTCCTTTGGGGAAGTAAGCGAACCGGACCAGATTTAGCCAGAGAAGGTGTTGGAGGAAAAATGACAGGTGGACGACCAGATTCATGGCACTTTAAGCACATGTTTGATCCTCAAGGTGTTTCAAGTGGATCGATTATGCCAGCATACCAATGGTTAATTAGAGATGAATTAGATAAATCTCAAACTGAAGCCAAAATGAAAACCATGGTAGCACTTGGAGTTCCATATACCGATGAAGACATTGCCAATGCTCAACAACATATGTTAGAGCAGGGATCTGAAATTGAACAAAATTTATATGAAGATTCTGATTTATCGACATCATTTGCAGCCGGTAAAAAAGAAGCTGAAGACACTGGTAAAAAGTTCATTGAAGTTAAGAATCGTGAAATCACAGCGTTAATTGCCTACCTACAGCGCTTAGGAACTGATATAAAAGTAAAAGATTTAGAAACCACTCAAGAATAAAGCTATGCTAAAATTTGTAAAAAACCATATGGATAGTATTTCTGGAATAGAAATCTACCCAATTATATCCTTAATCATCTTTTTTAGCTTTTTTGTCATCCTATTTTGGTGGGTTTTCACAGCAAAAAAAGAATACATTAATCGCGTCAGTAATTTACCATTAGAATTAGATAACCAAAACGAAACAGAACTATGAGAAACAGTATTCCATCCTGGTTAAGAATACCGGTTGTATTTTTTATCATTGTCTTACTAATAGAATATTTTGTAGAATCTGGTGACCAACCAGCATTTATGGAACAGCCAGCAATACTATTATTTCTATTATTAATCCTCTTAGTATTAATAGGTATTGAAGCTATTGCAAGTTCTTTAACTAATATCCTTTATCAAAGTTTAGACGACGCAGGTAAGGCACGTTATGATGCTAACAAACAAAAAGAATCTAAACTAGTTGTTTGGATCAATGAAAAATACATCAAATTACTAGGATCAAAACCTATTCAGGAAGAGCATGAAATTATTCTAGACCATAACTATGATGGTATTAAAGAATTAGATAATGACTTACCGCCATGGTGGTTGTATGGGTTTTATGCCTCAATAATCTTTGCAGTTATCTATTTGTTTAAATATGAAGTATTTGATGGAGATAGTCAGATTGATGAACTCGCAACAGAATATGCTGAAGCAAAAATAGCTATCGAAGAATACAAGAGAACTGCTAAAGATCTTGTAGATTTTAATACGGTTGAATTGTTAACAGAAGCTTCAGACTTAAGTAGTGGTCAGAAAATTTTTGAAGTGAATTGTATCGCCTGTCATCAAGCTGATGGTGGTGGTGGAATTGGCCCTAACCTAGCAGATGAGCATTGGATTTTGGGTGGTGGTATTAAAAACGTATTTAAAACGGTATCCGAAGGTGGTAGAGATGGAAAAGGTATGATTGCCTGGAAACAGAGTTTAAAACCTGCTGAAATAGCACAAGTTGCGAGCTATGTTTTACAATTTCAAGGCACTACACCTGCACAACCTAAACCTGCCGAAGGCGATGTTTGGAAAGAAGAAACAATAGATTAATAAAATCAAATAAAAATTGGAACCATCAGAACACGAATCGTTTAGAGATACGATAGGTACAGTAACCGAAGATGGTAAACGTGCTTGGGTATATCCTAAAAAACCAAGTGGTAAGCTTTACAAATATCGCAAATTTGTAAGTTATGGTTTACTCATATTCTTACTTGCTGCACCATTTATAAAAATAAACGGGAACCAGTTTTTATTATTCAACATTTTAGAGCGTCGCTTTAATGTTTTTGGCTTACCATTTTGGCCTCAAGATTTTTATTTAGTGGTAATATCAATGCTTATTGGTATTGTATTTATCGCTTTATTTACGGTCAGTTTTGGGCGTGTGTTTTGTGGTTGGATTTGTCCACAAACCATTTTCATGGAAATGGTTTTTAGACGGATAGAATACTGGATTGAAGGAGATAGAAACAAACAACGAAAATTAGATAAGCAAGACTGGAATGCTGAAAAAATAAGAAAGAAAGGATTTAAGTGGTTTATCTTTTTAATCATTTCGTTTTTAATTGCAAATGTGTTTTTGGCCTATTTAATTGGAAGTGATAAATTAATAAAATACATCACTGGCAATCCGTTAGATCATTTAGGAACACTTTTTCCTCTAATCATTTTTACAGCAGTCTTCTACTTTGTGTTTGCATGGTTTAGAGAGCAAGTCTGTATTATTGCTTGTCCTTATGGTAGATTGCAAAGTGTATTATTAGATGATAAATCTATAGTTGTTGCTTACGATCACAAACGTGGAGAAGCGGAAAACGGCAGAAAGAAATTCAGAAAAAACGAAGATCGAGAGGCTTTAGGACACGGAGATTGTATTGATTGTTTGCAATGTGTTAATGTCTGTCCAACAGGTATCGATATTAGAAACGGAACACAATTAGAATGTGTAAACTGTACGGCTTGTATTGATGAATGCGATCATATTATGGAAAGCATCAATCTCCCAAAAGGACTGATTAGATTTGCTAGTGAAGATGAAATTGAAAGAAAAGAAAAGTTCAAAATAACGCCTAGAATGAAAGGCTATATAGCCGTTTTAACCATTTTAACCGGAATTTTTATTGGCTTACTATTTCTTAGAAATGATGTTGAAGCGACTATACTTAGGCTTCCTGGTCAACTTTATGAGACCAAAGAAAATAACATGATTAGTAATGTATTTACATACAAATTAGTCAATAAAACCACAAAAGACATCAATAACATTAGTTTTAAACTTAGAAAATTTAAAGGCACTGTTAAGATGGTTTCAACAACTGAAAATTTTAAAATTCCTGCTCAAGAATTAGAACAAGGTACTTTATTTATTGAAATTAATAAAAGTGAATTGTCCGACGATAGAATTAAATTAATTATTGAGGTTTATAGTAAGGATGAATTAATTGAGACCACAACAGTTAACTTTTTAGGACCTCGGAGTTATAATTAAAAAAAGAGCTAGAAGTGAGACGTTGGAAGCACGACATTATTTAGGTGTTCCATGAGAGTAATTAGTTATGAGTAGTGTCCCCTTAAAGGAATTTTAGGGATGTTTTTAAAACTTTGCTTGTCTAAAAAAGCGGAAGATTCGTCTTGACAGAAGTGTAATAAAAACCTAGCAGTTCTCAATCGATTAATCCTGCAAGGTTTCTAAAACCTTGTAGGCATAAAAAAATAAAGATTCTTGCTATAGCAGGAAGTGTATTAACTAAAAAGAGATTCCTGCTTTGGCAGGAAGTTGGATTATGAAAATAAATTGGGGAACAGGAATTGTAATCGCGTTTGTAGCTTTCATTAGCTTTATCATGTACTTTATTATTACTATGAGTACAGATGATAAGTATGATTTTGATTTAGTAACAGAAGATTATTATGGTCAAGAACTAGAGTTTCAAGAGGATTTAAATAAAGAAGAACATTCTAAAACCTTAAAAACGAATATTACTTGGAAAAAGAGTGACGAAGGCGTTATCCTTATATTTCCTGAAGACTTAGATATAAATACGATTAAAGGTAAAGTGTTCCTATACAGACCATCTGATAAACAATTTGATTTTGAAATTCCAATTTCTCTATCAAACCACAATTTGCTCATACCTGACAAACGTTTATTAGGTGGTCGTTGGAACATTACTGTAGATTGGAAATATAACACAAATTCTTATATCTATAAAACTGAAATCACATATTAAATGTTAGTCTCGGCGCTCATATTAGGCTTATTAGGGAGTTTACACTGCGTTGGTATGTGTGGACCAATTGCCTTTATGCTACCTGTAGATCGGTCTAATTCATTTAGAAAAATAAGCCAGATTGGCCTATACCATTTTGGTCGTCTAATGGCTTATAGCATTATCGGTTTGGTGTTTGGTCTTGTTGGAAAAAGCCTTTACATCTTTGGCATTCAACAACAGCTTTCAATAATTATAGGAATATTAATGATTGTTGTCATACTTCTTCCTCAAAGAGCTTTTGGTAAATACAACCTTACAAAACCACTTTACAAACTCATATCTAAAGTAAAAACGTCTTTAGGGAAAGCTTTAAAAAAGAAAACTGCAGATACATTTTTAACTATCGGTTTTCTTAATGGTTTTTTACCCTGTGGCTTAGTTTATATGGCCGTTTTTGGTGCTGTAGCTACAGGCAGTTTATCAGAAGGTAGTTTGTATATGGTTTTATTTGGGCTTGGTACAATTCCCTTAATGACCACAGCTATCTATTTAGGAAAGTTTCTAAATTCAACTATCAAACAACGCATTCAAAAAGCAATTCCTGTTTTTGTGGTGGTTATTGGTTTATTATTTATTCTTCGTGGACTAGGCTTAGGCATTCCTTACCTCTCACCTGCTCCGGTTGTAGAAACAGCCGTTAGTGCTATAGAATGCCATTAAAACACAAATAAATTCTTACAACGTGGAATGATAATTGATATATTAGCTCTCTATAAATCAACATCATCAATCCATCAAAACCATGAAAAATCTATTCTTTTTATTCATTTTCAGTCTCTCAATCACAACATTAACCGCACAAGATGCTAGCGTAGAACAATCCACTTACGGCGTACAAACTGGTTTTCTTGGTATTTGGGGACACAATGAATCTAAACTCTCAAACTCCATAGCATTACGAAGTGAACTTGGATTAGACTCAGGCTTTTTCAGCAACAGCTTTGTCGGTAGCCGTGGCTTTATTCTGGTTCCTGCAATTACATTAGAACCACGTTGGTATTACAATCTTAACAAAAGAGTTTCTAAATCGCGACGCATAGATGGAAACAGTGGTAATTTTATTTCAATAAAAACCACCTACCATCCCGATATCGTAATAGGCTCTATCGCTGATAACATTAATTTTATTAGTGATATTTCAATCACACCAACTTGGGGAATTAGACGTAATATTGGTAAGCATTTCACTTATGAAACAGGCATCGGAATAGGATACATACATTATATTAAAGAAAAAAATGTCTATATAAACAATAAGAATGATTTCGCATTAAATCTACATTTAAGACTTGGCTATCGTTTTTAGATTCAAAAGACTTAAGTATTTCAATCCATTTTATATCATTAAATAAAAAAACGCCAAAGAAGAAATCAATGGCGTTTTTAGGACGATGGTTAATAACACTAACTATTATAATAACATCATCAATTATATTTTAAAGGTCATAACTGGCAAGGTGGAATGATTTGCAATATCTTCAGAAACACTACCTTCAAATAAATGCGATAAACCTTTTCTACCATGTGTTGCCACAGCTATAAGATCTGCACCAATAACATTAGAAAAATTGAGAATTCCTTTCTCTATAGAATAATCTGACACAATATTAACTTGGCTTAAGTTGTCTAAATTTCCTTCTGCTTTTCCTAAAAAGTGAGATACACGTTTATCTATTTCAGAAGAACTTTTAAAATTCCCATCAGGTGAATTCACATATACCAAGTGTAATTTTGTACCAAGCAAGTCAAAAATCGCTTTGGCTTTTAAGTAAGGCGCCACAGTTTCTTCAGAGAAGTCGCAAGCAAATACTGCATTTTCAAAATCCATTAAAATCGGATTGTGTTTAATAACCAACACAGGAATATCAGAATGCCGTACTACTTTTTCGGTATTAGAACCTACAAACACTTCTTTAAAACCACTTGCTCCCTGAGAGCCCATAATTATTAAATCTGCATGGTGGTCAGCAGCCACCATATTCACTTCACTCCACACTTTAAAATGTTTCACTATTGGTGTAAGTGTAATACCTTCTAAATAGGGTTTATCTAAAAAGCTTTCAAATTTTTGCTCCGCAAGTTTTAAATAAAAAACAGCTTCTTGATTTAAAGCTTCGCTTGCAGACGAAATAATTGCATTAGACAACTCTAACATGTGTAATACAATAAGTTCAGATCCATACTTTTGAGCTAAGCTAGCTGCAGCTTCGAGCGCAAATTCGGAATGTTCTGAAAAATCTACTGGTACAATTATTTTTTTCATGTTTTTTTATTTTTTAATTGTCACATGCTGTTCGCTATTAATTACCCCTTAAGATAATTAAATTTTGAATAGGCGTGTTCCATTTTTTAATATTAAATAGTCATTGAAAACAACTGTGTTTCTGGTTTTTTGCGCTGTAATAGCAAATCGAAAGCCATACATATATTCCTTATAAAAGCTTTTCCTTTCTCGGTTACAATGACTTGTTTATATTCAAATTGCAGTAAACCGTCCAATTCAAATTCTTTTAATTTAACAAGTACTTCTGGTAATTCTTTAAACACTAACGATTGATCCTCCCAATCTGTTTTAAAATGACACATTAGATTAAGGATGTGTTTTCTAATCACTAAATCTTCGTCGTTTAGAATATGGCCTTTAAACACCGGAATAATATTGTGCTCTAACAAATGGTAATACTCCTCATTAGATTTAACATTTTGAGCAAACCCATACCAACTATCACTAATTGATGACACTCCCAAACCAATCATAGCTTGTGTTTTAGAAGCTGTGTACCCCATAAAATTACGATGCAAAGTGCCCGTTTTTATGGCTTTATAAAGCGAATCCGTTTTTAAAGCAAAATGATCCATTCCTATTTCTACATAACCTGCTGCTTCAAAATACTGTTTTCCTGTTTCGTATTGCTGACGCTTAGAATCTGGTGTTGGTAAATCTGCATCACTAAATCCGCGTTGACCATTTCCTTTTATCCATGGCACATGCGCATAACTATAAAATGCAATACGGTCTGGCATTAAGGATTTTGTTTTATTTATGGTTGCAATAACATCGGTTTCTGTTTGAAATGGCAATCCAAAAATAATATCATGCCCCACAGAAGTATAACCAATTTTACGCGCCAAATCTGTAGCACGTTTTACGTTTTCGAACGGTTGAATACGGTTAATTGCTTTTTGAATGTTAAGATTATAATCCTGAACTCCATAACTAACACGTCTAAAGCCTAAATCATATAAGGTTTGTAAATGTGCTTCTGTGGTATTATTAGGGTGACCTTCAAAACTAAACTCATAGTGTTCTGCCAATTCAGCATCCTTTAATAATTCAGAAATTAAATAATGAAGATGTTCTGGCGAAAAAAATGTCGGTGTGCCTCCACCGAGATGTAATTCTTTAATCTTTGGTTTGCTTCCTAATAGCTCCAAATACAAACTCCATTCTTTTAAAACCGCTTTTATGTATGGAGACTCTACTTCGTGTCGTTTTGTAATGCGTTTATGGCAACCACAAAAGGTGCATAAGCTTTCGCAAAATGGTAAATGAATGTATAAACTTAAGCCTTCAGACGTATTACTTTCTTCAAAAGAACGCTTTAAAGATGCTTTCCATTGGATTAAAGAAAAGGAGTCTAAATCCCAATACGGAACCGTTGGATAACTCGTATAACGAGGACCTGAAACATTATATTTAGTAATTAACGATTGACACATAGCTTTTTATTCAAAGTCAAAATTACTAGTAAGCCTACTCTTAAAATATGATTTTTATCATATTAGATTTTTATTGTTTAAAATAAATAATAGTTTCAACTTTCAACATACTAACCAACAAACCCTTAGTTGTAGTACTACAAACTTAAAATTACATATTGTTAACTCAATACCTAATATCTTTAACACATCTATTAGTCTTATTTGGTTTCTTATTAATATCTAACTACTTTTATATCTAATTAACAAAACACTAACCAATGAAAAATATAAGATTATTTGCACTTGCGTGCACTGTAGTATTTGCAACCTCGTGTAAAGAGACAAAAAAAGAAACAGAAACTACTGTTGAAACTGATTTTGAAGAAATCGTAAACGAAGATGCTACTGAGAAAAATTTATCCGTTTCACTATACCCAAAAAGTGGTAGTAGCGTAGAAGGTACTATTAACTTTAGTGAAAAAAATGGTTTTGTAACCATGGTTGGTACTGTTACCGGTTTAGAAGAAGGTGAACATGCCATCCATATCCATGAAAAAGCAGATTGTTCTGCAGAAGATGGCACATCGTCTGGTGGACATTGGAATCCTACAGGTCAGCCACATGGTGCTTGGGGAGCAGAGACTGGTTATCACAAAGGTGATATTGGTAATCTTACTGCCAATGTTAACGGACGTGCTACAATTACGAAAACTACAGATGAGTGGTGTATTGGTTGTGGAGACGAGACCAAAGATATTTTAGGAAAAGCAGTTATCGTACATATTGGAGTCGATGATTTAACAACGCAACCTACTGGTGCCGCTGGTGCACGTGTTGGTTGTGCAGGAATTATTGAATAACCTCATAATACATACATAACATTAAATTGTTAGAATAATTGCGGCGATTCTTCTTCCCCATTACTGCGAAAGATTCTAAATAAAAAATCGCTAATACATGGAATTAGAATTACTGGTAAAACAGTTTCAAGATAAAAATCACGCCGCTTTTGAAACGCTTTATGGCATGTACCACAAAAGCATACATGGAGTCGTTTACAATATTGTTAAAGATACTGCTATTGCAGACGAGCTTATGCAAGATGTCTTTATAAAAGCATGGCATAAATCGGAAACTTACTCTTCAAAAAAAGGACGCTTTTTTACGTGGATTCTTAATATAGCGCGCAATGCAGCTATAGATAAGACACGTTCTAAAGCGTTTAAACAATCCAAACAAAACCTAAACACTGATTATTTCGTAGATATCATAGCCAGCCATGATAATTTAGACGACAGTACGGATGCCATTGGTATTAAGAAATTTGTAACGCAATTAGGCGAAAAATGCAAAGCAGTAATTGAGCTCCTTTATTTTAAAGGATTTACTCAAAAAGAAGCTTCGGAAGAATTACAAATGCCAATTGGTACTATTAAAACGAGAAACCGGAACTGTATACAACAATTAAGAGATATGGTATTGTAATATGGATATAAACGCATACATAGAGTCAGGTATTTTAGAGCTATACGTAGCTGGGAAACTTTCTGAAACAGAAAATCAGGAGATCTATGAACTTTTACAACAGCACCCAAAACTGTTACAAGAAGTTTTAGAGATAGAAGGAGCTGTCCTTAAATTAACAGCAGCAGTATCGCCAAGAGCAAAAGGTTTTGAGTCTATTAAGGCCAGATTAGATGCCGAAAACACTAAAGTTGTACAACTGCCACCTAGACAAACTAATTGGATAAGTTATACAGGTTGGGCAGCCTCAATTCTATTAGCCGCAGGTTTATTTTGGACTTTAAATCAGAACACCGATTTAGAACAACAATTACAAACCGCAGATATAGAAAACCAGTATCTCGAAACACAGATAGAAGATGCCAGAACCGATTTGGCAGCCACTAAAAACCTATTAAATGTAATAAGAGATAAAGACATTATTGCTGTACCACTTGGTGGCCAAGGTGATTTTGCCTCTAGCTTTGCAAAAGTTTATTGGAATAAAGCCGACAATACTATTTATTTAGATGCAGAAGGTCTACCTAATGCACCAGAAGGAAAAGTTTGGCAAGTATGGTCGCTAACCTTAAATCCGTTAACACCTACGAGTTTAGGAACCATAGACGATTTTAATACCGACGACAATAAAATATTTACCATAGCCAATGCTAACGAAAGCCAGGCCTTTGGTATTACTTTAGAACCCGAAGGTGGAAGCGATGGTCCTACAATGGAACAACTTTACACACTTGGTGTTGTGGCGAGTGCGCCTTAAATCAAAGTATTTTTACACATAACATATAAAAGCCACCTTGTGAAAACTTGGTGGTTTTTTGTGTAAAATCAGACGTGACTTTACGTATAGAAGTTTAATTTGTTTTGGTTATTTTTATAAACGTAAATAAGCTTAATAGTATTCTTATCCTAAAATTAAAATGGGATAATAGTAACTTTTGGGGTTATAATACTAGTTGTGTGTAATGCAAAAAACCGACGAACTGCGATAAATTATGAAACAAGAAATCAAAGACGAAGCAATTGAACAACTTGAAAAGGATATACTTTTTGGGTTTGAAAATGGAGATGATTTACTTGAAAGTATAAGTGAAATGTTTTATGACGAAAGTGATTTCGATGAAAAGTGGTTAAAAAAAGAAATCGACATTAGATTAAAAAAACATCAAACTGAAAGTCTAAAATGGGAAAAACCAACCGATTTTGATAGATTGGTAAAATCCTTTGATGAACTGAATAAAAATAAAATCGTTTCTCTTCACAGATCTGGTTATACGAAAAGCGACGGAGAAGAAGATTGTTCTGAAATTATTACCGAACTGAAAGAAATCGGATTTAGTACTAAAGGATATTGCTATTATCATACACAGGATTTAGAAAGAGCAATTGCGGAAGAAAAGATGCTCTTTATAGGTTTTGACAGTTATAATCGTGATGATGAACTTGCGAAAGAAGTTGCCGAAAAAATTGTTAGTGTTTTAACAGATAATGGATTTAAAACTAAATGGAATGGTTCAATCGACACACGAATTGAAATCATAAATATCAATTGGAAAAAAACAGTTGACAATATCGATTACAATTATGGACGAGTATTTGAGATTATCGAAAAGTACCATAAACCAGAAAAAGATAATATTGAGGATAAGAGTAAAAAAGCATTTTGGAAAATATGGTAGCAGAAAAGCACTACACACAACACAGTATAAAAATAATTGCGGTTTAGTGCTTAATTAAAAGGTCGTTGCGTGTTTGTAACGTCTGATTTTCCTGCGGAAAATCCTCGCATACAAACCCGCAACTATTCTTATACATAAACGTTATATGCAAGCCTATGAAAAACATCCTACTTACATTTTTAATTCTAACAGTATTTAGCTGTCAAGAAAAAAAGAAAGAAATTAGATCTAAAATTACAACAGAAAAGAAAATTGAGAAAAAAAATGAAGTTGTAATTAGCGTAAATGATACTATAAGTTCATTTTTCACAAACCTTTTCGTGGATGAAATGCAGGACAAACCTGATATGTTATATCTTGGACAGAAAGAAAATAAAACAACAGTAACAATACCAACGCAAAATTCAATCAAAATAATTGGTGGAGACCCATTCTTTTCATTTTTCTATGAATTGCAGCTTGAAAAAGGAGACAGCCTTCTAATAGGAACTGAAAACATAGTCATTAACCAATCGAAACAAATTGAATATCCGATATTTACATTATTGAATAGCGATAAAAATTGGAGTGAAACAAACTTCAATTATCTTTTATACAATTACAATTTAAAAAGCAAAGCAATAGTAATCGATGAAAATAAATTTCAAAATAACAAGTATGATTTAGAAAAAACATACAAAAACTCAATTATATTATTGGATAGCCTAAAGTCAAATAAAAGCGTTTCAGATAATTTTTATTCAACAACTAAAATTAATCAAAAAATAAAGTTTGCCACTTCCAAAATAAGAGAAGCCAAAAATAAAAATCTAGTATTAGAAATTGAGAGTTTAGGTGTAAAACTTAATGAAGAAGAATTACTTGACAATAAAGAATATGTAAGTTTCTTGAGAGCATTGATTTTATACAAATATTTTAAAGAAGATAAGCGAGTTAAGAATTCTGTTTTATTCGACTTTGTCAATGAACAAGAAACATTTTTGAACGAATCTGCAAAGGAGGTTTTATTGGACTCTTATCTTAAAAATATTTTCTTCGTTGAAAAACCAAAATTTAACAAGTATCTGACAAAGTTTCAATCTGCTTGCAATAATGATAAAATTAAAAACAAATGGAATTCTATTGTTGACAAAGAAAAGACGAATTCAAATAAACTAAATACAGCTAATAGAACTGTCGGAATTTTGACTAATCTTGTTAATGACGATGAATTGACCTTTGAGCAAGTACTTGCAAAGCATAAAGGGAAAATTGTTTTAGTAGATTTTTGGGCAAGTTGGTGTGCACCCTGTCGAAAAGAAATGCCATTTTTAAAAGATTTAAAATTAAAGTTCAATGAAACAGAACTTAAAATTATTGAAATTTCAATTGATAAGGACTATTCAGCTTGGTTAAGAGCATCAAAATTAGAGAATCTGTCAAATGAAATAGATAATTATATAATATCAAATTGGGAAAAATCTAATCTTTATAAAAATTATAATATTAAAACTATTCCTAGATATTTACTTTTTGGAAAAGATGGTAAAATTATTGACGAAAATGCACCAAGACCAAGTGAAAATGAACTAATTGAACTGATAAAGGCCAGCATATAACAAAGTACAGTGGCAAAAAACAAGTAAAACCTCATTAATTTTTCACTATGGTACTTTTATAATTTCCATCATATATTAATCCCGATTTAGCTAGTGCAAAAGCCTGTTTTAGTAGTTTATTACACACGGCAATTAATGCTAATTCTTTACGCTTTCCTTTGGCTACTATTCGCTCATAGAGATCTCGGCAAGCCTTGTTTTGCTTACAAGCATTAAAACTGCACATAAATAATAAGTTTCTCAGTTTCTGTTTTATCCTTAAATTTAAAGAATTGTAAACTTAAGCTGCATACAATTAATCAACTGACTACAGACCACTTACAAAAATAACTATGAGATTTTCAAGAGTTAGAAATCTTTACTAACTTAGTTGCCACACCACGCAACTAACTCATACACAATACCATTACACCTAACTAACACAAAAATCATGAAAACATTAATAAATATGATTAAAACGCTATCATTTTTAACTTTGTTCATCATTACTTTAATTGGTTGTAATTCAAAAAACAAAGAGTCTATTAAAGACACACAAAAAGCAACTTCCCAAAATGCCCTTTCAGCTGTGATTGACTCTATTCATTCAGATATAAATAACGGATATTATGGATTAATTGACCGTTTTATGGTTATTAAAAATGACGAGTTATTAGCAGATTTTAAATATGGTCAAGACTATGAATCTATATTTAAAAAATATGACACAACCAATCATCAATACAATTTCAATAGTACGGATTGGCATCCTTACTACAAGGAGACTGAATTGCATACACTTCAATCTGTAACCAAAAGTATTACCTCGATTCTTGTTGGTATTGCCTTGGTTTTAAACAAAGACTATAATGTTAGTAACAAAGCAATGCCTTTGTTAAATGATACTCACATTACCCCTAAAGATAAAAGAAAACAAAATATATCCATTGAAGATTTATTAACGATGAGAAGTGGATTACAATGGAATGAAGAGACTGACCATAATGACACTACAAATGACTGTTATAGGCTAGAATCAAGCGATAACTGGATAGACTATGTTTTGAGCAAGCCTATGGATACCATACCAGGAACAACATTTGTGTATAATGGTGGAGGAACAGTTCTTTTAGGTAAAATCATTAGAACTATTACAAACAAGCGCATTGACCATTGGGCAGAAGAAAAATTATTTGAGCCACTCGGTATTACAGACTATTATTGGAAAGAAACACCTGATGGAGAAATTGATACAGAAGGAGGTTTATATCTTAAGGCAGAAGACTTGGCTAAAATTGGTTCGTTGCTTTTGAATAAAGGGAAATGGAACGGTAAGCAAATTGTATCTGAAAGTTGGGTCACAACATCCACAAGCCCTTTACTTAAAAACGTAAAACCCCAATGGCGAAATGTTACGGGATACGGGTATCAATGGTGGATTCCTAAATATACGGACAATGGCAAAACCAATATTTATTCCGCCAACGGATATGGAGGCCAGTATTTAATGATGGCACCTGAAGACAATTTAATAATCATTTTTAATGGTTGGAATATAAATGATGAACCACAAAAGTCAACTTATAGCGTTTTACAAGACAGAATAATCCCGACACTTAAGAAAAAATAACTGAGCACAATAACGTACGTCGCTCACAGAAAAATAGTGGACCACTCTAAGGTAATACATATTTGTAAGTCCTACAATTTTTTTAATTTGGTTTATCGAAAAGAAAAGGTAATACGAAAATTAAAAAAGTTGGCTCATGATTAACCGAAAAATTATCGCTAACTCACACGCTACAAGCTACATAAAACACCATTAGACAACATTTAACAAACACTATCGAATGAAAGAAAATTTGTTGACAATATCTATATTCTTGGTTTTAACAATCTCATGTACGAGTTGTCATTCTCAGAAGAAAATCAAAAACCTGGTAGGTATTGAAGTTTCAACGGACTCAATAAATGCTTTTCTCAAATCGAGAATGGATTCATTAAATATTCCCGGACTTTCGATTGCAGTTATAAATGATAGTAAAGTAGCTTATCACAAAACTTTTGGATTTGCCAACGCAGAAAAAAAATTACCAGTTACCAACAAAACCATTTTCGAAGCTGCATCAATATCGAAATCAGTATTTGCTTTTTTTGTAATGCAATTTGTTGAGGAAGGTAAATTAGATTTAGATAAACCCTTGTACGAATATTTACCATATGAAGACATTGCCAATGATGAAAGATATAAGAAAATAACAGCAAGAATGGTTTTAAGCCATAGGTCAGGATTTCCAAATTGGAGAGAAAATGAAGATGACAGAAAACTTAAAATTAAGTTCAACCCCGGAACAGCTTATGAATACTCTGGGGAGGGATATCAATATCTTGCTATGGTTTTGAAAAAAATAGAGAATACGGATTGGGACGGTTTAGAAACTCTTTTTCAAAAGAAAGTAGCAAAACCATTGAAAATGAAACATACGGTATTTATACCAACATCTTATACAGAAAAAAACAAAGCAGAACCTTATAACAATCAAGGTGAATGGATTGATTTAAAAAATGATTATTGGTTTAAAAAAGATAAAGGCAAATTCGTCGCACCTTCTTCACTGCAAACCGAACCAATAGATTTTTCAAAATGGATGATTGGACTAATGAATAAAAAAATCTTATCTAAAGAAAGTTATTCAGAATTGCTAAAACAACATTCAAAAATATCTACATCGTCAACTGGAATTAGTGTCTATTATGCTTTAGGCTTTTTAACAGCTGATAAAGTTTATAGTAACACCTATTTTCACGGAGGAGACAACGCCGGATTTACGTGCTTTTATCTTATTGAAACAGAAAAAAAATGGGGTTATATTCTTTTTACCAATTCAGAGTATGGAGAAAAACTCGGAAATGAAGTGTGGAATTATTTTGAAAAAGAGAGTGAATAAAAAACGTTGCCTAACAACCTACTTTAGTAAAAAACACGTAAAAGCTAATTAACTCTTCTCTAAAGTCCCCCTTATAGCTTCTTTCAACTATTAATCCCGATTTAGCTGTAGCATTTTTATAGTTTATTACAGATCGCTATTAATGTTAATTTTTCGCACTTTCTATTGACTACAATTCGCTTGTAAAAATCTCGGTATAAGTTATTTATTCCCAAACAGAGAAACCGAACATAAATAATACATTTCTCAATTTCCGCTTTATACTTAAATTTAATAAGTTTTAAACTTAAGCCGTTTAGAAGTAATTGCTTGTCCTAGTCTACTTACGAAAACCCTAATGGATTTTCTATTAAGTTTATATTTACTAACTTTCGTGCTTAATCTCGCAACGCCCTAGCGCAATGCGCAGACGAAACATACCATAACCAAATCTATCAATCACAAACTTATTAAAAATGAAAACATCTACATGTATCATCTTATTACTCTTACCATTCTTTGCTTTATCTCAAATAACACTGAATCAAACCGATAATTTTGAAGATTACACGACTAAGAACTGGACAAAAGGAGATAATTCAGTATTACCAAATCAAAACATTTTAACCGATGGTCCTGATGGCACAGATGATAAATTTCTAAGAGTACAATCAAATGGTGGAAACGGGGCAGATTCTAAACTAGTAACATTCAATAATGCACAATGGCAAGGGGATTATAATGCTGCTGGTGTGACTTATATTTCTATGGATGTTAGAAATTCGGGTTCTGAAATCATTTTATTACGTTTAGCTTTTGAAGGATTTTCGACTAGTAGACGGTATAGTTCTACCAATCCCATTGCTGTTATACCAGGACAAGGTTGGCAAACCATAGTATTCCCAATTGATGCAAATTCATTAACTAATATTACCACTTCGGGCCTTGGTTACAATAGTACCTTCGATGATGTTAGAGAATTCCGTATTCTTCACAATGACGTACCAAGTTGGGACGGAGATCCTATTGAAGCGCTATTAGACATCGATAATATTACTGCAAGGAACGATGATATGGGTTTAGCAGACCTAGGTGAGCCTAAAATAGCTTTAAATCTAATTGATGATTTTGAAGGTGTTACTACTGAGAACTGGACAAAAGGAGATAATTCAACACTACCAAATCAAAACATTTTAACTGATGGTCCTGATGGCGTAGATGATAATTTTTTAAGAGTAGAATCAAATGGAGGAAATGGCGCAGATTCTAAATTAGTAACATTTAATAATGCACAATGGCGAGGGGATTATAATGCTGCTGGAGTGACTTATATTTCTATGGATGTTAGAAATTCGGGTTCAGAAATCATGTTATTACGATTGGCTTTTGAAGGATTTTCAACCAGTAGACGATATAGTTCTACCAATCCCATTGCTGTTATACCAGGACAAGGCTGGCAAACCATTGTATTCCCAATTGATGCAAATTCATTAACTAATATTACCACTTCGGGCCTTGGTTACAATAGTACCTTCGATGATGTTAGAGAATTTCGTATTCTTCACAATGACGTACCAAGTTGGGATGGAGATCCTATTGAGGCAATATTGGACATCGATAATATGCAGGCAAGGAACGATGATATGGGCTTAGCTGATTTAGGTGAGCCTAAAATATCCTTAAATTTAATTGATGATTTTGAAGGTGTTACTACTGAGAACTGGACTAAAGGAGATAACTCAACATTACCAAATCAAAACATTTTAACCGATGGTCCTGATGGTGCAGACGATAACTTTCTAAGAGTACAATCTAATGGAGGAAACGATGCAGATTCTAAATTAGTCACATTTAATAATGCACAATGGGAAGGAGATTATAATGCTGCTGGCGTGACTTATATTTCTATGGATGTTAGAAATTCTGGCTCATCTATAATTATATTAAGATTGGCTTTTGAAGGATTTTCGACTAGTCGAAGATGGAGTTCTACCAACCCTATTGCTGTTATCCCAGGACAAGGATGGCAAACCATTGTATTCCCGATTGATGAAAACTCATTAACCAATATTACGACCTCTGGTCTTGGTTACAATAGTACTTTCGATGACGTTAAAGGCTTCCGTATTCTTCATAATGACACACCTAGTTGGGATGGAGATCCTATTGAAGCTACATTAGATATCGATAATATCCAAGCAAGAAATGAAACTTTGAGTATAGTTACTATTGAAGAACCTACACAACAAATTAAAGTATATCCTAATCCATCAACGGACTTTATTCAAGTGAACGGCATGTCAGAGGAGTTTGAATATTCTATTTTTGATATTACGGGTAAAGAAGTGATGAAAGGACAGTCTAAAAATCAAAATCGTGTTGATATTAGCAACTTAGTTAAAGGCACCTATTTTATAAATATAGAGTCTTATAGTACATTTAAGTTTCTTAAAAATTAAACAGGACTACCAAAATAGAGCTAAATAAGAATACGCAGAGCAAACAAGGACTATAAGTCATTGTTTGCTCTTTATCGTTTCAGACCATAATTCACCTATTTTATATACGGTTTTTATGTATTAAATTAAGGGCTTAAATTCCGTAACGAATCCGACATTAACACTTTGACATTTATCATTAGAACATACTCGAATAAAAACACAGAAAAATGATTAAAAGAAACCTTATATCTATTTTAATAATAATATCCTGTATTATGAGTCTTCTAACTATTGATTTTTCTAATATTTCAGAACCAAAGCATTATTGGTCGTTGATTTTATCTTCATTTATTATTTCAGCATCAGTAGTATTAGTCTTCATTACAGAATCAAAGTTTAAGAAAAACAAAGAATCTGAATAAAACAACACCATTACAACAAAGCAAACCTCAACACCATTCAATAAAATGGCCTATAAAAAAAAGTGATCTGAATTTTTAAATCGTTTTTACACAAAAAATTTTATCCCGATATATGGTGTGATGACACGATGTTTTATATTTAGATAACGAGTTATCAGTAATCTATAAAAATCGTTTGATTTTAAAAACATGATACCTTCTATTAAATCTTTTAAAGACTCGCTTTTTAATTTACCTAAGCAGATTTAAAATTGTAAGTATTGAATATAATCATTAGCTTTGTAACTCGTTAATTTTAATACAAATGACTGCATTTCACTTTCTATACATTGAAAAAGAAACTTTAGGGATCGCGCGGTCATTATCTTATTTGCATGACGATATCTTTTTGAAAAATTCTAAAGAATTCATTAATTAATCCCTGTTACGACTCAAAACAGGGCTACACTTTATTATTCTTAAATTTTAATCTTATTTTCTTCTTAACACGACGTTAGCACTCAAAACAGGAGCTCAATATATGACGCACTATTTTGAATGACTGAGTCACAACGACATAGTTTTAAGACGGAAATTCAAAAAATAATAGTATGTCAAAAAATGTAATTTTAACAACCGGAATATACGATATGATTAAAGATCATGTTCGAAGAAAAAAAGTAACTAAACAAGAAGAAGAACTATTACTTCTAGAATTAAAAGACGCCAAACAAGTCCTTAGACGCGACTTGCCAAGTGATGTTGTTACGGTAAATAGACGTGTAAAAATTAAAGATTATACGGAAAACAAAGAAAAAGAATATACGTTTGTGGCGACCACTAAAACAAACAATAAAAAAGGAAAATTATCTATTTTATGTGATGTTGCTGTTGCCACAATTGGTAGACAAGTAGGCGATATTATCGATTGGCCTTTTAAGAATGGAGAAAGAAAACTAGAAATTTTAACCGTTGAAAATATTTAATCTTCAGCATTAAGAAGTAGAGTCTTTGTTTTAACAACACGAAAGTTCTTTTTAAATACAAAACAAGCCTCAATATAGTTGGCTAAAATTTACCACAAAAAAAGCGACCTGAATTTCAGATCGCTTTTTTTATTATTTATGGTTTCTTGTATTACTTAGTGGTAATAATAGTTAACTCATCTACAATATGTTTGGCATTAGAGTACTTATCAATTAACCAAAGTACATATCTAATATCCACATTAATGGTACGTTGCAAATCTTTATCAAAGATAACATCACCAGCCATCGCTTCAATGTTACCATCAAACGCTAAACCAATTAATTCTCCTTTTCCATTTACTACTGGTGAACCAGAATTTCCACCTGTAATATCATTATCGGTTAAGAAGTTTACAGACAATTCACCACGCTCATTAGCATAACGACCGTAATCTTTCTTTTCATAGATATCTAACATGCTTTGGTCTAAATCAAACTCACTATCATTCGGCTTGTACTTTTTAATCATGCCTTTAAATGTAGTATAATTGTTCACTTTAGCATCGTTTCTTTTATCTGCTGGTAACGCTCTCACTTTTCCGTAAGATAATCTCAACGTAGAATTCGCATCAGGATATTGAATATCACTTAATCCAGATTCGCGTAAACCTTTTACTAATAATCGGAAAGACGCTTCAAAATCATTTTCTGGCTGCTCTAATGCTTCCGGACTTTCTCTATACTTATCTAATAATTGATTAGATAATTTAAACATTGGGTCATTCTCTAAAATGGCTTCATCAGGATATTGTAAAAAGGCTAAAGCTCCTTCTTTAGAAGAAAATAAACTTAAATCAAAAATAGCATTAGTGTAGGCTGTAAAATCATTGTCATTTTTCTGTCCTAATTCAGCTACCAATTCTGGTAAAGAATAATTAGATTTAGAAGCCAACAATCCTAATTGTTTCGCTAAAATTTCTTTTTCTAAAGGCAAGTGATAACCTTGATAAGAACTCTCTATAAACGCTTCTAATCTTGGTAAAAGGTTTGCACGTTCTGCTTCATTAGCACCAACATACTGCTTTAAAGCCGATCCTACTCTATAAGGTAAAACTGCAAATTTACTAGAACGTAAAATGCCTAATAAATAATTAGTTTGTTTTGCTTTTTCGTTTGTTAAGCTATAGTAGGTATTAATATTTGAAATAACATCTCCATACATGGATTTGTTAGCTTTTTTATTTGCCCACTTATCAAATTTAGCTTCGGTTTTACTCTTTTTCGCTACGGTTTTGTGCTGCGTTAAGGCTTCAATCATTCCTGCTCTATTTTTCCAATAGTTAGCAATACCTGCATAACCAGAAGCGTACATAAGGTTTACAGATTCGTCTGCATCCATGTATTTTTTCATCACATCCATGCTTAATTTTGAACCTTCAACCCAAGCAGGATAAGCGAATTTCACATTTTGCTCTACACCTTGCGCTGGCATCCAACGGTTAGTACGACCAGGATAGCCTAAGATCATGGCGAAGTCGTTTTCCTCTACTCCATCAATATTAACAGGTAAATGGTATTTTGCTTTTAACGGCACATTGTCTGTAGAATAATCAGCTGGTTGTCCTTCCGCATCAGCATAGACTCTGAATAATGAAAAATCACCAGTATGTCTTGGCCATTCCCAGTTATCAGTGTCACCACCAAACTTACCTACATTTTCTGGAGGTGTTCCTACTAAACGTACATCTTTATAATCTTCGTAAACAAAGTAGTAAAACTCATTACCTTGATAGAACGAACGCACAGAAACGGTGTATTTACCGCCTTCGCTATTTTCTTGTTCTATTTTAGCAATTTCTTTGTTAAGTGCTGCGCTACGTTCTTTTTCGCTCATGCTATCATTGACTTGCGCTAACATACGTTTAGACACGTCGTCCATTCTTACAAAAAAGCGAACATATAAACTTTCTGGCTTCATTTCTTCTGCCAAAGAACCTGCCCAATAGCCATTTTTTAAATGGTTTTGTTCTGCTGTAGATAATTCTGCAATAGCATCATAACCACAATGGTGATTTGTTAAGACCAGTCCACTATCTGAAACGATACTAGCTGTACACCCACCATTGAATTGCACAATAGCATCTTTTAAACTTTGGTTGTTAACACTGTAGATTTCTTCGGGAGTTAATTGTAAACCCATTTTTTGCATGTCGCGATGATTTAAACGCTCTATATGCATTAGAAACCACATACCTTCATTCGCCATTACAGACGAAAAAGAAATAATAAAGGCAATAATTGTAAGGGAAATTTTCTTCATGTTTATTGTTTTGAATATGGCCATAAAAATACTGAATTTTAAGCGCGATTTAAAACTACTAATATGTTAAAACAGTGTTATTATTAAGTTTTTTATAAACTTGAACAGCCTAAGTTTATTAGCGCCATTGAATTACTGATACTATTTATTTTTTATGAAAGAAAAATACGTGACTTTACATATATAGGATTAATTAATTTTGGGTAATTTTAAAACCTAACAAAACATATAAGCTACTGATATCCATAAAATAGGATGGAATAAAAAAATGTGTTTTGATTTATATAACGAGTTGTAAGGCATTTGAACAAACCTACCTAATGGGAATCAATGAAATTTTAGAAAAATACAATCTGATTAAAACATTTGAGACTGAATTGAATGTTGAAAAAGAAGTATTTATTAATGAATTTGAGCTAATGACTGAAAAAGGATATTGTTCACCGATTTTAGGAATATTTGATGTTTTTAGTTCAAGAACAAAAAAGTACATTGGAGATATTAATAAAAATAAATTTCAAATTAGAGAAAGGTATGATTTTGAAAGTTTTGGCGGAATAAATACATCTAAAATAAAAGCGGAATATAAATCGGAAAAAAATATTCTGAAAGTTAAAACCGAAATTTTAGGAATGGAAATTATACCATTTTTAATCATTGGAATGTTATTTATTATATATGCTTTATTAATGTTTGTTGCGATACTTGAAATGTTACTAATGTTATTTTCGTCAGATGCGAAATACATCGACAGCAGTATGTTACTCGGACCAATAATTTTGACTGTATTTGCTTATTTTCTGACCTATTTACCATATCGAATCGGAAAAAAGAATGTAGCGGAAATGAAAAATAATATTGAAATAATATATCAACTGATAGAAAAAACGCCCTACAACACCGTATAAAAATAATGTGGTAGTAAGTGCTTAATCAAAGGTTAGTGCAATTTTGCTACGTCTGATTTTCCTGCGGAAAATCCTCGCACACAAAACCGCACTATTCTTATACATAAACGTTGGGCATAAGTTGACCAAAAAAAGGAAATAAATAAAATTTGAATAATACTAAAAATAAATTGTATGAATAAAATTACATATTTTTTACTACTATGTTCAGTATTTGGATTCAGTCAAAATATCACATTTAACGATTCAGATTTACTTACCTATTTAACAACTAAATTGTGTGTAGATACTGATGGAGATGGCGTTTTTGACTCTACTGCCGATTTCAACAATGATAATCAAATCCAATTAAGCGAAGCTAATCAAGTCACTCATTTTAAATTTAATAGTCTAGCACATAATATTCAAAGTTTAGGAGGTTTTGAAAATTTTAGTAATCTAATATTTTTGGAAGTAACAACCATAGATGTTAACTATTTAGATTTTAGTATTTGGCAATCTTTACAAACACTAAAACTATCTTCTAGTATTGATAGTTTTACATTTAACAATCCTTCATTAACTCATTTCGAGCTACAAAATGTTGGTTTTAACAATCCCTTATTCGATTTAACAAATTTACCAAGTTTAGAATATGTAAAAATTCAAAGCTCTCATTTAACAGAAAATTTAGTTTTTGGCACTCACAATAACCTTGAAGAGCTTCGTATTTTTGCTGGCACGTATTCTTCATTAAATTTATCAGGAATGCCTGCTTTAAAGTATCTTACTATTGATGAGTTTGTTGGCGCTAGCATCGATATTTCAAATAACACCTTGCTTGAAGAATTCATCTTTAGATATACAGACAATCTAAACTCAATACTGGGAAGTGATGCATCTGCCTATTTAGAAAAAATAGATTTTATTCAAGATGGATATTACAATAACATTCCATCTAATTTAGATTTGGTTTTTAATAATCAAGCATTAACAGATATTGAAATTCGGGGCGTTAATTCTTTTTCATTAAGTAACAATAACGCTGCAATTGGAGATTTGGAATTATGGAATATTAATGAATCGTTGAATATTAATAATAGTAATTTCACTTACATAGACAGTTCTTTAGATGCTTCCCTTTTTGTAGGCAATATAAATTCCGACGAGATAAATTTAACAAATATTGAAGGTTTAAGATTTCTAACATTTCAGAGTGTATCAACTAACAATCCGTTAGACTTATCTACAGTCAAATCAGAGCGCATTTCTTTATCATCTAGTAATCTTACTGAACTTAATTTGAAAAACGGCAATATATTGCAACAATTTTACAGCAATTACGATACTGATATTCAATTCATATGTGTAGATATCGATGAGTTAAGTGTAGTTGAGAACGGATACCAAAATGATAATTCATCTGTAGTCATACATCCTTATTGTACTTTTGTTTTGGGAGGAGAATATTATGAAATAACTGGTAATATTTTGGTCGATTTAGGCACTGGATGTCTACCATATACCACGGGTTCAATTTTTGATTTACAATTTACCGTAACAGATAATAACAATTCAGATATTTTTTATGTAAATAATTTAAACGAGTATTATTACACACTACCAGAAGGAAATCACACAGTAAGCAGTCAGCTAGTTGAATCTGATTATTGGACAATTACGCCATCAAGTATTGATTTAAGTTTCCCATCAAACCCAAGCCCTTATATTCAAGATGTCTGTATTGCACCAAGCGGAGTTTATAACGATTTAGAAATTATGATTGTTCCTATTGAGGCTGCACGACCAGGTTTTGACACAGATTATAAAATTATTTTTAAAAATAAAGGCAACACAACATTATCTGGTAGTATAGACTTTACTTTTGATGATAATTATATGAATTTACTATCCTCAAATCCAATGGCAGATTCTCAAACCATTGGTAATTTAGTATGGAATTATGCCAACTTACAACCATTTGAAATAAGAGAGGTTAGCCTCACAATGACCTTGAACACACCCGCTGATGCTAACTTTCCATTAAATAGTGGTGATTTTTTAAATTATTCTGCGACAATTAATCCAGTCGTTTCTGATGAAACACCTGATGATAATACAACAAATCTAAATCAAGAAGCAGTAAATTCTTATGACCCAAATGACATAACCTGTTTAGAGGGTGAAGCGGTAACACTACACCAAGTTGGAAAATACGTTCATTATTTAATAAGATTTGAAAATACAGGAAGCACTAGTGCTGTAAACATAGTAGTAAAAGATGTGATTGATGTATCTAAATATGATATATCTACTTTGCTTCCACTCAATGCAAGTCACGATTTTTATACAAGAATTAGAAACGGAAATGCGTTGGAATTTATTTTTGAGAACATTCAATTACCTTCTGACAGCAACAACAATAATGGTTATATTCTATTTAAAATAAAAACATTACCGACTTTGAGCGTTGGAGATAGTTTTAGTAACCAAGCAAATATTTATTTTGATTATAATGCGCCAATTATTACGAATAATGAAACCACTGTCATTCAAGAAAATTTAAGTATAGATGTGTTCAATTTACCTGATATAAAGATTTATCCAAATCCTACAGCAGATTATTTCAAAATTGAAAACTTAAGCAGCTCAAACATTAAAACAATAGAATTATATAATATTTCTGGTAAAAAACTAAAAGAGTTCTCAATCTCTGAAAATTATGAAATAAACGATTTATCAACAGGTGTCTATTTCATTAAAATTAAAACAGAACGAACAGAAACAAATAGAAAATTAATTAAAATATAAAACCTATGCCCAACAATGGCTATATGTAATTGCTTGTTATCGCCTACTTTGGAAATTCCTGCGAAATTTCAAACTTGGTGTGTACTTGTAAAGATAACCGCTAAACTACGCAACTACTCATAGCCGCGACCGTTGTACGTAATGTGAACAAAATGAGAAACTTCCTTCTTTTATTAATGTTTTTGACTTTTTTGTCTTGTGATTCAAATAACCAAATTGAACTTGACGGAAATTGGATAATAACTGAAATGACTTACGATAGCGAAAGTGTATATCCAAAAACTCTGAATCAAACAATCCGAATTATTTATGCTGGATATGAAAATTCTGAAAGTATAACTTTTAAGGTGTCTGACTCAACTATAACCCTTCCTGGATTTGAATCAGAGCATTTAAAAACGGAATTCACTTTTGAGAAAGGAAAACTAAAAATCAACTCTAATCACTCAAACTCTGAATTGGAATTAACAAATAAAATTTTTAACGGTACTTACGATTGGACTTTTTCGAATATAGAAAAAACATTGAAATTGAAATCGGATAAAACTTATATAAATATGATAAGTCAAGAAAAAATTATAAGTGATGCGGTTGACAAAGTATTTGATGGATTATAAAACACTACGTACAACACAGTATTAAAATAATTGCTATTTTAGGCTTAATCAAAGGTCGTTGCGTGTTTGTAACGTCTGAATTTCCTTCAGAAATTCCTCGCACACAAAACCGCAACTATTCTTATACATAAACGGCAGCAATACTGCTCGTGAAAAAATAACGAATGAGTTTGAAAAGAATATATCAATGAAAAAAAACTTAATATTACTTTTATTTTTTTTAATTGCAAGTCATTCAATGTATGCTCAATGTTGGCAATCAATTTCTGCTGGATATTATCATACTATTGCCATTAAATCTGATGGAACTTTATGGGCTTGGGGTGGAAATTTCGCAGGTCAAATAGGTGATGACTCAACAATTAACAAATCACTTCCAGTTCAAATCGGGATGGATAATGATTGGGTAAAGTTAGCAGCTGGCGATTATCATAATTTAGCAATAAAATCAAATGGAACCTTATGGAGTTGGGGAAGTAATTATTATGGTCAATTAGGTGATGGAACAAATATAAATAGATTAATTCCAATACAAATTGGAAATTCATCAAATTGGTCAACTATTATTGCAGGAGATCATCATAGTCTTGCAATAAATTCTAATGGTCAATTATGGGCTTGGGGTAGAAATAACTCTGGACAACTTGGAAACGGAAACACTATTAACGGCAATATTCCATACCAAGTTGGTAATGATTCAAATTGGCAATCAATTGGTGCTGGTTATGCCCATAGTATTGCATTAAAATCAAATGGAACATTATGGGCTTGGGGTTCAAATTTTGCAGGACAATTAGGAAATGGCAACTCTACAGATAGTCTTTTACCAATTCAAATTGGATTAAGTTCGGATTGGCAAAGTATTGATGCCGAAGACTACCATTCGTTAGCAATAAAATCAAATGGAACATTATGGGCTTGGGGTTGGAACAATCCTGCTTTTTTTGTAAATAACGGAGTTGATTACTTATATATTCCGACACAAATTGGAACAGATAATGACTGGAAATCAATTAAAACAGGTCAATATCACGCAATAGCACTCAAATTGAATAACACTTTATGGTCTTGGGGAAGCGGTTCTTATGGACAATTAGCACACGGAACAAATACTCATACATATCCACCTACTCAAATAAATAATTTGGCAAATTGGCAAACAATTACTTGTGGAGATTTATTTACTTTAGCTGTAAATACTGATGGTAATTTATGGACTTCTGGTAATAATATTAGTGGTCAACTAGGTGATGGAACTACCACAGATAAAACAAATCTTACTCAAGTAAATTGCACATCTCTAGGCCTAAATAACGTACAATATAAAAGCATTTCAGTTTTTCCAAATCCAACGAATGATTATATTAATATTTCAAATGGAATTAATATTGAAAAAATAATTATAACTAATGTTTTGGGCAAAATAGTTTTTGAAACTACTCAACATTTGTCTAAAGTAAACGTTGAGTCATTTCAATCTGGAATTTATATCTTAAACATATATATCAATGATAAAAAATATAATATTAAATTCATAAAAGAATAAATATGTACTGCTACCAATACCGTATATAATTTATTGCTTGTTCTAGCCTACTTACGAAAATCCTCGCGGATTTTTTATTCCGTTTTTACTTGCTAAATTAGGTGCTTAAAACACGCCACTAATCATACACAAAACCGTTGGCAAACATTATTTTTAAAAAAATAAATCAATTTACAGATGAGAAACCATTACACTTTTATTATTACTGCATTTATATTGATGTTGGTTCAAAACACTAATGCGCAACCTGTTGAGATAGTAACTGGGCTAGATGCACCCTCTAGAATCGATATTAGTGGAAACGAATTATACTTTGTCCAAGAAGGTAGAATTTCTAAAATAGATATTACTCTAGGAACACCCCCAGTTACTGATGTAATCACCGGCTTAAATGAACCAAATGGATTTGGGCTAATTTTTAATGGAAATGATTTATATATTAGCCAAACTCTAGATGGTAAAATTTCTAAAATTGACATTACTGATCCCACACCCATTTTAGAAGATATTCTTACAGGGTTAAGTTTCCCGAATAAATTTGTTCTAAACGGAAATGAATTATACTTTAGTCAAACTACTGCCGGCAAAATTTCCAAAATTGACATTACTGATCCCACACCCATTTTAGAAGATGTTATTACCGGATTAGACCAACCAAATGGAATGGTTCTTAATGGAAATGATTTATACATTGCTGAATGGACTGGAAACAAAATTTCTAAAATAGACATTAGTCAAACTACTCCAACTGCAATAGAAGTTATCACTGGTTTGAGTAGACCAGTGGCTTTAGCATTAGATAATAATGAGTTATTCATAGCTGAAGGTATGGGAAACAAAATTTCTAAAATTAACATTACCGATGTAACTCCTAATTTAGTAGATGTTCTCACTGGATTAAATGAACCAATTGATTTAATTTTTTTTGGGAATGACCTATTTTTTTCTGAAAGAGCCGGAAACAAAATTTCTAAACTTGAGAATGCAACACTTTCAACAATAGATTATTCATCAAATTTCAAAATTAGACTATACCCGAATCCTTCAAAAACTAATATTCAAGTTTCAGGATTAATCAACTCACAAAATTATAAAATCTATGGTGCTAATGGAATTGAAATATTAAATGGAACTCTTTCTAATAATAAAAAGATTAATATAGAAAACTTGGCAAATGGTTTTTACCTACTAGCTCTTGAAAATGGAAATACCATTAAATTCATTAAAGTATAAACGTTTGCCAACAAAGTACTGTGGCAAAAAACAAGTAAAACCTCATTAATTTTTTACTATAGTACTTTTATACTTTCCATCATATATTAATCCCGATTTAGCTATAGCAAAGGCCTGTTTTAGGAGCTTATTACACACTGCGATTAATGCTAATTTTTTACTCTTTCCTTTGGCCACTATTCTCTCATAAAGATCTCTACATGCTTTGTTGTATTTGCAAGCTGTAAAACTGCACATAAATAATAAATTCCGAAGGTTTTGATTGCCCATTTTACTAATTCTTGGTCTCCCCTTTACACTACTTCCACTTTGTCTAATCATTGGAGTTAGACCTGCATAACTACACAATTCACTTGCCCTTGAAAAGCGTTCAAAACCGCCTGTTAAAACGACTAACATAATAGCTGTTTTAGTTCTATTCCCTAAAATGAACTGCGCAATCATTCCACTATACAACATCGGGTGTTTGAAAATGAAGCCTTTTTTTTAAGATTCATAGTCACTCCATTCTATCACCTTTGATGAAAATGAATATGTGTCATTAAGTTGTCCTTTAAGCGTCATACGCTTTATCTCTGCCTCCAATTCACCATCTAACCATAAGACGTTATCAGCATTAGGCAGTTCTGTAACCGGTAAATCAAATTTGCAATCAGGAAAATCTTCATGATATCTTGTGCCGTCTTTCAATGTTTCAAAATGTTGCTGAGGCGAATGGCACTCAATTATAGTAGTATCGCTATCTTCAATATATGTTGTATACGATTGATTAAAGTCAATAACATACGTTTTATCGTTTTTTATCATGGTAAGCCCACCGATAGAAAGCTCATGCCTATTAGCGACAATATTACCTTCTATTTCTAAAAAAAGTGTAAACTCGAAATCTGAAATGTTTTGATCTGAATGATTCATAATATTTTTGTTGGATACAGTAAGCTAACGAAATTAAAAACAAAAACTACAATAGCATACTGTATGGTAATAATCTTGTGTCATTCAATTTTGATTCACAAACATTACATACTTTAAACGATGACTGGTAATTCCGATAATATTTCAGCTTCACAATCGCCGTAAATCATTAAAAAAAAACACCCACTCTTTCGAGCGGGTGCCATCACTAACAAAAAAACTCAAAAAACATCATGAGAAACTCACAATACGATTAATCTTTTTTTATCCCTTAAGATTAATCTTTTTTGCTAGCAATCAATCAACTTAACTTAATTTGCTTCCCCACAAATTAAGTGGCTGAAAGCTTATTAAAACCTATAGCTTACCGTTCCTTTTAGAAAGAAAGGTGTACCAGGTGTAAAATGTATTTCTTCAACAGATTGTGCTTCGTTTTGTAAACGCGATTCGGTAGCAAATTGTGTTTCATTCCAATCCACATCAAATAAGTTTTCTATCGCAAAACCAAGTGTGATGTTATTCAGTTTATAATTCACATTAAAATCCGTAACCATATACCCTTCTGCTACAATTGAATTGTCTTCGTTTGCAGCTCTATCATCTAAATATCTAAAACGTAAACCTCCAGAAAACCCATTAAGATCATCCACAGATAAACCTCCAATTAGCGTAAAATCTGGTGCTAAAGGAATGTAGTTTTCACCATCCGGATCATCTACACTTCTGGCATTGGTCAGTGTTGCATCGGTATCTAAAAACAACCAATCGGTTAACTGGTAACGCAAGCCTAGATCTAATCCGAAACGTCTCGTTTTTCCACTTGGTTCTACAATACCTGCATCCCCAACGTAAACGAATTCTTGTTCTAAAAACAAATACCATAACGCAGAGTTTACTACTAGCTTTGGAAATGGCTTCCATACAGACCCTAAATCGGCTCCGTAAGAACGTGGTAAAATATCTTCGCCTCCATTAGCAACCACCACTCTAGTATCGTTAGAGTGAAATCCTAACCCCGATTTTAAATACAATTGCAGATTATCTTGTGCATTGTAATAGAAATTCAACTTCGGACTTACAATCGTTTTAGTTTCTGCTAAAGTTTGGTAATTAGACTGCAAAGCATCATTATACATAAACTTGAAATAGTCTAAACGTAGTGCTGGTGCCACTTTAAATTTTCCAAATTCAAATTCTGCATTTACAAAAGCATCAATATTTGTTTGGTTGATATCTCCTAATTGAATATTTTCTAAAGTTGTGGATCTGTTTAAGGTTCGGGATAATTCTACATCATCAGAAATATCATGTCTTAAGCCAATGCCAGACGTCAGCGTCAATTCTGTATCACCTAAAAATGTGGTGTGTGTAATGGCTGTATTTGCACCAAAAATATTTCGATCTTCTTTCTGATAAATTTGATCTCCATTAATAGGATCTTCTAAAAAGAAGGTGAAATTAGAATACAACTCAAAAGCATAATGCGAATAAAAGGCATTAGCACTTAAACTGGTATGATCATCAATATACTTATCGAAAGTCACATTAAGGTTGGTACGTTCTGTTTGTCCTCCTTCCGTATCATCAATGGCCCCAAAACGAGAAATATTTCCATTATCTATTTCGCGCTGTGGAATCTGCCCAGAAGCATCCCAACGGCTTGTAAAATGTGAAGCGGTTAAGGTTAGTTTGTCGTTTTCAGGAGAAAACATAACGTACTTTCCAAATAGGTTTAAACGGTTAAAGTTCTGTGGAGATTCAAAAGGACCATCGGTATTAATATATTCTAAAGCCACATAAGCATTTTGGTTTTTAGTATCTTCTAAAAGATTGAATAAACCAACCGTTCTCATGGTATTAAATTGCCCCACAGAAAACGAAACCTCACTTTCTTTTAAGTAATCTTTTGTTTTAAAATTAACGTAACCAGCTGTATTAAAATCACCTTCTTGCGCATAGTAACCACCTTTACCAAAATCAATTTTGTTTACCGTTTCAGGAATTACAAAATGCAAATCGCTATACCCTTGACCATGGGCGTGAGATACCATATTTACAGGCATTCCATCTACGGAAATTGACACATCAGTACCATGATCGATATCAAAACCACGTAAAAATAATTGTTCGGCTTTACCTCCACCAGCATGCTGACCTATAAATAAACCAGGCACTTTTCGTAAGACTTCTTGTGTGGAATTTACCGGAGTGACATTTAAATCTAATCTCGAAATTGTACTTACCGTATTTAACTCTTCGGTAATTACCATTTCATCTAATTGAAAGGCTTTTTCTTCTAGAATAAAATTTAGATTCTCAATGGATTCTAAGGCTATAATTCTGGTTTTATAACCTAATAATCCAATTTTTAAAGAATCTCCTAATTTGGTATTGGCAATAACAAACACACCATTTTCTGATGAATGTGCATGACTTTCGGAAGTTTGGTTATAAACATAAGCAGCTTCCAAGGGTTGATTTAACTCATTTACAACGCGCCCTTTTACGTTTTGACTGTAAGCCGTTAAAGCAAAACAATTGATAATAAGAGTCAATATACTAATCTGTTTCATTCGGGAATTTTTGAGAATTAATTTATAAATTACAGGATAACAAACATAAATAATCTGTTATAAATTTGTAGGAATTATAGCTGATTTATCTTTGAAACCATAGTCGGTCCTAATTCATAAATACTAGCTAAAAGTTCAGCTTTTAAAGGTTGAACTTTGGCTGTTTTACCTGCAGCTTTATAAATTTCTGCAATGTGGTATATTACGGCTGGTTCATAGGTTTTACCTTCTACAAACTCTTCCATAATTTCATTTGCTTTCTCAATGTTCCCCGTTCTAAAATAACTCCAAGCCAATAAGTTATACGATTGTGGTGTTGGTCTATTTTCAACTTCTTGCATTGCGATTTCTAAAGCACGCTCTGGCATTAATAAATCTTCCGAAAAAACCATAACGTTGTATTGATTATACATGTCTCCGTACAATTCATTTTTAACTGCCGTTTGGTAATTTCTTAAGGATTCTGCTTTTAATTTTGAATCGTTATTGTATTCTGCAATCTCTGCTTTTAATAAATCGTAATCTGGAGTATTGTGATATGACGTTACGTGGTTTAAGATGTTTAAAGCTTCCGCTGGATTCTTCTCGTGCGAATACACAATCCATGCAATTCCTTTTTTAGCATAAGCATTATTAGGATCTAATTCTAACGCTTTTAAGAAATAAGCGTAAGACTTATCTATGTCACCAGCATGACCATAAAAATCTGCAATATTAGTATAAGACCAAAGTTTCATACCTTTTAAATTAGAAGATTCTGCGATTGCCATGGCTTTTTCCATGTTTTCAATAGCACCATCTAAATTCCCTTTATGATCTTCTAATTTTGACAAACGAATCAAATAATCAAAACTAGATTTGTTTTTTAAGTCTTTTAAATAGGCTTCTGCATAGATGTAATTCCCTAGCTCTAAATGCACATCGAAAAGCATTTTTTTAGTCCCATTAAGTTTTGCACCATTAGCTTCTGCTTTTTTAAGTAAGACTAGAGCTTCTTTAAAGCGGTGTTGTGAAATGTAATTTGTAGCTATATTTTTTAAGAGTCCGGCGTCACTATCCTTAACTATTTTATTAGCTTCAAGTAGATCCTTTTCGGCTTTAATTAAATAATCAATCTCTCCTGTAACGTTAAACACCTCTGAATTGGCATTAGCACGACTGATTAAATAGGTATAAGAACTAGAACTATTCTCTATTCTATTAGTCCAAAAATCGACATCTTCTAAAAGTTTAGTTTGGTCTATTTTTGTGGATAGGTATTGGCTATAATCAGCTTCATCGGTAACTTTATTAGAATTACAACTAAGCATTATTAGCGTTATAAAAATGGGAAGTATGTTTTTGAGTTTCATAATAATTTGTTTTTTGAGTTTGGTTAATTCTTGTGCAAGCCCATATTAATAATCTAAAATGAGATCTTTCGACCCCATTTTAGGTTACTAATCAATCGCTTACCAAGGAGACGCTAAGTAAGGGAAAGACATCAAAAATTCTTTATCATTAGAAGCGACATTATCACTTGATAATCCAGGGTATTCTGGGTCTGTTAAACCTGCTTCACCACCGAAAATTAATATCAATTCTACATCGATAACATCATCAGATAAGTTTCTACCTGTTAAGATATTTGTACCATCAAAAAATGTTGTTGGTGCATCTAAAGACACCGTTAATACATCTGTAGCTAAAACACCTGTAAATTGTGCCGCTGTAAAGCCTAAAGCATTAGCATCCGTTGGCGATGCCGGATCGTAAGCAGGACTCAACGTTTCTAATTTAGTTTGAAATGCAGCTTGAAACGCAGCTCCCATATTTGAAGGGATTGTGGTATTAAAAGCATCTTTCATACCGTCGTTTACAAAAACCGTATTAATTGCTGGGCGTCCCATTTGGTCTTCCTGAACATAAGTTCCTGTAAAGTTTGGACCTGTAGGACCAGTTACATTATCGTCGTCGTTATTACAGTTGATAGCCGTCATTGACGCTAAAATTGCAACTGCAAATAGTTTTATATTATTGAATTTCATGTTATTTAAATTTTAGTGTTAATTAATATCATTGGAAACCTTTTGATGTTGAATACATTAGTGTTCAACCTGAAGTCTTAAAGTTTCAGCATGACTATTTATTTTAAATTATTGCTTTCTTTTAGATTCTACCCACGTGTTAATTGTACCAGATCCACCAATCATAGATTTTGGAACTTCAACAACTATGGATAATACGTTAGAACCTTTAAAGGTGTCATCACCAGGACTAGCGAATCCGCTTGCATCTCCTGCAATAATTTCTGTATACTTGTTAAAATCGAAAAAGAAAGGATCATCTCTTGGTCCTGCAAAGAATTTCATACCTGCAAATTCTTCTATCATAGCAGTTTCACCATAATTTGTAATATCTACAACACCTGCATTAGCTGTTGTTGATACAATTGTACTGTTTAAACCCGTTGATGTTGGTGCAGTAGGTCCGAAGAAATACATTTTACCATCTCTTGGAGTTGCTTGGATTACGAGATCTTCAATGTAATCTCCATCAGTATCAATATTGAATTCTAATAATACACGCTCATCAAAAGATGCAGCTCCCGTATTACTAGGGGTTAAAAGTCCTTGCACGTTGGCAACCAACACTAAGTTAGATGTGTTTTCACCCCTAAAGGCATAAAAGTCTGTGATATCACTTGTACCACCTTGCACTGCAGGAGCATCGATATGATCTGCTGCAATAGCAACGAATGTTGCAATACCTAAGATTGCAGTTGCGATTAAAATTTTTGTTTTTTTCATAATTTTTGAGATTTTGTTAGTTTTAATGTCTCTGTTCTACCTACGAAAAAATACAAATAGCGGTTTTGTTAAAATTTTGTTAATGAAATAAATTGAGGATTTCTCGGCATAAAAAATTAACTTTGACCCTTCAAATTATATATTATGAATCCATCGGCTAACGGCTGGATAAAAAAATTACTTAATCTCGTTTCTGAAACCATGTATTCTCAGACTGAGACTGATGCGTTTTATATTAATTTAAAACGTGCTGGGTTTATATATGGTAGTAATATTAAAGTGGTATTAGATATTGTTAAACCCTTTGAACTTAGTGAGGAGGAACGCTGTAAGACTAACTTACTTCTTACCTTCTATTATATTTACAACAAGGAAAATCCAGAGGAAAAATTCACAGAAAGTCTCATTAGATATTACAAGTCTATCACCGACCAAAAGCGATCGTTTTTTGAAGATTTATTTAGCGATAAATCACCTGATAGTTTATTGGAGAAAATCATTCATAAGCGTATACATATTGATGATAATTTTATTTCAAAAAGTTTTAATTATTTTTTAATTAACGCCCTTTTATTCGTTGACGTTTTAGGTTATCAACGTTTTTTGAAAGATGAAAACAATGTTAAAGACTATGTTGGAAATCTCGAATCTGCATTAGAAACCATTGTATTCTCAGTTATTGAGAATAAGACCTTAAAATCTGAATACGATGAAAACCTCATTAAATTGTTTGAAGGTTCTATTCGCTATAAAAACCCTGAGCTTCTAACCTATAATGATGCTATTTCAATTATAAATGAACCTTTAGAAAAGCTGTACGTCATAGATTTAGTATGTATGGCATCTTGGACTGACAAGATTATAGACAACGAAGAAAAAAGCTTTTTAAATCAATTAAAAACCGATTTAGGTGTCGATAATACGGTTATTGTAAGATCAATAAATGACATTAACTTGTTTTATGATGAGCATAAAGAAGACGTTGCATTTTTAAGCTCTAAGAATTTAGCACAAAGTTTTTATGATAATAGTAGTAAAGTCGTTTCAAAGCTTATCAATCGAAACAGTAAACGTTTAATTAAAGAATTATCTGAAAGCAAAGAAGCGTTATACCTATTAACCCAATCGACACAACGAAATCTGACGGACGAGGAACAGAAAAAAATTCAAACCCAACTGATAGATATCTTTAAATCGATACCAAGTTTGGCTATCTTTATGTTACCAGGAGGTATGTTGCTTTTGCCGTTGTTTATCAAGTTTATTCCTAAGTTATTACCTTCAGCCTTTGATGATAATAGAATAGACGATAAGGATTAAGTTTAGTATGAGTTTGCTGAAAGAAACTCCAAATTATGAAGCACATCTTATTCCTTTTAATAATCATAGTATTTACAAGTTGTGCTGAAAAACAACATACCGAATCTGAGCAAATAAAAGTATTCTACAAAGGTTATAAGAATTCGGATTACAACCTGATAAAAAATGTATTAGCGGACAGTCTTACTACAGTCTTTGGAGACTATACCACAACGTATTCACATCAGAGTTATTACGAACAATTTAAATGGGACTCCATCTTTAAACCCGATTATAAATTAGTTGATTTAAACCATGAGGACGGACAACTTGTTGCTACTGTTTCTATGCGTTCTTTAAAACTTGAATTTTTAAAGAATAACCCAATGACCTGTCGCTATCAGTTTCAATTTACAACAGGAAAAATATCAAGGATTAAAGAGCTAGATTGTAATGATGTTGATTGGACCGTATGGCAAAAGGAAGTGAACGCTCTTGCCAATTGGATTAAGATTAACCACCCTGAGATGGATGGGTTCATTCACGACCTAAGTATGAAAGGTGCTATAGATTATGTAAAAGCTATTGAATTATATAAAAACCGCGAGGTCGATTAATACTACAATTAGCTATCCCTGTTGTCATTCAAAACATCAACTTTATTTTCCTTTAGCATTAATATAATTAAGAACGGCCTCTTTAGTCGTATACCAATTACGACCTTCTTTATGAGCATCTATTTTACCTTGGCGCGCCAATAAACTCACATACTCTTGGCTATATGGCACCTCTGGTTCTTCAACAATATTAGAGATTGCCCGATAATCGTTATCTGAACCCGGAATAGCACTCATATAGATATTTATTGAGCGCTCACAAGCCTGAGCCATTAATAGCATAAGTTTGCTGTAATTTCCTTTATTAGCTTGATTTAAGGCTGCGTAATATTTAACTCTGTCATTAGTAAGAATGATGGCTGGCGGAAAACCGTAGCCCATCAGTAATAAATTCATGGCAAGCCGAATGGTACGACCATTACCATCAAAAAATGGATGAATCCATACAAATTTATGATGAAAAACCGTGGCTAACTCAATAGGATTAAGCCCTTGTGGGTTTGTATTAATATAGTTTATTAATGTATCTAAGTATTCTGAAACTTTACGAGCGTTTGGAGGTATAAAATTAGCACCAGAAATACGAACAGCAGCGTTTCGTAAACGCCCTGCATAATCATCTTCTATAGAACGCAATACCAAACCATGAAGCTCTAAAACATCTTTAGCATTTAAAACATAATTGCTCTTAACGAAAGAATACAACTTATATATAGCCGTTTCGTGATTTTTAGCTTCAAAATGCTCTCGTAGTGATTTTCCTTTTATGGTAATACCTTCTTGTAATACCATTTGAGTTTCTCTTAAACTAAGCGTATTACCTTCTATACTGTTACTATTATAAGTCCACTCTATAAGGAGTGATTCTTTAATATTTTGCAATACAATATTGGGCAATGGTCTGGCTGCATTTAAAACCTTAACCTTGTCTAACAACCTACTAAATGTAGCCTCTAAATCGTTGCGATATGCTGTATTAACGTCCCACATATCACAAAGATACAACTTTTATCGGTTACATATAATTTTAAACCTATCCGATATTATTCTAACCAATTTTTAAAATCCTTAACACGTTCTCTAGCTACTATAATATCTTGCTCGTTAAAACGGTTGAGTTTTATTTGAAGTCGTGAGTTGGTATAACTCACCATATCTTTTATCGCATTAATATTCACGTAGAATTTTCTACTAATTCTGAAGAACACATCAGGTTCTAAATCCGCTTCTAGCTCATCTAAAGTCGCGTCTAAAAGATAATTACGGCCTTCGGTGGTAAATGCATAAGTGCCTTTGTTTTCACTGTAAATGCATTCGATATCTTCAATATTAATAAGCTTTAAATGCTGACCAACTTTTACCGAGAAGCGTTTTTTGTACTCGCGCTCAATCGGATTCACCAATAAATTTTTAATATCATTAAAATCTAAGGTGACAGATTGTTTTTGAGGTAATCTGCCTTTGTATTTTTCCACAGCTGTTTTTAGATCCTCATCATCAATGGGTTTTAATAAGTAATCAATACTATTTAGCTTGAAGGCTTTTAAGGCATATTCATCATAAGCTGTTGTAAAAATCACAGCGGACTTTATATCAATAGCTTCAAAGATTTCAAAAGACAAGCCATCACTCAACTGAATATCTAAAAATATCAAATCTGGATGCTCATTATTTTGAAACCATTCTATAGACTCTTCAACCGAATGTAACATGGTTTCTGCATTTAGATCTACAACTTTTAACATACGTTGTAATCGCCTTGCTGATGGTTTTTCGTCTTCTATTATGATTACATTCATGACTTATAATTTATATATTTTGATTCTTAAATTTATAAAACGGGTTATTCCCAAAAGGTTGTTTTCTTATCTTTTTCCTCTAAGAATTCTTCTGCTTTTTTGTCTTCCCAACTTTTCTTAAAGATCTGTTTGCTTTTAAAAACATTCAAGCCGTGCACAACAATAAAAACGGTCCAAGCGACAATTAAACTGAGGTTTAAGCTGATGATATTATTCTTGTATGGTCCTGCAACAATATATAGGTTATACAAGAGAAGCGCTACAAAAACGATGTAACCGGCCAAATGAATATAGAAAAGTTTAATTTTTCTAAGGTGATCTTTAGCCTTTCGTAATTGCTCTTTTTTGTCGCTATTCATGTTATTTATAGTTGTACTCTTCAATTTTACTTTTTACTTTTTACTCATAACTCATAACTAAAACCTATTCCCAATTCTGCTCTTCTTTATTCATAAACTCTTCAATTTTTCGTTTTTCCCAATTGTTTCCAAAAAAGAAATTTGGACCAAAAACACCAAGAAAATGAAAGACTAAACCAATACCCCAAAATAATGCAGTGGCATACGTTCCGAATTGTGTAAAACCATTATTAGAATTCACTCCAATCAGTATAATTAAAAAGAGATTGACTATCACATAACTCGCCAAGTGCCAATAAAAACCCACAAGTGCATCTACTTTTTTCTTGGCTCTTAAATACGCTTCTTCTTTTCTAAAGTCAGATGTATCTTCTGTTTCACTATAAGGTTCTATACTATATTTCTCCATCATTTGCTGCTTTTATGTTGTTGTAACTCATCATTCATATACTCTTCTATTTTACGTGCTTCCCAGTCATCTCCCAAAATTAAAGGAAGTCCAAATACAGAAAAGGCATGTAAAGCAAGTCCGACTCCCCAAACTAACCATGATGCAACCGTAGAAAAGTCAAAAAAGGCTTCATTATAGGTTTCTCCATTATGAATATTGTTCATTACCTTAACCGCTGTAATCACTGTATTTATTACAAAATATACCGTAAGGTGTGTATAAAACGCTTTTAGTTTTTCAACTCTTGTTTTCGCTCTTAAATATTTTAATTCAGAATCTTGTTTTTCCATTGCTATATAGATTAATTCCAACGTGTATTATCATCTTGCTTACGCATATATTCTTCAATTTTTCGTTTTTCCCATCCTGCTCCAAGCGCTCCATCATCTACAAATACTCTGTATGCCTGAAACACTAAACTCAATCCCCAACCAAATGCAGGAAACCAAAACCATTGGATGGTCATAGAAGAATACGTATACCATATGAATACTAAAAACGGTATGACGAATATGTAGGATATTAAACTGTAATAAAACGCCTTTAATTCTTCGACACGCTTGCGTGCTCTAACATAATCGTCGTTAAGACGCTCTTGTGATCTTTGTGCTGTTCTCATGATTGATACTTGTTTTGTGAGCATAGGAATTGCGACTGCAAAATCCTTCTCTCGTTGATTGATGTGTACTTTTTTATTTGATAAAAGCTGATAGCGTTGTTTTATATTTTCTAACCCCACTCCACTACTCTTCTTTACGATTTGTTTGGGTTGAAGATTATTCATCACCACTAAATAATTATCATCTTCATATATTTTGATATGCAAGGGTTTACTTGATGTTACCATATTATGCTTTACCGCATTTTCTAACAACAATTGCAATGACAATGGCACCACTTTACTTTCTGGATTTGACGCTTTATCCGGAATCTCAAAAATGATACTATCCTCAAAGCGCATCTTTAAAAGCGACATGTAAGTTCTTGCAAAATTCAATTCCTCATCTACAGTCACTAATTCCTTACTTTTCTGCTCTAAAACATAACGATAGACTTTAGATAGTGAGGTGGTAAATTTTTGTGCATTTACAGGATTCTCTTCAATTAAACTCGTTAAAACATTTAAGCTGTTAAACAAAAAATGAGGATCTAACTGATTCTTTAAAGCATCGAACTTTGCACTTGCTGTGCCAGCAATTACCTTCTGCTCCTTTATCTTGTTTTTTTGATAGCGATTATAGAAATAAACAAAATGAAAAACAGATACGATACTTAGTGTTATCCAGATGCCAAACGAATAGGCTTTCCAGGATTCCTTTTGTATAAACATATCAAAGTCAGTCCCATAATAAAATACTGATGTTCCTGCTCGTAAAAGAAAGAGACCTACTAAAGAGATAAATGTACTCCCGATAATACCTATAAGTATGCGTTTAATATAATCTCCTTTGCTCCATGTCCGTCTTTCCATATAATCGAAAAACGCCATATTAGAATACCCTAAAACAAAGGCGTAGAGTTGGTAAAACCCAAATTGAATAATAAAGTCATTAAATGAGTCATAATTAAAACCATCAGATAAAAGATTACCTATTACGAATACCACACATCCAATGGCGAATGTTAGACTAATTTTTTTTAATGACTTCAACATAATTTATTAGGATTTACAATCTTTAGAAACCGCTTCTGCACGTTCTTTTCCCCAATTAGGGTGTAATTGACTCTCTGGCTTAAAGGTATTAAAAAGTTCTATGGATGCTTCTATGTCTTTGCAATAAGGAGCTGTGTCTTTTCCGAAATATTTTGCACTTCCCATGGCCCACTCTGCCTTACCTAAAGCCGCTCTTGGGTTAGAAGGGTCAATAGCTGTTGCTTTTTCATAAAGCTCCGCTATTTTACCACCATACTTCATACCGTAGGTCATACCATCAAACGCCACCCAATTTGTAAAAACTTGAGCCTGCATAACCAGCAATTCTGTATTATTTTCACTTTTCAACATAGCAGCATCTAAATGTTCTTGTGCCTTGTCTAATTGTGCTTTTAAAACTGTCGCATCTTTTTCTGTCCAACTTTTTAGACTATTAATCTGTGCGATATAATAATTTGGTAACCACTCTTTAGGTTCCGCCTTAGCAATACGCTCAAACATATTTTCGGCTTCATCTGTTTTATTAGCTTGCCAAAGTTCGAAGGCTTTTGTCATGCCTTTTTCAAAATTAGTTTGTGCTTGTGTAAATCCTGAAATTATTAGCAAAGCAGTGAGTATTATAGTTTTCATATTACAGTTTTATAGTTAGTGTTTTATCGTCTTTTAATTCAAATTTAGCGTCCGCCCATTTTGGTGGTCCCATAAATCCTTTGGCATCATTAGAACACCCATAATCTTCCGTAGGGATACCAAAAAAGTTAGTATCTAATTTACCATTATCATTTTCATCGTGAAAAATTGAAACCGCATAAGTTCCTTGTGGAATGTCATCAAAAGTTACCGTACACTTTTTATTTTCTATTTTGCTCATGGTACCTTTATAAGACGTCTCTAAAAAATCAATTTCAGAATTATAAAGCGCTATAAACATTTTCCCTTTATTATTATCAGCCTCTACAACAGTGACTGTAATAGCATATTTTTCTTGGGCGTCTAACTGAAAACTGATAACGCTAATCAAAGCAATAACAGTCATTTTTATGAGTATATTCATGGTATATGGTTTTGTTTGATACAAATATCGATTACAAGTTCTGGTTTTAAAAACTGAAATAACTGAAATGTTATTTTTTAATGACGAATTGTAATTTTCAAAAATTCTGTCAAAAATCAGTAACTTACAGAGGCTTATACCTACTAACATTTTATAACCATCACTAAAAACCAACTAAAAAATGAAAAATCACATCCTATTTCTTGTGTTCACTCTCGTTTCAACTTTTGTGTTTTCGCAAACTGACAAACGTCTAAAAGGTATAGAAAAACAATTTAACGCTGTTTTAGAAAGTACAAAAGCTGCAGGTTTTGCCGTAGCTATTGTAGAAGGAGATAAAATTATTTATGCCAAAGGTTTTGGGTATGCTGATTACGAAAATAAAATCCCAGCAGATGCCAACACACTATTTGCCATTGGTTCTACGACCAAGGCATTTACATCGGCTCTTTTAGGCTTACATCGCGAAGACGACAAACTAACGTTTAACGATCGTCCGAGAAAACACATTCCGGAATTAGAATTTTACAATGATGAGATGGATAACACCATTACCATTAAAGATTTAATGCGTCATAGCACAGGTTTACCAAGACACGATGGTTCTTGGTATTATTTCCCAAGTCATAGTAAAGACAGTTTAGTCACTAAACTAAAATACCATGAACCTTTTACCGGAGTGCGTGAACACTGGTACTATAACAATTTTGGCTTTTTATTACAAGGGGTCATTACCGAAAGAATTACAGGGAAAACGTGGGAAGAAAATATTGAAAACGAATTCTTTAAACCATTGGGAATGGCTCGTTCTAAAACGACCATTGCAGGCATGAAATCTAGTTCTAACGCCGCTTTTGGTTACGAGTTAGATGCCGATAGAAATATCACCAAAATGGATTATTACGATATTTCAGGTATGTCTCCTGCAGGAAGTATTAACAGTAGCGTTAATGATATGGGTAACTGGTTAATTACATGGGTTAACGATGGAAAATACAAAGACCAACAAATTATTCCTGAAAATTACATAAAAGAAGCCATGAGTTCTCAAATGGTTGTTGCTGCAGGCTTTCCTTCTAAAGAATTACCAGATGCACAATTCGCTAATTATGGCTATGGCTGGTTTTTGCATTCGTATAAAGGTCATTACATGGTAGAACACGGTGGTAATATTGATGGTTTTTCAGCGAGTGTTGCCTTATATCCTTCAGATAGTTTGGGAATTGTGGTTTTAACGAATCAAAATGGCTCACCAGTGCCAAGACTTATTAGAAATATCACGGCAGATTATATGCTGAATGTTGACAAAACAGAATGGGCGAAAAAATACAAGGAAGATTTAGACAAGTCCTTAGACGCTATGAAAGAAGCTAAAGACGAGAAGGAAACATCTAATGTAAAAAACACGAGACCATCACATACAAAATTAGATTACACAGGTACTTATGAAGAGAAAGGCTATGGTAAGTTTGAAATTGAAATAGAAAACGATTCCTTATTTTCTAAACTGAATGGAAAAAAAATATTCTTAAATCATTTTCATTACGACACATTTGAACTTCTTGAGATTAAAAATGGAAAAGTAGACACCACGGACACTGGTAACTCAATTAAAATAAACTTTAGCACCAACATTGCAGGAGATATCGATTATGGACGCATCGCTATTGAAGGCTTATTAGATCCTATTGCTTTTAAACGTACACCAAACACCATCGATGTAGATGCTAAAACCTTAGAGCAGTATGTTGGTAAATACGATTTAATGGGCACAGAAATTAAAGCCTACATTAAAGACGAAAATGTACTTTATGTTTTTGTACCCGGACAACCAGAATATGCTCTAATCCCAACGGCAACACACAAATTTAATTTTAAAACACTCGAAGGCTTTAAGATTGAGTTTCTTGCAAGTGATGACAAAAGTATTAATGAAGTAAAATTTATTCAGCCCAATGGGACGTTTGTGGCCAAACGAAAACTAGAAGATTAATGCATACGTGACTTTACGAATATAAAAGTTGAAATTATTCAGTAATTTTATTAACTGATAAGTAGTACTAGAAGCTATACTTATCCCGACATTAATATGGGGTATTGGTGATGGAAGTTACTATATAACGAGTTGTAAACAATTTAGACCAACCTAAAACAAAATAGAAATATGGGAATGATTGGAAATGTTATCAGAGTATCTCAAGAGGAATTGAATGGCTTTTTGAATAACTCTGAAACTCTTGAAAATAAAATTTATGCAGACGAAAGTTATGAGGCTGAATGGTTTCTTGATTTGGATAAATCTTGGGACGGAATTAATTATATTCTGACTGGAGAAATAATTGGAGGACTTGAAAACGAACCGAATGAATTACAAAGAGCACTTTTTAGTTTTCAGATTATTGACGAAGGACAAGACCTTGGTTATGGACCAGCTCAATACCTAAATCCGAATCAAGTAAAAGAAACATATTCTGAATTGGAAAAAATAACAGATGACGTTTTAAAAAGTAAAATTAATGGTTCTGAAATGAACGAAATTGGAATTTATCCTGAAGTTTGGACTGAATCAGAATCTCACGAATTTCTAATTGACAGTTTTAAGGAATTTAAAGAATTTTATAAAAAAGCATCTGAAAATAATGAAGCTATAATTACATATTTGAATTAAAAATTGTTTACAACACCGTATATAATTTATTGATGGCTTCTCGCAACAAACCATATACGTACGTGTAAGGGATCACTAATCTAAAACACGTTATAGTTCTCCTCTTTTTCTATATAAAGATATTTAATACAAACTAAAGAAACACGTTGTGATGCATTGCTCACTCGAAATAAAATCGGAAATATAATTTGAAAAGAAAAAACATAATATATCTTATTATAGGAATTGGAATTATATATTTAATTACAATAAATATTATACCTGAAAAATTTTCTGATAATTATGGATTAAAAATGAATTCTAAAAGAACTGAATTAGGGTTATTGAATCTAAATGAAAATTGGAAACTAGACAGTATATGTTCTCTAAAGAATGATTACAATAAAGCCACTAAATCGAATTCAATATTTGAAAATGATATTTATCTTCAAATTTGGTCAAATAAGAATTCAGACACTGCCAATGCATTTCATAAAATCAAGGAAATATATTACCAAAAAAGTTTTTGGATTTGGAAAAATAAGATAGTAATGGAAAGTGATTATTTTCAGAACCCAATATCAAAATTAGAATACGAAGAACTATATACTCAATATGATTTTGAAACTAAAAAATGGTTCTCTAAATTAGATACTCTAGAAACTGAATATAAAATTAAAAAGGAAAAACTAGAGTCTGATAGTCTTTATAAATTGGGTTATTGGAAATGCGGAACAGGAATGTATGATTTAGAAATTGACACAATGGGTTTATCCAAACTGAAATTGGAAAAAATTCTAAAAAATTGGAAAATAAAATAATAACGCATCACAACACCGTATAAAAATAATTGCGGTTTAATGCTTAATCAAAGGTCGTTGCGTGTTTGTTACGTCTGATTTTTCTTGCGGAAAATCCTCGCCCACAAACACGCAACTTTCCTTATACATAAACGTTGTGTGCAACTTGGGGAATTTGTTAACTATACCAATTTTTGGTATATTTGATTCAATTTAGTACTCAAATGAATAAAAACACATCAATATCACTTGGAAATCATTTCGACCAATTTGTGCAAAGTAGCATAAGTGAAGGAAGATTTAAAAACGTTAGCGAAGTTATTCGTGCAGGATTAAGACTTTTAGAAGAAGAAGAAAGTAAAGTCATTGCATTGAAAAAAGCAATTCAAGAAGGAGTTGACAGTGGAATAGCTCACGACTTTGACCCCAAAAAACATCTTGAATCTCTAAAAGCGAAAAAGCATTCGAATGGCTCAATTTAAGCTGACCAATAAAGCTGTTGAGGATTTATCAAAGATTTGGGATTATACATTTGAGATTTGGTCGGAAAAACAAGCTGACAAATATTACGGTGATCTGATTTCTAATTGTCAAGAAATTGCAGAAAACCCAGACATAGGAAAACTCTACGATGGAATATCAAAGCAGCTTCTCGGAATGAGTGCAAATCGACATATAATATTCTACAGAAATTTGAACGAAAATTATGTTGAAATAACGAGAATATTGCACGAAAGAATGGATTTGAAGAATAGAATAGCTGAATAAAAACTGCACATAAATAATAAGTTTCTCATTTTCTGATTTATACTTAAATTTAATGAATTGTAAACTTAAGCCGTGTATAATTAATTGCTTGGTTCACTGCCGACTTACGAACATTCCTGCGGACTATTCTATCTGTGATTTATTTGCTAACTTACTCGCCTAACCGCACAATTAGTCACACAGACGACCTCAGCCTTTTAAGAAACAATGAGAACCATAGTAACAATACTCGTAACATTTATAGTCTCAACTATCGGATTTAGTCAAAATACGATCCTTTCAAGTAACCCATTAACTGAACATGAAATTAATTCAATTTTCACAGATTCATTAAAGACCAAACTTGAAATCAATTATTCTGTTTATAGGGCGTATGAGTATAATGATAAAGGCGGAAAGCACTTTATTGTTATGACCGAAAACAAAGTAAAATGTGATGAAAGAAAAGACTGTTTTGACGCTATAAAGGTATTTTGCTTTCTATATAAAAACGGACAATACGATCTCGAATGGAATTTGACTGACTTTATTCTTCCAAAAGGAAATGAAGTTTCAGAGGAATATTCAATTTCTATTTGGACAAAATATTTTGAGTTAAATGACCATGACAACGATGGATTCATTGACCCGATAATAGTGTATGGAACTTTTGCTATGAATGGAACAAGTGATGGGCGAATTAAAATTTTGGTGTATCATAAGGGAAAAAAGAGCGCGATTAGACACCAAAACGGAACTCTGGATTTCGAGAGAAACACTCAAGTAGATGAGTCGTATTATCAACTACCGAAAGTAATTCAAGACAACGTTCAACTTATAATGAAAAATATAACAGAAGACGAAAATGGAATTTTCCCTTATAATTGGAAGAATGACATGGAAAACCAAAAATTAAATTTTGACGAAAATTAAATAATGGCTGCCAACAATGGCTATAAATAATAGCTTGTTATTACCTACTTTGAAAATTAAAATATTTTTTCATTAAGAATTAACCAAATTACTATGAATAATGCGACTCTTAAAAACAAAAAAAGACCATCCCTAAAGACAGCCTTTTTATAATATTATAAGTTGAAATGTGTATTAAAACATATCTCTACCAGCAAAATGAAAAGCACTTTCAATAGCTGCATTTTCATCACTATCACTTCCGTGAGCTGCATTTTCTCCAATAGAAGCTGCATATAATTTACGGATAGTTCCTTCTGCTGCATCAGCAGGATTAGTTGCTCCAATTAAAGTTCTAAAATCTTCAACTGCATTTTCTTTTTCTAAAACAGCTGCTACGATAGGACCACGAGTCATATATTCTACTAACTCTCCAAAAAATGGACGTTCGTTGTGTATTGCATAAAATTCCTCAGCATCTGCTGTAGTCATTTGTGTTAATTTCATCGCTACGATTCTAAATCCTGAAGCCGAAATTTTCTCTAATATTGCGCCAATGTGTCCTTTTTCAACAGCATCAGGCTTTAACATTGTAAATGTTCTGTTAGTTGCCATGTATTTTTTTTTAATGAGGTGCAAAAGTAATGTATTTCTTTAATTAATCAAGAGCAGTTTTTATTAAATTAATGTTACCAAATAAGCGTCTTTCAAATTCAATTATAAACAGCAATCACATTGAGAAAATTTCACATTTTTAGTTTCGCTATCTGTTCCTGTAAAATTGATTTTCCATTAATTTTGCATCGCCATACATTTTAGAACTCAAACAATCTTATAATTCATATTAAAAGCCATCTTCAAAATAGCTAAAAAACGTATCTTCGCCATCTATGATTAAAGCACAAATTCCACAAGTAAAAGCACTCTTAAGTGTCCCTAAGAACATTGTAATTGTTCCACATAGAAACCCAGACGGAGATGCTATGGGTTCAACTTTAGCGTTGTATCATTATCTAAAATTGCACAATCATAATGCCATCGTTATGGCACCAAATGATTATCCCGATTTTTTAAAATGGCTACCAGGAGATGATACCGTTTTAAAATTTGAAACACAACAAGAAGAAAGCACAACACTTATTAATAATGCTGATCTTATTTTCACTTTAGATTTTAATGCTTTTCATCGCGCAGGACACGCAATGGCTGAAGTTTTAGAGCCATCTACTGCTATTAAAGTAATGATAGATCACCATCAGCAACCAGACGATTACGCTAAATATATGTACTCGGATATAAGTATGTCTTCGACTTGCGAAATGGTTTATAATTTCATAGAAATGCTTGGCGATGATGATAAAATTGATGCTACGATAGCAACGTGCCTTTATGTTGGGATTATGACAGATACGGGTTCTTTCCGTTTCCCTGCAACCACAAGCCGAACACATCAAGTTATTGGAAATTTAATTGAAAAAGGAGCCGATAACTCTCAAATTCATAATAACATATACGATACTAATAGTTATAATCGTTTACAATTATTAGGTAGAGCCATGCAAAACCTTAAAGTTATTCCTGAATTAAGAACAGCTTATATGACCTTATCTCAGGCGGAATTAGATGAATTCAACTTTAAAAAAGGAGATACCGAAGGATTTGTAAATTATGCATTATCATTAAAAGATATTATTTTTGCTGCCATCTTTATAGAAAGTCAACAAGATCAGATTATAAAGATATCATTACGTAGTAAAGGAGAGTTCTCGGTAAACGAATTTTCGCGAGCGTATTTTAATGGAGGAGGCCATACAAATGCAGCAGGAGGACGTAGCGACGATGATATGCAAACAACACTAAATAAATTTATTAGTATATTACCACAGTATAAACAAGATTTGCACCAATGAAACCCCTAAATTGGTAACGATTATAATATGAAACGAGCATGTTTAATATATTATCACTCAAAAAGATGATTAATAGCAAACAGCATGTGACCGTTAAAAAACAATAAATACAAACACATGAAACGAGCATATTTAAAATCCAATCATTCAAAAAGATGATTAATAGCGAACAGCATGTGACCGTTAAAAAGCAATAAATATAAACACATGAAAAACCTACTCATACTCTCTACTGTAGTATTACTGTGTTTCAGTTGTAAACCTCCTGAAGCACGCCTACCAGAATCTGTACAATCTGGCTCATTTTTAAAAGCATCTGCAGAGCGCAACAAAAAGCTTAATGAATTAGAGCAGCAACAAATTCTTGACATTATTAAAAGCAATCCAAATAACAATTATATCGCTTCAGAAAGTGGCTTTTGGTATTATTACAATACTAAAGTTGAAATGGATACCATTCAACCACAATTTGGTGATGTTGTTAATTTCACTTTCGATGTCTCTGATATTGAAGGCACCGAAATTTATGCCAACACTACTAAAACCTATATTATGGACAAAGAAGAATTGTTCACGGGTTTGCGCGAAGGCTTAAAACTTTTAAAACCAAGCGAGACAGCAACGTTTATTTTCCCATCCCAAAAAGCATTTGGATATTATGGAGATGAACATAAAATCGGAACCAATGTTCCTTTAATTTGTGAAGTAACTTTAAACACTATAACTCAAAAAAATGATTAAACAAGCACTTACAGCATTCGTTGCACTATTAGTATTATCAAACACGTCTTGCCAAGAACGCTACCCTGATTTAGAAGAAGGTATTTATGCCGAATTTGTAACCTCTAAAGACACCATGGTTGCTAAACTATTTTATGAAAAAGCACCTGTTACAGTTGCAAACTTTGTAGCATTAGCAGAAGGTAATCACCCGTTAGTTAAAGAAGAATTAAAAGGAAAGCCTTTTTATGATGGATTAACGTTTCACCGTGTAATGAATAATTTTATGGTACAAGGAGGTGACCCAACAGCTACAGGAACTGGTGATCCTGGATATAAATTTGAAGACGAACTTGTAGCAGAATATAAACATGATAAGCCTGGTATATTATCTATGGCTAATAGTGGTCCCAATTCTAATGGAAGTCAATTTTTTATCACAGAAAAAGTCACTCCATGGCTAGATGGTTATGACGAAAACGGTGTTTTAAGAGATTGTGAAAACCCTAGAGTCGCTTGTCATTCTGTATTTGGTGAATTAGTAAAAGGTTTAAATATCCTAGATACGATATCGAATGTAAAAGTGGCACCAAGAACTAACAAACCACTTGAAGATGTCATCATTAAAAAATTAAATATTATTCGCATAGGTTCAGCTGCAAAGAAATTTGATGCGCCTAAAGTATTTACAGAAGAACTTCCAAAAATTAAAGAACGTATAGCGCAAGCTAAACTTGACGCAGAAAAGAAAGCCGAAGAAGCTAAAATTGAAGCTAAAGCAAAAGCAGATGCAGCAAAAGTTGCGTTCTTAAAAAAGAACGATGAGTTAAAAGGTCGTAAAATTGAATCTCCAACAGGAATGGCAATGATCTTCACCCACGAAAGCAAAGGTGTGACACCTAAGGCTACAGATCGTGTAAATATAGAATGTGCTGGTTATTTAGAAAACGGAGAGTTGTTCTGGACCACTTGGAAAGATGTCGCTGAAAAAAATGGCAAATACGACGAGCGTACTGATAAAGCTGGTCGTTACAGTTCTTTTGATATGCCTTACAACGAAACTGCTGGGTTAATCGCAGGATTTAGAGAAGCTATGCTTCATATGAAAATTGGGGACAAAGCGAGAGTATTCATACCTTATTATTTAGGCTACGGAGAAAGAGGAAACCCTCCTGTAATTCCACCAAGCGCCAACTTAGTTTTTGACATTGAATTGGCAAGCATTAAGAAATAGGTAACACCTACAATAAGACATAAAAAAAAGCAGCTAGAGAGCTGCTTTTTTTTAATGTATTTAGACCTGTTAGATTTTCAAAACCTAACAGGTCTTTTTTTTATGCAAATTAAGCTTTAGGAATATTTTCTAAAACTTCTAGAACAAATTTCCAATACTTCTGAGCAGAAGAAATCTGAGCACGTTCATCTGGTGAGTGCGCTCCTTTAATATTTGGTCCAAAACTAATCATATCCATATCTGGATAGTTAGTTCCTAAAATACCACATTCTAAACCTGCATGGCAAGCTGCAACATGTGGTTTCTCGCCATTGTTTAAGCGTTCGTAAATAGGAACCATTACTTTTAAAATGGCAGAATCCATATTTGGTGCCCAACCAGGATAATCACCAGAAAACTCTACTTCGCATCCCGTTAATTCAAAAACAGAACGTAATGTATTAGCTAAATCTAGTTTTGTACTTTCTACAGAACTACGTGTTAAGCAACCAATTTTAATAGCACCATCTTTCACAATAACTCTAGCGATATTATTAGACGTTTCTACCAAGTCCTTAATATCTGGACTCATACGATATACTCCGTTCCAAGCCGCATGCAAAGCTCTTGTTAAGCCTTCTTGCACACCTAAATCCATGATGTTCTCTGGGGTCTCCGTTTTAGAAACAACAATTTCTAAATCTGGTTCCATAGTTTTAAACTCAACTTTCAAAGTCTCTGCAAACTCTACCATTTCAGCTTCAAAAGCCTCCTCATGTATGGCATCAATAACAACGATTGCATTACTTTCCCTTGGAATAGCATTTCTTAAGCTTCCACCATCAATTTCAGAAATACGCAGTCCAAAATTTTCAAAACCATCAAATAAAATACGGTTCATTAATTTATTGGCATTTCCTAAACCTTCATGAATTTGCATTCCAGAGTGACCTCCTTGTAATCCTTTTACAGTAATGGTATAACCAATTTTAAATTCAGGAGTTTCTTCTTCTTTATACTCGCGTCTTGCAGTAACATCTACTCCACCAGCACAACCAACTCCGATTTCATCATCTTCTTCAGTATCTAAATTTAAAAGAATAGCACCGTTAAGTAAACCTCCTTTTAAACCTTTGGCACCTGTCATCCCTGTTTCTTCATCAATTGTAAACAAAGCTTCTAACGCAGGATGCGCAATAGTATCACTTTCTAAAATCGCCATAATAGTGGCAACTCCTAAACCGTTATCAGCGCCAAGCGTTGTGCCCTTTGCTTTTACCCAATCCCCTTCAATATGCATTTCAATACCTTGTTCATCAAAATTAAAAACGGTATCGTTGTTTTTTTGATGTACCATATCTAAATGCGATTGCATTACAATTGGCTTACGATCTTCCATGCCTTTCGATGCTGGTTTACGGATAATGACATTACCAACTTCGTCTTCTATCGTTTCTAAACCTAAATTTTTCCCGAAATCTTTCATAAATTGAATCACACGTTCTTCTTTTTTTGAAGGTCGTGGCACAGCATTTAAATCTGCGAATTTATTCCATAGTTGTTTTGGCTCTAAGGCTCTTATTTCTGAACTCATAAATCTTGTTTTTAGATTTGCAAAGGTACAAAATACGATTATCACTTTATTGACATTCTTAACTTGTTTCAGAATCAAAAATCAGGTCATACTGAATTCAATTTGTTACGCATACGTTACTCATCTTTAGCTCTACTTTTCTGTAATCTTGTAGGAAATTTACAAATTCATTATGTATCTTTATCAGTCTAAACTAATAGTAAAATCTCTAAAAGAATGAAAGCAATAATGACTAAAAAAAACCGCGAAATTCACATTTCAAAAGCCACAGGGTTATACGCCTTAGTTATAGCTTTAGTGTTTGTTGGTTGTACATCTAACAAAACAAAAAAAAGCGCTTACGACGATTATGTTTCGGATGTTTACCAAACATCTCAAGCGGGGGACAACCTCAAATTATTGTCTAGTGCTGATACTAAAGCAACTTCCAATGATATTAAGAAAGTAACTTTAGAAATACTTCCTAATGAAGAGTTTCAAAAATATTATGGTTTCGGTGCTTCATTTACTGAGTCCTCAGCATGGAATTTGGCTACAATTCCTGTTGAATCTCGCAAACAAGTTTTAACCAAACTTTTTAGTCCAACCGAAGGAGCTGGTTTCACGCTTACTCGAACACATATTAACAGTAGCGATTATTCAAACAATCATTATACCTATATTGAAGAAGGTGACAAAGATCTTTCAACTTTTAGTATTCATGAAGACATGAAAGGATTCAGTGGTGATGAAAACGAGCAAGTTCGTGGCATTGAACTCGTAGAACCTAGTTATGATATTATTCCTATGATTTTAGAAGCTTCTAAAATTCCTGGTGCAGACTTTAAAATTATCGCGTCTCCATGGAGTCCACCATCTTGGATGAAAACCGGTGAAACATCTACAATGACGAATGGTAGTTTACGTCCTGAATATTATGGACTTTGGGCAGAATACATGTCAAAATATGTGACGGCATACAAAGAACAGGGCATTAACCTTTGGGGTATTACACCACAAAACGAACCATTACATGCCCATGATGCACATTGGGATAGTAACGGATTTACTCCAGAACAAGGTCGTGACTTTTTAAGAGATCACCTTGGTCCGCAACTTGTTAAAGATGGTCATTTAAATCTTGATGATTTAGAATCTGGATTACGTGTCTTGATTTATGACCATAACAAATCTACGATGAACGACTATGTTCAAAAAACGTATGAAGATCCTGAAGCTTCTAAGTATGCTTGGGGAACTGCTTTTCATTGGTACACAAATTCTGAGTTAAAAGATAACAACTGGTATGCTAAAGAATTAGCCGAATTACAAAAAAACTGGCCAAACAAAGGGATGATTCATACGGAATCGAGCATAGATATTGATGCTAAGGATCCTATTGGTCAATATTGGAGAGCAAGTACGGATTACGCAGGTACGTTTGTACCTTTTGAAACGTACGTTAACGACATCATTACAGATTTAAACCACGGCACTCAAGGCTACATTGAATGGTGCAGTATTTTGAGCCACAAAGGACAACCAAATCCTTATAATAATTTTAATAGTGCTCCAGTACTTATCAATCCAACCACTGACGAAGTGATTTACACACCACTTTATTATTTACTAAGCCATTTCAGCAAGTTTATCCGCCCAGACGCACGTCGAATTGCTTTAAAAGGTGATAATGTAAACGGACTAATTTATACAGCGGCTAAAAATCCTGATGGCTCAATCGCAGTTGTTGTTTATAACAATAATGAAGAAGCACATGAGCTATCAATCAAATTAGAAACGAAAACTTATACAGCTCAAATTGCACCTAAAGCTGTTCAAACGATTCATTTAAAAAGTAAATAGGGAAACGTTGTAATTTGGTACTTAACTAAGTATAAAATCAACCCTAATATTTAATTGTTCATTTTCGTTATTAACACGAAAATGAACAATTAATAAGAAACAAATAAGAATCTAAATTTCACATTCGCACAATACTTACCGCAAAGAAGAAAGTGATTGCATAGTTTCGGATTCGTTAGAACCTAAAGCTTTCTAGTAAACCACTGTTCTCTTGATTAAAAAATAAAAAACGCAATCCAAACTTTTCCCTATTTTTGAATCATGCGCAAAAACAAAAAACTAATTCTTGTTGTGTTCTTCGGAATTCAATTGCTACTATTATCTCAATTAAAATACTATCCTGAATTTGTTGAGCAATTTTACAGCAATGGACTTTACGTTTTTATTTCAAAATTAATGCGCTATACGTTTGGCTGGATACCCTTTTCAGCTGGAGATATATTTTACACTTTAGCAGGAATCTATCTCATCAGATGGCTTATTGTAAACAGAACACGTATTATTAAAGATACTGTGAATTGGTTACTTGATATCGGAGCCACCCTATCAGTTGCGTATTTTGCATTTCATATGCTTTGGGCTTTTAATTATTACAGACAACCACTTTATAAATCGTTAAACCTTGAAGCCGATTATACCACAGAACAACTGGTTTCATTTACAGAACAACTGATTCAAAAATCGAATGCTTTACAATTTCAATTGACAAAAAATGACACTTTAAAAGTTGAAATACCTTATACCAAGTCTGAAATTTTAACCAAGGTAACAGATGGATACCAAACACTCTCAGAAGTATATCCGCACCTTGAATATCATCCAAAGAGCATCAAAAAATCTATATACAGTTTACCTTTAACTTATATGGGCTTTTCGGGTTATTTAAATCCCTTCACCAATGAAGCTCAAGTCAACGGCTTGATTTCGACCTATAAATTTCCAACAACAGCGTGTCACGAAGCAGCTCACCAACTGGGCTATGCCGCAGAAAACGAAGCTAATTTCATTGGAAGTTTAGCTGCTATCCACAATGATGATGTTTATTTTAAATATTCTGGCTATACATTTGCTCTTCGGTATTGTTTAGGTGAACTCTTTAAGCGCGACCCAGAACTTTATGACACTGTAATTCTAACTGTGAATACAGGCATACTAAAAAACTACCAAGACGTTCGAGAATTTTGGGATGCCTACGAAAACCCAATAGAACCTATTTTCGAAAAAACTTTTGATAATTTTCTAAAAGCAAATAATCAGTCCGCTGGCATGAAAAGCTACAGCTATGTCGTTGCGCTCTTAGTTAATTATTATGAAAATCAACCTTTATAAGGTTAGTTAGACTCCCTTTTTCCTGCTTAGAAAATGTTAAAATATTAACATTAAACACAGCCATTTAGCTATAATTCCTATCTTTAGAATTCAATCTAACTAACCAAAACATATGATTAAAGTCCATTTACGACTGCTCATTTTTATGTGCAGTTTTTCAGTATTTGCACAAGATTACTTCCCTAGCAATTCTGGAGTCATCGCAAACAACTCTAACTACACCGCATTTACAAATGCTACGATCCATGTATCTCCAACAGAAACCATAAACAATGCTACACTCTTAATAAAAGATGGTAAAGTTGTTAGTGTTGGCAAATCCGTAAACATTCCGAAGAACACCACAAAAATTGATCTTACCGGAAAAACCATTTACCCGTCTTTTATTGACATGTACACCACTTTTGGAGTAGAAAAACCAAAGCGCGGTGGCAATGGTCCACAATATGGTGCGAGTCGAAGTGGCTATTATTGGAACGACCATATTATGCCAGAGCAAGATGTTATGGCAAGTTTTAAATACGACGCTAAATCGGCTTCTGATCTTCATAAATTAGGTTTTGGTGTTGTTAATACACATATGCCAGATGGTGTTGTTCGTGGTACAGGTGCTTTAATTGCACTAAACAATAACGCTGACAATTCTATGCGTGTTATGGATGGAGAAACCACACAACATTTATCATTTAGTAAAAGTGTGACGTCTCGCCAATCGTATCCATCTTCTATTATGGGAAGCATGGCACTATTACGCCAAATGTATGATGATGCAAAATGGTATGAAGCTGGAAATATTGACACTAAAGATTTATCGCTTGAAGCCTTAAATAAAAACAAGAACTTACTTCAAATTTTTGAAGCTGGTAGCAGAGCTAATTTAATGCGTGCTGATAAAGTTGGTGACGCGTTTAACATTCAATATACTATAGTTGGAGGTGGTGATGAATACGAACGTATTGATGAAATAAAAGGAACAAACGCTACAATTATTTTGCCAATAGATTTTCAATTGGCGTATGATGTTGATGATCCATTCTTGGCAAGCACATTGTCTTTAAGTGATATGCGATCATGGAATCAACAACCACACAACCCAAGATTACTAGCGGAAAACGGCATTAAATTCGCCTTAACAACACATGGTTTAAAATCGAATAAAACATTTTCTTCAAATTTAATGAAGGCTATTGAAAATGGATTGTCTAAGCAAAGAGCATTAGAAGCTTTAACTACAGTTCCTGCTTCTTTATTAGGAAAATCAAATGTTTTAGGAACTTTAAAAACAGGAAGCTATGCTAATTTTTTAATTACCGATGGAGACATTTTTGAAAAGAAAACAAAACTCTACGAAAATTGGGTTCAAGGTTCAGCGCATGTTATCGAAAACATGACTACTAAAGATATTGATGGTAATTACGATTTTAAACTTGCGGGTGACGACTATAAATTAACCATCTCAAACAGTACGAGTAAAACTGATGCTAAAATTGAGAGCAACGCTAAAAATTTAGGGACTAAAGCGAGTTATACAGAGGATTGGTTAAACCTTACAATTAAAACGGCAGATAGTACTAAAAAAGAATACATAAGGATTGTTGCCAATTCAACAAGCAACAGTAGTCTTAATGGAAAAGCTATTTTACCAAATGGTAATGAGCTATCCTTTTTTGCTAATAAACTAGAAAAAGAAGATTCCGAAAAGAAGGGTGACAAAAAGAAAGATAAGGACGATGCTGATACTCCATTTATGAGTCCTATTACCTACCCCAACTTAGCATACGGTTTCACCGAAAAGCCAAAATCAGAAACGCTATTATTTAAAAACGCAACAGTCTGGACCAATGAAAGCGAAGGTGTTTTAGAGGAAACAGACGTTCTAATTAAGGATGGTAAAATCTCAAAAATAGGAAAAGACCTTTCTAGTAAAAACGCGAAAGTAATAGATGCCACGGGAAAACATATTACCGCTGGTATTATTGACGAGCATTCACATATCGCTGCCTCTTCTATAAATGAAGGAGGTCAAAACTCTTCAGCAGAAGTTACTATTGAAGATGTTTTAAATGATGAAGCTATTGATATCTACCGCAATTTAGCTGGTGGAGTGACGTCGATTCAAATATTACATGGCTCTGCAAATCCTATTGGTGGTCGTTCGGCCATCATTAAATTAAAATGGGGAGAAGCGGCAGATCATTTAATCTATGAAAATTCTCCAAAGTTTATCAAATTCGCTTTAGGTGAAAATGTTAAACAATCGCGAAGTAGAACTAATTCACGTTTCCCACAATCGCGAATGGGAGTGGAACAAGTGTTTATAGATTATTTTACTAGAGCAAAAGCTTATGATGACGCAAAAAAAAGTGGTAAACCATTTAGACATGATGCAGAAATGGAAACACTTGCTGAAATTTTAAACGGAGAGCGTTTTATTTCTTGCCATTCGTATGTGCAAAGTGAAATTAATATGCTGATGAAGGTTGCAGATCAATTCGACTTTAAAATAAATACTTTCACACATATTCTTGAAGGCTATAAAGTTGCTGATAAAATGAAAGCTCACGGAGTTGGTGGCTCGACCTTTAGCGATTGGTGGGGTTATAAATACGAAGTCAATGATGCTATTCCGTATAACGCTGCTATTATGCACAACGCTGGAGTTACAGTAGCTATTAATAGTGATGATGCTGAAATGTCGCGTCGTTTAAACCAAGAAGCTGCTAAATCCGTAAAATATGGTGGAGTTAGTGAAGAAGAGGCTTGGAAATTTGTCACCTTAAATCCGGCTAAATTATTACATCTAGACAAACGTGTTGGAAGTCTAAAAGTAGGTAAAGATGCTGATGTGGTATTATGGACAGATCATCCGTTATCCATTTATGCTAAAGCTGAAAAAACCATTATCGAAGGTGTTACGTATTTCGATTTAGCGCGAGACAAAGAAATGAGAGAAGCAATCAAAAAAGAGAAAAGCGAACTCATTAATTTAATGCTTCAAGATAAAAACAAGGGATTAAAAACACAACCTGTTAAGAAGAAAGAGGAAAAATTAATGCATTGTGATTCAATGGATTTACACAACTAAAAATAGTTACAAATGAAAAATTTATATAAAATAAATAGTGTGTTATTGATGTTGTGTATCACTATTGGATTCGCACAACAAACACCCGCACCAAAGCAAACTAAAGATTTTGCTATTGTTGGTGCAACCGCACATATTGGAGATGGCACCGTAATTGAAAACAGTGTTATAGTAGTAAGTAATGGAAAAATCACAACTATTGGACCAGAAGCTTCTACTCCACTGACCAGACAAGCTATGGACATCATTGATGGAAAAGGCAAAGATGTCTATCCAGGATTTATTGTGGCTAATGGGACTTTAGGATTGGTTGAAGTAGACGCTGTAAAAGCCTCTGATGATCTTGAAGAATTGGGAACTTTTAATCCACATATTAGAAGTATTATAGCCTATAACACAGAATCTAAAATTACAGAATCGATGCGACCTAACGGTGTATTACTAGGCCAAGTGGTACCAAGAGGTGGACGTATCTCAGGAACCTCATCTGTAGTACAATATGACGCCTGGAATTGGGAAGATGCCACTATAAAAAAGGATAATGGAATTCACGTGAATTGGCCAAGTAGTTTTAGCCGTGGACGTTGGTGGTTAGGTGAAGATCCAGGATTGAAACCCAATAAAAACTATGCCACTCAAGTTAAGGAATTAGGCGATTATTTTAATGAATCTAAAAGTTATAGTATGGGAAGTTCTACTGAACGTCACTTACCGTATGAAGCTTTAGCTGGCGTCTTTGATGGCTCGAAGCGTTTATATATTACAGTAGATGATGAAAAAGGAATTACCGATGCTGTAAATTTAGCAAAGTCACAAGGAGTTTCTAAAATTACTATTGTTGGTGCTTATCAAGCCGGAAATATCGCAAGCTTCTTAAAACAAAATGATGTCTCTGTATTCTTAAGACGTGTGCATTCTAGACCAGAATTAGAAGATGACGATTACGACTACACCTTTAAACAAGCCAAAATATTAGTTGATGCTGGTGTTTTAGTTGCTTTAGAACCAAGCGGACAAATGGAGCGTATGAATTCTCGTAACCTTCCATTTTATGCTGGCACAACAGTTGCTCATGGCTTAACAAAAGCACAAGCTTTACAGTTAATTACGCAGAATCCTGCGAAGATTATGGGTATAGACAATATGTACGGTTCGCTTGAAGTTGGCAAAAGCGCTACTCTGTTTATTAGCGAAGGAGATGCTTTAGATATGCGAACCAATCAATTGACACACGCTTTTATTGATGGTAGACGTTTAAGCTTAGAAACACACCAAACGGAACTTTGGAAACGGTTTTCTGAGAAACCTAGTCAAGAAGATTAATAATTATTAATTTACACCCCTCAAGTCCCCTCAAGGGGACAATCCAAAAAATAAACTTGGGCGGAATGTCCCCTTGAGGAGACTTATCGGGTGTTTTTACTTTCAAAGTAAAGTTACTATTAAATTACATCAGCACGTTTACGTAACGTCTTAATACAAAAAAAAAGCGAGCCAAATGGCTCGCTTTTTTTTACTCTAATTAAATTCCTAATTAATCAATCACTTTTGCCCCTTCTGGCATTGTAAACATTGCCTGATCAGGAGCTTTTTCAGAAAGCATAACATCTGTAAACTCAACTGTGTTTCGCTTTTCTGTTGGTAAATTATTTTCATAGTTATACCAATCTACACTTTTCGGTAATACCAAACCATTAACAGTTTGCCAATTATTATACCTTATAAAATGAAAATCTGGACTTCCCTCAGATTTCCCAAAAGTTACGGTGTATGCTAACCATTCCATTTGTCCTGTTTCGGCATCATAAAAAATCTTATACTGATCATCTGAAGATTCACCAACGCCAGCTTCGTAAGAAATTAGAATTCCAGGGTATGTTTTTCCTTCAAAAACTAAAGGTTCTGTTTCTTTATAATCCACACCGTCATCACCAAAAACAAAAGGCATTCCATAGAAGTAAAACATTAAACCTTTATAAAATTTAGGCTTTCCTCTATATGCATTACCATCTTTTTCATTAACCCAAAGTATTTCACCATCAAATCCCTGTGTATAGGTTGGTGTATCAATTAATTCTGCTCTAGTTATTAAATTTTTCGTCGTCTTTTCTATTCCTGTAGGTTTTGCAATAGAAAAAGAAAGCGATTGCATTTTATTCCAAGTATCAATACCACCATGTGCATTGAAAACTTTAGTTATAGCTTCGGGGTAAATGCTAGTTGTCATAGTTTCTGCCTCTACAGCTTCTGCAGCTTTAGATGGCTCTTGCTTTGATTCGTTTTTACAAGCAGTTATTGAAATAGCTAATAGTAATACGTAAATTGTTTTTTTCATAATATAGTTTTAAGTTGAAGTCTTTGACGAAATTAAATTTGAAGCATTACAAAAAAGCTTCAAGAATTAGCTGAAGCTTTTTTAAGGATATAAAGCTTAAATTATTACTCTTTAATCAGTTTTTGAATACTTCTATTCGAATTACTTTCAAGTTCTACAAAATATAAACCTGAACTAAGATGAGATGTATTTAAATTAATAATACTTAAATTTTGATGTTTAGAAATAGCAACACGTTTACCTTGAACGTCATAAATGGTAATTTTTAGGTTTTCGATCTCAGACGTTTTTAAATTAATAGTTACCACGTTTATTGTTGGGTTAGGATACATACTAAATTCAACCGTATTAAATGTCTTAACGCTCAACGCTACTGAATTCTCTAAATAATCTGGGATACCATTAAAATTGGTATCATCATCCGTCGGATCTCCGTTATTATTATAATCTTCATCAATAGTAAGAACGCCATCACCATCATCGTCGTCATCTAAATAGTTTTCAACTAGGTCATTGTCTGTATCTACAAAGACATGAGAAACATTTCTTCCTAAAACAATATTAATTTCAAAATTAGTAGCAACACCATCTCCATCGTCGTCATCGTCTAAATAATTTGGAATGTCATCACCATCGGTATCATCATCTTCTAAATTACCATTGCCATTTATATCCTCATCACTATCAATGACTCCATCGTCATCAGTATCTGTACAACTAACTTCTTCTACAATTATATAGGTACTGCTAGAACACCCAAAATCTAAAGAATACAATACAACGTCATATCCACCAGGTTCTGTTACGGTGAGTGATGATTGGTTTGCGCCTTGTATCGTATTTCCATTAAGATCCCATTCAAAATAATAATCAAAAACAGACAATCCTGTTTCCAATACCAAAGTGCTGCCTGTGCAAAAGCTATAATTACTTTCCAAATATATTTCGGGAAAAGGATTAACAGAAATATCAAAATTAGTAAGTGCATAGCAGCCGTCTAGAGTTTCAGCTCTAACATAAATAGTTTGTGGATTACTTACGTTTGTAAAATTAGTTGGATCTAAAATTGGAGCAAAATTACCTAAGGCATCAGCTTCATTTATAAAATAAGATAGTGTAAAAGGCTCACCTGACGGATTAATAACACTTTCATTTACAGTTAAGTCAAACGTTGCTATACCATCATTATTATCATCGCATAGCATAATATCACTTGGAGTGCCCATAGCACCAGAAGGATTTGGTAATACACGTATGGTTAATGGAGTTATACCTACACACCCCGTATTGGTATCCGTAACTGCTGCAAATAATGTCTGCGGATTTGAGGTATTTGTATAAGCTATTGAATTAGATATCATATTCATCTGAGCCTGAGCATCCGATTGCGTTTCATAATACGCTACTGTCCAATCAGTATTACCTTGTGTGATTTCTAAATTGTTTACTGTTAAATCAAATACAGCGGTCTCATCGGCATCATCATCACATAACATCATAGATGTTGCTACAGTTACAATAGGTGTTGGATTTACAACTAAGGCTAATTCAGTTAGAGCATAATTCCCAGTAGCATTAGCTTCTAATCGCACATATATGATTTGTAACCAATTGGTAATATTAACATAAGGATAATTAATCGCATAAATTCCATTGATTGCATCACTCATTGTTTCGTGATACGTTACCGTATAATCTACGGCACTTTGTTGACTTCCTAAAACTTGGGCATCTGCATAAGTTAAATCGAATAAAGCAAAACCATCATTGTCATCATCGCAAACCACGTAATCATTTGGTTGATTAGCCACCTGAGCAAATGAAATTGTACTGATTGTTAAGAATAGAAATAGGGAAAGTAGTTTTTGTTTCATAATAGGTTAAATTTGTATCTCTCAAATATAGATTAAATAATATAGTAATGAGTAAATCCATCTCTAGCGTTCAAAATCCATTCATAAAACAACTTGTTCTGCTCAAAGAAAAATCGAGACAACGTAAAAAAACAAGACAATTTTTAATTGAAGGGAAGCGGGAATTATCATTAGCTATAAAGGGTGGCTATAATATTGACACCTTACTATTTTATCCTGAATTATTTTCTGAAAGCGAAGCTCAAGCGATGTCACAATACAATATTGAGATTATTGAAATATCAAAAGATGTGTTTCAGAAATTAGCGCATCGCGATACTACAGAAGGTGTGATTGCTGTTGTGAATTCAAAAAAGCATACGCTAGAAGATTTAAAATTTGAATCTAAAAACCCACTGATTTTAGTCGCCGAAGCACCGGAGAAACCTGGCAATATTGGAGCTATTTTACGCACGGCAGATGCGGCAAATGTAGATGCGGTGATTATTGCGAATCCAAAATCGGATTTATACAATCCTAATATTATTCGCTCTAGTGTAGGTTGTGTATTTACGACTGAAATTGCTATGGCGAGTTCTGATGAAGCTATTGCGTTTCTGAAAAAATATAATTTCAATATATTTTCTGCTATTTTACAGGAATCAGAACCGTATCATTCACAAGATTACACCTTGCCAACAGCCATTGTGGTTGGAACAGAAGCCACAGGTTTATCAGAAGAATGGAGAGAAGCTGCTACAAAAAACATAAGCATACCAATGCAAGGTGAAATTGACTCGATGAATGTTTCTGTCGCTGCAGGAATCCTTATTTTTGAAGCGAAACGACAGCGGAATTTTCTTTGAGAAAATTCGCGAATCTCAATACTAAAACGCAAATTCTAAAACGTTACTGATTAGAACTTGGAATTTGAAATTATCAAAATTGGAATTTTATTCTTTATGACAGCACAAACCTTATTCTATATTATCATAGCTATTATCGTCATCAACTTTATAATTGATAAAGTGCTCGATGCTATAAACGCAAAACATTATAGCGATCCAATTCCTGAAGTATTAAACGATGTGTATGATGCTGAGGAATATAAAAAATCACAAGCTTACAAAACTGTGAATTATAAATTTGGACTTGTAACGTCCGTGTTTTCATTGGCTTTAACTCTTGGCTTCTTACTTTTAGATGGTTTTGAATACGTCGATAACATAGCACGAAGTTATTCAGACAATCCAATAATCATCGCTTTAATTTTCTTCGGTATCATCATGATAGCGAGCGATATTATTACGACACCCTTTGGCTACTATAAAACCTTTGTAATTGAAGAAAAATTTGGGTTTAACAAAACCACCAAGAAACTATTCATCTTAGACAAATTGAAAGGTTTAGTTATGATGGCACTTTTAGGCGGTGGTCTCATTGCTCTTATTGTTTGGTTTTATCAGGTAACAGGAAATCAATTTTGGTTATATGCTTGGGGAATTGTAACTGTATTCACCGTGTTTATGAATATGTTTTATTCTAAACTTATTGTGCCATTATTCAACAAACAAACCCCATTAGAAGATGGAGAATTGAGAACTAAAATTTCAACGTATGCGGAATCCGTTGGTTTTAATCTCGAAAAGATATTTATCATCGATGGTTCAAAACGAAGTACTAAAGCCAATGCTTATTTTTCGGGCTTTGGAAGTGAAAAACGGGTTACACTTTATGATACTTTAGTCAACGATTTAGACGATGAAGAAATTGTTGCTGTTTTAGCACACGAAGTAGGGCATTATAAAAAGAAGCACATCATTTTTAATTTAGTGACCTCTATTCTACTTACGGGATTAACGCTTTTTATTTTATCCATCTTTATTTCAAATCCGTTATTATCGAATGCCATTGGCGTTGAAATTCCAAGTTTCCATGTTGGTCTGATTACTTTTGGATTACTCTACTCTCCTATTTCAGAAATTACAGGTTTAATAATGAATTACGTTTCACGCGTTTTTGAATATCAAGCAGACGATTATGCCAAAAACACTTATAAAGCTGAACCATTAATTACGTCTTTAAAGAAATTATCTAAAAACAGCTTGAGCAATTTAACACCTCATAAAGCCTATGTATTTATGCATTATTCGCATCCTACGCTTTTGGAACGCGTTAAGAATTTGAAAAAATAAAAGCGCTTTAAATTTTACTAACTAACATCGTTAATAAATCTCATCAACCTTGAGCGACTCCAATACAGAAGACCATTATATAAGCACAAATACCATTGAAGCTCCAGAATCAGACTACTTGTTTATTCAACCTTCACAAATTAAACAGGCAGGACAAGGTTTATTTACGGCAGTTGACATTTATGAAGATGAAATTATCTCGTTGTTTAAAGGCGAAATTATCGATAACAACGAAGCGGCACTAAGAGCAGAACAACACCAAGACAGGTACTTTATTAATTTGCTAGATGGTACTATTATGGATAGTATGCATACCGATTGCTACGCTAAATATGCTAATGATGCAGAAGGCTTATCGCAAAGTAATTTTAAAAACAATGCTGCAATTACTTTAGACGATGATAATAATGTCTGTATTAAAGCTATAAAAAACATAGACTACGGTGAAGAAGTATTTTGTAGCTACGGCAAATCCTATTGGAAAAAACATGGTAAATAACATTTACTGATATCCAATAATCATCAAAATTAAGCATCTCACACTTTTAGAACGTATTAAATATTTAAGGCAGTAACTTCACATTATTATAACAGTAAAGACACCCAATTTTTATAACTTTGAATAAAAAGAAACATAATATAATGACAGATTTAAAAAATAGAAAAGCAATAATTACAGGAGGCGGAAGAGGTTTAGGAAAAGCAACGGCTATAGCTTTTGCTAAAGAAGGCATTGATGTCGCTATTACTGGTAGAAATGAAGCCGTTTTAAAAGAAACCGTTTCAGAATTAAAGGCATTTGGTGTAAACGCTACTTACGCGGCATTTGATGTTAGCAACTACGAGGAAGTACAAGCAAGCATTAAAACCTTAATTGAAACTTTAGGATCTATTGATATTTTGGTAAACAATGCTGGTATTGCTGCTTTTGGATCATTAAATGATATGGACGTGAGCCAATGGAGTCAAATTATACAAACCAATGTTATGGGAATGTATTATGTCACCAAAGAGGTTTTACCACATTTAATAGCTCAAAATGAAGGTGATATTATTAATGTATCGTCTACTGCTGGATTAAGCGGTAATGCGACAACATCAGCATATTCAGCTTCAAAATTTGCAGTTATCGGCATGTCGCAATCTTTAATGAAAGAAGTCCGTAAAAACAATATTAGAGTGTGTACTTTAACTCCAAGTACGATTGCTTCAGATATGTCTATAGAATTAGGTATTGCGAGCAAAGATTCTGAAGACAGCGTTTTACAACCCGAAGATTTTGCAGAATTAATTGTGTCTGGTTTAAAATTACCACGACGCGCTATGATGGCAAATGCATCGTTATGGTCTACTAATCCGTAATTCAGTTTTAAACATCAAAATAACAAAACCTACATTAATTGTGGGTTTTGTTATTTCTAAACTATTCGAAATTTCAGTAATACACACAAATATGAGACGTTTGATTATTTAAAATAAAAAGACGAACTTCATTGCATTATAACGCTATTGGGTTTTCATTTTTTAGGAATTCCAGCACAAAGAACAAAAATCAGCATGCCATCAGTTACTGTTGTAGGATCAGGGATTGTGGGGTTAACGTCCGCAATTATACTTCAAGAAAAAGGACTTGAAGTCACTATAGTTGCAAAGGAGCGCTTTGACGACACATTATCGAGTAAAGTTGGAGCCATTTGGTTTCCATTTGAAATTGAACCTAAAGAAAAAACCAATACATGGGCATCACTTGCATATGAGCGTTATCAAAATGACCTAGAACCTAAAAACGGAGTTGCTTTCATTCCTTTTTTAACAGCTTATAACAACTACAGTAATAATGATTGGACTCAAACATTACCTAAAGAAACTGTTAGAAAAGCGAAACCTTCAGAGCTTCCTAAAGGTATAAAAACGGCATTCATATCCATAGTTCCGTTAGCAGAACCCCGATTATATTTACCTTATTTATTTGAAAAATTCATTAAAAACGGAGGTCACTTTGAGGAACGTGAAATTAAAGACCTTAAAGAACTAGCAGCACTAAATACTTTAGTTATTAATTGTACCGGACTAGGCGCAAAAAACCTATGTAACGATGAGGATTTACAACCGATGCGAGGTCAAATTTTACGTTGTAAAAAAATGAATACTCCTTCTTTTGCCGATTCCACCAAAAAAGGAGCTCTTAGCTATATTATTAATAGAAGTAACGACTGTGTAATTGGCGGAACAGATTACGAAAACGATTGGAATAGAAATGTAGAGGCCTCTGACACTACCTTAATTTTAAATCGACTTAACACCATTGGTTATAATGAGAATCCTCCAGAAATACTAGAAGAGATTGTAGGCTTACGACCAAAACGACGTTGTGTTCGATTTGAATTTGATGATACTTTCCGCAATATTTTCCACAATTATGGTCATGGCGGTGCCGGATTTACGGTAGCTTGGGGTTGCGGCATTGAACTTGGAGAACTGCTAACTAAAAAGAATTAATCGCATTATTAACTTTTAGAAAAATGAAGAATCTTTAATATCTTAAAATGATTCATATCATCTAAAAACGTTTCCAAATACTAAATTAGATCAAAAAAAAATAAAATTCCCACAAAAAAAATAGTGCTCATTACCAATGGTTTTATTACATTAGTTCTATGACTGAGGAAGCGATAGAAAAAGAGAATAAGGCAATCGCCAAAGCTTACAAAGAATTATTAAAAGTAAGCTACCAAACTTTAACTGATGATGATAAAAAATTAATTCGTCATGCTTTTGAGGTTGCTGTGGATGCACATAAAGATCAGCGACGTAAGTCTGGTGAAGCCTATATTTTTCATCCGATTGCTGTAGCTAGAATTGTGGCGCAAGAAATAGGTATGGATGCCACATCTATTGCTGCTGCTTTACTTCATGATGTTGTTGAAGACAATCCTGATTACACTATAGATGATATAGAACAGTTATTTGGCGAGACAGTCGCTAGAATTGTAGATGGGCTCACCAAAATCTCTTCGCTAAAAAAGGACATGGATGTGTCTTTACAAGCTGAGAACTTTAGAAAAATGCTACTTACCTTAAATGATGATGTTAGAGTTATCATTATAAAAATAGCAGACCGTTTGCACAATATGCAGACCATGGACTCCATGCGTGCAGACAAGCAAGTTAAAATTGCCTCTGAAACCTTGTACATCTACGCTCCGTTAGCGCATAGAATTGGACTTTATAACATAAAAACAGAGCTTGAAGATTTAGGATTAAAATATACCGAACCAGAAGTTTATAACGATATTCTGGCCAAAATACAAGATAGTAAAGAAGATCAAGATGCTTATATTAAAGCGTTTTCTAAAGTAATTGAAGACTCTTTAAATACCGAAGGTTTAAACTACGAAATTAAAGGTCGTCCAAAATCGATTTTTAGTATTCGTAGAAAAATGGTAAAACAAGGGGTTTCTTTTGATGAAGTCTATGATAAGTTTGCGGTTCGTATTGTATACAACTCTGATTTGGCTAACGAGAAATTCTTAGCTTGGAAAATATATTCTATCGTAACGGATCATTTTACACCTAATCCTATTCGACTTCGAGATTGGATTTCGTCTCCTAAATCCACAGGATATGAAGCCCTTCACATTACAGTTGTGGGTCCAAAAAGCCGCTGGGTAGAAGTTCAGATTAGAAGTGCCCGCATGAATGAGATTGCAGAGAAAGGCTATGCGGCGCATTACAAATACAAAAATGCAGATGCTAAAGAAGATAATCTCGATTTATGGATTAACCGTTTACAAGAAGCCTTAGAAAATCATGAAGCAGATGCTGTAGATTTTGTAGAACAGTTTAAGCTCAATTTATATTCTAAAGAAATTTTTGTCTTTTCACCTAAAGGCGATTTAAAATCGCTTCCTAAAGGAGCTACTCCTCTCGACTTCGCTTTTAGTATCCATACCGAAGTTGGCATGAAAACACGTGGTGCTAAAGTCAATGGTAAATTAATGCCTTTGAGTCATGTGCTACAAAGTGGTGATCGTGTAGAAATCATGACGTCTGAGAATGCCAAACCTAATGCGAACTGGTTAGATTATGCTACAACAGCAAGAGCGCGCAGTAAAATAAAATCGGCATTAAACGAAGATACTAAACTAATAGCAGAAGAAGGCAAAGAGATTTTAAGACGGAAATTAAAACAACTTAAAATCAATCTGAATGAAAATTCTATTAATGAATTGGTGAGTTATTTTAAACTAAACACCTCTTTAGATTTATTCTATCGTGTTGGTATTGGCAGTATCGATAACACAAAATTAAAAGCCTTTGCATCGTCGCGAAGTAATGCCTTTGTCAGTTATTTTAAAAACAAGATTTACAAACCATCTGTTCCAAAAGACATTCATAAAGAAGAAATCACGTCTAAATATGATATGTTGGTTTTTGGTAAAGAAGAAGAAAAACTTAATTATACCTTAGCTAATTGCTGCAATCCGATTCCTGGAGATAAAGTTTTCGGTTTCTTAACAATTAACGATGGCTTAAAAGTTCATAAAACAAACTGTCCTAATGCTGTAAGTTTACAATCTAATTATGCCTACAGAATTATGCAGGCCAAATGGATAGATTCCTCTCAACAAGTATATACTTCACAGATTATTTTGTCTGGTATAGATAACTTAGGCCTTGTAAATGATATCACAAGACTCATTTCAGAAAATATGCATGTTAACATGAAGAGTATTAGCTTTTCTAGTGATGATGGTGTATTTACTGGTAAAATAACGGTTCAGGTTAAGAATCAGGCCATGCTTAAAAAGCTAATTGACAAGCTTAAAAAAATTAATGGAATTGACAAAGTGACGCGCGTATAAATGTTATTAACTATTATTTTAAACTTGTTCATTTCTTTCAGTTTTAATACCTAAATTTATAATTCATATCCTATAAAATTTCCTTAAATTTGCTTCTTAATTATGAATGCAACCACAGAAGAAAGTAATCAGGAAATTGTAAAACGTGTATTTACACAATTCCTTGAAGATAAAGGTCATAGAAAAACACCTGAGCGTTACGCTATACTTCAAGAAATTTACGATAGCAAAGAACATTTTGATATTGAGTCTTTATATATCAAAATGAAAAACAAAAACTATCGTGTAAGTAGGGCGACGCTATATAACACCATTGAATTACTTCTGGAGTGTGCTTTGGTCCGCAAGCATCAATTTGGGCAAAGTCAGGCACATTACGAAAAATCGTATTTTGATAAAAACCACGATCATGTGATTCTCACAGATACAGGTGAAGTCATAGAGTTTTGTGACCCTCGCATTCAATCCATAAAAAAAACCATAGAAGAGGTTTTTGATATTCAGATAACTAATCATTCATTATATTTTTACGGTAATCGTAAAAAAGACGACTAACTCAATTTTAAAATGGCAGTAGATTTACTACTTGGATTACAATGGGGAGATGAAGGCAAAGGAAAAATTGTCGATGTATTTACCTCTAACTACGATATTATTGCACGCTTTCAAGGAGGACCAAATGCAGGTCATACTTTAGTGTTTAATGGCAAGAAACATGTATTACATACAATTCCATCAGGTATTTTTCACGAGAATAAAGTGAATCTTGTTGGTAATGGTGTTGTTATCGATCCTGTTATTTTCAAGAAAGAGCTCGATAAGTTAGAAGAGCAAAATGTTGATTATAAAAAATCCCTTTGCATTTCACGTAAGGCACATATTATTTTACCTACGCATCGTTTATTAGATGCTGCAAGTGAAGCGTCAAAAGGAAAAGCAAAAATCGGTTCTACATTAAAAGGAATTGGTCCAACATATATGGACAAAACCGGTAGAAACGGTATTAGAGTTGGTGATATTGAATTAGCCGATTGGAAAGACAAATACAGAGCTTTAGCAGATAAGCACGAAGCAATGATTGAATTTTACAACGTAGATATTCAATATGATTTAAAAGAACTAGAAGCGGATTTCTTTGAAGCTATCGACACTTTAAAATCATTGAAATTTATTGACTCTGAAGAATATATTTATCAAGCACAACAATCTGGTAAATCTATATTAGCAGAAGGTGCGCAAGGCTCTTTATTAGATATTGATTTCGGAACCTATCCTTTCGTAACATCATCTAATACTACAGCAGCTGGTGCATGTACAGGTTTAGGAGTTGCTCCAAACCAAATTGGAGAAGTATTCGGAATTTTTAAAGCTTATACTACACGTGTTGGTTCAGGACCATTCCCAACGGAATTATTTGATGAAGATGGTGAAACTATGGGCCGCGTTGGTAACGAATTTGGCGCAACAACCGGAAGATCTAGACGTTGTGGTTGGTTAGACTTAGTGGCTTTACGTTATGCTTGTCAGGTTAATGGTGTTACCCAATTAATTATGATGAAAGGTGATGTACTTTCTGGATTTAAAACCTTGAAAGTTTGTACCGCTTATAAATATAAAGGTGAAACTATTACGCATTTACCATATAATATCGAGGCGGAAAACATCACTCCTATTTACACTGAATTAAAAGGTTGGGCTGCGGATTTAACAGGAATGACTGAAGCATCACAACTTCCAGAAAATTTAAATGGTTATGTTGAATTCTTAGAGAAAGAATTAAATATTCCTATTACAATTGTATCTGTAGGACCAGATCGTAAACAAACGATTATTCGTAAGACGGTATAATAAGCGTTAAATAAAGTATTGGTTTTTTTGTGAAATTTACTGTAAAGACATAGCGTCTAAGCTTTAAACTGTTTCTCAAAAAAACCAATATTTTTATCTACAACAATGCTTAGTAAGCTACACAGTTCTGTTAAAAAAAACGTTAACACACACTAAAGCAAATCTAATAAGTGTTATTTTGTAAAAAATATATGTCTTTGAAACGATTTAAACAGCTTCTATTTATTATTTGCCTCCTGTCTGTCTTTTTTAGCTTTGGACAAGAAAAGCAAAAAATCACTGTCAAATACTCTGGTAGAACTTCAACGTCACCAGACGTTAAAGATGGAGCAATCGTATTTCTAAGGAACAAGTCACAGCAAGTCCATTTTATTCACAAAGGAGCAGATCTTTTTTGCGATAAAGCTATTTATTACGAAGATCAAGATTTCATTGAAGCCTTTAGCAACGTTGTAATGAAGCAAGGTGACTCCATAAATATGGTGGCTAAATATTTAGAATATAGCGGTAAATCGCAATTAGCTATTGCCAGAGGAGATGTTGTTTTAACAGAACCACAATCTATATTAAAAACCGATACACTTTATTTTGACAGAATAAAGCAAGAAGCCTATTATAATGCAAGAGGCACTGTTGTTAGAGATACTTCAGGAACAATTACAAGTCAAATCGGTAGGTATTATATGAATGCTAGTAAATACCAATTTATTCAAGATGTCGTTCTCGTAAATCCTGATTACACCCTAAACACCGAACGTCTCGATTTCTTTACAGAAAATGGTCATGCTTATCTTTTCGGACCTTCAACAATCGTTGGAGAAACTAGTAAAATATATAGCGAACGTGGCTTTTATGACACTAACAACAACACTGGACATTTTCAACGTAATGCCAAAATCGATTACGACAACCGCACTGTAGAAGGAGATAGTTTATATTTTGATAGAAATAAAAGTTTCGCTTCGGCGACCAATAATATAACGGTTACAGACACCTTAAACAAAAGCATCGTAAAAGGTCATTACGCAGAAGTTTGGCGCGCGCAAGACTCCATGTATATTACGAAACGTGCTTTGGCTATAACGGTTCAAGAAAAAGATTCTGTTTACATCCATGCAGATACATTAATGGTTACTGGTAAACCCGAAAATCGTATTACGCGCGCTTATAATAATGCCCGATTATATAAAAGTGATATGGCCGGTAAATCCGATTCTATTCACGTTAATCATAAAGAAGGGCTTACCCAAATGATTAACCTTAATAGATTTAGTTCTACAGATGCTTTTGCTACCAAACGAAAACCCGTACTTTGGAATATAGGCAACCAAATGACCGGAGATACTATTCACTTAATTTCTAATCCAAAAACAGAACAATTAGATTCTCTAAAAGTATTTGAAAACGCCTTTTTAATTAGTAAGGATACAATAAGTGAAGATGCTTTTAACCAAATAAAAGGACAACGGCTGATTGGATTGTTTAGAGACAACGAACTTTATAATGTAGACATCATTAAAAATGCTGAAACCATTCGTTATTTAAGAAATGATGATGGCGAATTGATAGGTATTCAAAAGTCAAAATCTGGAAGTATTAATGTTAAAATTATTGATCAGGCTATTGATGAAGTCCGATTTATCAACCAAATTGATGGTAATATTTTTCCTGAATCTGACTTTCCAAAAAGCGGTAGAAAATTAAGAGACTTCGATTGGCGTGGTGAAGAACAACCACTATCTGTTGAAGATTTATTCAAAGACGATCCTCCTTTAGACTTACCAATAATTAAAGGTTTAGACGACTACGTTCCACCAGAAGCATTTATCGGTGATGCAATTACACAACGTATAGAAGACGCCGGAAAAGCAACTCCAGAAAAAGAGAATAAAGCAGCCCGAAACCTTCCTAAGAAAACAGCGGTAAAACCTTTAGAATCTACGACCAAAAAAGCAGATTCTACAAAGACAAAACCTTTAAAAACGATTATTAAAAAAGAAGGTGAATAATTGAAAGACGCATTTTTAAAATACCAGGCTCAAACTACTCCTCACCCTTTGGCAATGGAAATAAGTCATGCCAAAGGATCTTATATTTACGATACTAAAGGCAAAGCTTATCTCGATTTTGTTGCAGGAGTTTCAGCATGTAGCTTAGGACATTCGCATCCTAAAGTTGTAAATGCAGTTAAGGAGCAGTTAGACAAATATCTTCATGTTATGGTGTATGGAGAGTACATTCAAAAACCAGCATTAGAATTAACGAAGTTAATAGCCAAACATTTACCTAAGCCATTAGAATCAACGTACTTAGTCAATTCAGGAACCGAAGCAATTGAAGGCAGCCTTAAATTAGCAAGACGTTTTACAGGGCGCTCAGAAATTATTGCTGCAAAAAACGCGTATCACGGTAATACGATGGGCTCATTAAGCTTAATGGATTATGAAGAACGCAAGCAGCCCTTTTTACCTTTAATTCCAGATATAAAACATATTGAATTTAATTCTGAAGACGATTTAAATCAAATAACCGAAAAAACAGCTGCTGTTATTCTCGAAACCATTCAAGGAGGAGCCGGATTTATTGAACCAATCAACAACTATTTAACTAAAGTACAACAACGCTGTAATGCGGTTGGAGCTGTGTTTATTTTAGATGAAATCCAACCAGGAATAGGACGAACAGGAAAATTATTCGGATTCGAAAACTATAATTGCCAACCAGATATCGTGGTTACAGGCAAAGGTTTAGGAGGCGGTTTACCTATTGGAGCCTTTACAGCTTCAAAACACATGATGGATTGCTTAAGCGATAATCCAAAATTAGGACACATCACAACCTTTGGAGGGAACCCTGTAATCGCTGCTGCAGCTTTAGCTACTTTAAAAGAAATTACAGAGTCAAATCTGATGTCTGAAGCCTTAGAAAAGGAACAATTAATTAGGAAACATCTTCAGCATAAACACATCAAAGCGATTAGAGGTCGCGGATTAATGTTAGCCGCTTTTACTGAAAGTGCAGAACTCACAAGTACCCTAATTTTACGAGCTCAAGACCAAGGATTAATCTTGTTTTGGTTACTTTTTGAACCCAAAGCCATCCGAATTACACCTCCAATGACCATTTCTAATGATGAAATAATAGAAGGATGTCGTTTAATAACGTCAATACTAGACGAAATTTAGCCCTACCACTACCCTATCAACACACTTAACATCAAGCGTCTAAGACCCACTACATAAACAAGGGTTTGAATGTTAATTATTTTGTTAAGAACATTACCATTAAAAACGATGTATCCTAAAGGATAGCTGTAATTTTATTTCAGCGAAATATTAAATCATTTATGCATTACAGTCAAGAGGACGAAAACTTTCCAATTACTCGATTTGAATCGATGTTAAAGACCAACAATATTTTGTTCTTTGATTCAAACGATTTTGAAAACATTATTCACCACTATTTAGAGAATGGTAAGATTGCGCTATCTAAACGTGCCATTAAATTAGGCTTAGAACAACACCCTTCTTCGATTAATCTAAGATTATTTCAAGTTGAAATTTTAGTTATTGAAAACAAGTTTAAAGAGGCCAATAATCTTTTAGATAGACTTCATAATATAGAACCTAGAAACGAAGAAATCTTTATTCAAAAAGCAAATGTATTATCTAAGCAAGATAAACATCAACAAGCTATAGATACTTTATTAATTGCCATAGATTTATCTAATACACCAGAAGATGATGCCGATTTATATGCTTTGGTAGGCATGGAGTATTTGTTTTTAGATCAATTTGAAAGTGCTATTATATATTTTAAAAAATGCTTAGAAAGCGATATTTCAGATTATTCTGCGCTACATAATATTGTGTATTGTTATGATTTTTTAAATCAACATACAGAAGCTATTGACTATTTAAACATATTTCTAAATACCAATCCGTATTGTGAGGTTGGCTGGCATCAACTAGGTCGCCAATACTTTACAATTAAAGATTACACAAAAGCAAATGCAGCTTTAGATTTTGCCATAATTTCGGATGATACCTTTGTAGGCGCTTATCTTGAAAAAGGAAAAGTATTAGAGAAATTAAAACAGTATGAAGAGGCGATTGAAAATTACAAAATCACCTTGGCTTTAGACGACCCAACCTCTTTTGCGCTTTTGCGTATTGGTCAGTGCTATGCTAAACTCGATGAGGAAGATTTAGCTGTTCAGTTCTTCAAAAAAGCAATAGATGAAGATGCTTTGTTAGACAAAGCTTGGATTGGAATTACCAAGTTCTACATGAAGCGTCTTAATTACCAAAAGGCATTATACTATATTAATAAAGCGGTTATTATAGATGGTGACAATGCCACCTATTGGAAGTTATATGCGGCTGTAAATAAACGTTTAAATTTCCTTGAAGAAGCAGAGCGTGGCTACAAACAAAGCTTAGAATTAGGTAATTTTGAATTGGATACGTGGTTAAACAGAACTGATGTGCTTATAACATTAGGAAACCACGATGCAGCTATATTCAATTTACTTCAGGCTTCAGAATTTTATCCGGAAAATGCCGAAGTAGAATACCGATTAGCAGGTTTGTATTTCACAGTTCATCAGCCTGAAGAAGGCCGTTTTCACCTTAAAAATGGAACCCGACTTAATATTGATTACAACTTTATTATTTCAGAATTATTTCCACAACTTACAGACAAGCCCTTGATTAAAGCTATAATTTCAGAAGCTAAAAAGACATCAAACTAAAAAAAATCATACCTTAGCATTCTTATTTTATCAAAGAATGCAAAGACGATTTATAGATTATTTAGTGATTATTTTTAAAGGCATTGCAATGGGAGCAGCAGATGTTGTTCCTGGTGTTTCTGGTGGAACCATTGCTTTTATATCTGGTATTTACGAAGAACTTATTGAAAGCATTGATAAGGTTAACCTCAGTGTTATTAAAGTATGGAAACAAGATGGTTTTAAAGCCGCTTGGAACTCCTTTAATGGCAACTTTCTATTAGCGCTTTTTTCTGGTATAGCCATCAGTATCTTATCCTTAGCTAAAATCATAAAATGGCTATTACACAACGAACCTATTTTACTTTGGTCGTTCTTTTTTGGACTTGTATTAGCTAGTATTTTGTACATCGCTAAACAAATTAAAGGTTGGTCTGTAAAATTGGTTATTGCAATAATTATAACTACAATTATATCGTTTTATATCACCTTAGCGGAACCTTTTGCCTCCCCCGATAGTCCATATTATTTATTATTTTGTGGTTTCATTGCTATTATTGCTATGATACTACCTGGAGTTTCTGGTGCATTCATTTTATTAATTCTAGGGGCGTATCAAACCGCAATTGACACCATTAATAACTTAAGAGATGGTTTACTTACCGGCAACATGGAACTCTTTAAAGATGCATTTTTAAAATTTGTATTGCTTGCTGTGGGTGCTATCATTGGCCTTAAAGTATTCTCAAAAGCTTTAAATTGGATGTTTAAACATCATAAGAATCTTACACTAGCCATCTTAACAGGGTTTATGATTGGCTCTCTAAATAAAATTTGGCCATGGAAAGAGATTATAAAAACGCGTATAAATTCTGAAGGAGAAGTGGTGACGCTATTAGATCGAAGTATTTCACCAACAACGTATATTGGAGATAATGAATTAGTTATGGCAATTGTTTTTATTGTTATCGGGTTTGCAGTCATTCTTATATTAGAAGGCTTAGGAAAACAAAAAAATAAGGTGTAATGCAAAGTACCAGAACCCTAATCGATCGTTTATTTTTGGTCATTAAAGGTTTAGCCATGGGAGCTGCTAATAAAGTTCCTGGCGTATCTGGTGGAGTTGTTGCCTTTGTTGCTGGTTTTTATGAAGAATTCATCTACTCACTACAACGCGTTAATAAAACAGCTTTTAAGCTTTTAATTAATGCACGTTTTAAAAGCTTCTATCGTTATATAAACGGCAAATTTTTAAGCTTACTTTTTTTGGGTATGATAGTGAGTTACTTTAGTGTTTCTAAATTACTAGATTATCTCATTGTGCATTATGAACTCTATGTATGGAGTACCTTTTTTGGAATGATTTTAGGATCCATCTATTATATTTCTAAAGATTTTAAAGAATGGAACAGAACTACGTTATTAGCTTTAGTTCTAGGAGCCATAGCAGGAATTAGTGTTAGTTTTTTAGATCCTGCAACGGAAAATGACAACCTCTTTTTTGTTTTCTTCTGTGGTATAATTAGTGTCTCAGGCATGACCTTGCCTGGCTTTTCTGGCTCATTTATACTTATTCTTCTGGGTAATTATGTACTATTATTAGTTGATTCTGTAAATGCACTTTACGATACTATGTTCGATATTTTTAGTGGTAATTTTGATTTTATCAATAACGCATATCGCATACGCATGCTAAAAGTCTTAGCGGTGTTTACCTTGGGTTCAGTAACAGGCTTAGTGACGTTTTCTCATATGCTAAGTTATATTCTAAAAAACTATAAATTTATAACGCTTGCGACCATCATGGGCTTTATCATCGGTTCATTAGGGGTTGTATGGCCTTGGAAAGAAACGATATACAAAACGAATGTAGAAGGCGTAGCGACTTTAGATTCCACTGGAAAACAAATCATTACCAATTACCAACGGTATTTACCAGAATTGAGCACCCAAACTTACATCGCAATTGTTTATATTGCCCTTGGAATCCTTATAGTTTTAGGATTAGAATGGTATGGAAAACGCACAAGACAAATCAAAGCTTAAATTCGGACTCGTAGGAAAAGACATCTCATATTCTTTTTCTAGAGGGTATTTTAAAGATAAATTCGACTCTGAAAACCTACCGAATTCCTATGTCAATTTCGATTTACAATCTATAGATGAGCTTTCAGAAATCATAAAAAAGACATCAAACTTAAAAGGTCTTAACGTCACTATTCCTTATAAGGAACAAGTTATCCCTTTACTAGACAAACTCAACAAAAAAGCAAGAGACATTGGAGCTGTAAACACCATTCGGATTACAAAAAAGAAAAAGCTCGTAGGTTATAATACCGATTTTTATGGTTTTAAAAATTCCATAAAACCACATTTAAAATCACATCACAAAAAAGCTTTAATTCTGGGTACAGGAGGGGCTTCTAAAGCCATTGCTTATGCGCTAAAGAAGCTAAAAATTAAATATGATTTTGTCTCACGATCTCGAAAAGAAAACGTTACTTTTTTGTACTCCGACTTATCAGAAAAAATTATTTCGGATTATACCATTATTATCAATTGCACCCCAATTGGCACGTTTCCAAAAGTTAACGCATGTCCAGATATTCCGTATGATGCCATCACAAAAGAGCATATTTTATATGATCTTATCTACAATCCTGAGCAAACTAAATTCTTACACTGTGGGCAACTTAAGGGAGCAACGACCATTAACGGCCTAGAAATGTTAAGTTTACAGGCTAAAAAATCTTGGGAGATCTGGAATAAATCCTAAAATACAAGCTCTACACGCATTTCCTTTGTAGTTAAACCACTTGTTAGTATCTTTAACATCTATAAAAATATATTTGACATATGTCTGAGAATGATAACCTGCAAGATGCAGATGGAAAAAAAGAAGTAGAATCAACAGAAACTACTCCAACACAACCAACTGAAATTGAAACGAATGCCGTTGATACTGAAGTAAATAATGATCTTGAAAAAGGTTCTGAAATTAAAACGGTTGAAACTGAAGCTGTAGACAACGTAAAATCTGAAGACGATGACGTTGAGGACACTCCTACAACTAAAGCACCTAAAGATGAACTTGTTGACGAAATTGAAGCTTCAAACGCTGAAGATGCTGAAGATGAATCTAATGCTGAACGTCATGAGGTAGAAGAAAAAGATTATCATGCCATGACTATGGATGAGTTAACTGCTGAAATCGGTAGACTCTTGAAAACTCATAAAATTCAGACCATCTCTAAACATGTTAATGAGATTAAAGGCGAATTCAATGCGAAATACAGTGAACTTCTAGATGAAAAAAAGGAAGAATTTATTGAAGATGGTGGTAACGAAATAGATTTCTATTATACCAATGACACCAAAAAACAATTCAACACACATTATAAAGAATACAAGCAAACGATAAATGCTTATTATAAAGAACGTGAGCAAAACCTTAAGCAAAATCTTGACACTAGATTAGAAATAATTGAAGATATCAAAGGTTTACTGAGTGTTGAAGAAAATATGGGTACAACCTATAAAACCTTCAAAGAGCTTCAGGAAAAATGGCGTAATGCAGGACCAATTCCAAGAGATAAATACAATAATGCTTGGAACACATACCATCATCATGTAGAGCGTTTTTACGACTTTTTACATCTCAATAATGATTTGAGAGATATGGACTTTAAGCATAACTATGATCAGAAATTAAAAATCATAGAACGTGCAGAAGAGTTAGCAGAAGATGAAAATACAAACCGTTCTTTTAGAGAACTACAAGTATTACATAAACTTTGGAAAGAAGAACTTGGACCTGTTGGTAAAGAGCACAGAGAAGCCATTTGGGAACGTTTTAGCAATGCTACAAAAGCAATCCATGATAAGCGTCAATCTTACTATGCTGATATGGATAAGGCTCACGAAAAAAATCTTGAGCGTAAGGAAGAAATCATTGCACAAATAGTGGCTGTTGCAGAAGACAAAGGCAACTCACATAGCGCATGGCAGAAAAAAATTAAAGACATTGAAGTTTTAAGAGATGCCTTTTTTAAGGCAGGTAAAGTGCCGTTAAAAGTTAATGAAAGTACTTGGGCAAAATTTAAAGGAGCAGTTAGAACTTTTAATCGTGGTAAAAACAGTTTTTACAAAGATTTAAAGAAAGATCAATACGATAATCTTAAAAAGAAAAAGGATTTAATTCAAATTGCAGAAGACAATAAAGACAGTGAAGACTTTGCAACGGTAACTCCATTGATGAAGAAAATTCAGAATGAATGGAAAAAAATTGGTCATGTTCCAAGACGCGATAGCGATAAAATCTGGAAGCAATTTAAAGCCGCTTGTAATCACTATTTTGACAAAATGCATACAGAGCGCAAAGCCCAAGATCAGCACCTTTATGATGCTTTTGATAAGAAAGCAAAGCTTCTTGACGAGTTAAAAACACTTGAGCTTACTGAAGATCCTAAAGCAGATATTAAAATACTACAAGACAAAATTGCCGAGTGGAAAACCATTGGATATGTACCGCAAAACAAACGTTATATCGATGGTAAATTCTACAAAGCGATTGATGATAAATTCGATAAGCTTAAAATGGATAAATCGAAATTAGAAATGATTAAGTTTGAGAGCAAACTCGAAAACTTAGCCGATTCTGATGACACGCGATTACTAGATAATGAGCAAAACTTTATCCGAAAAAGAATTACTGAAATTAAATCTGAAATCAATCAATTAGAAAATAACTTACAGTTTTTCTCTAATGTAAAATCAGATAATCCATTGGTAAAAGATGTACATAAGAATATTGCCAACCACAAAAAAGAATTAGACACTTGGAAATCTAAGTTGACTAAGGTACGTGGTATGTATAGCTAAATAAAACTAAGAAAATCTATTAAAATAGTATTTGCGTGAATTGCTTAATTCTTGTAAATACTATTTTTTTTTATTCAATCTCTAAAATATCAAAACCCACCTGTGCTTTACAAGTGGGTTTTGCCCTAACTAAACTAAATTAACCTTAATTACAACCGCTTAAAATAATAATTAAGATTTCCTACTAAGATTATAAAAACGCTTTTGTTTTTATATACAGTATTTACGCACAGAAAGCACTTTTGGATGTTTGGATTGTAAATTTTAGAAAACTTTAACAAATAGCTTGTTTTCAGTGTCGTCTTTAGAAGGGAGTTGACACTTTAATAAAGGCAATTCATTTTTAAGCAGAAATAATTCCTTATAGTTTTCGTGTCAAGTTTTGACAGACAATTCTGATATTTAGCTTTTTAATTTTTAAAATTCATTGCAAAATTAAAAGCATCATTCAAAGTGGATTCCTGCCTTTGCAGGAATGCTATAGCATTACAGTAATTTTGCCTCTTCCCAAAAGATATCCATTTCAGAAAGCGTCATGTCTTTTAAAGATTTATCTAAATCTTTAGCTTTAGATTCTAAATATTGAAAGCGTTTTATAAACTTTTTATTGGTGCGTTCTAAGGCATTTTCAGGATTTACTTTAAGGAAACGCGCATAATTAATCATAGAGAACATGACATCCCCAAATTCGCTTTCTATAGCATCTTGATCTCCTTTTAGGATTTCAGCTTTTAATTCGGCAATCTCCTCCTCTACTTTCTCAAAAACTTGTTCTGGGTGTTCCCAATCAAATCCAACACCAGCTACTTTTTCTTGTATGCGACTAGCTTTTACAACAGCAGGCAAACTTTTTGGCACTCCTTCGAGCACACTACTTTTACCCTCTTTAAGTTTAAGCTGTTCCCAATTGCGCTTTACGTCTTCTTCATCTTTAACTACGACATCCCCATAGATATGAGGATGACGGCTTATAAGTTTATCACAAATACTGTTACACACATCTGCAATATCAAAATCATTGGTTTCACTTCCTATTTTAGAATAGAACACAATGTGAAGCAAAACATCTCCCAATTCCTTTTTAACCTCGTCTAAATCATTATCGAGAATAGCATCTCCAAGTTCGTAAACCTCTTCAATGGTGAGATGACGTAAGGATTCCATCGTCTGTTTTTTATCCCATGGACATTGCTCTCGCAACTCATCCATAATAGTTAACAAACGCTCAAAGGCTTTTAATTGGGCTGCTTTATCAGACATTTTTATTCTTCTTCCTCAGAAGTTTTTTTGTCATCTTTAGACTCTTCAAGTGACGCTAAAAGATTGTTTTTTTGAAGTAAATTATACCATTGTACAACTTTCTTTATATCTGAAGGATACACACGATCTTCATCATAATCTGGTAAAACTTCGAAGAAAAACTCTTCTAAAACATCTTTACTGTCTTTATGACTAATCGAAGTTGGTTGTCCTCCTTCTTTTTCCATTACCTTTTTAAGTACATCTCTTAATGGTACTTCTTCGGCTAAGGTATAAATAGCAATTTCACTAAGAATACTAATGTTACTGTGTGCACCAACCGTGATACGTTTTTGGTCGATTAACGACTCTACAACAGCACCTGTTCTTGTTTGCTTTACAATTTGAAATAAACCTGGTTTTCCAGAAATGGATAAAATTTTATCTAAGCTCATATATCTTATATTAACGTTTCTTGCTCATTGCAGGAAATCGCATTCTGTAATCTATTTTTATTTTGCCTTTTGAAATATTTGTCAGTCGTCCTTTAATAAGACGCTTTTTAAAAGATGATAGTTTATCTGTAAATAAAATGCCTTCAATATGATCATATTCATGCTGAATTACTCTAGCTATTAAGCCATCGTATTCCTCAACATGTGTATCAAAATTTTCATCTTGATATTGAATTTTAATCTTTGGTTTTCTAAAAACGTCTTCTCTAACATCAGGAATACTTAAACAGCCTTCATTAAAAGCCCATTCATCACCTTCCTCTTCTAAAATACGAGCATTAATGAATGTCTTCTTGAAGTCTTTCATTTGTTCACTCTCTTTTTCAGAAAGATCTTCATCGTCTGCAAAAGGACTTGTATCCACTAAAAACAACCGAATTGCCAAACCAATTTGAGGAGCTGCCAAACCAACACCGTACGCACCATACATGGTTTCGTACATATTATCGATAAGCTCTTTTAATTTTGGGTAATCTTTGTCTATTTCCTTGGCCTCCTTCTTCAATACAGCATCTCCATAGGCTACGATAGGTAAAATCATAATTCATTTATTTTCGGGTGCAAAAGTACCAAATTCTATTATAATATTTCAAATTTCAAAAACTAAATACAAAAACTAAATCTATCAGGCAGATACATTTTAGTTTCATTTTTTTTGAGAGACACTAAAGACTAGAAAGATAGCTCTGTAGAATAAGAGTTGCACTAATTTCATCAACTAAAGCCTTATTTTGACGTTGCTTTTTCTTCAGCCCACTATCAATCATCGTTTGAAACGCCATTTTAGAAGTAAAACGTTCGTCTACACGATCTACAGGAATTTGCGGAATTGCTTTTGTTAATTCTTTCAAGAATTTTTGAATATAAACTTCACTTTCAGATGCTGTATTATCCATCTGCTTTGGTAAGCCAACTACAAATTTTTCAACATTTTCTGTTGAAATATATGTTGTTAAATACTCAAGTAGTTGCTTTGTATTAACAGTTGTAAGTCCTGATGCAATAATTTGCATTTCGTCAGTAACCGCTAGTCCTGTTCGTTTTGTGCCGTAATCAATGGCTAAAATTCGTCCCATAACCACAAAGATAATATAATAAAAAACGCTTCTTAATAAAAGAAGCGTTTTTAAAAAAATCAATTTAACCCAAACTAATCATATGACATATTCCCTCTAAAAAATAAATCACTGTGATAATTATACTTAAGACACAACTATATTTTGTTGGTCACATTTTATCAGAACTAAAAAAAAGAAAACTCCTCAATATGTGGGGAGAGGAGTTTTCGAAATTAGCTATTAATTAAATTCTAAGATATCTATGAGTGATATCAAAGCTTTAATTATTATTAAGACAAACTTAATTAAAAGGTCATTTTTTTTGAAAAGTATTTTAGCTTCAGTTATTATAAAAGTATCTTTGATGTCTAAATTTGATTGAAAAGATAAAATGACCATGTTAAAAGCATTATCATTTAAAAAAATGATTAATAGCTAACAGCAGCTGTCGTATATTAAAAACTATAAACACAAACACATGAAACAACTACAATCTGTAATAGAAAATGCATGGGACGACCGTTCCTTATTAACTAACCAAGTCACTATCGATGCAATTAGAGGCGTTATAGATCTTGTTGATGCCGGAACGTTACGTGTAGCGGAACCAACAGCTGATGGATGGCAAGTAAACGAATGGGTAAAAAAAGCAGTTGTTTTATATTTTCCGATTCAGAAAATGGAAACTTTTGAAGTTGGTATTTTTGAATATCATGATAAAATTCCCCTAAAGCGAGGTTATGCGTCTAAAGGAATTAGAGTTGTCCCGAATGCGGTAGCAAGACACGGAGCTTATATTTCTGCTGGTACTATTTTAATGCCAAGTTATGTAAATATTGGTGCTTATGTAGATGAAGGTACAATGGTAGACACATGGGCAACTGTTGGTAGTTGTGCACAAATAGGTAAAAACGTTCACCTTTCTGGTGGCGTAGGTATCGGTGGAGTTTTAGAGCCGTTACAAGCCGCTCCTGTTATTATTGAAGATGGTGCTTTTATTGGCAGTCGTTGTATAGTTGTTGAAGGTGTACGTGTAGAAAAAGAAGCTGTTTTAGGTGCAAATGTTGTTTTAACCATGAGTACAAAAATCATTGACGTTACTGGAGACGAACCTGTAGAAACTAAAGGTGTTGTACCTGCGCGTTCTGTAGTTATTCCTGGAAGTTATACTAAAAAGTTTGCTGCTGGCGAATTTCAAGTACCTTGTGCTTTAATTATTGGAAAGCGTAAAGAAAGTACAAATAAGAAAACATCTTTAAATGATGCATTGCGCGAGTATGATGTTGCCGTGTAAAATAAGAGTGAGATTCTTAAATCTGAAAGCAAAATAATTCGAATTAAATATGGAGCAACTTAAGCATGATATATATTGGCATTTTAAACTTAAAAGATCAAACGGTCGTGCATTAAAGGCGCTCAAAATAATTGAAAGCTATAACGGTAAGGTTAGTCCAAAATTCCGAAAACTATCAGACGAATATGCAATAGAAGTATTAGGAAATAAAGCCTATGCTCCATGGTTATATGTGTATTCTGCTATTCAGAATCGTTTTGAAGACGGATGGATTCCGGACAATTATTATGCTAAAGAAGTCGTACCAAAGTTAAATGGAGATTACGGAAAAGTTGCAGACAGAAACTTTATAACTCCATTTCTACTTCCTAGCATGGAATCATTAGACGTCGCCTATTTTATTAATGGTAAATTTTGTAGTCCAGATAGTAAAATTATCGACCCAATGGCCGTTAAAGATTACCTTTTTGAAAAGCAAGATAAAATAGTTTTTAAACTAGAGAATTCTAAACGCGGTAAAGGGGTTTATATTCTTAACAAGAATAATTTTGATCCTTCTATCTATACTTCAAACAAGTGTGGGAATGGTGTTTTTCAAAAATTTATACAACAGCATCCTTTCTTTTCTGAATTTGCAGATAACTCTGTGGCTACAATTAGAATTACAACTGTGTCAGACGAGCTAGGAAATATTTCTGCAAGAGCATCTTATATTAGATTTGGTCGTACTAAAGATACCCATATCATGTCTAACTCTGCTATAAGTATTCCGATAGATATTAATACTGGTGAATTTCATTCAGTAGGTTATATGAATTGGCTTCAAGTAGATAAACATCCAGATAGCAATGTTTCATTCCATCAAAAAACGATTCCTCATTTCAGTAAATGTGTCGATAAGGCTATCGAAATGCACAGTGTCATTCCTTTTATGGGCTGTTTGGGTTGGGATTTAACGGTAGATAATTTAGAAAAAGTTCAAGTTATAGAGGTCAACGGAATTAATAATGGAATAAAACTAAGTGAAGCCACTACAGGACCATGTTTTAAGGATTTAAATTGGTCTAACCTTTGGAAACAAAGACAAGAATCTTAATTTTAACATTTAATCATCACTATAATGCCAAGTAAAATACGTCGATTCTTCTTAAGGCACTTGCGAAAAATGCGTTCTTTACCGCCCAAAATTTACACGCCTATATCTTATGAATTTTATACTGGTAAAAAATTAGATTTAGAAAACCCTATTGAATTTAATGCAAAATTACAATGGATGAAGGTGTTTTATCACCCAAAAATCCTAACTCAATTAGTTGATAAATATGCTGTAAGAGCATATGTTGAAGAAAAAATTGGAGCTCAATATCTAAACGATATTTACGGTGTTTATGATAAACCAGAAGACATTCCTTTTGATGAGTTTCCAGCTAAATTTGTGGTAAAAGCCACACATACCAGCAGTCATAATTTAATTGTTACAGACAAAACAAATCTAAATAAGGAAAAAGCACTTAAGTCATTTCGTAAATGGCTGAATAAAAATCAATATTACCGAATTGGGCAAGAATGGGCTTATAAAGATGTACCACCAAGATTAATCGTTGAGAAATTTTTAAAAAACGATGAAGAGAATTCGCTTATCGATTATAAATTTTATTGTTTTAGCGGAACGGCTAAGTTTTTAGAAGTACACTTAGATAGAGCTGACAATCATAAAAGAGGTTTTTATGATTTCGATTTTAAACCCTTACCGTATCGGTATGTCTCTCTTGAAAAGAGTATTTCTTCGGATATAAAAAAACCTAGCAATTTAGAAGAAATGATAAAATTTGCTGAAATTTTAGCGGCAAATTTCCCCTTTGTTCGTGTTGATTTTTATTCTATAGAAGGCAAAACCATTTTTGGAGAAATGACGTTTTATCCGTCTGATGGAAGAAAAGATTTTATTCCAGAGGAATACAATAAAATTATAGGAGATTACATTATACTCCCTAAATTAGAAGATGGACAACAAGCTATTACTAAAATAGATTAACTTCGTTTAGATATTTAGAGCTAATAATTAGCACATTCGAACTTAAATTATGACGAATAAAAAAGTAGACCAACATGCTATTGATGCTGTAATTCTTTGGGTAGATGGTAATGACGAGCACCATAAAGCTAAAATGCTACCTTTTTTAGAAGATAAAACTAAAATTAATTCTGAAAAATTTAGAACACGTTATGACCACGTCAATGAAATTAAGTTCACCATTGATTCTATTTTAAAGTATGCGCCATATATTAGAAATATTCATATTATAACAGATAATCAAACACCAGATTTTTTAAAAAACAGTAATAATGAGACTTATAAAAAAGTTTCTATAGTAGATCACAAGATCGTCTTTAAAGGTTATGAAGAATACCTTCCTACTTTTAATTGCAGACCAATTGAAACCTGTTTGTACAGAATTCCAGATTTGGCAGAGCACTTTATTTATATGAATGATGACTTCTTTTTAATAAATGAGACTAAACCAAGTGATTTCTTTAAAAACGGCCTTCCTATTTTAAGAGGAAAATGGCTAAAGTTTGATAACGATATTTTCTATAAAAAATTTAAAAAACCTAGAGTTGGACATAAATCTATTCAACAAAACGCAGCTAAATTAGCGGGCTTTAACAAGTATTATAACTTTAAGCACACTCCGCATCCATTAAGAAAATCGACATTTGAAACCTATTTTAATGCCAACGAGGACGTCCTTATAGAAAACATTAAACATCGTTTTAGAAAAACAACTCAGTTTACACCTCAAGGCTTAGCAAATCATTTAGAAATAAAAAATAAGACCTGTCACTTCCAAAGTGATTTACAACTCATGTATTTTAGATCGTATAAAAAACCGTTGTATTGGTACCGATTCAAATTGAATGTAAAGTCTAAAGGGAAATTATTCTTAGGACTTCAAAGTTTAGATCGTAGTCCTCCACACATTTTAGATTATATTTTAGGTTGGTTAGAAAAGCGTATGCGCTAAACACTTACGGCATTAAAGATAAAAGTAGAATGCATTATAAATTTTTAATATATATATCTTATAGTTATGCTTTACCTATAGGGACTCCTTTGGAAAAAGAAATTTTAAGCAGAGGAGATAGCGTGATGTGGTTTAGCGACCTTGACGATGGTAAAACGGCATTACAAGGAAAAAACAATGTCTTAGATACTATTAAAAGTGTCGTAAATTATGAGCCTGATATTGTACTGGCGGCAACCAATGATGTTCCTGATTTTATTTCGGGTTTGAAAGTGCAAATTTTTCATGGCTTTAATGCTCAAAAACGACCAGAGGGAAATAATAAATTTGCCCATTTTAGATTACGTGGTTTTTTCGATTTATACTGTACGCAAGGACCGTCAACAACTTCTGTTTTTAAATTACTACAAAAAAAACACCAATATTTCGAAGTGAAAGAAACAGGTTGGAGCAAGGTAGACCCTTTGTTCCCTATTGTTGAAAAAGAAAAAAACAGCTTGCCAACGATAATGATTGCTTCTACATTTAGCAAACGGTTGAGTTTAGCACTTCATGATGATGTTTTTAAAACCATTCAACAATTAGCTGCCTCAGGAAAATATAATTTTCTCATGGTACTCCACCCTAAGTTGCCTAATGATATAAAAGATAAATGGGAAAATTTAAACGGCAATCATTTCACCTATTATAACACTACCGATTTAGCTCCTCTGTTAAAAAAAGCCGATATTATGTTTGCAGATACGACGTCTGCTATTCAAGAATTTTTAATTCAACTAAAACCTGTAGTGACTTATAGACATACATTTAATCATGACTATTTAATAAATATTGAAACTGCAAATGCTATAGAAAGCGCTTTTGATGAAGCTCTAAATTATCCTGAAGAGTTGATTACAAATATTAATACATTTATTAATCAATTACACCCGTATTTTGATGGCAAATCTAGCAAACGCGTTGTTGAAACTTGTATATCTTTTCTACACGAAGATAAAAGTCATTTAAAAAACAAACCACTCAATTTAATTCGTAAGTATAAAATTAGAAAACGCCTGGGCTATTTTACATTAAAGAGTTATTCTAAGCCATATACAATTAAACAATAATGCATTATAATAAAAAAAACGAGAAACCTTTTACGATATGAAACCATCAACTTCATAACCATAAAAATCATTAATTTTACACGCAATAAAAAATACCCATGATAAAACTATCTGCTGTCATTATAACATTTAACGAAGATCGGTATATTGAAGAGTGCCTCAAGTCTCTTATAAATGTTGCAGATGAAATTGTAGTTGTTGATTCGTTTTCAACAGACAAAACGAAAGCCATCTGCACCAAATATAATGTTGTGTTTATTGAACAAGAATTTTTAGGTTATATAGAACAAAAGAATTTTGCATTATCACAAGCTAGCTACGACCATATAGTATCATTAGATGGTGACGAATCCTTGTCTGAAACATTACAAAAATCTATAATTGACCTCAAATCGAATTGGATATTTGACGGTTACTATGCCAACCGTTTTAATAATTTTTGTGGACAATGGATTAAACATTCTGATTGGTATCCTAACAAAAAATTACGCGTTTTTGATAAACGAAAAGCGCAATGGAAAGGTATTAATCCACATGACAGGATTGTTATTCAGTCCCTGGGAAAAACGGGACACCTTAAAGGAGATATACTACATCTTACCTACCAATCATATTCTGAATTTAATTTAAAGATGGAGTCCTTTTCATCCATATCTGCAAATGCCTATTTCGAGCTTGGTAAAACAGCGCCTTTCTATAAATTAATATGGAATCCTAGTTGGGCATTTTTTAAGGCGTATGTGTTACGCTTCGGGTTCTTAGATGGATTTAATGGTTTTATGATCTGCTATCAAACTGGTCATCTTACCTTTTTAAAATATGCAAAATTAAGAGAACTTAAAAAAGAAAAACAACATCTATTTCCAAAACTTAAGTAGCTTCTTCATCTTCTTTTTACGTCTTATTTTTGATCTAAACTCTTGTACTTCTTCCCACATTGCATGAAATACAACATCGTATGGTTTCCCATAACATTTGGCATATTCATCACTCATAATTTCCACCATATTTTTGTACTTAGATAGTCTTGCGAAATTTTTCATTCTCGCACTAAAATCCATTGGTAAAAATTTCATTCGGTTTAAATCTACAAGATAAAACTCATACGAATCATTATCAACGGTAATCAAGGTATTACCTGGAGAATGATCTAGAAACATAATTCCTTTTTCATGTAGCTGAAATGTAAACCTTGTAAATGCTCGTAATATAGCTTCGTAATTGGGATAATTAAAATCTGTAAGAAGCTCTCGGTAGGTTAAATCACATTCTAATTGCTCTGAAATATAGTAACTCTTATTAAACAGAAAGAGCGATTTATATTCATAATACGCAACAGGCTGTGGAGTTCCTACATCCAATTTCTGAAGTTCTTTTGCATATTCAAAAGAGCGTTGCGCTTTACTTTTTCGTAAAAATCGATAAGCAACCTGATTAACGACATTTGGTATTCTAAAAGACTTAACGTTGAGTGTTTTGTCTTCGAGTTTAAAAAGCTTTAAAGAATTTCTTTTTTGATTGCCATAATCTTCGCCTTTAATATCATAATTGGTAATGATATCGTCTAAAAACGCTTCATGCTGCTTAAAATTATCGTGTATGTTTTTTGTTCTATTCACAAAGGTATAATCAACGATAGTTAAACCGTTTAATCACTTGTTTTACGTGTTATTATAAGTCACTTTAATTGACAAAAATAATCATATTTTTATATTCTATTCTGTATTTACAAGTTAAATCGAAATCGCTATTTTTACTTTAAAACTAGGCGTTTTAATAACTCCTAATGTTATTCCCTAAAATTATAAAATCATTATCTTAAATTTACAATAAATAATACTTTAAATGCAGTTGTTAGATCTTATCGGTAGAAAGAACGAATTATTTGCACATGATGTAGAGATGCACACTGACGCATTAAAAAACATTATTTCCTCCTCTAAATTCCTAGTCCTTGGTGGAGCAGGCACAATTGGCCAAGCCATTACTAAAGAAATTTTTAACCGTCAACCGAAGAAACTTCACATCGTAGATATTAGTGAAAATAATTTGGTTGAATTGGTAAGGGATATCCGAAGTTCTTATGGTTATATTGATGGTGATTTTAAAACCTTCGCTTTAGATATTGGCTCTATGGCATATGATGCGTTTATTGCTTCAGACGGTAATTATGATTATGTATTAAACCTTTCTGCATTAAAACATGTGCGAAGCGAAGAAGATGCTTTTACTTTAATGCGCATGATTGATGTTAATATCTTGAATACTAAAAAAACCATTGAACAATCCATTGCTCACGGCGTAAAAAAATATTTCTGTGTCTCCACAGATAAAGCTACAAATCCTGTAAATATGATGGGAGCGTCAAAACGCATTATGGAACTTTTTCTAATGCAAAAAAGCAAAGACATCATTATTTCTACTGCGCGTTTTGCAAATGTGGCATGTTCCGATGGGTCTTTATTATATAGCTTTGAGCAACGGATTAAAAAACAACAGCCTATTGTAGCTCCAAACGATATAAAACGATACTTTATAACACCAAAAGAATCTGGTGAACTTTGTTTAATGTCGTGTGTTTTTGGCGAGAATAATGAAATATTTTTCCCACAACTTAACGAACACTTACACTCAATTAGCTTCGCTGATATTGCTATAAAATACATTAAGGGACTTGGTTACGACCCTTATTTATGCCACAACGAAAATGAAGCAAGGTTACTCTCCAAATCCTTACCTCAAATAGGACAATGGCCTTATTTATTGACAAAAAGTGATACTACAGGCGAAAAACAATTTGAAGAATTCTTTACAGAACAAGATACCATAGACATAGAACGTTTTAATACCATTGGTATAATCGAAAACAAACTTGTAAGCGATAACAGTAAAGAACTCGATACATTTTTAAATGGCATAAAAGAACTACAGATAAAACAATCTTGGACAAAAGAAGATTTAACCCAATTATTTTATAAAATATTACCGAACTTTAACCATAAGGAAACAGGTAAGTATTTAGATCATAAAATGTAACTGATGCATAACAAAATTGATGTTGTAATCATGGCTGGTGGAAAAGGAGAACGTTTAATGCCACTCACCCTAAACACTCCAAAACCGCTTTTAAAAATAGGCGATAAACCCATAATTGAATATAACACAGATCACCTCGCATCTTCCGGAATTAAGAACATAAACATCGCTGTCAATTATTTAAGTGATCAGATCATCACTTATTTTAAAGAAAACAATAAACATAAAATTCATTTTAATTTCATAAAAGAATCAAAGTCTTTAGGGACTATTGGTGCTTTAAAACTTATAGAACATTTTACAAATGATTATATATTAGTGATGAATGCAGATTTACTCACTAACGTCAATTTCGAAGCGGTTTTCAATAATTTTCTTTCAAAAAAAGGAGATGCATTAATTGCAACCATACCTTATAAAGTTAATATTCCACATGGAGTCGTTGAAACCAAAGCTGATTTTGTTACCGATTTAAAGGAAAAACCATCTTACACCTATTATTCAAACGCTGGTATTTATATGTTTAAAAAGGAGTGTTTCGAGTTTATTCCGGAAAACGACTTTTTTGATGCTACAGATTTAATTGAAATCTTATTGGCTAAGAATAAAAAAATTGTCAATTACCCGATTTTAAATTATTGGTTAGACATCGGAAAACCTGAAGATTTTGAAAAAGCACAACAAGATATTAAACATTTAAAGTTTTAGTGCATTGTTTTTTTCCACTCCCCTATTTCATCGCTAAATCTTAAATTAATTTGTGTACCCCAAAAAGGGCAGTATTCATTTTAAAAGATTAGTCACGTGTCGTATCTTTGCACAGCTAAAAATACAGTTACTTTTTAATTCATTTATAGAGCACCTGTAGTTTCAATTATCTTATGAATCACAAACAAGGATTAAAACACCCTATTTTTAAATATATCACTCAATCTGCAGAAGAATTGCAGGTAGAAAGTTACGTTATTGGAGGCTTTGTACGCGACTATTTTTTAGAACGTGGAAATGCAAAAGATATTGATGTGGTTGCTGTTGGAAGTGGTATTGAATTAGCAAAACAAGTCGCTAAAAACTTACCGAATCAACCAAAAGTTCAAGTTTTTAAAACTTATGGAACGGCCATGTTACAGTACGAGGATATTGAAATTGAATTTGTTGGTGCGCGTAAGGAAAGCTATAATGAAGACAGTAGAAATCCGGTGGTTGAAAACGGCACTTTAGAAGATGACCAAAACCGTCGCGATTTTACCATTAACGCTCTAGCTTTAAGTTTGAATGAAGGCAATTTCGGTGAGCTTCTAGATCCCTTTAATGGTCTTAGTGATTTAGACCAAGAGATTATTCGTACTCCTTTAGATCCGAATATTACCTATAGTGATGATCCGTTGCGCATGATGCGAGCGATTCGTTTTGCAACACAGCTAAATTTTAAAATTGAAGAAGCATCTCTTAAAGCTATTACCGATAATAAAGAGCGTATAACCATTATTACTAAAGAGCGTATTGTGGTTGAACTCAACAAAATTCTAGAGAGTAAAACACCTTCTATCGGATTTATTCATTTAGAGAAAACAGGATTATTAGATTATATTTTACCAGAATTAACAGCCTTAAAAGGTATTGATGAAATTGAAGGCCAGCGGCATAAAGATAATTTTTATCACACCCTAGAAGTCGTTGATAATATTGCTAAAACCACTGATAATCTTTGGTTGCGTTGGGCTGCATTATTACACGATATAGGAAAAGCACCAACGAAAAAATTTCATAAAAAAATCGGTTGGACGTTCCATGCTCACGAATTTGTAGGGTCTAAAATGGTCTATAAACTTTTCAAACGTTTAAAAATGCCATTGAATGACAAAATGAAATTTGTTCAAAAAATGGTTTTTATGAGTTCGCGACCAATAGTACTAGCTACCGAAGTAACAGATGCCGCAGTAAGACGTTTGGTGTTTGATGCAGGAGATAATGTTGAAGATTTAATGACGCTATGTGAAGCTGATATCACTACAAAGAATCCAAAAAAATTCAAAAAATATCATAATAACTTTCAGAAGGTAAGAGCTAAAATTGTTGAAGTTGAAGAACGCGACCAAGTTCGTAATTTTCAACCACCAGTTTCTGGAGAAGAAATTATGGAAACCTTTAATTTAAAGCCTTCAAGAGAAATCGGAATCATAAAAGAGGCGATAAAAGAAGCCATTTTAGAAGGAGAGATTCCTAATGACTATGAAGCCGCTTTTGAGTTGATGTTGGAGAAGGGTAAAAAACTAGGACTTGAAGCAGTAAGCAGTAAGCAGTAAGCAGTAAGCAGTAAGCAGTAAGCAGTAAGCAGTAAGCAGTAAGCAGTAAAATAATATTAATTCTTGTATTTATGGCTCATCAAACAAAAGAAAATAAGGCAGTTATATACTGGTTATTGACAGGTTGTGCTTTAATTTTTATAATGGTTATTGTTGGCGGTATCACCAGACTGACACATTCAGGTTTATCTATTTCAAATTACAAGTTAATTTCAGGAACCATTCCACCAATGAATGAGGTAGAATGGAATGAAGCTTTCGAACTTTATAAACAATACCCTGAATATCAAAAACTACATAATCACTTTGGTTTAGAAGAGTTTAAAGATATTTATTTTTGGGAATGGATTCATAGAGTTATTGGGAGATTTATAGGTTTAGTTTTTATAATTCCTTTCATCTACTTTTTAATCAAAAAACGCCTTTCAGCATCTATTATAAAAAAATCAATTGTGCTACTTCTTTTAGGAGGTTTTCAAGGCTTTTTGGGCTGGTATATGGTAAAATCTGGTTTAGTAGATGAGCCTAATGTGAGTCATTTTAGATTAGCAGCACATTTAACCACCGCATTCTTAACCTTTGCTTATACGTTTTGGGTGGCTTTAGATTTAATGTTTCCTAAGAAAAAAGTCATCGATAAAAAATTTAGAAATTTTATTAGAATTGGTTTAGCCGTTCTTATCCTTCAAATTATATATGGTGCTTTCGTGGCTGGTTTAGATGCTGGTTGGATTCATAACCATTGGCCATTAATGAGTGAAGGCAAATGGATTCACGAAACCGTTTATATTGAACACACCCCAACTTACCTCAACTTTTTAGAAGGTAAAAGTGGTGTTCAATTTGTGCATAGAACTTTGGCTTATGTCGTGGTGATTTTTATACTCGCCATTTGGTACAAAGCTAATAAAATGACACTTACCGGTTTTCAGAAGAAAGGGATTAACTTACTCTTAGTAATGGTAGGTGTTCAATTTTTATTAGGCGTTTTTACGTTGTTATTAGCAGTTCCGGTATGGTTAGGTGTACTGCATCAAGTAGGTGCATTTATTTTGTTAAGTGCTATGACATTTACCTTACATCGCTTTACGAAATAATTAAAAATGATTTAACTTTGCAGCATGATTTATAGATTTAGAATTATCCTAGATAACGATACCGAAGATGATGTGTTCCGCGATATAGAAATACGCGAAAATGACACTATGGAAGATTTACACAATACCATTACGCAATCTTTTGGGTTTGATGGTATGGAAATGGCTTCATTTTATGTAAGTGATGAGCAGTGGAATCAAGGTGAAGAAATCGCTATGATGGACATGAGCGAAGCTGGTAATGAAGTAAAGATGATGAACGAAACGGTTATCAACTCTATTATTCACGAAGCATCTACACGTCTCATATACCTTTACGATTTTATGAATATGTGGACGTTTTATGTCGAACTAGGTGAAATCGTCGAAGAAGCAGAAGGTACGGATTACCCGAATCTAATGTTTGTTCATGGTCAAATTCCTGATGAAGCTCCAGAAAAAACGTTTGAAGCTGAAGAAGATGATGACGACTATAATGAATTTGAAGACGACTTAGATATTGATGATTACAGTGATTTAGACTTTGATGAAAATTGGAATTAACTAAATCGCTTTAAATTAACATCCTCATAGTTGCGCTTTACAAAATCAAGTGCATTTTTTAAAACTTCACCCATGTTTTTGCTTTTTTTAAAGTTAATATCAAGGGTGTAGTTGTAAATATCTTCTTTTAGTATTTCAATATGTTTCGGGATCGATATTTCGTCCGCTTCCATACAATTTAATAATGCTTTTAATCGCGAGCGGTAACTAATCATTCGCTTGGCAACTATAGAGCGTTCCTCAATTTTATACTGATCTATGGATTCGTGTTGAATTTTTTCACGCACCAATTCGACCATCTTAAAGTTCTCTTTAAAAAATTGCGGCCTATAAATCTTAAGATTACCCTCATACGATTGCTGATCAAAATCAATGGCTCTAATTTTAAAAACGACATGATCAAAATCGTGTGTTGGAACAATGACATAATTATAAGAACGCATGTCTCCCAAAAGCCGAATTAAACAACGTTCATTAAACTTCACAAACTCTTTGGCTATTTGCGCTTTTTCAGACGAACTACAATTGGGTAACATATTCTTTATAAACTCATCCCCCGGAATACCTGCAATATGCTCTTCAATCAACGTATCCTTACAAACCAAAAAATTAATTTGATATGGCGATAGCATCTGCTCTAATTCTAATCCATAAACTCGTGATGCATCAGCTGTTTTGACATAAAAATAAGTAAAATTATCATTGAGAATATTTCTCACTTTTATTCTGAAAGGTTTAGAATTACCGAATGTGCAAAAATCAATGGCATCAACACTAAGGTATTTTAAGATGCTAGTACCACCATCTGAAATTAAATTTGAGTATACTTGTTTTAAACTAATATCAATTTCTTCGCGCTCAAATCCATTGTAATACACGCGCACCCAAAGCGTATCAACATCATCTTTGTCATAAACAACCACAGAACCTTGAAAGCGTAATAAATCAGAATAGAAAATAGGTAAATCTATATTTCTTCTATATTTAGATAAATACGTATCCAATTTTTCAGAAACAGGGTATGTTGGTTTTCGTTTTGATATTTTTAAATCCTCACTCATGTGATAAATTTAAGGGTTTTAAAATGAATAATAAAAGTTACTTTTAAATTTGATTAAATTATCTTTCAAAGATCTAGAAACGAATTAAATCAATAATTTTGACCAATTAATTATTATAAAATAAAAATCCGTGTAACAAATAAAAGCATTAATCGTCTTATAAACATAACCAACTTTTGCTGAACTTACTTCAGCATCTCAAAAACCAGTCATTTTGGAGCCAATCCTTACTATCAATAATCTTACAAAGAAATTCGGTTATCTCACTGCCGTAAAAAACCTAAGCTTTACAATTAACAAAGGCAATGTCTACGGCATTTTAGGTCCTAACGGAAGTGGTAAATCTACAACTTTAGGTATCGTTCTAAATGTGGTGAACAAAACACATGGCGATTTTCATTGGTTTGATGGCAATACCTCAACTCACGATGCCTTAAAGCAAGTTGGTGCAATCATTGAGCGTCCAAACTTTTATCCGTACATGACGGCTGAACAAAATTTAAAATTAGTTTGCCGTATAAAAGGAGTGGATCGAAGTAAAATTGAAGAAAAACTTGCTGTCGTCGGATTGCTAGATAGAAAAGATCATAAGTTCAGAACTTATTCTTTAGGGATGAAACAGCGTTTAGCTATCGCTTCTGCCCTACTTAATGACCCAGAAATTTTAATACTAGATGAGCCTACTAACGGTTTAGATCCACAAGGAATCCATCAAATACGACAAATTATAAAAGATATTGCTGCCAATGGTACAACTATTCTTTTGGCTTCTCACCTTTTGGATGAAGTTGAAAAAGTATGCTCGCATGTGGTTGTGCTTCGTAAAGGAGAAAAATTATATGCAGGTCGTGTAGATGAAATGATTAATAGTCATGGTTTTTTCGAATTAAAATCTGAAAAACATCAAGAACTTATAGGCCTATTAGAGTTACATTCAAATATTGGTAAAATAAAAGTTGAAGGAGAATTGATTACTGCTTTCTTAAACGAACCAATGTCGGCTTCCGATTTTAATAAATTAATGTTTGACAAAGGTATTTTACTATCACACCTCGTAAAACGTAAAGAAAGTTTGGAAGAGCAATTCTTACAACTCACAGACAACCAATAAACCAATCAAAGAACAGCATAATTCTCATCATTTGAGAGTGCGCAAAACCAATCAAATATGTTACGTCTTATAAAAATAGAATTTCAAAAACTTTGGCTTAATAAAGTCAGCCTTGTTTTAATATTTATCTCCTTTATTTTACCATTTACAGTACTTATTTTATCATCCATTAAAATAAATTTTTTCGGCTTTTTCACTCTCGAATTAGGTGAGTTAGGTATTTTTAATTTTCCAATTATTTGGCATATCACTACCTTTTTCGCCTCTTATTTTAAGTTCTTTTTTGCTATTGTCGTCGTAAGTATGATTGGTAACGAATACAGTAACAAAACTTTAAAACAAAACCTAATAGATGGTTTAAGTAAGAAAGAATTTATACTTTCTAAATTCTATACAATTGTATTTTTCTCATTGTGTGCCACCGTACTTATTGGCGCTGCCACATTTTTAATTGGAATGTACTATTCAAGTTATACGGAAGCCACTATTATTTTTAGAGAAGTTGAATTTTTACTAGCCTATTTTGTAAAGCTCGTTGGATTCTTCAGTCTATGTTTATTTTTCGGCATGTTGGTAAAACGTTCTGCATTTGCTTTAGCGTTCTTGGTAGTGCTTTACATCGTGGAGTGGTTAATATTTTGGGCAGCAGTCTATGTATCCGGAACTGTAGAAACAGCATTTAAGGTCAAAGGTTTTTTACCTCTAGAATCCATGTACAACCTTATCAATCAACCTATACAACGTATTGTAATGACTAAATTCCCAGAAAAAACGGATATTATGTACGACTATGCTGTACATTGGTATGAGATTGCTATCGTTTTAGGTTGGACGGCATTATTCGTATTTTTATCTTTTCAGTTGCTAAAAAAGAGAGATTTGTAAAAAATTGGTTTACAATTATACACCGTTAAATCTTAGGGTTTTTATGTTCTAGTTGCTATATTGTGTGCCTGATGTGTAATATTCACATTAAGCTCTTATGAAAAGGACCTTTTTAATTTTATTATTACTTATTAGTGCTCATCTTTTTGCTCAAAGTGAGGCTTCATTTTGGTATTTTGGCCGTAACGCTGGTCTACAATTTAATGCCGAAACAGGGACTGTAACTGCAATAACTAATGGCCAAGTAGATACGTTAGAGGGTTGTACTTCTATTGCCGATTCTGATGGGAATTTATTATTTTATTCTGACGGAAGAACCGTATGGAATAGAAATCATCAAATTATGGCAAATGGTGATTACTTTGGTGGCACCGGGCTATTAGGCGATCCATCTAGTACTTCTTCTGGTCTCATTGTTCCTAAACCTGAAGACCCCGACAAGTATTACCTTTTTACCGTAGATGAGCCGCATCATAATAATGCAAGCACATATCCTAATCAATACACTGGTACTTATGAAGGAGGAGGAACTATTCCGTCTCAAGATGATGGCTATAACAATGGTTTTAACTATTCATTAATAGACATGACTTTAAATGCTGGCTTAGGAGATGTAGATGCCGGAGAAAAGAATATACATTTAGTAACCTATGATGCATCTATTCCGTTAGAAGTTCAATATAAAAGTTCAGAAAAAATTACGGCTGTTCGTGCTGAAGATTGTTCGTCCTTTTGGGTGATTACGCATTTGGGTAATAAATTTTACGCATTTAGAATTGGCATCAATGGCGTACAATCTACGCCTGTTATCTCAGAAGTTGGTCCTTATATTCCTATTGAAGGGTATAGACGAAATTCTTTAGGATACATTAAATCCTCACCTGATGGGTCTAAACTAGTTGCTGCCAATTATGGTGAAGCTATACTTGCGGGTAACAATGCGCCTGGCAATGTTTTTTTATACGATTTTAATAACGAAACCGGAACGATATCCAATCCATTAGAACTTTACAGTTCACAAAACGGAAATAGTCCTTATGGTGTAGAATTTTCTGCAGAAAGCAGAAAAGTATATGCCACAATGAGCGAAGGAGCTTCTGGTGACGGTACCAGCCATATATTACAATGGAATTTAGAAAGCGATGATATTCCTAATTCGCTACAAGTCATTCATTCCTCTAACGATGTTTCTGCTGGTGCGTTGCAATTAGGTATTGATCGACGTATTTATAGAGCAAATCTAAGCTATAATGGCAATCCCACAATTTCAAAATATTTAGGTATCATTAATAATCCTGAAGCTGATGGATCGGCAGCTGATTACAACGAACGCGGGATATTATTAGATATTAATGGCTCAAATCAAAACACTAGTACAATTGGATTACCTCCATTTATCCAATCTTTATTTAATTCTGAAACGGATATTATTAGAAATGGTATTAGTACTACCGAATTAAAATTATGCACCAATGATACTTACATATTACAAGCTGATGACATTGCTGGTGCGGATTATGTTTGGTCCTTTGATGGAGTTCCTTTAGCTGAAACATCAGCCCAATTACGAGTGGATACTCCTGGTTTTTATGAAGTTTATATTGAACAGAACAATGGTGAATGTCCAATAACAGGTAGTGCTGTTGTTGGTGTTTTTGAAATTCCTGTGGCACATCCACTTTCAGATGTTTTCGTTTGCGATAATAATGACAACGACGGATTTACAAGCTTCGATTTTACAACTAAAAATCCTGAAGCGTTATTGACCCAAGACGCTTTAGACTATAATGTAAGCTACTATGAAACACCCGAGGATGCAAACTCTGGGGAAAATGAATTAACGTTTCCATACACCAATACGGCTAATCCACAAACCCTATTTGTCCGTGTAGATAACGCAAGCAACACCAATTGTTTTGCTGTCAATTCTTTTGATATTGAAGTATTTAATACACCTCAAATTCCAACATTAAACACCATTGAGTTTTGTGATAATCTCGGCAATGTTATGGACGGTATTGCCACAATAGCACTTGGAGATATCATTCCAACGCTTAGAGACGCTCAACCGGAAACAGACCTTAATATCACATTCCATGGTTCACAAGATCATGCAGATACAAACACCAGCGCATTGCCACTTAATTACACCAATACAAACGCAATTAACGACACTATTTTTGTTAGAGTAGAAAACACGCTAAACACTAATTGCTTTAATACAGCTTCTTTTAATGTGGTAATTAATCCTATTCCTGTAGCCAATGATATTACAATTATTCAATGTGATGAAGATGGTATTCCTGAAGGTTTCACTATTTTTAATTTGAAAGAAAGTATCGGCGAGATTACAGATAACGCATTAAATACAAGTGTTGATTTTTACACCTCTCAAACTGATGCTGAAAATGAAGTAAACGCGATTCATGCGGATGCCTTTTACAATTACTTCAACCCTCAAACCGTATATGCAAGAGTCACAAATTCAAATTCCGACTGTGCCAACATTAGTGAAATTACTTTAGAAATTAGTACAACCTCTTCAAACGACGCAAGTTTATCTTTATGTGATACAGACGGCAGCGAAGATGGATTTATGACATTTAATCTTACCGATGCTAACGCTACAGTTTTAGCCAACTCCCCTGTAGGGTTAGATGTAGTGTATTATGAAACCTATGATGATGCCTTATTAGAAACTAATGCTATCGGTGCAACATATACCAATACCATACCTTACCAACACACTATTTATGCACGAGTAGAAAATGCCAGTGCTTGTTATGGTATAAGTCAAATCGCCTTAACTGTTTTTGAATTACCAAATATTGAAACTGAATTTGAAACGTTCTATTGTTTGAATTTCTCGCCAGAAACAATTCTGTTAGATGGAGGGATTATAAACGATTCTGCTAGTAACTACTATTACAATTGGTCTACCGGAGAAAACACATCTGAAATTGAAATAAATGCGCCAGGAACTTACAATGTTAGAGTCTCTAATACCAATGGCTGTTTTAAAGACCGAACGATTACTGTTTTAGCATCTAATATAGCCACCATCTCACAAATTGAAGTGATTGATGCGTCTCAGAACAATTCTATTTCTATAATGGTGAATGGCGAAGGAGTTTACGAATATGCGATCGATGCTATTAACGGCCCTTACCAAGATAGCAATACCTTTAATAATATTGAACCAGGGTTATATACCGTTTATGTTCGTGATAAAAATAATTGTGGCATTGTAGAAGATTTAGTTTCGGTTATTGGTTTTCCTAAATTTTTCACGCCAAATAATGATTCTAAAAACGATTTTTGGCAGGTTTATGGTATTACTAATGATTTTCAAGCACATTCTACTGTATTAATTTTTGATAGATATGGAAAACTTTTAAAAGAACTCGACCCTCTAAGTCTTGGTTGGGATGGTACCTTCAACGGAGAAAAAATGCCAACAAGCGACTATTGGTTTAAAGTAACCTTAGAAGACGGACGCACATTTACAAATCACTTTACATTAAAACGATGATGAATACCCCTAATTTCATAAAAAAAGCTATAGTATTGATTTGGTGCTTTTTTTGTTGTACACTTATTTATGCCCAACAACCTAATGATTGCCAATTTGCCGTAACAGTATGTGGCAATTCTGATTTTAGTTTAGATGTAAATGGTGTTGGTACGCAAGAACTAAACAATTCTAATACCTGTGGAAGTCAAGAAAACAATAGTATTTGGCTAGAAGTTAATATAGCTACGGATGGGACACTGGCATTTACTCTGACTCCGAGTAGTTCTAATATTAGTGAAGATTATGATTTCTTCGTTTTTGGACCTAATGTAAGCTGTGGTAATATCGGACAAGCCATTAGATGTTCCACTACAAATCCTGCGGCAGCTAACCAAGGAAATAATAGAACAGGATTAAACGCTACATCTACAGAAACATCTGATGGACCAGGTGCAGCCGGGGATAGTTTCGTAAGCGCTATTGATGTCTTAGCAGGCGAAAGCTACTTTATTGTAATTGATAGACCGGTTGGTAATAGTCCGTTTTCATTAGAGTGGACTGGTACAGCTTCTTTTCCAGAAGCACCATCAAACCCTTTGGTTAATAATACCACTACAATCAGTTTACCAAGCCTAGAAGTTTGCGATTCTACAGCTCCTTATGATGATAATATCACAGAATTTAACCTCAACATTTTAACTCAAGATATTATTAATGGAGAATCAGATGTTATGGTAACCTATCATAAATCTGAAAGTGATGCCAACATTAATGTAAATGGTTTAGGCAATATTTTCAATAACACATCTAGTACTGAGACTATATATGTAAGAATAGAAAACTTAACGACGGGTTGTTATATTATTAATGATTTTGATATAAATGTTTCGGTACTTACTAATTTTAATGCCACTACAGATTATAATATTTGTGATGATGATTTAGATGGAAACGAGCAAAACGGTATTTCTACATTTGATTTTAATGTGAAGTCTCAAGAAATTATTGACGGCATTGCAGGTACCAATTATGCTATTAGCTATCATTTAAGCCAAGCAAATGCAGAAACATTAATGTCAGCCCTGCCTCTTAATTATAGAACTGCTACCCCTACTCCAACTGAAATATTTGTTAGAATTGAAGATTTAGATTCTGGCTGTATTGGTTTTACCTCTTTTAATATTTTTGTTAACCCTAAACCAGTGGCTAATAACGTTTCACTTATACAGTGTGATGAAGATGGTATTCCTGAAGGATTTACAACATTTAACATTACGCAAGCATCGGATGAAATTACACAAGGAGACCCAAATGCAACTATAGAATATTACCTCTCTCAGGTTGATGCTGAGAATCAATCAAACGCTATTGACGGTAGTTCTTTTGATAATTTTTTTAACCCACAAATTATTTATACTAGAGTCACCAACACTAATACAAGCTGTGTTAACTTTAGTGAAATTTCTCTAGAAGTTAGTACAACCTCCACTAACAACGCTAACATCGCGTTATGTGATACAGATGGCACTGAAGACGGTTTTATGGAATTTAATCTTGGTGATAGCAACGCTGAGATATTAGCTGGCTCCCCTGCAAATTTAGATGTGGTATATTATGAAACTTACGAAGAGGCTTTAACTGAAAGCAATCCACTTGGTACTACTTTCACTAATACTGTGGCTTATAATCAAACCATTTATGGACGTGTAGAAAATGTTAATGCCTGTTATGGAATTAGCGAAATAGAACTTACTGTTTTTAGACTCCCTAATATTGAAACCACATTTGAAACACAATATTGTCTCAACTTTTTTCCCGACACGATAACTATTAATGGTGGGCTTATTGATGATATTCCTAACAATTACTACTATGACTGGTCAACGGGAGAAGACACCTCTACCATAGAAATCAATGCACCAGGAACTTATACAGTAAGAGTCACCAATACGAATGGATGTTTTAAAGATAGAACTGTAACTGTTTTACCTTCAAATATTGCTACAGTTTCGAATATTGAAGTTATTGATGCTACTCAGAATAATACGATCTCCGTTTTTGTAAGTGGTGAAGGAGATTATGAATATGCGCTAGATAATCGTAATGGTCCTTACCAAGATGCCACGACTTTCCAAGATGTAGCTCCAGGACTCTACACTGTTTACATTAGAGATAAAAATAATTGTGGGGTCGCAGACGCCTTAGTTTCTGTGATCGGTTTCCCTAAATTCTTTACGCCAAATGCCGATGCCAAAAATGATCATTGGCAAGTAAAGGGGATTTCGTCTCTTTTTCAATCCAATTCTTCTGTGTTGATATTTGACCGTTATGGCAAACTATTAAAAGAGCTAGATCCGCTTAGTGTCGGTTGGGACGGAACATTTAACGGTAAAGTGATGCCAAATAGTGATTATTGGTTTAAAGTTGACCTTCAAGATGGACGAACATTTACCAATCATTTTTCGTTGAAACGGTAATTTTAAAAATTGTATTTTCGTTTGACCAATCTCGTAATTTGAAAAACATTTATTACATAGTATGTTTATTCTTATTTAGCATAACACAACCATTATTTGCTCAAGATGTTTCCTTGTACCAGCAATTTAACGGCAGATTTGATTATACAGCTATTGGCAATACAATGAATACCGTTGAGAATGGTAGTTTTGGACCTTGTACCATTTTAACATCATCATCAGCAAACTTATCATTAAATAGTGACCAAAATGTAGTTGCGGCCTATTTATATTGGGCAGGTTCGCATACTGGGGATTTTAATATTTCATTAAACAATATAGATATTACTGCAGAACGCACATTTAGTGATGCTTTAGATGCTGACCGTGTTTTCTTTGCTGCATTTGCCGATGTGACTTCAATAATTTTAGATCAAGGCAGCACAAATTACAGCGTTTCTAATTTTGATCTTACCAATGATATTGGTCCATACTGTTCTACAGGCACCAACTTTGGAGGCTGGGCAATAACTATTATTTATGAAGATAATAACTTACCTCTAAACCAACTTAATGTTTATGATGGGTTACAAAGTGTCCCTGATGTCCTAAATATTACACTAGATAATTTAAACGTATTAGATAATGAAAATGCTAAAATTGGTTTCATTGCTTGGGAAGGTGACAAATCTTTAGCCGTTAATGAGCAACTAACTATTAACGGAAGTGTTATTAGCAACCCGCCCTTAAATCCTGCAAACAATGCCTTTAATGGTACTAATTCTTTTACAGGTGATTCAAATCTATACAATATGGATATTGATGTTTATAGCATTCAGAATAATATCAATATTGGTGATACTTCAGCTACGATCTCACTTACCTCTGGTCAAGATTTTGTAATGATAAATAATATTATCACCGTTTTAAATAGTCAGCTACCAGATGCCACAATAACTATTGACAATAACACTGTCAGTTGCGGAGATAATACCATTCAATTATTTTACACCGTATATAACACAAATAGCACCGATGTTTTGCCTGCCAATACTCCTATTGCATTCTATAGTGATGGTCTTTTTATTGAAATAAGTGCAACTCTAAATGATATTGCTATAAATGGTAGTGAAAGTAATTCCGTTTACCTCACGTTACCTGATAGTATAAATCCTAATGTTACCATTGTGGCCATAGTGGATGATAATGGCAGTATGACTGGTGTGGTTACAGAATCTAATGAAAACAACAATAGTACATTTAAAACTATTGACTTACTTATTGTTTCTGAAATAATACCACTGCCTAACCTAATGGGCTGTAATGAAGGTTTAGAAATTTCGAGTTTCAATTTATTTGATGCCCTAAGCACACTAAATTATAATGAAGACGACATTACGTTTTACCATTCATTAGAGGATTTAGAAATGAATGTTAATTCTATTATTATCTCATCAGATTATAATAATGGCTCTAATCCTGAAACCATATATGTTAGATTAATAAGGGATCCTTGTTATGATATTTTTCAGTTTGACTTAACCGTTGAAAATTGTCCACCGTATATTCCTCAAGGATTCTCGCCCAATGGTGACACAAAGAATGATTGGTTTAATATCCAAGGGCTGTATGATATTTTCACAGAACACGAATTACAAATTTACAATCGCTACGGAGCGTTAATTTTTGTTGGGCATAATGAAAAACCTTGGTTCGGTAAAATAAATAGAGGACTTAACAATAAAGGTAACAAAGCACCGGTGGGTACGTACTATTATATTTTAAATTTAAATGACCCAAATTATAAACCTTTTGTTGGATGGGTATACATAAACTACTAGAATAGGTCTTAATTTTCAAGAATTGTTAAAGTTTTAGTCCATTCATCTTATTTTTTTGCAATTACCCTTTAGTTACTTTAATTTTATACCTGTTAGTGAAATTTCTTTACTAATTCCCTCCACATATTAAAAATTCCCTCACAAACTTTAATAGTTAATTATTATCTATAATTATATTTTAGATTTAATACTATTATGAAATTAAATTACTGGCATACAAATTAAGATATTTCTTACGTAACTGTTTGAAATAGTCATGATTTTATATGTAAGAATAATCTCTTTTTGCTGTATATATCAGCTTAAAAGCCACTTTCTCGGCTCTAAACGTTAACATTTAGTGTAGTTTGACGTATTTTTTTGTATTTCATCTTATTTTAATCTACTTTTCGCCCATATTAAATAACGTGTGTGCGTTGACTCCAAATCTACCCTACACTAACATAGTAAACCTTAACCGAAACTAATGACTTATTTAAACCGCTCCCTCTGCTTATTTATTGGATTAATTTGTAGTATTTCTTTTTCACAACAAGTAACCGTAGATAACTCAGTTTCACCTCAAGACTTAATTCAAAACACATTAATACAAGGCTGTGTAGAAGTCTCAAACATTAACTCTCCGTCAAATGGATCTTCTATTGGAATTGGTAGTTACGGTTATTTTGAGCGATCTAATTCAAACTTTCCTTTCGAAAACGGAATTGTCTTAACCACAGGAAATGCAACATCTGCTGGTAACGGACAAAACAATACTATATTAAACGAAGGAGATGCAACATGGTTAACAGATAGTGACCTTGAAACCGCTTTAGGAATATCAGGTACTGTAAATGCAACATCAATAGAATTTGAATTTATATCAATTTCAAATCAGATACAGTTTAATTATATTTTAGCTTCGGAAGAATATTTTGGTAATTTTCCTTGTGATTATTCTGATGGTTTTGCTTTCTTAATTAGAGAAGCTGGCACTACTGACGCTTATACCAACATTGCTTTAATACCAGGAACCACAACACCGGTTAACACTAATACGGTTCACGATGAAATTGTAGGATTTTGTCCTGCTTCAAATGATGAGTATTTTGAAGGTTATAATCTTGGTGACACTAATTATAATGGTAGAACCACTGTACTTTCTGCAACTGCAGCTATTCAACCAAACGTACAATATCAAATTAAACTTGTTATTGCCGATCAGAATGATCAAAATTATGACTCTGCTGTATTTATTGAAGGAAATAGTTTTAATGCTTCAGTAGATTTAGGAGAAGATTTTTCTACATGTGCGAGCAGTGTTGAATTAGATGGAAACATAGACAACCCTAATGCTGTTTATTCTTGGTTTTTCAATAACTCACAAATTCCTTCAGCCAACCAATCGACTCTAACAGCATCACAATCGGGTAACTATCGTGTAGAGGTTCAGTTGCCACTTGCGGGAAATTCTTGTGTTATAGAAGATGCTATTGATATTACTTTAAGTTCTACACAAACTTCTGATCCTTTAACAGACTTTTTACTTTGTGATGATTTAAGTGGTGACGGCTTAGAAACGTTTGATTTATCAACCAAAGATGCCGAAGTTATTGCTTCTGTTCCTTCATCAACGTATACCATTTCTTATCATTATAATAACGCTGATGCTATTAACAACAGTAACGCTATTACAAGTCCGATTCAAAATACGGCGAATCCGCAACCTATTCATGTAAGAATTGAAGATACCGTAAATGGTTGTTTAGCATTTTCAACATTTAACTTAATTGTAAATGGGTTGCCAATAATTTCAAACCCAACAGACCTAGAGGTTTGTAGTGCGGGTTCTGTTAGCGGAAGAGTGGCGATGGATTTAAACGCTTATAAAGATTCTGAAATTACACTTTCACAACCCAACCTTATAGTTAGCTATCATAGTTCTGCTTCAGATGCTACTTCTGGCATCAACGCTTATTCTATGCCTTATACGAATACCAACCCAACAGAAGTAATATATGTAAGTGTCAAAAATACTGAAACAGGTTGTATTAGTACTACAACTTTAAATGTTAGTGTAATTGACAGTCCGGTTATAAACACAGAAGTACATTATATCGATGCTTGTGATACGGATTTAGATGGTTTTGCTAATTTTGATTTAACCACTATTATTCCAGAAGTTCTAGAAGGTTTAACTGATGTTACAGTAACGTTTCATACCTCACCAGAGGATGCACTTTCTGGATTAAACCCAATTGCAGATGATACTAATTATGCAAATATCAACTTTGAAGAACAACTTGTATATATAAGAGTACAAAACACGAGTTCTGGTTGTGCCTCTACGACACCAATTGAGCTGCATACCAACCTATTATTAACAGCGACTAATATTAGAGATATTTCAGTTTGTGATGTTGATGACGATGGGACAGAAGGATTTGATTTCGAAAATATTGCGGTTGGCATCATCAATGAACTGCCTGATGTAAACGTCGTATTTTATGAAACACAAACAGATAGAGATAATGGAATTAACGCTATTGACCCAAGTGTAACATATAATTCTCAAAGCAACCCACAAACCATTTATATTACCTTAGAAAGTCTAACGTGTACTGAAGTGGCTGAATTTGACTTGGTATTATATCCTATCATTCAATTTGATTCTGTGGTGAGTTTAACGGTATGTGATGAAGACCAAGATGGTTTAACAACTACGAATTTATCCACATTAAATGCTGATGTAACTAATGGTGAAGATGGTTTTGAAGTCACCTATTTCCTTACAGAGCAAGATGCTATTGATAATACCAATGCATTACCTAATAACTATGTAAATGTAAGTAACCCATTTACATTATATCCTAGAATTACATTTTCTGAAACTGGTTGTTTTGATTATAACTCATTTGAAGTTACGGTTTTACCAGCACCAGAAAGCGAAAAACCTTTAGACATTATTATTTGTGATGCTGATAGAGATGGTTTTTCAATTATTAACTTAAACAATAGTATTCCTAATTCTATTTTAGCTACACCTAATAGAAGTGTAAGCTTTCATAATAGTTTAGCGGATGCGCGTTCTGATGAAAATGAAATTCAAGGTTTAGCTAACTATTCCGCACAAACAGAGATTGTTTACATGCGTGTTGAAAATAGTACTACAGGTTGTTATGCTATTGAAGCGTTAGATATTATTGTAAATACCTTACCATATGTTGGAGATTTATCTAACTATGTACAACAATATACGTTTTGTGAAGATGTATCGGATGGTATCGGTCAATTTGTATTTGAAAACAAAGATAGCGAAGCTTTAGACGGACAAACAGGTAAAGCAGTAAGTTACTACCTTAACCCAACTGATGCCGATAATAAAACGAATGCTATTGATAAAACAAGCATCTATGAAAACATTAGCAATCCACAACAAATTTATGTGAGGATTGATAATACTACAGACGAATCTTGTTACACGACCTCTTCATTTACAATTGAGGTTGGTACCAACCCAACTTACAACGAACCAACAAACTGGTTTGTATGTGATGATATTTCAAATGATGGTTCTGAGCTCTTTGATTTTTCAAGTATAGCTGATGAAGTAAAAGCAGGCATTCCAGATATTCAATCTGTAAAATTCTTTACAACTGAAAATGATGCTAGAAATAACACTAATGAAATTCCACTTCAGTATACAAATACTGTAAATCCCCAACAAATTTTTGTTCAGATAGATAATGGTACAATTTGTCAATCTATAACATCATTTGTGGTTAATGTGATTAAAGTACCAGACGTAACATTAGCAGAACCAATGATAGAGTGTGATGATGACACAGATGGCACACTAGTTTTTGATTTAACTGGCGCACAATCTAATATTACAGATGTTAGACAAGAAAATATTGTTATTGAATATTACGCTAATTTTGAAGATTCTGAAGCAGGAACGAATCCAATACCAAATCCTGAAAGCTATACAAACATATCAAATCCTCAGACGGTTTATATGAAAGTAACCAACACGGTTTCTAATTGTTACGCAGCGCTTCCGATAGAGTTAATCGTAAATCAACCACCTATCATTAATGATTTTGAACACTATACAATCTGTGAGAATGACACTAATACTGTAGACTTAACAGAAATTAATGAAATTGCAACTGATAATAGTTATAACGTATTATATAGCTACTTCTCTAACGAAGCCGATGCAATCGCTAATACGAATGCGCTAGATACTAATTACACATACCAAAGTAATTTTGATACGTTGTTTCTAAGAACTGAGTACAGCACTACACATTGTGCCACCTATTACGAATTCAATTTAAAAGTAGATGCCTTACCAATAGCTAACCAACCAAATGATTTAAAGGCTTGTGATGATGACTTTGATGGTATTTTAGAATTTGATTTAGCACAACAAAACGCAAGTATCTTAGGCGGACAAAATTCTAATTTATTTACGCTGACGTATCATAATTCAGAGCTTCAAGCACATGAAAATAATTCAGCTCTAGAAATGGATTATATGGCTTTTGATGGTGAAGTTATTTATGCACGTGTAGAAAATAGCAATACAGGATGTTATAGTATAACGTCATTCACGGCCATTGTAAATCCTATACCTGTAGTTGATGTAGGCGATCAAGTTATTTGTTTAAATAATACACCTTTACTTGTATCTGCAAATACTAATTATACTGGTGATTCTTATTTATGGTCTACTGGAGAAACTACTCCAGAAATTGATGTGACTGAAGTAGGCAATTATTGGGTGACTGTAACGTCTCAATATGGTTGTGAGAATACAAGTTATTTTGGAGTCACGGAATCTGAAGCAGCTACTATAGAAACAACAGAAGTTGTAGATTTCTCAGATCCAAACAATATTACAGTTACCATTAGTGGTATTGGTAATTACCTTTATCAATTAGATAATTTTGAACCTCAAGAATCAAATGTTTTTCAAAATGTAGCAATGGGCTACCATACCGTTACAATCATAGATTTAAATGGTTGTGCTAATGTTACTAAGGAAGTATTAGTTGTTGATATTCCGAAGTTCTTTACACCTAATAACGATGGTGATTTTGATACTTGGCATATTGTAGGTATTGAAACTTTACCTGGAACTGTTATTAATATTTTTGACCGCTACGGTAAACGCATCAAACAGTTAACGTCTAGCTCCCCAGGTTGGGACGGTTATTACAATGGAAAAATACTTCCAACAAGTGACTTTTGGTTTGTGGCGGAAATAAAACGGGGTTCAATTGCTTTTGAAGTTAAAGGGCATTTCACCTTGAAGCATTAATAAACATTATATTCAATTTTAATTTACAACAATCCCCTTACGTCTTGGTAAGGGGATTTTTTGTGTTTAAAAATATGGGTCTTATTGATATACACAACACCTCATAGCACTGAAAATTAGAATAGCACTTATAATGGCAATAATAGGTCTGTTGGCGATTATCGGTTTGTAACTGTGATATTTTCACATAATAAAGAGAGCACTTAACTATTTGTCATTCGTCCAATTAAAAAGGTTAGTTACCCTTAAAACCAATATTACTATTGATTTTTCACTATTTTTTTCTCCTAAAACTGCATGACATAAAATTTAAAAAATTTTATGTCAGCTTTTTTCTAATATAAAACCGTGAAACTAAACGTAGTATTTTCTCTCATTGTTACTTTTATAGCACTTAATTGTAGCTATTCTCAACAAATAACAACAGATGATTCTTTGCCTTTACAACAACTTATTCAACAAAATTTAGGACAGAATTGTGTTGAAATCTCTAACATATCATCACCTGTTAATGGCTCTATAAATGGCTTTAACAGCTACGGTTATTTTGAACGCGCAAATTCTAGTTTCCCTTTTGAAAATGGTATTTTACTAACCACAGGAAATGTCAACTCTGCAGGTAATATTCTTAACAGCAATCCTCTAAACGAAGGTGATGACGCATGGCAAACGGATACAGATTTAGAAAACGCTTTAGGCATTTCTGATACTCAAAATGCCACATCCATACAATTCAACTTTATTTCAGTAGCTAATCAGATTCAGTTTAATTACTTACTAGCCTCGGAAGAATACCAGCAAGAATTCCCCTGTTTTTATTCAGATGGCTTTGCTTTTTTAATTCGCGAAGCAGGTTCTTCTGCACCATATTCGAACATTGCCTTGGTTCCTGGTACAGCTACACCTGTAAACACAAATACTATTCACGACCAAATTGAAGGCTTTTGTGCTGCAGAAAATGAGACGTTTTTTGAAGGCTACAACGTTGGTGACACTAATTATAATGGAAGAACAACTGTACTCACCGCAACAGCAGCAATTCAACCTAACGTAGAATATCAAATTAAACTGATTATTGCAGACCAAACGGACAATAATTTTGATTCAGCTGTTTTTATAGAAGGTAATAGTTTTAATGCCAATGTGGATCTTGGTCCCGATATTACCACATGTGGAGATTCCGTTTTATTGAATGGAGATATTCAAAATCCACAAGCCTCATACCAATGGTTTCAAAATGATATACTCATCGCTGGTGAAAATAATCCAACGCTAGATGCACAATCTTCCGGCACGTATAAAGTCGAAATTACAATTCAACTCAACGCCACTTCATGCGTCATTGAAGATACTGTTGAAGTTACACTCAATACAGAGCAACCGTCTACTCAAATTTCAGATATTGTGTATTGCGATGATGACTCTAATGATGGTGTCGAGAATTTTGATCTTTCCACTAAAGACAATGAAGTATTAGCTTCTGTACCTCCTTCAAACTACAATATTAGCTACCACTACTCTAGTGATGCAGCTCAAAACAACAATAGCCCAATTCTTGGCACTATTCAAAATACCACATCTCCACAACCCATTTATGTTAGAATTGAAGATACAGTAAACGGCTGTTTGGCATTTTCTACATTCAATTTAGTGGTGAATGAAAAACCAGACTATGAAGATCCAGATCCCATCATCGTTTGTAAAGATCCCACTTTAAATGGTTCTACCCTTGTAGATTTAACCGTTGCTAACGACCAAATTATAAACGGGAATGCTAATTTATTTATCTCTTATCATTATTCAGACCCCGAAGCAGATTTAGGTATTAATCCCATTTTCTCACCATACTCAAACGCTAACATCTCCCAAACGCTTTATGTTAGAGTTTATAATGCGCTTACAGGTTGTTTTTCTACAACTTCAATTTCTGTTGAATTACAAGAAACCCCCGATATTAATTTAGATGACCAATGGATTAATGCCTGCGAGGAAGATGACGATGGCTTTGAAGCTTTTGATTTAACAACAGTTATCGATGATGTTTTGCAAGGTCTTGTAGGATTAGATATTAGTTTCCATACCACTAATACAGATGCTATAAGTAACATGAATACCATACCTGATCCTGAAAATTATATAAACACAACCCCAAATTTTCAAATAATCTATATACGCGTGCAAGATCCTGCTACAGGATGTAATACAATTATAGAATTAGAACTGCATTCTAATATCATACAAAACACATTTTCTAATGTTACTTTTATTGTTTGTGATGATGACACTAATGATGGCATCGCTGATTTTGATTTGAATGCTATTGAAGCAGATCTTAAAGATGACTATGACGAATTTGAAGTTTCATTCTATTTAACCGAAGATGATAGAGAGAATGACATCAATGCATTAGATAAATTTATTCCGTTTAATGTCATTGACAATGGTACAATTTTATATGCCACTATGGCCGATGGCGAATGTGACGGTTTTGTAGATATTGCGTTGCAAATTGCTCCGGCCATTATCTTAACACCTCAAGTTGTTGATTATTGCGATGAAGATAATGATGGATTCACCACTTTAGTTATGGATACTTTTAATGGTGTTGCAAGTCAAGGTGTGCCTGCTGTAAACGTTAAATATTACCTTACTGAAAACGATGCCATAAATAATGAAAACATACTTCCAGATTATGTCTACAATACGTCTAACCCCCAATTGCTTTATATAAGAGTTACCAATTCTCAAACCGGATGCTATGACATTTCCACTCTAGAGGTTAACGTGGTTAGCGCACCTACAATTGCATATCCTGAAGCTATTATTGTTTGTGATGATGACCTAGATGGCATTTCTAATGTGGATTTAATTTCTAAAATTCCAGAAATAACAAGTGCTACAACAGGGTTTGAAATTACATTTTACAATGATTATAATTTTGCTATATCAGGTGAAAATGAAATAACAACTCCAGAAGATTACACCACAGCAACACAATACATTTATGCACGTGTTGAAAACGAAACCACCGGCTGTTTCAGCTTGTCTGGATTTTACGTTTATGTAAATACCTTACCCGAATTTGTTCCTATTTCAAACTTTGAAAATTGTGAAGCAGATATCACCGGAGTTGCTGATTTTTACTTCTATTTAAAAGATGATGAAATCCTTAACGGTCAACCAGATAAACAAGTTCTTTATTATAGAACAGAAGCCGATGCCCTTGCTGGCGATAATGTTATAGATAAATATTCAGTTTATAATAACACCTCTAGCCCTCAAACGATATATGTTAGAGTAGAAGGCCTTACAGACTCTAATTGTTTTGGCACCTCTTCATTTGAGATAGAAGTTGGTTCTATTCCTATTTTTAATGCTGCAACAAGCATTTTTGTTTGCGATGACATTAGTAACGACGGTTTTATAACCATTGATTTAAACGATAAGATAGCCGAAATGGTTGCTGGTAGTCCAGAAACATTAGATATTACATTTCATGAATCTGCTTTTGATGCGACTAACAATAGTAATCCAGTCCCTTTAATTTACACCAATTCAACAAACCCACAAGAGCTTTATGCCAGAGTCGATAATGGCAATTACTGCAAAGGAATTTCAGCTTTTGATATTAATGTTATTACAGCACCTGTTGTTAATTCTTCAACACCAATTGCACGCTGTGATGACAATTACGATGGTATTTTAACTTGGGATTTAACCGTTTCTGAAGTTGAAATCCTTGGTGTAAGACAAGACAATATTGAAGTCACTTATTTTGAAACTATAGAGGATTTAGAAGCTGATACAAATCCAATTCTAGATCCTGAAAACTATGATAATATTAGTAATCCACAAACGGCTTATGTCAGAATAACCAATACACTCAGTTATTGTTATGTTAACGTTCCATTAGATTTAATTGTAAATCTTCCTCCACCCTTCAATGATTTTGAAGTTTATGAAATTTGTGATAACCCGACCAATAGTTTCGACCTTTCAGAAATTGAAGCCGTCTTACTTAATCCAAGTACACAAGGCACTTTATCCTATTTTGAAAGTTATAATAATGCCCAAAACAGCATAAATCCATTAGCCTTAAATTATAATTATCAAACAACAAATGATGTTATTTTTGTTCGTATTGAACACCCTGAGACGGGCTGCTTTTTCGTTTATGATTTTATACTTCAAATTAATCCTTCACCAATAGCAAATACACCAAATAATATTGAGGCTTGTGATGATGATTCTAATGATGGTATGGCTTCTTTTAATTTAGAATCCCAAACCGATACTATTTTAGGCACACAAAATTCTGATGATTTCACAGTAACGTATCATTTAAACCTTAGCGATGCTGAAGATAGCGATAATCCCATTATATCTCCATTAACCACTTCAGACCAACAACAGATTATAGTCCGAATTGAAAACAACGACACGGGTTGTTATCGTGTAACTAATTTTACTTTAACTGTAAATCCGCATCCAGAGATACCAGAGCCGCTTTTAGAATGTGACACTAATTATGATGCCAATACACCTTTCAATTTAACAACTGCCGAAGACGATTTGTTCACAACACCAAACCCTAATAATGTCATCTCCTATTTCATATCCGTAGACGATTTAGAAATAGACAACAATCCTATTTTAAATCCTGAAAATTATACTAACATTAGCAATCCGCAAACGGTATATATTAAGGTGTTTAATTCTGTTGCAGATTGTTTCACTTTTGTGCCATTAGAATTAAATGTAAATCTTCCGCCTGCCACAAATACTTTTGACATATTTGATACTTGCGAAAACGAGAACAACAGCTTCGATTTGTCTACGATTAACGAGGTTATTGTAGATACCAATTACAATGTACTCTTTAGTTATTTCACTTCAGAAGCAGATGCTATTGCCAATCAAAATCCCCTAGACACAAATTACACGTATACAAGTACAAATGATATCCTTTTTGCTCGTGTAGAAATCAGTACCACACATTGCTATTACATTCACCCTTTTGAACTTAGAGTGAATCCATTACCTATAGCAAATCAACCACCAAACATTATTGCTTGTGATGACGATTATGATGGTTATTTTGATTTCAATTTAAATCAACAAACGGCAAGTATTTTAGGCTTTCAAAATTCGTCAAACTTCAGCGTCACTTACTTTAGCAATGCTATTGACGCAATTGAAAATATAAACCCATTAAACGACGCGGCTTACAGTGGATTTAACAACGACCGCATCACAGCACGTATAGAAAACATAACCACAGGTTGTTTTGAGCTTGTTGATTTTTTAGTAATCGTCAATGCTAAACCGTTGGTAGATATTCCAGATCAGGTTGTTTGCATCGATAATTTACCTTTGGTCGTTTCCGCTGAGACGTTTTATGCTACCGATACTTATTTATGGTCCACAAATCAAAATAGTTCTGAAATTGAAATTACAGAAATTGGCACGTATTCGGTGACTGTGACTTCAGAACAAGGATGTGTAACAACAAGTACCTTTAATGTTACAGCATCAGAATCTGCAACTATAGATTTAACGGAAACTGTAGATTTCTCTGACCCAAATAATATTACAATTACAATTAGTGGTATTGGTAATTACCTTTATATATTAGATGATGGTGCCCCGCAAGAATCTAATGTTTTTGAAGATGTGTCTTTAGGTTACCATATCGTAACTATCATCGATTTAAATGGCTGTGCGGAAGTTACCAAAGAAGTTTTAGTCATTGATGCTCCTCCTTTTTTTACACCTAATGGAGATACAAAAAACGACACCTGGCATATTATAGGTATAGAAACCTTGCCTGGAAGTAGTGTTTACATATTTAATCGTTATGGTAAATTAATTACAAAACTAGGCTCAAATACCCAAGGTTGGGATGGTACTTACAATGGACACAATCTACCAGCTAGCGATTATTGGTTTTTAGCAGAAATAAAACAAGGTACCATTGCTTTTGAAGTCAAAGGTCATTTTGCGCTTCGTCGTTAATAAAACCATATCATCTTTTTTAACATCTTATTTGAATTTAGATAATTCTTAGTAGTGTATCTTTGCAGTCCCTTAAAACGAAAATGAAGCAAACACTACTCGCTATTGTCCTTTTTTTTTCTCTATTGAATTATGCTCAAAATATTTCAGTAGATAGTCAGACTTATAGTCCTCAAGAGCTTATAGAAAATATTTTGATTGATAGTAACTGTATCGACAATGTTACTGTAACCAATGTGGTTGGTGGTGATTTTGGAGGAACGGATCAAAGCTACGGATATTTTGATGCTACTGGCACTAATTTCCCTTTTGAAAGTGGCATTGTTTTAAGTACAGGACGATTGAATAATGTGCCTGGACCAAATAATAATTTGAGTGATGATAATGCGCCTAATTGGATTGGAGATGGAGATCTTGAAAATGCATTAAATGAATCTGGCACCATAAACGCTACCATTTTAGAATTTGAGTTTACGTCTGTTGCTTCACAGATAAGTTTTAGATATATTTTTGCCTCAGAAGAATATCAAGAAAATAATTCTAACACCTGTAGGTACTCAGATTTATTTGGCTTTTTAATTAGACCTGCAACCGGACAACAAGCCTATGAAAATATAGCTTTAGTACCAAACACAAACACGCCTGTTAAAGTGACGACAGTGATGCCAGGCGTTCAAGGTAGTTGCCCACCAGAAAACGAAACCTATTTTGGCAATTATAATGATAGTAATGCTCCTATTAATTTTAATGGCCAAACCGCTATTTTAACGGCTACAGCAAATGTAGTGCCAAATACCACTTACCATGTTAAGTTAGTTATTGCTGATGAGCAGAATTACAGATATGACTCTGCTGTTTTTTTAGAGGCTAGTAGTTTTGAACTCTCTTCAGACATAGGTCCTAATTTACTTCTTGCTACAAACAATGCACTTTGTGAAGGTGAAACGCTTGAACTTAATGCTTACCAAGATGGTCAAAACTCTTATGAATGGTTTAAAGATGGTGTTTTAGTACAAGGAGCTTTAGGTTGTGTTACTTGCGAAACCTATACTGTTACAGAAGTTGGCACCTACACTGTTGAAGTTACCTTAGCCAACGGCTGTATTTCCTACGGAGAGGTTATAATTGAATATGCTCCATTACCTATTGGAGTTGACTCTATTTTAATTGAATGTGATAGTAGCCAGGACGGGTTAACTATGTATGATTTATTTGATGCCACCTCAGATTTAACCAGTGCAAACCAAGACGTATATGTTGATCAATTTTTCTTATCAGAAGCAGATGCTATTGCCGATATAAACCCGATTACAAATCCGGAAGCGTTTCAAAATACGACTCCATTTCAAACTATTTATGCTAGAGTCATAAATAGGGCCAATTGTTTTGACATTGCAGAGTTAGAGTTACAAACCTCAAATAACACGGTATATATCCCTAATTTAGAAGCCTGTGACGGAGAGGTTATAGATGGATTTACCACTTTTGATTTATCTGATATTCAAGTCTCTATTGAAAACCAAATTCCGACAGGTGCTGTTGTACGCTATTATGAAACAGAAGAAGATGCTTTAAGTGACTCTAATCAATTATCTGTTAGTTTTGAAAATACGGTAGCATATACCCAAACTATTTACGTAAAAATCACAAATAACAATCAGTGTTATGGTATTTCTACTGCCAGCCTAAATGTGCTTTATACTCCAGTTTTAGAACCTGATGAAACCGTTTTATATTGTTTAAATACGTTCCCAGAACCACTTACAATATATGGTGGTGTGTTAAACGATTTGCCAAACAATTATTATTACGAATGGCAATTTAATGGAACTACAACACCGAACAACACTTTGTTTTATGATGTTACAGAACCTGGTGTTTATACGGTCATTGTTACAGACCCAAATGGCTGTTCTTCTAATAGAACAATTACAGTTTTGGCTTCAGAATTAGCAACTATAGATGGTGTTAGCGTTATTGGTGTTGCTCCTAATAATACGGTTACCATTACACTTTCAGGTGAAGGTGATTACGAAATCGCGCTAGATGATATCAATGGACTTTACCAAGATAGTTTTGTATTTACAAATGTTTCTAGAGGCTTTCATACCGTTTATATAAGAGATAAAAATGGTTGTGGTACTCAAGAAGAAATTATTTCAGTCTTAGGCTTCCCAAAATTCTTTACTCCAAATGGAGATAACGACAATCCGACTTGGCAAGTTATTGGTACAGCTGCACAATTCGATCAAATAGCATCTATTCAGATTTTTAATCGTTATGGTAAATTGATAACACTACTCACAAATGCCAATCGTAGTTGGGATGGCATGCTAAAAGGAAAACCACTTCCTAGTGACGATTATTGGTTTAAAGCTAATTTTTATGATGGTAAGATCTACACTGGTCATTTTGCTTTGAGACGATAATTAGTATTTACTCCTCTATTCTAGACTCTGCTTTATTAAGGGTAAACTTCTCCTTTAAATGTAAACTATCGGTCTATTGTTCTATATCAATTTTCGTTTAGACCTATAAAAATTCAAATTATAGATTTATGATACCACTATACAGTACCAATACAAACTTTACATTCTAATTTTATGTATTCATAGCAGAAAATACCTACATCTAACGCTTTCAAAGTTCGAAACAATACATAAAAAACAAAAACAAGACGTTAAGTACTTGATTCATTTCACACTAAAAATAGTATTCTTCATATTTTAAGTTCTCACTTAATCTTCTATTTTTGTGATAACTAACTCAACCTTTATTTGAGCAAGAATTAACGTAACTATTACTTAACAAACGAAAGTATTTTATTACATATTTTTGCCCACTATTTTATCTAAACTAAATGAAAAATTCTACTTTTTTATTATTCCCTCTTGTTTTAATTTTTAACGGTTATTTTTTAATTAATAACACAAATTATTCAACCTACAAAGCCGAAAGCATTACTTGTCCGGCACCAATCATAAACACATTGAATTCTTCAAGTGGACCTGTAAATACAGAAATCACACTCAATGGAAGTAATTTTACGACGACTACGACAGTAGACTTTAACGGTGTAAATGCAAGCTTTACAATACTAAGTGATACTGAAATTGCAATTAGTGTTCCATCTGGAGTTTCTAGCACATCTAGTATAACGCTTACAACGTCTGGAGGCTGTGACACTACAACCGCTTCAAATTTTACCCTAATTGATTCTGATTGTAATTCTGCCGATGAAATTTACATCTCTGAAGTTTATGATTCCGATGGAGGAAGTTATGGTGTTATAGAACTCTATAATCCAACCAATGCAACTATAAGTCTAAATACCGTTTACGAAGTACAACGTTTTGGAGATATTGGTGATGCTGCCCCAAGTGCTACAATTCCACTAGAAGGTTCTATTGCGCCTCTTAGCACCTATATTATTGAAATGGGTAACACAGGTAATACTTGTAGTGGCTTAACGGCTGGTGTATCGATTAATGCTGGTATTAACGAGGATGATGAAATTAAATTAGTAAAAAATGGGGCTGTCATCGATGTAATGTTTACAGATGATGAAATTGGTTACAGTTTTATTAGAAACGCAGATGCATCGGCACCGAGTACAACATTTAACCTTAACGAGTGGTTATTGTTAGAAGATGAAGATTGCTCTAATTTAGGTGCTCATACGGCTAATGGTGGTAGTTCTACTCCGAATATTACACATCCTAACAGTCAAGATATTTGTGAAAACGGTACAGCTACTTTTTCAGTGTCTGTAGATACTGGATCATATACTTACCAATGGCTTGTTCTTAATGCTGCTGGAAACTGGGTTAACGTCACTAACGACAGTAATTATTCTGGAGCAACAACAAGTACATTAACCATTACAAATACGCCTGCGAGTTTTAATGATTTTCAATACTACTGTATGATATCATCTACCGATTGTAATCTGGTTTCGGACGCTGCTCAACTTGAAGTTTCAAACCCTGAAGTAGATACCTTATCCAACCAAACGGTATGTTCTAACTACACCTTACCTGCTTTAACTAACGGGGATTATTATACAGGAACTAACGGAACTGGCACTCAACTTAACGCTGGAGATGTTATTACATCGTCTCAAACCATCTATATTTATAATGTTTCTGGTACCGCGCCAAACACTTGCCAAAATGAATCTAGCTTTAGCATTTCTATTAGTGGAAATCCACTTGTAAATGTCATAGCCAATCAAACTGTTTGTTCTGAATATGTGTTACCAAGTATCACTAATGGAAATTATTTTACAGGTGCAAATGGAAGTGGTTCACCTTTAAATGCAGGAGATGTTATATCTGCCTCTCAAACGATTTATATTTATAACGAAGCCGGAGTGGCTCCTAATATTTGTACCAATGAAAGTAGTTTTGATGTAAGTGTAACCGGAACTCCAAATGTAGATACACTTTCTGACGTTTCAATTTGTTCAGAATTTATTTTACCAAACCTTACAGAAGGTAACTACTTTACGGAAACCAACGGAGCAGGAACGCAACTTAATGCTGGCGCTAGTATTTCAACATCGCAAACCATCTTTATTTATAATGAAATTGGTACAAATCCAGATACTTGTAGTAACGAAAGCAGCTTTGATGTTACAATCTATCCGTCTACTGATTTTGCGCTTACGGATTCAAACATTCAAATCAATGGAAGTACTATAACGATAGCAATGACAGATATATCAATAGCATACGAATACGCCATTGATGGTTCTAGTTTTCAAAGTGAAAATACCTTCACAAATATTTCTGAAGGTACACATACTTTGTATGTACAAGATGCTAATGGTTGTATAATTAAATCTATCGATTTTGAAACTACAACGTCAACCGTTGAGCTAATTATTCCAAATGGGTTTTCACCTAATAATGATATGAAGAACGATTGGTTTAACATTCAAGGTTTATATGATGTTTACACCAATCATAAATTAGAAGTCTATAACCGCTACGGAACGTTAATATTTGAAGGAAACAATAGTAATAAATGGTTCGGAATAGCGAATAAAGGCTTAATGCACACAGATAAAGTACTACCGGTAGGAACCTACTTTTACGTTTTATATTTAAACGAGCCTAATACAAGTTCTAAGCCTTTTACAGGTTGGGTTTATCTTAACAAATAAAACCAATTATTTTTCTCACCGTTAATTTGAAGCAATGAAAAGCATTAATTTATTAATTCACTATACCTACGTCTTAAGTTTATTTTTTATAACGAACGTTTATGCTTCCGTGGATAGCGATATTATAAAAAACAACAGCTTTTGCCCTGCCCCCATAATTAATACGTTTACACCTGCTAGTGGACCAGAAAACACATTGATTACGATTAACGGGAGTAATTTTAATGATGCCGCTTCTGTATCCGTTGATGGAGTCTCTACTACGTTTACAATTGTTAACGATTCTCAAATTACAGCTATTATACCTGCTGGTGCAGTCGACACTTCTAGCATTTCTATTATAAGTAATGGCGGCTGTACGGGGACATCTGCTATAGATTTTACAGTGATAGCTTCAGATTGTGAGCCTGCCGATATTTATATTTCAGAAATATATGATGCCAATAGCGGCGATTATGCGGTTATAGAACTTTATAATCCCACAAATTCCCCTGTGGTTATAGATAATATTTATATCATAGAACGTTACGGAGATGTAGGAAATGCAACACCTAATAATACCTTTATTGACATTGTAGGAACAATTCCACCACTAAGTACTTTTATCATTCAAATGGGAAGCGGTACAAATTGTTCTCCTCTAACTGTTGATTTCAATATCCCTACAGGTATTAACGATAATGATGAATTCAAATTATTTAAAAACGGAAACCTTATTGATACTGTAAATGCACCAAACGAAAGAGGCTATACGGTTATCAGAAATGCAGATGCACCCATACCACAAACAACTTACGATAGTAACGATTGGTCTATTCAATCTAGTGAAAACTGTTCTAATTTAGGGTCACACACAGCAGATCCGATTACGAATAACATACCAGATATTACAGATCCTATTACTCAAACCATTTGCGAGAATGGTACTGTAACATTTAGCACGACTTTAGATACTAGTCTTTTTCAATACCAATGGAAAGTTCTTGACTCCTCAGGAAACTGGGTTAACGTTCCCAACGCTAGTCCATATTCTGGAGCACAAACTAGCGCGTTAGTAATCACTAATGCTCCTTTAAGTTTTAATGAAAATCAATATTACTGTGAAGTTACATACGATGCATGTACCTTAATTACGAATACGGCCCAACTATTCATTGATAACCCAGCTGTAGATACACTTTCAAATCAAACTACATGTTCTAGTTATACCTTACCAACCTTAACTGACGGAGCCTATTACACTGCAACTAACGGTGGAGGAACAGCTCTTAATCCTGGTGCTGTTATTTCAACAACACAAACCATTTATATTTATAACGAAATAGGAACAGCTCCTAATACGTGCTCTAATGAAAGTAGCTTCGATGTCACCATTACAGGTGCACCAAACGTGGATACTATTGCAGACCAAGATGTGTGTTCAGATTATACATTGCCTGCACTAACAGATGGTAATTATTTTACAAGTACTAATGGTACTGGATCACAGCTCAATGCTGGTGAAATTATTTCAACAACACAAACCATTTACATTTATAGCCAAACAGGAACGTCACCAAACATCTGTTCAAACGAAAGTAGTTTTGAGATTACCGTAAGTGGCAATCCTAATGTTGATACACTATCTAATCAATCGGAATGTGCTGCATATACCTTACCTTCACTTACAAACGGTAACTATTTCACAGGGACAAACGGCACAGGTACACCACTCAATGCTGGTGATACCATTTCGACTTCACAAACCATTTATATTTATGTTGAAATTGGTACAGCTCCTGACACCTGCTCAAATGAAAGTAGTTTTGATGTGACAATTACAGGTGCACCAAACGTGGATACCATTGCTAACCAAGATGTGTGTTCAGATTATACATTGCCTGCACTAACAGATGGTAATTATTTTACAGGCACTAATGGAACAGGAACACAGCTCAATGCTGGTGAAATGATTTCTACAACACAAACCATTTATATTTACAATGAAATAGGAACAGCCCCTAACACGTGCTCTAATGAAAGTAGTTTTGAGGTAACCGTAAGTGGCAATCCTAATGTTGATACCCTTTCTAACCCATCGGAATGTGGGTCATACACGTTACCAACACTTACTAACGGTAATTATTTTACGGGGACAAATGGCACAGGTACCGCACTTAATGCTGGAGATGTAATTTCGACTTCTCAAACCATCTATATTTATGTTGAAATTGGCACAGCTCCAAACACGTGTAATAATGAAAGTAGCTTTGATATTACAATTACTGGTGCGCCAAATGTAGATACGCTTACCGATCAAACTATTTGTGCAGAATATACATTGCCTACACTAACCAATGGTAACTATTTTACAGGTGCAGATGGAACAGGAACGCAATTAAATGCAGGAGATATTATTACCACTTCTCAAACCTTATACATTTATAACGACATAGGAACAGCTCCAAATACCTGCTCTAATGAAAGTAGTTTTGACATCACAATCAATGAAGCTATAGATTTTACCTTGGATGAATTTAATATTACTGTAAATGACAGAACACTCACAGTGAATATGACAGATACATCTATAGATTACCAATATGCTATCGATGGTTCGGCTTTCCAAACCTCTAACGTATTCAATAACCTTAGAATAGGTCTACATGTCGTATATGTACAAGACCGAAACGGCTGTGTTTTAAAAACGTTTAATTTTGAAATTGAAGTAGATCTTTTTATCCCTGTGTTTTTTACACCAAATAACGACAATGCTCATGATACGTGGACCGTTATTGATAGAAATCAAATTGTAAAAGAGATACTTATTTTTAATAGATATGGTAAACTTATTAAACAATTAATTCCTTCGAATTACTCTTGGGATGGTTATTACAATGGAAAAATGCTAGAATCAAATGATTTCTGGTATTTAATTACTTTAAAAAGTGGAGAAGAGCTTCGAGGTCATTTTGCATTAAAGCATTAAAGCGCATTATTAATACTTCTAACAGATAAGTAGTATCTATATAGAACAATCTATAAAATGGACTTCAGGTTTTAAACCTTGAAGTCCATTTTATTTTAACGCAATTGTAACGCACTTCACAATTAAATTATAAGCGCTTTATTGTAACTTTGCAATATGCGATTTAAAATTGAGTCCGAATTTAAACCTACTGGTGATCAGCCACAAGCTATAAAAAAATTAGCTGCTGGTATTGAAGGAAAAGAAAAATACCAAACGCTTTTGGGTGTTACGGGTTCTGGTAAAACCTTTACCGTTGCCAATGTTATTGAAGAAGTGCAACGACCAACTTTGGTTTTGGCACACAACAAAACTTTGGCTGCACAACTCTACTCTGAATTCAAACAGTTTTTTCCTGAGAATGCTGTTGAGTATTTTGTCTCGTACTACGATTATTACCAACCCGAAGCCTATATTCCTACTTCTGGTGTTTATATAGAAAAAGATTTATCTATTAATGAGGAAATAGAGAAAATGCGTTTAAGCACCACCTCTTCCCTTCTCTCTGGTCGTCGTGATGTAATTGTCATTGCCTCCGTATCTTGTTTATATGGTATTGGGAATCCTGTGGAATTTCAAAAAAACGTGATTTCTATAGAACGTGATCAAGTGATTTCTCGTACTAAATTATTACATCAATTGGTTCAAAGTTTATATTCTAGAACAGAATCTGAATTTAAAAACGGAAACTTCAGAATAAAAGGTGACACCGTAGACGTGTTTCCTGGTTATGCAGATCACGCCTTTAGAATTCACTTTTTTGGAGATGAAATTGAAGAAATAGAAGCTTTTGATGCTAGAAGCAACGAAATTATAGAACGTTATGATCGCTTAAATATCTATCCTGCAAACATGTTTGTGACATCACCTGATGTGTTAAACGGTGCGATAAAAGACATACAAGACGATTTAGTAAAACAATACGATTACTTTAAAGAAATAGGTAAACATCTTGAAGCCAAACGACTCAAGGAACGTACAGAGTTCGATTTAGAAATGATTCGAGAATTGGGTTATTGTTCTGGTATTGAGAACTATTCAAGATATTTAGACGGCAGATCTCCAGGAACGCGTCCGTTCTGTTTATTGGATTATTTTCCTGATGATTTTTTAATGGTGGTTGATGAAAGTCACGTGACCATTTCACAAGTCCATGCCATGTACGGAGGTGACCGAAGTAGAAAAGTCAACTTGGTTGATTATGGTTTCCGCTTGCCCGCAGCCATGGATAATAGACCTTTAAAGTTTGAAGAATTTGAAGCGCTTCAAAATCAGGTGATCTATGTGTCTGCGACTCCAGCAGATTACGAAATGCAAAAAACAGATGGTGTTTATGTAGAGCAAGTCATTCGACCAACAGGATTATTAGATCCTATTATTGAAGTCAGACCTAGTCTAAATCAGATTGATGATTTAATTGAAGAAATTCAAAATCGTGTTGAAAAAGACGAACGTACTTTAGTGACTACCTTGACTAAACGAATGGCTGAAGAATTGACCAAATATTTAACCCGGATTTCTATTCGAACGAGATACATTCATAGTGATGTAGATACTTTAGAACGGGTTGAAATAATGCAAGATTTACGAAAAGGTGTCTTTGATGTTTTGGTAGGTGTCAACTTACTGCGTGAAGGTTTAGATTTACCTGAAGTCTCTTTAGTTGCCATATTAGATGCCGATAAGGAAGGTTTTTTACGTTCGGCACGTTCTTTAACGCAAACCGTTGGTAGAGCTGCAAGAAACTTAAATGGAAAAGCGATTATGTATGCTGATAAAATCACAAAAAGCATGCAAAAAACAATGGACGAAACGGAATATCGTCGTGAAAAACAAATCGCCTATAACACCAAACATAACCTTGTTCCTAAAGCTTTAAATAAGAGTTTAAATAGTGCTTTAACTCAAAATTCAGTGAGTACATACAGAACAGAATTGGATGCACAAATAGCAGCTGAACCAGAAAGTGATTATTTGAGTAAAGGGGAATTAGAAAAGAAAATTAGAGAACGTCGTAAGTTAATGGAACAAGCCGCAAAAGCATTAGACTTTTTAGAAGCTGCTCGTTTTAGAGATGAGATAACTGCTTATCAGAGTAAGTTAGAGAAGTTGAAGGTGTGAAACGGTGGTCAGTAGTCAGTGGCCAGTAGTCAGTGGTCAGTAAAAAAGTGGTCAGTACAAAGTGTGAAGTGTGAAGTGTGAAGTGTGAAGTGTGAAGTGTGAAGTGTGAAGTGTGAAGTGTGAAGTGTGAAGTGTGAAACTAAAAAAAAAATGACGGAAGGTTGGAAGATTTCACAAAAAGTTGCGAAAGAGTAAACATTCCGAAACGCAATAATTAAATTTCAAGATTAAAAACTGAGACTGAGACTAAAACTGAAAACTATTACACGAAGTTACACAGAGAAGGCACAAAGATTCACAGAGAGATTGTTCTAAAAATTAAGCATATATTTAAATAGGGTAGCTTTTTAAAATTACCATTGAGACTGCAAACTGAATACTAGATACTGAAAACTAGTTATATTGCACCTTAAAAATATCAATCAAGAAATCTGGTGGTACAATTTTATTAGGAAAACTATCCATTAAATCAAGTACTCTATTTATAGACTCATGACTTAATCCCATTCGTAATCCAAAGTTGTGAATTTTAACCAATTGTTTTGGAGCTACTTTATGATCGAGATTCATAAGTAATACTAATCGGTGAAATTGCACAATACGTTCGCTATGCGATTTTAAATGCACGTAAGTTACAGGGTGCTCAAAGAGATATTTAAAATCTTCTTTTGAAATCTCCAACTGCTTAGCAATACTATATAAAAATTTATATTCTATAGCTTTTATATTTTCATCTGTTTGAGCGAAGGCAATCATCTCGGAAAGCAAACTCAGTTTTTCAACACGATTAATCATGATTATATAGGGATTAATTTATAGTGTAAAGTTACAGAGGTAGTTTATTTTATTGTCGTTGATATAATGTATCTTGTCGAAAAATTAAATGTAATTGGTCGATTTTTTTAAACTTTTGTCACACAAAAACAACATTAAAACAATGAAATTGAAGTATTTATATTTGCTAATCTCAGCATTTATAGCGAGCGAAATAACAGCTCAAAACACTGCTTCACAACAAGTTACAAAATTCACCATAGCAGCTCCTCAACTAAATTCCGTAAAAACTATTTGGGTGTATTTACCTACAAATTATAAAAATTCCGAAAATTCTTATCCTGTCATTTATATGCATGATGCACAAAACTTATTTGATGCCGAAACATCCTTTGTTGGAGAATGGGAAGTTGATGAATATATGGATACCTTAACGGATAACGAAAGTATAATTATTGGAATAGAACACGGCAACGCTAAACGCACTGACGAACTCACTCCATATACGCATAAAAAACATGGAGGAGGACAAGGGGATGCCTATTTAAGTTTTATAAAGAACACATTAAAACCGCACATTGATAAGACCTATAGAACTAGATCAGACGCAGAACATACCACTATTTTCGGTTCGTCGTTAGGTGGCTTACTATCGTTTTATGCCGAAATAAAGTATCCTGAAACATTTGGTAAAGCCGGAGTCTTATCCCCTGCCTTTTGGATTAATCCTGAGATTTACGATTTCGTGAAAGCCTCTGAAATTCCAGAAACATCAAAATTCTATTTTCTGGCTGGTACTGATGAGGGAGATACTATGATTCCGAAGTTAGAAGAAATGATTAAATTACTTCAATCTAAAGGTGTCTATGAATCGCAATTTGAAAGTCATCATATTAAAGGTGGTCAACATAATGAAAAACTTTGGGCGACTCATTTTGAGCAAGCTTATCAATGGTTATATTAAGAAACCTCTTAGATTTTACTAGTTTTACAAAAAAAATAAAAATCAACAGATTCCAATATAAAGATCTATAAATAAATTATAAAATGACAAATAACGACATATTTAAAAAGTTAAGAGTTGCTCACAAATTAAGAGACGATGATATCGTAAAAATTTTAGAATTGGTAGATTTTAGAATTTCTAAAAGTGAGTTGAATGCTATGTTTAGAAATGAAGATCACCCGAAATATATGGAATGTGGAGATCAAATACTTCGTAATTTTTTGAATGGTTTAATTATTCATTTACGAGGACCAATGCCTAAAAAAGGAGAGAAAAAGAAAGAGGAAAAGAAAGAAGAAAAGAAGAAAGATTAAATTCTATAATTATAGAGACAAAAAAAGAGCAACAAATTAATGTTGCTCTTTTTATATATGTAATAATACCTGTCAGGTTTAAAAAACCGTATCGGATACTTATTTATTTAATACTTCTTGCACCTTATCAGCTGCTTCTTGGAATTCAGTTGCACTCATTACATCTAAACCAGAATTATCAATTAATTCTTTTGCGATGTCTGCATTTGTTCCTTGTAAACGTACAATGATTGGCACTGTAATGTTACCCATGTTTTTATACGCATCAATGACACCTTGTGCAACACGATCACATCTTACAATTCCACCAAAAATATTGATTAAGATTGCTTTTACAGCAGGATCTTTTAATATTATTTTGAATGCTGCTTCTACTCTAGCTGCATCTGCAGTACCACCAACATCTAAAAAGTTAGCTGGCTCACCACCTGCTTGCTTAATTAAATCCATGGTTGCCATAGCTAAACCAGCACCATTTACCATACAACCAACGTTTCCATCTAAGTCCACATAGTTTAAACCTAAAGCTCCTGCTTCAACTTCAATCTGGTTTTCTTCACGTAAGTCACGTAATTGCGCTAAATCTCTGTGTCTGTATAATGCATTAGCATCTAAAGTTACTTTAGCATCAACAGCCATTATTTTATCATCACTTGTTTTTAAAACAGGATTGATTTCAAATAAAGAGGCATCTGATTTATCGTAGGCAGTATATAAAGCCGTAACAAATTTTGTCATTTCTTTAAAAGCAGTACCTGATAAACCTAAGTTAAAAGCGATACGACGCGCTTGAAAAGGTAAAATCCCTGTAGCAGGATCAATTTCTTCGTTATGTATTAATTCTGGAGTTTCTTCTGCAACCGTTTCAATATCCATTCCACCTTCTGTAGAATATACAATCATGTTTCTTCCTGTAGCACGATTTAATAAAACAGACATATAATATTCGTTTGGCTCATTTTCGCCAGGATAGTAAACATCTTCTGCAACTAAAACTTGATGAACACGTTTTCCTTCTGCTGAAGTTTGAGGTGTAACCAAATCCATTCCTATGATTTGTCCTGCAATTTCTTCAACTTCTTTAAGGTTCTTAGCCAATTTTACGCCTCCACCTTTTCCACGTCCACCTGCATGAACCTGAGCTTTAATAACATGCCAACCTGTAGCAGTTTCAGCTGTTAATTGCTTTGCTGCATCAACAGCTTCTTTAGCACTTTGAGCTACAATACCACGTTGAATACGTACTCCAAAACTGCTTAATAATTCTTTTCCTTGATATTCGTGTAAATTCATTTTTGATCAGAAATTTAATGGTCTGACAAAAGTAAGCATACTAATAGTTTTTACCAATAGTTTTTAAAATTGATTTAACGCTTTACAACACACGCTCTAGAAGTTTAATCAATTAAACGCTTTATAGCAGAAAATGCCTTATCAACCAAATGGTCCTCAACTACAATGGTAAACTCGTTAGTCGTCGAAACCACTTCATATAAGGTAATATTTTCCCATGCTAAACGCTTAAAAATTTGATAATATAAGCCCACTATCTTAGAATTTCCCTTGGGTAAATAAATACTAATGGCAGACAGTTTTTCTTGTAATCCTATTTGATTTTCTTTTTTGAATGCTGTGAGAACACTCTCTTTTTCGGAGGTGGATATAATTATATTACTTTCAAACATGCCTCGCGTAAAGGCATAAAACGTTTGATGATTGTCACTAATTTTCTCTAAAACTTGAGAATGACTATGTATTAAGGTTTTTGAATTCTGAAATGTAAAATCACTTAGATTAGAGCGTACCGTAATATCGCCTAATTCATTAAAAGTTTTCTTTAAACTTTTAGAATTTTCTAGATTTAATGGTTGTTGATAACGACGTAAAGCCATCATAATAGCCCCATCTTTAATAGGCTTCCGCAGCATTTTGGAAATAGGCTCATTCAACTCTTTTGCTAAAGCAGAAAAATTAATAATTTCTCTAGATAAGCCTTCTTCTAAAAAAGGACTGGCCACAATAATATCTTGAACACAGGAGGCAATAGTTTTCACACGTTTAAAATTTTGATAATTTCAAAGAAAAATAATTATAAAATTAAGAACGTGTGGAACCACTTCGTTCTCGCATTTAAAAGCTTCAATATTACTTAAAGAAAATATTCAACTTTTAAATACGCGTTTCAATTTGTTAACTATTTAACATTTTGTGTAAAAATAACCATTTTTTGTCATTTTTATGTTTATTATGTGGATTACATATATTTTCGCCATCTCACATAAAGACAAAGAAAGAATGAAAGATAGTACCTTATTACAAATTGCAAAGGATTTTGGAAGTCCTGTTTATGTTTATGACGCTGAAAAAATAGAATTTCAATACAAGCGATTAACAAAAGCGTTTAGTAAGGTGAAAAATCTGAAGCTTAACTATGCCGTTAAAGCATTGTCTAATATTTCTGTGTTACGATTATTTAATAAGTTGGGTTCAGGAATTGATACGGTTTCCATTCAAGAATTACGATTAGGTTTAAAAGCCGGTTTTAAACCAGAGGATATTATTTTTACTCCAAATGGTGTATCTCTTGAAGAGATTGAAGAAGCTGCAAAATTAGGAGTGCAGATTAATATTGACAACCTTTCAATCTTAGAACAATTTGGAACGAAGCATCCTAAAGTTCCTGTTTGTATTAGAATAAATCCACATGTCATGGCTGGTGGAAACACCAATATTTCTGTTGGACATATTGATAGTAAATTCGGGATTTCAATTCATCAGATTCCTTTATTACTTCGTATTGTAGAAAACACGAATATGAATATCAACGGTATTCATATGCATACCGGAAGTGATATTTTAGATATTGATGTCTTTTTATATGCTAGTGAAATTTTATTTGATACGGCTAAAAACTTCAAAACGCTTCAATTTATAGATTTCGGTTCCGGATTTAAAGTACCTTATAAAAAAGGAGATATTGAAACCAATATTGAAGAATTAGGAGAGAAATTATCACAACGTTTCAACGAATTTTGCAAAGAATACGGCAAAGATTTAACCTTAGCCTTTGAACCTGGCAAATTTCTAGTAAGTGAGGCTGGTGTGTTTTTAGCTAAAGTAAATGTGGTGAAACAAACCACCTCAACTGTTTTTGCTCAAGTTGATTCTGGTTTTAATCATTTAATACGCCCAATGTTATACGGCTCTCAACATGATATTTTAAACATTTCAAACCCAAAAGGACGCGAACGTTTTTATTCTGTGGTTGGTTACATCTGTGAAACCGATACGTTTGCAAATAACAGACGCATTTCTGAAATCAACGAAAACGACATTCTGTGTTTTAAAAATGCAGGTGCCTATTGTTATTCTATGGCCAGCAACTACAACTCGCGCTACAGACCAGCAGAAGTATTACTTTACAAGGGTAAAGCTCATTTAATAAGAAAGCGTGAAACTTTTGATGACATCTTAAATAACCAAGTAGAAATCGTTCTATAAATTAACTTAATTGCGTTAATATTCTTTTGTTTTAGAGCATGTTTCCATTGTGTTTGCAATTACCTTTGAGTAATTGTAAACGCCATCAATATGAATCATATTCCTCCTAAAATAATTCGTCAAATCTTTGTTTTACTATTAATCTTACTCTTTGGTAGTTTGATTTTTCGTGAAATGTTACCGTATTTGACTGGCGTTTTAGGAGCAATTACATTCTATATATTGTTAAGAAAACCAATGAAACGGTTAGTAAATCACTATAATTGGAAACCTACATTGGCAGCAATGGCACTAATGTTAGGGTCTTTTGTACTTATAATGATTCCACTTACGGGCTTTGGTATTATGTTAGGAAATAAAATTTCTGATGTTGCTGGCAATAGTGAAAAGGTTATCGATGCTTTTAAAGATCAGGTGAGCAAAGTAAAATTTGAGACTGGTATTGATATCAACTCTCAAATTGATACGCAAGGCATAACCACATGGCTTTCCGACAGTTTACAAAGTATGGCTGGCAACACATTTAACCTACTTATAGCGATAGGTTTAATGTATTTCATACTATTTTTTATGCTAACCAATCGAAAAGAATTAAGACAATCTTTACGCGATTACCTGCCTTTAAACACAGATAATGTTAATGAAATCGGCAAAGAAGTACAAGCCATGGTAAAGTCTAATGCTATTGGTATTCCTTTAGTTGCTTTTGCTCAAGGTATAATTGCATTGATTGGTTTTCTAATTTTTGGTATCGAAGAACCGTTCTTTTGGTTTGTTATTGTTACCATCGGGTCCATGATTCCGTTTATTGGAACATTTATAGGAATCATACCTGTATTTATATTGTCCTTATCCGCCGGAAATTCATTTCAGGCATGGGGAATTTTAATCTATGGTGTGGTTGTGGTCGGTTTAACCGATAACATTATAAGACTGTATGTCTTAAAGAAATTAGATAATGTCCATCCGTTAATCACATTGATTGGTGTTATTGTCGGTGTCCCGTTATTCGGGTTTATAGGATTAATTTTCGGACCATTATTAATTAGTATTTTCATGGCCTTAGTTAGAATATATAAAGAGGAGTATGGTAAAAATTTGAACGGTGATTCACAGCAAATCCATTAATAACTAATACTATAATTCTATTTTTTTATCCTCGTTTTAACAAGTCACAAACATTTTTATTATCTTTAAAGCACCCTAAGTCTTTTAATCTCAACTATTAAGGACTTATGAATAAAACTATCTCCACCATTTTAATTGTATGCTATATTGCATACCCTTGTTTTTCGCAATCTCATATTTCAACTCCAGAAGACTTAAAATCTGTCTCCATTGACTCGTGTCTATCTTGGATGGAACATAATGCGTATACAGGAAAAGATCTCGATAATTTTCATGCCATTGGTTTACAAACCCTAAAGCGAAGTATTGAAACTAAAGATCCTAAAACCATCGCTAACATACATGAAACGTTAGCAAATTGGTTTGGATATAATGGCACATTTTCACCAGACTCCATTGTAAAACATTCAGAAAAGGCATTAGAATACTACATTCAAAGTAAAGATAAAACCAAAATTGCAGACACATATAGAACCTTGTCCATAGATTATATAAACGCCCAAAAATTGGATAAGGCTCAAGATGTCTTATTTAAAGCGATCGCTATATATGAAGAATTAAAAGACGAAAGCGGATTAGGAAATGCATATAGAACGCTTGGCTCTCTCTATCTAAGAATGGAAGATTTTGATAAATCCATTGTATACACCAACAAAGCGATTCCTATTTTAGAAAATACAAAAAATTATGCTTCCGTTGCCATCGCACAATTTAATTTAATTACGAGTTATGGTGAATTAGGAGAGTTTGATAAAGCTTATAAAGCTGCTGATTATTGCTTAGAAATTGTAAGAACTAAAGCTGCAGATGAAGTATTTATTCCTGTTAGAGCACACTCTTATAGAGGAGATGTTTATGTAAAAGCCAAAGATTATAATAATGCTTTAAAAGATTTTATAAAGGCTTGGGAGCTATGTAAAGCTAATATTGGTGAAGAACGCTGCGCTACATTTCGGACGGAGATTGGACAAGTTTATTTGCTTCAAAATAATTATGAAGAGGCACTAGAACATTTGTCTGTTGGTGTAAAAGCTTACGAGGAAAAAGGTCAAAATGGCATTATTCAACAGTATTTAGACTTATCTGAAACCTATTCTAAATTAGGTGATTTTGAAAATGCTATACGTTATAAGGATAAAGCGAATACGAATGCAACAAAAATCCTTGAAGATAAAATTACGAACCTGGAAACTGAAGCCGTAATTAAATACGAAACTGGTAAAAAAGACGAGGCACTCGCCTCCCAAGCACTATTAATTGAACAAAAAAGTAAAACCCAAAGCTTAATTATTGCGGTTGCTGCATTATTAGGATTGTTACTTTTATCACTACTCTACTTTTTCAATAAGAACAAAAAGGCCACAAAAATCATTCGCGCTAAAAATGCTGAAAATGAATTATTGTTAAAAGAAATTCACCATCGTGTAAAAAACAATCTCGAAATGGTAAAAAGTCTCATTGCGTTGCAGTCTGCCCAGATGGAAGATTCGGCAAGTAAAGACGCCATGATTGCGAGTCAAAACAGAGTGCAATCTATGGGAATTATTCATCAGAAATTATATCAAGGCACAAATTTAGGAAGTATAGAAATGAAAGATTATTTCCTAAACCTCAGCGAAGGTATTTTAGACACCTTTAATGCAGATGACAAAGTAAAAATTGAATGTGCTATGAACAATCTCGACCTAGATGTTGATACCGCTGTTCCGATTGGCTTAATTGTAAATGAACTACTAACCAATGCTTTAAAATATGCATTTCCGAAAGACAAAAAAGGGCTGATTTCTATCAGTTTAGAAAAAACCAATGACCACCACTTACTTCTAAAAGTTGCTGATAATGGTATTGGTAAAGTGAAAGGACTTTTACCAAAAGGCACAGGGTTTGGTACACAGCTAGTTAATTTACTCACTCAGCAACTCAATGGAAAAATGACTGAATTCACTAAAAATGGTACCATAATAGAATTTGACTTTTTAACAGATACAGCAGCCTAATGATCGAAAAGACAAAAATATTAATTGTAGAAGATGAAATGATTATTGCCGCAAACATTTCGCTTCAACTCACAGAATTAGGTTATGATGTTACTGGTATTATGCCAAGAGGAGAAGATGCTTTGCTTCATATTAAAGATACAAAACCAGACATTTTACTTCTAGATATTAATTTAAAAGGAAAATTAGATGGTATTGAAACTGCAGAAGCCATGCAGAAAACACATAATATCCCTGTAATCTATTTAACGGCAAATATTAACGATGACCATTTTAACAGAGCCAAACAAACACATCCTTATGGGTTTATTTCAAAGCCTTTTAAAAAACTAGATCTTCAACGTGCTATAGAATTAACGGTAAACCAAATTTCTTCTAAAACCAACAACGATCAAACACTTCAAAACATGGAGTCCTTAATTTTAAGCGACTGTGTTTTTGTACGCCATCAAAATTCTATGGTAAAAGTGTGTATTACTGATATTCTTTATATTGAAGCTGAGCGTAATTATTGCAGAATCTATTCAAAAAACAAGGAGTATGTCTTAGTAATGACTTTAAAAGATATGGTAGAGAAATTACCATCAAAACATTTTTTGAGAGTCCACCGTTCTTACATTGTAAACCTATCTCAAATCAACGAAATAGCTAACAGTCATATTGTTATTGAACGAAAAGTCATTCCGATTAGTAAATCTTTAAAAGATGAACTCCTAAAACGACTTCAAACTATTTAATTTTTCTTTCTTTTATTTTTCTTCGATAAGAGAATAATGCTTTTCGGATAACAAAATCCCGAGTTCGTCCTACATCACTTTCTTTTTCAATTGATTTACAGTTACTTGAGAAGAGAATTCAATTTATGGGTTCTCTTATCATTAACCATTTAAATACTATTAATCATGAAAACAATTAAAAGAATTTTATTCGCAGCATGTTTTGCATTCTTGCTTCCTGCCGCAACACAAGCCCAAGAAGACGAAAGTAATATCATGCAATTAACGGAGTACACTATTAAGTTTGGTCATAATTCAACTTTTGTTGAAGGTGTAAAAAAATGGAATAAATGCTATAAAGAAAATAATGGTACAAACAAATGGAATGTTTGGCATCGCTTACAAGGGAAAGGTAATATTTACGTCTTAGAATCGCATTTGGCAAATTGGGCAGAAATGGCTGAAACTGATGCCGCAGGAAAAGCTTGTACTGCTACAGCGTTAGAATTCATTATACCCAATATTGAAAGTTTTGAATACAACACCACAAGATCTATACCTGAGTTTAGCAAAAAAACAGCTTTTGAGGACCTGGGAATGGTTTGGGTAACCAACTTTAAAGTCAGCGATTATAAAGCTTTTAATGAAGCTGTAAAAGAAATGAGTTCTGCCATAAGTAAAAAAGAAGGTGATAATCGTGGTTACTGGTACCGTGTTATGGGTGGTGAAAATGCCGACTTTTTTATTTCTGAACCTTTCAAAGATTTTGCGGATCTCGATAAAGACCAAGAAAGTATCTGGAAATTATATGAAGACGCAAATGGCAAATCTAAAGCTGAAGCTTTACGTCAAAAATTTAAAGATGCTGTTGACGACCAATGGAGTTACGCTTTTACTTTAGAAACTGAATTAAGCATGAATTAAAAAAATCTAGATAATAGATCTCAGCACTTAAAAACCAAAATAAGATGAAAAAACTACTATTAATAGGTTTCGCTATTTCAATGTTTGTAGCATGCCAACAAAAAGAGTCGCGTTATACACAACAATCACCCGAAATTGATATTGTAAAGGCGCAGATAGCTAACTATAACGCAATGAATTACAACGTAAACGCCCTAGTAGATACGTGTAAAGTGTTTTTTAACACTAAAGACAACCCCATATTAAAAGAGAACCTCAAGGCTTATCATCAAGGTAATGATGCCCATTATTCACAACGCGGATTCGCAAAGAAAGATCAAGACTATGAAATGGTTCTAACCGACGATGGACATACTTGGGTTAACGTCTGGTTAGATTGGCAAGGCACACTAAAAGGCAATGGAAAAGTTATTGACATGCCAGTTCATTTAACCTATCGCTTTGTTGATGGAAAAATTGTAAGAATCGTTGGTATGTGGGATCCAACAGAGATTGTATTAGGGCTTCAAGACATCGAAGCGCAAAATAATCTACCAGAGATAGAAGAACAATAAAATTACAGACAGGCACTATTTGGAGATAGAATCAGTAATAACGATACCAACTTTAAAAGGTTTTAGTGTTTTGAAGTTTTACGATCAGTAAATAATCTTGTTGTTACTGATGTGCCTGTTTATTGTTAAAAAACAATTATTACCCTAGCACTCTTTATATAGATAAAAGACACTTACGTGTTTAACAAAAGGGATTGACCTTACCCTGATATTGAATGCCTCAAATATTTAAAACATTTTAAATCATCCTTTATAATGACTAAATATAATCTAAACTTAAAATTTAGCAGAAGTTTAAAGGAAAGTGCTTTATCTAGGTATTTTTCATTTTCAGCCTTATATACCGCTCAGGGAATACCAGAAGGCATTACTTTCTTTGCAATACCTGCATGGTTGGCAATGAATGGCAAATCTCCCTTAGAAATTGCGTCATTTATTGGTGTTATTGCCATACCCTGGAGTTTTAAAATCTTAATTGCACCACTAATGGATCGATTTACGTTTCTCGATATGGGAAGAAAGCGACCTTGGGTAATTTTTGGGCAATTAGGATTAATACTAAGTTTTCTGAGTATTGGCTTTGTTTCTGATCCGCTAAATAATGCTTCTGGACTAATGATTACAGGTTTTTTGATTAGTTTTTTCGGTGCGTTTCAAGATGTGGCAACTGACGGTATGGCTGTTGATGTAATTCCTGCCAATGAACAAGCTAGAGCAAATGGACTCATGTGGGGAAGTAAAACCATTGGAACTTCACTAGCGTTGGTCATTGGGACTGCTTTAATAAATAGTATTGGGTTTAAGCTAGCCATTGCTTCATTATCTATTGTTGTCGCATTAATTATGTTTGTACCAATTTATTTTACTGAACGACCTGGCGAAAAAATAATGCCGTGGACCAAAGGACAAGCTGTTGAAGAATCGATAAAAACACAATTAAGAAGTTGGTCGCAAATTTTAAAAAGTTTATACCGCGTTGTAAAATTACCATCTAGTATCATTTTTTGTATCGCTTCGTTTATAATTGGTACTATGTATGGTTTAATAGATACACTTCTTCCTATTTTCACCATACAAGAATTGGGATGGACAAATACGTCCTTTTCTGAGGTATTTGCAATTACTTCAATTATAGCAGGAGTTTTAGGAATGTTTGTAGGAGGCTACTTAGTAGATTACTTCGGAAAGCTAAAAATGCTAATGTACTATTTAACGTTTATTACCATCCTAATAGTTGTATTTGCATTTTCAACTAATCTATGGAGCAATACTACCGTGATGTACGGATTTATATTAATCTACAGCACCTTGTATACCTTTTTATGTATTGCTGTTTTTGCTTCAGGAATGCATCTGTGTTGGAAAACCGTAGCTGCGACACAATTCACACTATATATGGCGATTTCTAATATGGGACGAGCAGCAGGAGCGACATTATTAGGTGTATTAAAAACGCATTTTAGTTGGGAATATGTGTTTCTCTTTATAGCAGTACTTCCTTTAATAATGGGTATTATGATGCCATTTATCAATTTTAACAAACACAGAACAAAAGTAGGTAGCTTTAAAATTTTAAACAAAACATTAGTTACACGTCAAGTCACATTAGACTAGAATAACAACTATAATAAACAGGCACTAAATGGAGATAGAATCAGTAATAGCTATAAAACACACTTCAGGAAAGTTTTAGTGTTTTGAGGTTATTGCAATTAGCTAATGATAAAACTATTACTGATTTGTCTGTTTTACAACAATTAATTAAAATGAAAACCGTAAGACAAAAAACAGAACGCATACACGCACTAGATTCTCTGCGAGCCATAATGATGCTTTTAGGGCTTGTACTACATTCGGTAATAACCTATATTGGTGGAGAACCTTATGCAGCTTGGCCTATAAGAGACCCTAATAACTTCAATCCTAACTTAGAGTGGATTTCATCTCTAATTCATGTGTTCAGAATGCCAATTTTTATGGTAGTTGCAGGTTTTTTTGCTGCACTTTTATTCTATGAACGAGGTTCTCGTCGAATGTTTAAAAATAGAATGAATCGCATCACCTTACCTTTTTTGGTTTTTGTAATCATTTTATTTGTTCCCGTAGTTGGTGGCATGAACTATACCTTAGAGGTATTTGCTTCTAATCCTGATGCCATAGAAAACACACTAGAGAAATTTTCAACAGCACAAAGCTTTATTCCAACTAGAACCATGCATTTATGGTTTTTATATTATCTCATTATGTTTTCTGTGGTTTCCTTTTTACTTGGATTACTGTTTAAAAAATTACCTAAGATTTCAAAGTCTATTCATAACACGTTCCATTATATATTGAAGAGTCCCACCCTAAGACTTTTTGTCTTTACATTTCTAACCGTGTTAATCCTCGTTTTTATGGATAAATATTGGGTAAATACTTCAACAAGTTTTATCCTGGAATTCAATACGTTTATTTTCTATTTATTTTTCTACATGTTTGGTTGGTTATTATATAAGTCAAAATCATTCTTGAAAACTTTTATGAAACACGATTGGCTTTTTACCATATTAGGAACCGCGCTTTTTACATGGTATTTTATTTTAGACACCGTAAAATTGGATTTATTAATCATTATGAGTATACGATCTTTAGCCTGTTGGTTACTCATCTTTGGTATCACAGGACTTTTTATTAGATACGCAAGTCATCATTCTGCGAGAATGCGATATATCTCTGATGCATCCTATTGGGTATATTTGCTGCACCTTCCTTTGACGATTATAATTCCTGCTCTAATTGCCGATTGGGATATATCTGGAGTCTTAAAATTTTTATTTGTAATGCTAACAACTAGTTGCATTTGTTTTGTGACGTATCATTTTTTTGTTAGAAATACATTTATTGGCAAATTCCTAAATGGAAGAAAATACAGTAGAAAAACAAGTGACCTAAAACAGGTAGAAATTCCTGAACTAAAAATAATTCGAGATAAATAAGTAATGCCGACCTTTAGGAGCCATACAGTGCAAATATTTATATATTTATAATTCCTCAGGTCTTCGATTTTTAAAAAATTAAGACTCATGTCATCAATCAAATCAAACAGAATAGAATCCATCGACGTTCTAAGAGGATTAGTCATGGTTATTATGGCTTTAGATCATGTAAGGGATTATTTTCATATTAACGCATTCACAGGTAATTATCCTGAAAATTTAGAATCTACAAACATCATTTTATTTGGAACACGTTTTATTACGCATTACTGCGCGCCGGTATTCGTGTTTCTTGCTGGTACATCGGCTTTTTTATATGGTCAAAACAAACCCAAAAAACAACTTTCAAAATTTTTAATTACACGGGGGATATGGCTCATTTTCGTGGAAATTTTTATAAATAATTTTCTTTGGTGGTTTGATGTGAACTTTGGTTTTATTAATCTTCAGGTCATTTGGGCAATTGGTTTATGTATGATTGTGCTGGGTATTATTATTTATCTCCCAAAACGACTCATACTTGCTCTCGGACTTCTAATTGTATTTGGACATAACGCTTTAGATGGTATTATTAAAGAAGGAGATAGTATCTCATCCATATTATGGTATATGCTTCATCAAGGTCAGTTTCTCAGTTTTGCAGAAGGACATTATGTGTCATTTTCTTATCCTATCTTACCATGGATTGGTGTTATAGTTTTAGGCTATTGCTTTGGAGAATTTTATGCAAAAGACACATCAAAAGCATTTAGAAAAAAATGGCTGTTATATATTGGCACATCCGCAATTATATCCTTTTTTATGCTTAGAGGATTTAATTTTTACGCTGATTTAGTGCCGTGGACTCTACAAGAAACAAGTGAAAAGACGGTAATTTCATTCTTCAATGTTACAAAATACCCACCATCATTGGCATATCTTTTAATCACTTTAGGACCTGCTTTACTTTTTTTATATTTCATTGAAACGATAAAAAACACAGCAACCAATTTTTTACTCGTTTTTGGAAGGGTGCCTTTCTTTTATTATATGTTGCACATTTTCGTTATACATTTAGGAGCAATTCTAGGCTTGTTACTTACAGGAAAAGACTGGAAACTCATGATACTAGATAATGAAACGATGACTTCAGGAATTTTACAAGGTTATGGCTATTCTTTAGTTACGGTGTACCTTATTTGGATAGTTATTGTTTTGGCTCTATATCCAATTTGCAAAACATATATGCAATACAAAACCAACAATAAAGACAAATGGTGGCTTAGTTATTTGTAACTTTATAATATCAATCTTATTAATTTAATCAATCATATCACATGAAATTCAAATTCAAAACACATCTCACAACCCCATATGTCGTTATTTTATTTCTACTTTCAAGTTTCGTTACATTTGCTCAAGACACCAGATTACTTCGTCAACCCGATATAAGTGCGACTCATATCACTTATACTTACGGAAGCGATATATGGATTTCTGCATTAAATTCTAACGAAGCTAAACGGATTACCTCAACGGCAGCTAGCGAATCTAACCCATACTTTTCACCAGATGGTAATTGGATTGCATTCAGCTCTAACAGAGCTGGCACAAACAACGTGTATGTGGTTTCTAAAAACGGTGGAGAACCAAAACGCTTAACTTGGCATCCTAGCGGCTCTACGGTTAGAGGTTGGACAAACGACGGTAAACATATCTTATTTGCAAGTAACAGAGAAACCGCACCACGACCATACAATCGACTTTATACGATTTCAGTTGAAGGCGGAGCACCGCAACTCTTAACAAAACAATGGAGTAACGATGGGTCGTATTCACCAGATGGAACGCAATTGATTTTAGACAAAATGGATCGTTGGGATGAAGAATGGCGCGCCTATAGAGGAGGCCAAAATACGCCACTTATTATATTGGATTTAAAAACACAGAATGAAGTTTTACTCCCAAATGAAAAAACCACCGATATCCAACCGATGTGGTTAGGTGAAAACATTTATTTTCTATCTGATCGCGATTTAGTCGCTAATATTTGGTCTTACAATCCGAAGACAAAATCAATGCAACAAATTACAACCTTTAAAGGTTCTGACATTAAATGGCTAAGCGGTAATGATGACACTTTGGTGTATGAACGCGATGGTTATTTACATACCATGAATATTTCAACAGGTAAACATACCCAACTATCAATTATTGTGATTGGTGATTTTCCTTGGTCAGAAACCAAATGGGAAGATGTTTCTAATTCCACCCGTTCAGCCTCTTTATCTCCAAACGGAAAACGTGCCATTATGCAATCTCGTGGCGATATCTTTACAATTCCTGTAGAATTTGGTGATTCTAGAAATATTACTGAAAGTTCTGGCACCGCAGACAGACGACCTATTTGGTCACCAAAAGGTGATAAAATCGCTTGGTTTTCTGATGCCGATAGAAAAAATTATGCGTTAATGATTTCTGATCAGGATGGTTTATCAAAACCAGAAACGATTTCTATTGGAGAATCTAAATTGGCTTGGAACCCGACATGGTCGCCAGATGGAAAGTATATTGCTTTTGTTGATGATGATGTGCGCTTACGATTTGTAAATTTAGAAACGAAAAAAATTAAAACAATTGACATTGGAGGCACTAATTTAGAACGTAACAGTATTGAATTAAAGTGGTCACCAGATAGTAATTGGATTGCCTATCAAAAATCGGCTTCTAATAACTTTAGGCAAATTTATATTTACTCTATTGAGAAGGATACCACAAAACCAATTACAGATGCTTTTGCAGATTCTTTTTCACCGGCTTGGGATTTAAATAAAAAACAACTCTACTTTTTAGCAAGTACCGATGTTGCCCTTGGATCGGGTTGGGCGAATACCAGTTCTATGACAGCAAATCCTGCCTATGCTGCTTATGTTATTAATTTGGATGCTAATGATGATTCTCCTTTTAAACCGAAAAGTGATGAAGAAGACATTAAAAATGAGGGTGAAGAGAGACCTGATGACAAGAAAGAGGATAAAGATTCCAAAGAGAAAAAGGAAGATGACCATAAAGCAATGCATATCGATTTTGAAAATATTGGTCGCCGTACACTAGCATTACCAATACCTACAAGAAATTATGGATATATCATTGCTGGTCCAAAAGGATCCATGTTTATTTCAGAATATGTCGCAAATGATAGAGGCGCACTACTTCATAAATTTGATCTTGAAAAACAAGAAAACAAAGAATTTACATCTGGTGTGCGTTCGGTTTCGGTTACCACAAATGGTGAACATATGTTAGCTCAGATTAATGGAGATTGGCAAGTGGTTAGTACCAAAGGAGGAGATGCCAAAGGAGGCAAACGCCTTAAAGTTAATTTACAAATGAATTTAGATCGTTCTGCAGAATGGGAACAAATGTTTGAAGAAGCCTGGAGATACGAACGCGATTATTTTTACGATCCAAATATGCATGGTCGTGATTGGAATGTTGTTTACAAACGTTACGCTCCATTGGTTCCGTTTATAAAGCATCGTGCCGATTTATATTATATTTTAGATCAGGTAAATGGTGAATTATCTGTTGGTCATAGTTTTGTTAGAGGAGGCGATTATCCAGATATTGAAAGATCTACAACAGGCCTATTAGGTGCTGATATGAGTACCGACAAAAACCACTGGAAAATCGATCGTATTTTCACTACTGAAAGTTGGAATCCAGGTTTAACTGGTCCTCTAGACGCTCCTGGATTAAACATAAAAGAGGGCCAGTATATTGTAGGTATTAATGGAAAGGAAATTAAAGCCGATACTAATTTTTATGAATATTTAGATGGTACTTCAGGAAAACAAACCATTCTTCATATTAATGATAAACCTGAATTTAAAGGCAACTGGAAGGAAATTGTTGAACCTATTTCTAATGAAAACTCGTTAAGGCAACGCACATGGGTTGAGGACAATCGCAGATTAGTAGACAAATTATCAAACGGTCGTTTAGGATATATTTGGGTTCCGAATACCGGAGGTCCTGGTTTTGTGTCTTTCAATAGATATTACTTTGCACAACAAGATAAAGAAGGAGCTGTTATTGACGAACGTTTTAATGGTGGTGGTTTATTAGATGATTATATGGTAGATTTAATGACACGTAGCTTAAGAGCTGGCTTAACTAATGAAGTACCAAATGGTAAACCGCTAACACTTCCGGCAGGTATATTAGGCCCAAAAGTGTTATTAATTAATGAACTTGCGGGTTCTGGTGGAGATTTCTTCCCATGGGTATTTAGACAGCAAAATGTTGGTAAATTAATTGGTATGACAACTTGGGGAGGTTTAGTAAAATCCTCAACGCATTATGCTTTAATTGATGGAGGCTCATTAACGTCACCAGACAATGCTGTGTTTGATCCTATAAATAACAAATGGATTGCAGAGAATGAAGGAGTGTCGCCTGATATTGAAGTTAGACAAGATGCAAAAGCATTATCTATCGGAAAAGATCCACAGCTTGAAAGAGGAGTTGCAGAATTAATGAAACAATTAAGTATTAAAAAAGAGGTTAAAATTCCTCCGTTTCCTCAACCAGCAAAGGGAAATTAACACATAACAGGTTTAGATATAGTAATGGTATTTGCCGTAATCCTTTATTCAAGATTAGGAGTGCGGCTCGTATTTTAATATATTCAAATGAAGAAGGAAGATAAAGATGAAACGTGATAAGACAAAGCAACAGACAATTTAAGACCCGATCTTTCCTGTAAAATGATTCACTTTAGGATTCATAGGATTACCTGTTGTGCGTCTATTAATTGCTATTTGCCCACAATGCCAAATTGAATCCGCTATTGGACCATTAATTTGATTCCAAAACGGGATTTCACGGTCACCAAAAATAATTTTGTATTGTGAAATATCTTTACTCGTTCTTAAAATATCTGCAGCAGTTTTTAAGTTGTGTAAGGTTTTAGATCTCAATTCTGTATAAGACAGATTCTCTTTAACCTTGCTGTTTGATTGCTTTAAAGTTGAATTTACAATAGTATTAGACAAACTATAAATATGAATTATAGTTTCTTCGGTTGATTTACCTTCTTGATTAGCCCTAAACGCTAAATCTTTAGACGTTAAACTATCTGTAGCCCAGTAAAACCGAAATCCTAAGGCATCAACCATACGCGCTGCCATAGTGCCTGCTGTAAACTCTTCTGGTGCTTTAGGTAATTCATAATACGGAAGGTCATCGTTATTTTGAGCGTCACTAAACATTGGGGCTATAATATTACAAATTAATAGAATTCTTATAATCAGAATATTCATCCTATTCATTTTCGAGTTGATGCTTATAAGAATCTATATTCGCTTTCTGACTATCTGGTAATTCTGGCTCCTGAATATCGGTATATTCCTTAAGTGTATCGTAAAGAATCTTTGCTACGATATATCTCGCTGTTGGTTTGTCGTCTGCAGGAAGATTATACCATGGCGCATGAGGTTTAGACGTTTTATTAATCGCATCTTCATAACACGTTTGGTAAGCATCCCAATGCTCACGCTCGTCTAGATCGTCTGGCGAGAATTTCCAATTTTTATTAGGCTTATTTAAACGTCTTAATAATCTATTCTTTTGCTCTTCTTTTGAAAGATTCAGAAAGAATTTAAAAATGATGGTACCGTTGTCTGCGATATGCTTTTCAAAGTTATTTATTTGATTGAATCGTTTTTCCCAAAAGGTATCATCAACATCTTTTAGCGATGTTACATTCGGAATATTCTCGTACATTAGATATTCAGGATGTACTCTTGTAACCAATACATTTTCGTAATGTGTTCTATTAAAAATGCCAAACTTACCTCTTGCAGGTAAAGCTCTGACATGTCTCCAAAGATAATCGTGTTTTAATTCTAAATCTGTAGGTTTTTTAAAACTATGAGCAACAATTCCCCTAACATTAAACTCTTTAAAAACTTCGCGAATCAAACTATCTTTACCAGCTGTATCCATACCTTGAATACAAAAAAGCACAGCATATTTTCCATGCGCATACATTCGGTTTTGGATGTCTGCTAAATCGCGACTGACTTTTCTTAATTCCTTTTCTATTTTCTTTTCACTTGCATCTAAATCGAACTTTGTAGGCAAATCTTTAATATTGATTTGAGATGAAATTTCGAAATCGTCTATCTTGATATCTTTCATAATAACTAGGTTTTATTTTGAAGCAAAAGCTTTGACATCACTTTCACTTACTTCACTTCCACCTAAAATAATAAGGCGTTCTACTACGTTACGTAATTCACGTATATTACCCGTCCAATCATAATTCTGAAGTAACTTAATGGCTTTATCTGAAAATGATTTCTGAGCAGTTCCGTGTTCATTAGAAATCTTTTCTGAGAAATAATTGATTAATAATGGAATATCTACTCGCCTATCATTTAAAGAAGGTACTTCTATTAAAATCACCGCTAATCTGTGGTATAAATCTTCTCTGAAGTTGCCCTCTTCAATTTCTTTTTTAAGATTTTTATTGGTCGCTGCCACTACTCTAACATTCACTTTAATGTCTTTATCACTTCCAACTCGTTGAATGCGACTTTCTTGTAAGGCACGCAATACTTTGGCTTGAGCGGATAAACTCATATCACCTATTTCATCTAGGAATATGGTACCTCCATTAGCCGCTTCAAACTTCCCTGCTCTATCTTTTGCTGCAGATGTAAAAGCCCCTTTTACGTGCCCAAACAACTCACTTTCAATTAATTCCGAAGGAATTGCTGCACAATTAACTTCTATCATTGGGCCTTTAGAGCGCTCACTTTTTTGATGTAACCAATGTGCAACAAGCTCTTTTCCTGTTCCATTTGGTCCTGTAATTAATACACGAGCATCTGTTGGCGCCACTTTATCAATCATGTCTTTAATACGTTCTACACCTTCACTCTCACCAATCATCTCGTAGTTTTTGCTTACTTTTTTCTTAAGCATTTTATTCTCTACCACAAGTTCTTTTCTATCTAAAGCAATACGAACCGTATTTAATAATCGATTTAAATCTGGCGGTTTAGAAATGTAGTCAAAAGCACCTAAACGCATGGTATTTACAGCTGTATCTAGGTCACCGTGACCAGAAATCATTACCATTGGTGTTTCTGGTTTAATCTTTTTAACAGCCTCTAATACTTCAACCCCATCCATTTTTGGCATTTTAATATCACAAAGCACTAAATCGTAATCGTCCTTTTTTATTTTTTCAATTCCAACTAAACCATCTTCTGCTTCTTCAACTTGGTAGGTACTATTTTCCTCAGAAAGTATTTTTACCAATACACGTCGTATAGCAGCCTCATCTTCAATTATTAATATTTTTGGCATAATTTTATTTTTTTCGAATATGGTTTTAACACTTGAAACTCATGCTATGATTCAAACTACATTGTATTTTGAATCGTGTAAAATCATAAACCTATTTTATTTTTGAATAATATGTATGTCGCGTTGCGGAAACGGAATAGACACGTTATTTTCTCTAAACAACCGATCTATTTCAAATCTAATTTCACTTTTAGGAAACTGTGCTTTAAAACTATCTGCTAATGTAAATGACACCTTAAAATCTAAAGAACTGTCACCGAAATTTGTAAAAACGACTCCTGGTTCTGGTTCGGAAAGCACACTCTTATTTGTACTTGCAGCCTGTAATAACAGTTTCTTTACTAATTGCACATCACTTCCATAAGCGACACCAACCTCAACGCTTTCACGAGTTGTAGTTCCGTTTTGCGTCCAGTTATACAAACTGTTTTCTAAATACAAGTGATTAGGAATTATTAAAACTTTATTATCAATAGTAACAGCCCTTGTGGTTCGTAATTTAATTTCATCTACTCTGCCGACTTTACCATCTATTTCAATAATATCACCAACATGTACGGATTGATCAATTAGTATAAAAACTCCAGAAATAATATCTTGAAACAAGGTTTGTAATGCTAAACCAATCCCAATTAAAAGTGCTGCTGAAGCTGCAAAAACTGCTGTTACATTTACACCTACGCTGTTCAACGTTATTAAGAGTATAATAATATATACAAGCCATCTGAAATACCCATAAACAACACCAAATTTACCCTTGTTCTCTTCAGGCACCTTTCGGGTCATGATTTTTAAAACTATTCTTAAGGCAATAGTAGTAACAAAAATGACTGTAATGATAATTAGAATATCAAAAATTGAAATACTAATATCTGTACCAAGATTTACGTGTAACCCGAGGAAATCCACTATAGTCTGCCAAGCACCACTCTCTGTTATTTTATCTTCTATTTCACTTAAATCTTGCTCCATTATCTAATACTTCAACCATTTAAAAAGTTCCTTATACGTTGGTTTTTTACCATACATTAAAATACCAACACGATATATTTTAGCTGCAAACCATACTGCAAAGATAAACGTCCCTATAAGAAGTAACAGAGATAAACCTTGTTGCCATAATGGAACACCAAACGGAATTCGCATTAACATAACCACAGGAGACGTAAATGGAATAAACGAAAATACCGTTGAAATCGTACCGTGCGGATCTTCAATAACCGTAAATACACCGACATAAACCGCTAAAATTAATGGCATTAGAATTGGCAACATAAATTGTTGCGTATCCGTTTCATTATCTACAGCCGCACCAATAGCTGCGTAAAGCGAACTGTAAAGCAAATAGCCGCCAATAAAAAAGAATAAAAACGCTATAATAAGATTCGTTAACGGTAAGTTGCTTATTGCTGTAATTAAGTTTTCAGCCATCGCTTGCGTACCATCTGCTTGCATAGCTTGGTTCATCATTTCTTGCTGTGGTGTTTGTACTTGTGTTAAATCGATACCAAAAATGGCAGAAACAACAACCAACAAGACACCGCCCAAAATAACCCAAATTACAAATTGTGTAATACCGGCTAATGATGTCCCTATAATTTTCCCCATCATTAATTGAATAGGCTTTACAGAGGATATAATAACTTCGATAATTCTGCTTGTTTTTTCTTCTATAACACTACGCATAATCATGTTACCATAAATAACAATAAACATAAATAGTAAATAACCGGCAGCCCCACCAAATGCAAGTTTTACAACATTATCTATTTTAGAACTCTTTTCTCCATCAAAACTTTCTTGTCCAATTTCAATATCTGTTTGAGAGGCTTCAATTTGTGCTAAAGAAACTCCATCTAATTCAAGTTTCTTTTCTTTTAGTCGTTTTTCAATCTGTCGTTCTAAACCAGAGATGACACTTAAAGAAGGTGATTCTTCAGAATAAAATTTCACATTACCTGAAACATCATCAAGAGAACTGGCTTTACCAATATATAATAAACCATAATCTTCTTTTTCTTTAACCAAAGCAATGGCATCGTCTAGACTTAATCCGTTTAAGTTAGTGTATGTGGTGAACTCTGTATTTTGAAATACTTCTTCTAAGTAACCTGTATCATCTAAAATAGAAATGGTACGTTCCTTATCGTTATTTAATTGCGATAAATAGGCCACTACTGCAAAAAGCGCAATCATTATTAACGGACTTAAAAACGTCATTACAATAAATGATTTGTTTTTCACTTTTGTAAAGTACTCACGTTTTATAATTAATGGTAAATGATTCATTATTGGTTGTTTTTTACAGTTTGAATAAAAATATCGCTAGCAGAAGGTATCACTTCTACAAAGTGATGCACCTGAGCTTTTGAGGTTAAAAATGACAGTAAATCATTAGGAGATGTTTGTTCATTTATTTTAATATTCAACTTAATATCATCATTTAAGTTTCTGAAAGTTGCTGGAAGCACTTCAAATTTATCTTGAATTTCAGAAATCACTTTTGCTCTATCTAAGGATTCTAATCCCACCTCAAAAGTGTTTGTTTTATATTGACGTTTTATATCGTTTAATTTTCCGTCTAAGACTTTATTCGACTTATGAATTAAGGCGATATGGTCGCATAATTCCTCAACAGATTCCATGCGGTGAGTTGAAAAAATTACGGTCGCTCCTTCGTCTCTTAACTGTAAGATTTCATCTTTAATTAGATTAGCATTAATAGGATCGAAACCAGAAAAAGGTTCATCAAAAATCAATAATTTTGGTTGGTGAAGCACAGTTACAATGAATTGTATTTTTTGAGCTTGACCTTTACTTAATTCTTGGATCTTTTTATTCCACCAATCTCCTATCTCTAATTTATCGAACCAATATTTTAATCTTGCTTTTGCTTCAGTTTTCGTTAATCCTTTTAACTGCGCTAGATACAAACATTGTTCACCTACTTTCATAGATTTATACAACCCACGTTCTTCTGGCAAATAACCAATATCTCTAACGTGCTCTGGCTTTAGCGGCTGACCATCTAATAGCACAGCACCTTCATCTGGCATGGTAATTTGGTTAATTATACGGATCAATGTGGTTTTACCTGCGCCGTTTGGGCCAAGTAAACCGAAGATGCTACCTTTTGGTACAGCAATAGATACTTGATTTAGTGCTTTAAAATCTCCGAAACTTTTTGAGACGGAATTAGCAACTAATAAGTCATTCATATGAAACTAAATTTTTAGGATATGGTTATTACGTAAATATATTAAATGTTATAGATTCTAAAATAAGAATATGTTACTATTTCGGTAATTATAGTATATTTCTTTAATTAGTTTGAAAAGTAAGCTTCAGACTGCAACAAATTTTAATAAATCTAAAGAATTTTAAAGACATATGAGAACGTCATAATTGCTTTTGCGAAAGCTTTCAAGTACAAGGCAACATTAAATAAGACTCAAAACCAACTCATTAGGTCATAAAAAACAAAACCCACCCTTATGGTTAGACAAGGATGGGAAAAAATTGCTATGAAAAAGAAAAATTACCGCTAATTAGATTAGCGATAAATCAAATATACTAATTTTTATTAAATAGGCTCCCTTTATGAAAACATATCTTTTACCTTTTCAAAAAAAGATTTATCCGAGCTTTCTGGTTTAGGTTCAAAATGCTCGTCATCCTTCATACTTTCAAAAAATGTTTTTTGTTTTTTACTTAAAGTCTTTGGTGTCCATACGTTTACATGAACCAACAAATCACCTTTACCATAACCATTAATACTAGGAATACCTTTACCTCGTAATCTTAAAATTTTACCAGACTGCACGCCAGGTTCAATTTTTATTCTCACTTTTCCTGTAACGGTATCTATTTCTTTAGAGTTTCCTAAAACCGCATCTGGCAAACTTACATACATATCATAATGTAAGTTATCACCTTCGCGTTTTAAGGTTGCGTGCTCTTCTTCTTGTATTGCGACTAACAAATCACCTGCAACACCATTACCTGGTGCATCATTACCTTTTCCTGTAACTTTAAGTTGCATACCATCTACAACACCTGCTGGAATTTTAACAGTAACGGTTTCATCAGAAACTTTTAACCCATGTGCATCTGCATCTGCCGGTTTTTTGTCAATAGTTTGACCTGCCCCTCCACAAGTTGGACACGCCGCAGCCGTTTGCATACGACCTAAAATAGTATTGGTAACTCTAGTAACCTGACCTGCACCATTACAAGTAGCACATGTTTTATATGTTGTACCTGGCGCCTGTATTTTACGTTTTACTTTAATCTTCTTTTCAACTCCATTAGCTACATCTTCTAGAGATAATGTCACACGAATACGCAAATTGCTACCTTTAACAACACGTTGTCTTCCGCCACCACCGAAGCCACTAAATCCGCCTCCACCTCCGAAGCCTCCGCCTCCAAAGATATCGCCAAATTGACTGAAGATGTCGTCCATATTCATGCCACCTCCGCCAAAGCCTCCGCCTCCGCTGCCATCAAAGGCTTGGTGACCAAATTGGTCGTAACGTGCTTTTTTGTCAGCATTACTTAAAACCTCATATGCTTCTGCCGCTTTTTTAAACTTCTCTTCGGCTTCCGTATCATCAGGATTTTTATCTGGATGATATTTTAATGCCATTTTTCGATAAGCTTTTTTTACTTCAGCTTCAGTTGCTCCTTTACTTATTCCTAATATGTCGTAATAATCTTCTTTCATCAACTACTTAATTCTTAATTTTCACAGAAACGTGCAAATTCGTATTTCAATATTATTGTCCGATTACCACCTTTGGGAAACGAATAACTTTTTCTCCTAATTTATAACCGCGCTCAACGACATCAATGATTTTTCCTTTAAGATCATCAGTTGGTGCCGGAATTTGTGTTACAGCCTCGTGGTTATCTGCATTGAAGGCATCTCCTTGTCTTACATCTATTTTAGATAAACCTTTTTGCTCTAAGGTATTCTGTAATTTGTTATAAATTAACAAGACTCCCTTTCTTAATTCTTCAGCTTCTTTGTCGTCTTCAATATGCGACAAAGCACGTTCAAAATCATCTAGAATTGGCAACATTGCCACTACTACATCTTGACTTGCTGTTTTAAATAATTCGATACGTTCTTTAGTTGTTCGCTTTTTATAGTTTTCAAACTCAGCAAACAAACGCATAAATTTATCTTTCTCAGCAACCAATTGATCCTGTAATTGTTCTTCTGGAGATTTTAGTGCTTCCTGTTGTGTTTCAACATCGCCTTCAGCTGTACTTGTTGCTTGATCCTCTACTTGTGGATCTTCAACTTTATTGTTTTTATCTTTTTTACTCATTTTGAGTTCTTTTTTTACTTTCAATTAGATTGGCAAAAGTACTGCCATTATTACGAAAATGTCAAAATGTCATTAACATTTTTTTATCATACTTTAAAGGCAGTATTTCATATCTTTGTTTTATCAACTCAAATAAAAATACTAAATATGAAATCAAATTTTTTTAAGTTTTTTACGCTAATTGCACTAATTACATTTTCAAGTTGTGGAGACAAAGCCAAAGAAGCCGATACCACAAAGGCTAAAGATGCACCAGTTGCTGAATCTAGTTCTGTTAATTATGCTGTAGATACAGATAAATCTACAATTGAATGGAAAGGTTTTAAACCAACCGGTACTCATAATGGTATAATTGCCTTAAGTGCTGGTAAATTAAGTGTTATTGATGGCGCTGTTAAATACGGGAAATTCGTTGTTGACATGAACAGTATTGTGGTTAACGACATTCCTGTTGAAGAAGAAGATAATGCAAAATTAACTGGTCACCTTATGAGTGCCGATTTTTTTAATGTTGAATCGCACCCTACTGCAAAATTTGAAGTTACTGGGATGGAAACTAAAGAAGGAAAATCTATGCTTTCTGGTAATTTAACAATTAAGGAAACGACAAATAATATCAGTTTTCCTGTAGCAGTTTCTTTAAATGAAGACACCGTGACATTAACAAGTGAAGCATTTACAATAGACCGTTCTAAATGGAATATTAAATATGGTTCAAAATCATTTTTTGATGACCTAGGTGATCAATTCATTAACGATGATATTGAATTGAAAATTACCTTAACAGCAAACAAAGCATAAAAGGAACTTATTTTATTACGAAGAGCAGCCATTGTAATGGCTGCTTTTTTTTTGCTTGATAGTGGCATAGCTTTAAAATAGCACACGCGTCGATGTCACCTCTATAATTAAAAATTGAATATCTTAAACAAAAAAATCCCCATAAAGAGGATTTTTAGTAAAAGTTGACTTTCATAATTCCCTAAAACTAGTAGTGCCAACTCATGTTATCAATAAATAATTATTGCTTTATAGAAAGTGCCAAAAAAACAAGGAGCATTTTCACAATAGCAAGTTCTGATTAATAGCATTGTAAACTTACAAAACACTATAAACTAAAAAAATACCCAATAATGGGTATTTTTAATTTATTTTCTTCAAATATTATCTATATAACGGAATCTTTAATCCTACATAAACATCTGTAGTCTTAGAACTATCAGATAAAAGATTGGTAAAAACAGACCCAGAACCTACGGTTAATGGTCCTAAACGAATACCTCCGCCAAAAGACACATCATCATATTGCCTGTAGCTAAGTGGCGCATAAAAGCTAAACCATTTAGTTTCTAATCTAGGAGCCACAGTTACGGTATTAAGAGCTGAAGTACTCAATTCTGATCCTTTTTTCACCATAGATAAATCTGCCTGTGCACTCACAAACCATTTTTTTGTCAATCTATAATCTACAAGTAAATGTAGCGCAGTTGGCAAGTTTATTTTTGCGGACTCATTAGTTTCTGTATTTGCATAGTTAGAATCTAAAAAATCTTCTGTATCGTCATCAAAATCATCCGTATTTACAGTAGCATTTAAATCGTAACGGGTAACTGTGGCGTTATCATAATTAATAGCACCAATATCTGTTACCGAAATACCTATTTTTAATTTATAAGGATCCTTATAAGTAGGCAAATTATCATTCTCACGATCCGTATACCATTGGTATGTAAAACCAAGATCTAAACCAAAACCAGAAGTAAGATTACTAAAATCGATATCATCGTCATCAAAATCTTGACTTGTTCCATAGTTTAATTGCCCGCTAGTTGTTAATGTTTCTGAAGGATTATCATAATCCCCAGCTAAACCAGGACTACTCATAAACATACTACCTGCACCCTGAAGATACTTTAACGTAACCCCTCCTTTTAAGACATGGTTGGGTTTCTCCATAAGTATTCTTCCATAAGCGACTCCTATCTCTGCCCAAGCATGTACGGTACCATTTAAGTCTTTAGAATCAAATCTAAAACTATCATCTGAATCGAAGTCATCTGCAATGGCTTCATAAAGTTCACCATTTATATTGTTAATATTAAAGTTTGCTCTTGCTCTAGTTACAATACCAATACTACTCTTATTAGTAAGGTTGAACATAAACGACGGAAGTACAATATCTGCATTTAAAAAAAAGTTATTGGCGTTACTTGGGAATTTTTTAGTGTCGTCTTCAAAATCAAAACCACCATCAGAGTTCATAATATCGTTGACATTAATCCCAAAATAATCACTACCTCCAAAGACACTACCTGATACTAAGTTAACATCAGCTCTTAGGCCAGAACCCACAATACTCGATGGATTATAAATAACCCCCTGTATACCGGAATAATTATCGATAGAATGGCCAACATAGCTTTGACCAAAGGATAAATTAAGGATTAAAAGAAAAAGAAATAGGTTGAATAGTTTAATAGATTTCATAATAAATTAAGATTGGTTAATAGCGAAGTTAAAATTTTAATTGATTTTTTTTCTAGATATATTACCTTTTTCAAAGGTTCAAATTTTATACTTATCATTACATCCCCAAAACTGGGTATATTTTTGCTTTTACATTCAAATCAATACATTTCAGAACCTTAAAATTTATACTTCTTTTCTAAGGCATAGCGCATTAATTCACCTTTACCTTGAAGTCCTAGAATCCGAATCATGTTTTTACGATGCGTTTCAACCGTATGTATACCTATAAAAAGTTCGTCTGCAATTTCACGAGACGTTTTACCTTGTGCTACTAAATTTAAGATTTCAACTTGTCGTTTGGTCAATATGCTTTTAGCGCTTTTATTAGTATCGTTTTTCGCCTCTATTTCAATATTAGCATCAAAATAAGTATTACCATTATACACGGCTCGTATGGCTTTTAAGACTTCCTCTAAAGGTGAGTTTTTCAATAAATAACCAGAAGCTCCAGCGTCTAACATTTGCTTAACAGCATCCTTTTGATCGAACATTGTAAAGCCTAATATTTTTGTCTGAGGTAATTCTTTTTTTATCTTTTTTGCAGCTGTAATACCATCCATTTTTGGCATTCTTATATCTGTAATTACAACACTTGGTTGCTTTAGACGTACTAAATCTAAAAGTGCTTCACCATCATTTGCTGTACCTACAATTGTAATATCCTCTTCGTATTCTAAAAGTAATTTTATACCATCTATAAAAGATTGATGGTCTTCAGCTATAGCTACTGTTATCATAATGGTAAATCGATTATTACTGTTGTTCCTTTACTTATCTCTGATTCAATGGTGAATTTCCCATCTAAAGACTCCACACGCTTGTCGATACTAGTAATTCCCATTCCTGGTTTTGTTTTTGAGAGTTGTTTTGGGTTAAAACCTACTCCATTATCTTCGACCATAATATTGAGATTATCAGAATGATTAGTAATATGAATCACTCCTTGAGTTGCTTTTGCGTGCTTTATAATATTAGTTACTAATTCTTGAATAATTCTAAAAATTGAAATTTCTAATGAATTATCTAAGCGCTGTTCTAAACCAAAACTCTGAACTTCAAATTCCAATCCGTTTATTCCTGAAGCATTTTTTGCTAGTTTTTCTACAGCCGGAAGCAAACCATTTTTTGCAATGACACCAGAATTTTTTAGATGCGCCATTGCGCGAATTTCAACATATGCATTTTCTAATAATGTGCTAATTTTTTTTGTTAGCTCTTCTGAATCTTCAACATCATTTTGATGTTTTACAAAATAATCAAATTGTAATTTAGCTGCGGCTAAAGTAGCACCAACACTATCGTGTAAGTCAGCGGCCAAACGGTGACGTTCCTTTTCCTGACCTTCAATCATGGCATCAATTGTAGATAATTCTAAATCTTTAAGAATTTTTTCTTTTTCATCAATTTCATCTTGACGTTCTTGTTCTGCTTTATATTGTTTCTGCTTTATATTTCTATACACTAAAAAAGCGATAATTGAAAGCACAGCTAAACTCACGCCCCAAGCCAAAAACAGATTCGCTTTCTCATTTTGATGCGTTATTCTTGTTTTTAGTGTCTCGTTTATATGAATAAGACTGTCTTTTGTTCGGTGGTTATCAATTTTTATTTTCTCTAATATTCTTACAGCACTAATATCATCTATAGTCGTTTTAGTATCTTGTCTTAAATTTTGATATTTTATGGTTAAATCAAACTCTCTTTTTCCTTTATAAGCTTCAAAAAGAAAAAAGTAAGCACCATCAATCATTTCATTGCTCGATAACTTTTGACCATAATCTAGCAGTTTATTCGCCGTAATTATAATCTTGTCATAATCCTTTTGTTTAAAATAACTAGAACACAGCGTGCGATAGGCATGAGCTAACGTATTAATATTACCCATAGAATCGCCAATTTCTATAGCTTTGTCTATAGTCTCTTTTGCTCGCTTATAATCTTTTTTCTGAATATAGGAATCACTAATATTAATTAAAGCTAAAGCTTCATTTCTTTTGTTTTTAATCGCTTTAGACAGCTTTAAACTTTCTTGATAATAGTCTAATGCTTTATCCGATTTGTAACGCCAATTATAGATGTTTCCGATATTAACTAAAGATTGAGAAATTAAAATAGTATCATTTATTTCTTTACTAAGCGCTAATGATCTCTCGTAATACGCTTTGGCTTCATCGAGATTAAAGACTTTTCTGTAAGAAACACCTAAGCCATTAATAGCTTTTGCTTGCCCTCTCTTATCATTCAATTCCTCATAAAGTTTTAAACTCAACCCAAAGTGCTTTGAGGCCGTCGTATTATCACCAAAAGTATGTTCTATTTCTCCTAAGAGTATGAGTGCATCTGCTTTATGTTTTTTTAACTGATGCGATTCTGTAAAATCCATTAAACGTAATGCCATCGCATAAGCACTGTCTGTTTTACTTTCAAAATAATTTTTATAAATAAATTCTCTGTAAGCACTAGCTCTTGTAGTATCCGCTAGTTTGGTGTTTTCCCAGATTACAAATAAAGAATCTTGTTGTTTTTGACTAAAACATAGCAATGGTAATAGTATAAAACAGAGTATAATCGTAAAATTTGTAGTCATGTATTTTACTTCCATAAAATCTCAAAGGTTTTAGAAATATATAATTTCAAAATTACATTTTTATGTAAAAAAGATTTAACAAGTCAAAGATGCAAAGTAAAAGCACACCAAAACATACCTAATAAAAGGTATATTTCTGAAAATAAGCGATAAAATTTGAATTGTAAACTAATCTCTAGACAAAAAGACTAAAAAACAGACGATTACATAAAAATATACTTAATTGATGCAATCATACCTATGAAACCAATAAAAGCAATAAGCACCCAGATGGTACCTTTGTAATGCTTCTTATGAAGTTGAAGATCTTTACGGTACTGAAATGCAATCACAATTACAAATGCAATAAAAAATAATATTCCAAAAATCAATTGACCAGTACTAAACATCTTCTTATTTTTATGCAAAAATAAGGATTAAAACCACAACTATGCAAGACAAAATTAATGCGGTAAAAGCGTTTCATACAGCTTTCAAAATAGGACATCGCGAAACACCAAAAGCTGACTTAGGAATTGACAAAAACATGCTACGCTATAAGTTAATGCGCGAAGAAAATGAAGAATACCTTGAAGCGGCAAATGACAATGACTTAGTTGAAGTTGCGGATGCTTTAGGTGATATGCTCTATATTTTGTGTGGTACTATTATAGAACACGGTATGCAACACAAAATAGAAGAAGTATTTGAAGAAATACAACGTAGTAACATGAGTAAACTAGGAGCCGATGGCGAACCTATTTATCGTGAAGATGGCAAAGTTTTAAAAGGCCCTAATTACTTTAAACCACATATTAAAGACATTTTAGAATCATAAAAAAAAGCAGCCATTTGGCTGCTTTTTTTATATAGTATTACACTTTTATTTTACTTCATGTCTCCAACCATGCTTATCATCAGATAAATTGTGTTGAATATTTAATAAGGTCTGTTTAAATAATTTAGCATAAGAATCTTCAGCGTCAACACCAGAAATTTCAAATAACTCATCTTGATGCTCAAATGCTGAAATTGGACTAATAACTGCAGCAGTTCCGGCTCCAAAGATTTCTTTAAGACTACCATCTTTCGCAGCCGCTTTTATTTCCGCAACGGTTACGGCTCTTACGTCACAAGTAATTCCTAAATCTTCAGCGAGTTGAATGATACTTTTTCGTGTAACACCATCTAAAATCCTATCGCTTGTAGGTGCTGTAATCAACGTATCATTTACTCTAAAAAACACATTCATTGTTCCGGCTTCTTCGAGAAGTGTATGGGTATCTGCATCTGTCCAAACGACTTGTTGAAATCCTTTTTTCTGTGCTAAACTTGTTGGATAAAACTGAGCAGCATAATTACCTGCCGCTTTAGCAGCGCCAACACCACCATTTGCAGAACGACTAAAATGATCGGCGATTAAAACACGTACTGCTGAGTTGTAATACGATTTTGCAGGTGAGCAAATAATCATAAAACGATACATATTTGCAGGTGATGCAGAAATCGCTGGTTCCGTCGCAATTACGAATGGTCTTAAATATAATGAGTTACCGACTCCTGGCTTTATCCAATCATTATCTAATTTCAATAAAGCCTCTAAACCTTCAAAAAAATAATTTTCAGGAAACGCAGGCATTGCCAAACGACCAGAAGATTTATTAATGCGATCAAAATTAGCCTTTGGCCTAAATAGAAAAACCTTTCCATCGTCATCTTTATAGGCTTTCATACCCTCAAACACTGCTTGCCCATAATGAAACACACGAGCAGAAGGCTCAAAAGTCATGGCTTGGTAAGGCATAATTTTTGGATCTTGCCATTTCCCATCTTCATAATCACACACAAACATGTGATCTGTAAACACACGACCAAAGTCTAAGTTACTAAAATCTACAGTATTAATTTTAGAAGTTTCAGATGTTTCAACGCTGATTTTATCGGTATGATTGGCCATAATTATATGTGATTTTAAAACAAAAGTACATAATCAGTACGGTTAATAAAAGGTTATATTCCGTTAAATTGACTAAATTTGTAATTATATAGTAATTCAAATCAAAACCTATTAATAATGAAAAAAATCATTTTACTTTTTGCAATTAGCTTATTTGCTTTGTCTTGCAAAGACGATTCTAAAACTACAGAAGTTAAGATTGAAGAAGCAAAACAAGAAATTGCTTATGCTTCTTTCGGCGAAGAAATTAATGATACAGATGCTTTAACTTCTGAACGTATGATGGAGCAATATAAAACCTTAAAAACTGGTGATACTATTACCTCTAAAGTGAAAGGAAAAATCATTGAAGTATGTTCTAAAAAAGGGTGTTGGATGACCTTAGATATGGGTGAAGACAACCAAGTGATGGTAAAATTTAAAGATTACGGTTTTTTTATGCCTTTAAATGCTGAAGGTGATGTTGTAATGAACGGAAAAGCTTATGTTTCTGAAACGTCTGTTGAAGAATTAAGACATTACGCAGAAGATGCTGGTAAGACTGCAGAAGAAGTTGCTGCGATTACAGATCCTAAATTTGAATATGGTTTTGAAGCTGATGGAGTTTTACTTAAACAATAAACTTTTAAGCATAGTTATTCTTTCATTTTCAATGCTTGTTAGCTGTAAAAATGAAGAAAAAGCATCTAATGAACCGACAAAGAAGGCTGTTGTATACGACATGTATCAACCTTCTGAAATGGCTGGTTTTATGAATGCTATGTACGCTTACAATCAACAATTAAAAGCACAAATTGTCGCTGGTGAAACGCCGACTAACTTACCGTTAGATTTATTAAAACTGCATTCTGCGGAAATGACAGATGGTAAATCTAGGACTCAGAATTGGGAAAGTTTTGTAAACGTTTTTATTAAATCGCAAGAAGCGGTAGTAGATACACTTTCTAATGCTGAATTAAAGATTAGATATAATGCAGCAATAAATAATTGTTTGAGCTGTCATAAAACGGAATGCACAGGACCAATTCCCAAGATTAAAAAACTACTGATTCAGTAAAAAAAGATATAAGATCGCTTACTTCGACTTCGCTCAGCACAAGTCGCTTTTAGAATCAAGAACCAAGACTTGATTCTAACAAAATGACAAACAGATGTATTTTTATTTAAACTGAAATATTTGGTTCAAAAAAAATCAGATGCATCATGTGACAAAAACCGAATAGCCAAAAACATTTGAAAAGACATATAATTACGACATCCGATGGTTCTAAAACCATTCAAATAGAAGAATGGAACGAGCAATACCATTCTATTCATGGTGCCATACAAGAAGCAAATCATGTGTTTATGAAACATGGTTTACATTTTTATAATGACACTTATGATACTGAATCTAACTCGCCATCAAGTGTTTTATCAATTTTAGAAATTGGTTTTGGGACAGGTCTCAACGCTTTTTTAACTTTAGTGGAAGCTGAAAAATTAAAATTGAACATCAATTATATTGGTGTAGAAGCGTATCCTGTTCAACTAGACGAAATTAAACAACTTAATTATATTGAATTAATTTCTGAAGAACATGACACTGTTTTCGAAAAGTTACATGAAACTCCTTGGGAAGAATCGTGCCAAATAACTTCAAATTTTGAATTAGAAAAACAAGAAAAATTCTTCAAGGATATTGATGCCAAAGACCAATTTAACATCATCTATTTTGATGCTTTTGGCGCACGAGTGCAACCCGACTTATGGACTGAAGATATTTTTAAAATTATGTTTAATGCCCTGAAAGAAAACGGCGTATTGGTTACCTATTCTGCAAAAGGCAGCGTAAGACGTGCTATGCAAGCTGTTGGTTTTATCGTAGAACGACTACCAGGACCTCCAGGCAAACGTGAAATGTTGAGAGCAATAAAACGTATAAATAGTCATTTATAAAGATTTCACAGATTGTTTTTGTACAGTCTTTGCGACTTCGCTACTTTACGTGAAAAATTACTTAGAGACACACAGAGGTTACACTAAGATTCTCGGATAAATAAAATGATCCATTAAAGAATTAAATACCAAATTGGAAATAATTTATCTAAAAGCTGATATCACAAACTCAAACGTTAAATCAAAATTAAACTCCTAACAATACCCTTTAACCTTTCGTATCTTTAAATAAAAAGAAAAATGACCGTTTTAATTACAGGAGCAACTGGGTTAATTGGACAGAAAATTGTAAACCAATGTCATTCTGCAGGAATTAACATTCATTATTTAACGACTTCCAAATCCAAATTGAGTACAGAACCCAATTATAAAGGGTTTTATTGGAATCCAGATAACAACGAGATCGATCATAAGTGTTTTATCGGTGTGACTGCCATTATAAATATGGTTGGCGCTTCTATTTCTAAACGTTGGACTGATGACTATAAAAAAGTCATTATTGAAAGTCGCACAAAAACAGCGCAACTTCTACAAGACACCATAAAAAAACATAATTATAACATTGAACACGTTGTTTCTGCGAGTGCTATTGGCATTTATCCAACGAGTTTAGTAAACTATTACGAAGAAACAAATTCTGAGATTTCAGAAACATTTTTAGGTAAAGTTGTTCATGAATGGGAAGCTGCTGTTGATAGTTTTAAATCTTTAGGCTGTAAAGTTTCAAAAATTAGAATCGGATTAGTTTTAGCCAAAGATGGTGGTGCCTTGCCCGAAATTGTAAAACCAATAAAATATGGTGCCGGTGCAGCATTTGGAAGTGGTAAACAATGGCAAAGCTGGATTCATGTTGAAGATTTAGCTTCACTTTTTGTTTATGCCGTTCAAAATAAATTTGAAGGTATTTATAATGGTGTAGCTCCAAACCCAGTAACTAATAAAGAATTGACAAAAGTTTCAGCGGAGGTTTTACATCGGCCTTTAATTTTACCAAACATTCCAAAATTTGCGATGAAACTCGTTTTAGGAGACATGCATATTCTTTTGTTTGAAAGTCAACGTGTCAGTTCTCAAAAAGTGGAAGCTGAAGGATTCAATTATACTTATGTAAATTTAAGACCTGCTTTAGACGATTTATTGGGCTAAGTAAACGTTCATTCTTCGTTTTTAAATTAGCGCCTTTGTCACTTGTAATGTTTATCTAAGCGAAACTATGTGACGCATGTAATTTTCGACCTTCGTTGATAATTATCTCAATACACTCCTCAATATCCTTTTTGGTTGTTCTGAAATTAACAATGCAGGTTCTCATACAATACTTCTCATCGATAATAGCATTAGATAAGAACAACTCGCCTCCTGCTTGCAGTGTATTTACTAAGTCTTCATTTAATGTATTTAAATATTCTGCTCTTTTTTCATCCTTTACTTCAAGATTTTGTGGCATATATCTGAAGGTAGCAATACTCAAATTTTGAGTTACGGGTTCTAGTTCTGAATGCTGTGCTGCCAAATCCCTAAAATATTTTGACAAGGCAATATCTTCACTTATTAATTTCACATAACCATCACGACCTATTTGTTGTAAGGCCAACCACACTTTTAAAGCTCTAAAACCACGCGAATTTTGAAGTCCATATTCAAAGAAATTTAGAGACCCTCCTTCTTCTGTTAAACTAAAATTATAATAGTCAGGATGCGAACTATAGGTATCAATTAAATGCTTTGGATTTTTAACCAACGTACAACCAGCTTCTAAAGGACTGTATAACCATTTATGAGGATCTAACGCAATGGAATCGGCCTCCTCTACTCCATTAAACACATCTTTTAGCTCAGGAATAACAGCTGCAGGAATACCATAAGCACCATCAATATGAAACCATAAGTCGTGAGTTTTACAAGTCGCAGCAATAGCTTCAAGATTATCCACAACTCCAGTACTGACATCACCAGCAGTTCCAACAACCAAGAAAGGTTGATGGCCTTGTTTTATGTCCTCTTTAATGGTTTGCTCTAAAGCTTCAATATTCATTTTGTTTGAAGCATCCGTCGGAATCCAACGAATAGAATTGCTACCATGCCCAAATAGAATCGCGGCTTTATCTATCCATGTATGCGTTGATTTTGAACAATAAGAAATGAGCTGTTTTGAATGATTTGAAAGTCCATCTTCTTTGATGCTTTTTGGTGCTTTCGCTGTTCTTGCCGCTAAAAACGCGGTAAAATTTGCCATATTACCTCCACTGACTAAAACCCCACCATAGCTTGGATCTACTCCTATAAATTCGGCTAACCATTTAATGGTTTGTTTTTCTATTTCGGTGGCTATCGGACTTAAGATTTGCCCACCAACATTTGGGTTTACCGAAGCGGCTAACAAATCGGCTAAGGCACCAATTGGCGCTGCAGACGATGTTATAAATCCGAAAAATTTAGGATGACCGTTTAATAGTGAATTATTAAATAATAGCTTAGACGTTGATGCCAATAGTTGATCAGCTGGTACTCCTTGTTTTGGTAACGGTGAATTCCCTAATAGCTCTTGTAATTCTAAGGGTGTTTTGGTTGTTGTGACGGGTTGATTTGAAATATCATCGAGAAACTCAGAAATGGTATCAATGAGCTGATAACCCATTTTTCGAAATTCTGTTTTACTAATTTCAATTGCGTTTTCTCGCTTATCCATAATCTGATTATTTAATTGCTTCTTATTCTATTCAGAAATCACAAAACCATCACTAAGTTCTTTTTCAGATGGTCTTTCAAACCATGTTTCCATAAATTCGAAGTTGTCTTTTGTCACTTCAAATTCAAACGTGGCGCCTTTTTCTGTATTGCGTTTCATCACTCGGTCTAACCTCTCGGCTTTAGAAACATCTAGAAAATGCAGCTTTACTTTGTAATTATTCATTTCAGCAAATTTCCTAAACTTTTCGCGATGCCCGAATTTAGACAATCCTAAATCTAGGATAGAATCCGTGTTTAAATTTTCTAACTGATGAATTAGATCTAACATCATCCGTTCGGAACGTTCAATGCGTTCTAAAAACCACTCTAAACCATCCGTTTCTTTTTTATCTGGAAGAAACAACACATTATTCCATGTATCGATTGAAAACACAACTCCTTTGATGTTTCTTTTGAGTTCGTTGGCATAAGTCGTTTTTCCTGAACCTGTATTTCCTACTATGAGGTGAATCATTTTGTTTTCAACTTTTATTCAACTATTTCGTAATCGATATCCAGCTTTCGTAAGGCTCTTAAAGCAGAGCCAGAATTTTTATCTGCAACCTCAATATCTACAGGATCTCCGTCTAGAAGAATCTCTGTAAGCTCATTAGATAGTGATGCATTCCCATTAGTAGAAATCTCAGTAATACAGTTGGCGATGGCTCTTTTGTCTGGCCGTTGAGCGTCGCATGATAATAGGTTTAATTTCATTGTAATGGATTAATAATTTGAATCAGAATAGCCTGACATGTGTGTTTAGGAATGGTAAAGCAACTAATTTAGTGAATAAAGACGGAATACAACGTCTACAATGGGTTTTCTGAACAGAAAACCTTTAATAACTAACATTGAGGCGTACTACAATTAATGCTCTACTTCAAAAATAGTATTTCTTTCTGTGGTTTTCTTATATAGGTTCTTAGCAGCAATCTCATTGTCCGCTGTAGAACTATAATTTTTATTATTTGGGTTTCGCAAATAGTCGAGTTGATGTGCAATCATTTTTTCAAAAGGCATCAGGAAATCCTTTGTGTCACAGTGTTCAACGTCTCCTTCCTTAAGTAAGTTTAAAACTGTAAAGACGGACTCAATTGTACTGAGACAAAGCGATTCTGGTTGCTGCTTGATTATAAATTTTGATTTGATGTCATTATCAAAACTCACTCTTTTTAGGCTTTGCAAGTTCTTACTTAGTTTTAGCATTTTACGAGCACAAGGCCATGTGCCATCGAGAATGAAGAGGTGTGGATGATGTCCCATAAATGCATTTACTTCTGAACTTTTACTTAGCGATAAGTTGAAGTTCTCTTTTCCTGGATACAATAAAAAAGAGCTGTTGTTTTCATTTGCTAGTATATCATTTACACGCTTATTATTGGTAAAATCGACACCGACTATAATTTCTGAATTTTCAAGTTGAAGCTTCGTCATATGTCCCGTTCCATTTTTTTCTTTCTTGTACTCTTTTGGGTGCATCAAAATAATAAAACGCGTCTTAGTATGTAACGGATGAATGTGTTTACAAATACAGGTGCTTTTAGGACTCATGCATTTGTAACAGGTTAGTCTTGGTTTATTTATGTTTGCTTGCAAAGGGGATATTTCTGTTTTTCTGGGTGGTTACAAGTTGTGTTAGATTGGTTGTGTGGTAAAGCACATAATTTAGTAAATAAAAACTGAATAAAACGTCTACGAGGACTTTTGTAAGTAGGCACTAACTAGCCATGAATTATACAAATTGATGTGTGCCTTTTTTATTTCAGTCGTTTTTTAATATCCATTCTCTGATGTAAAACTCTAACGATTTCCACAATCCCATTATCCACTTTTCTGTAAAAAAGGAGATGGGATTTGATTTTCGTAACTCGATAGTTTTTTCGAGTTTGTTCTGCGGATTTTCCTGTCAGGTAATTGTCCGCAATAAATTCAATTTCTGCTATTATTAAATCGTAATATCTATCTGCTTGTTCTTTAGACCATTTCTTAAGCGTATAAATCCAAATTTTATCTAAATCCTCAATCGCTTGTTGGCTTATGCGATATTTATTTTTGCTCATAAGTGTTTATGATGCAATTCTTTTAGATGCTGTTTTGGGTCAAAATTTTCAACAAATCCGCTATTTTCTCCAACTTCTAGAGCTTTAATCAGTTCTCTTTCTTTTTTTTCTTCACGTTCTAACAAACGTAATGCAGAACGAACTACTTCGCTAACCGAACCATATCTACCAGAATTTACTTCTTCTCTGATAAAATCCTCAAAATGATTTCCGAGTGATATTGATGTGTTTTTTCCCATTTTGACTATAATTTTACTCAAATATACCAAATCTTGGTAACGTAGCCAAATTGCGGAGAACGTCGTTGTATATGGTTTGTTGCGTGTTTAAGCACCTAATTTAGCAAATAAAAACCGAATAGAAAATCTGATAGGATTTTTGCAAGTAGGCTAGAACTAGCAATAAATTATATACGGCGTTAGCAAAAGTTATTTCTCCAATACTTCCTTAAGGTTATTTAATAATCCAAATAGTTTTAGAAAAATATTCTTTTGATTTTCAATTGAATTTTCATCACAAATCCAATCACATAGTTTTGTTTTATCAAGCTTACGAATTATGCTCTCAACTCCATACTCATCAGTTTTGGTTCTCTCTGAACAGAAATCTGCTAAATTAAATCCTTCAGGTAATACGAGTAGATTTTCTATACCAATGTTGAATAGTGTATTTTCATCGTTTTTAGGCATTTTTTTAATTAATAAATCTCCAATAGTTTCCTCAGGCTTGTTTGTGTCACTGTCATAGTATAACAAAATTTTTGACTGAATCAAATCCAAATTTGAACTAAAAAATGATTTAGCTTGATTTAATGCAGTATCTCCAGTGAATTCTGCATTACCCTTTTCATTTATTCTGCCAATCCAAGTAACGACAAAATCTAATTTATCCGCTAACTCAAATATCTCTATTGCTTTGTTAAAATATTTTTCGTCAGTTTCTCCCTCAACAAAAACTCTATCTTGTTTTGCGTCTAAATTATAATCAATTCCAAATGCTTCTTTTACAAGTTTATTATTTGTCCAGGAATAAAATTCGGGTTTCTCCAATGTTGTTATTTCTCCATTTTCTAATTTAGTTAATATAATTACTTTATCGTTTCTTCTATTAGGGTTATGTATTATAAATGGTGAATGAGTTGAGATAAAGATTTGAGAATTATTATCTGTATCTGAATTTATTAATGTTTTATAAAAGTCAAGAATTTCAATTTGCCATTTTGGGTGAAGACTGATTTCTGGTTCATCTATTAGAACAATTGATCCTATATTTGCTACTTTATCTTTAAGTAAAAAACCACCTCTGAATACAATTTGTTTTTCACCAGAACTTAATTGATTTATTGACATTATTTTGTCATCTTCTTTAAACAGAACTTCTTTTAAGTTATTTCTATTTTCTACACCTAGAAATTTCTTAGAAGGGAATATTGCTTCAAAAGCTTTTGTGAACCTTTTAATTCTAATATCAATTTTTGATTCATCAATTGTAGAACCGATGTTCTGTTTTGCCCATTGTGCAAATTCTTGTGAATCCAAAGATTGAATATCAATTAGAAGTTGAGTTATATCGGTCGCGAGATTACTATTAGATTTGTAGCTGGAATTTTGAGTTTGGTCTAAATCCTTTGCTGTTACTGATTTAATTGCCTTTGAAGTGTAGTTTATTTCTACGTCAGAATATATAACTTTCAGATTAGATTTAATATCTGGTTCCACTAAAAAGGTTCCAATTATTGTTTTAGGTTGTTTATTAGCATTATTGTAAGAAACGGTTAAATGATTCCAGTTTCCGGTTATATTGAAATCATATTTAATGCGAAATATTCCATTTTCAAATCCATCAACAAATGAATTTTTATGATTATTGTTTTCTCTGATTAAAGTAAGTTCATTTTGATTTAATTCTATCTCAAAAACTCGAACTTCATCTCTTTTAGTATTATTTAGCTGAAATAATGAAAATTCAAATAGCAAATCTAAAATTGCGGTTTTACCTGTTCCATTTTCACCAGCAAAGATTAGAGTATCAACAGAATTATTTTCTTCATCAGTGAAATCGATATTTAAATTTTTAAGAATGAAATGATTTTGTAACTCGATTTTTCTGATTCTCATATGTATTTTTAATTTTTGCTAACTCGTTACATCAAAACAAATATCCCTGTTATCACTATTTATTTTCGGGATAAGTAAACCGTTGATGTTTATTTACTAATTTCTAAATTTAAGAAATCTTTATATAGACTTACTTTTTTTTTATAATTATATGTTATTCAAATAACTACATAATAAACTTAGGCAAAATTTTCATGTTCTAGGTTTTAATAGTCTAACATTTTCATCCGTATCGTCTCTATTAAAAACTAAAGGGTTTCTCAATATTTTTTTGAGTTTAAAATTCTATTTTCCTTTGCTTAAGTGTAAATTCTTGCAGCCTTTATTCTATCTGGTTATTATTAGTCCTTGAGGTTATTTTTTATATCAGGGTTTAATTTTGTCAAATAGTGCGCGAATTCAACCTTATTCTTTGGTGAAATCATCATCTCTTCAAATTTTCCATATTTAATTTCAATTCGGTCAAACGATGCTGCTGGTGAAGACATAACACTGCTGGATTTTGATATTTCCTTAATGTCTTTAATGGCAATCGGCTTATACTTAAAAAATCCACATTTAATATTCAGTTTCTTTTCGTCAATAGTGTATTCTGTTTTTAAGAACATATGAACGATAAGTGCAAAAATTAGCATTACCATCAAACTTATCCAAAGCATATCCATAGTTAACCCGTTTTCAATTAGGTTAAGAATTACAGGACTAAAAAAAACTATGAATACAACACTCAACAATCCATAAGACACTTTAGAGGCATATTTTTTAGTCATAAATCATCAGTTTTAACAACTCTTAAAATTAAGAAATCCAATCTAAAAATCTATAGTAGAGTCTAAGTATTTCTACATAAAAAAAGCACCTACAAAACTGTAAGTGCTTTTTCAAAATTTATGCTTTCTAAGTTTTACCTCTTTAAAACAACTTTGTAAGTTCAGCAAATTCATCAACCACTACAGTTGGCTTATAATCGGCAATATTCTCATTATAGTTATAACCATAACTCACACCAATACTGTCCATGTTTGCATTTTGAGCGGCTAGAATATCATTTTTAGAGTCACCAACCATAATGCTTTTTTCTATAGTTGTATTCAATTCTTTTGCTAAGTGTAACAATGGTGCTGCACTTGGCTTTTTCTCAGCTAAGGAATCTTCACCTACCCAACATTTAAAATATGTTGTAATCTCTAAGGTGTCTAAAATCGGTTCTATAAATCCAAACGGTTTGTTGGTGCATATTGCCATTTTGTAGCCTTTTTTATCTAAACTTTTTAAGGTTTCTAAAACACCAGGATACACAAACGTATCTATACAAATGGCCTCTTTATAAGCCGCCAAATAGATATCAAATGCTTCTTTTAGCAAGGTTTCTGGCAGCGCTTTATCTTGCATCCTATATTCAAGCGCTCTACGCACCAAAGGTTTTGCGCCATTGCCTATATAAGGCGTGACTCGGTCTATGGTTAAGGGATGTAAACTATAATGCTTCAGCATTTTATTTACGGCCAAGGTTAGATCTGGAATACTATTAATTAGCGTGCCATCAAAATCGAATATAATAAGGTCTTTGTCTTTAAAATTCACAGTGTTTAATTTGAAGCAAAGATGCGGAAGTTTTCATAAAACAGACTTGTTAGTTCTGCAAAATTATTCACGATTGTGGGTGGTTTTATATCATCACTGCTTATTTATAATCTATTTTGCTTCACTTTAAAAACACCCCTCATAAGCTTCGCTCGGTAGTTTCAAAACAAAAAATATTTTGTTTCTCACTAATCCTCAAGGGGACAATCGAACCAAATAAACTTTTAGGTGAAACTATAATTTGATTTCCTCTCGTACATTAGAATCCAATGCAATCGAACTGACGATTTTTTAGATTTAATAGGTGTTTAAAACTTCAAATGGAGATGCTACACCTGTTTCAACTTTTGCTTAAACATCTTAGCGGCAGATGTATAACCTCCTTCGGTACCATCTACAAAGTGAGAATGTTTGGTCTTTCGATCTAACACATAACAAGACATTACAGAGGCGTGCGTAATATGAATACCATAAATGATTTTTTTATCTTTTTCGAGTTGATTTAAATACGCTATAAAAAGATCAATTTTAGACTGTTCTGCAGTAAAAACCGTATTAATCATGCCATCGAGCATAAATGTATGCGATAATTGTCCGATTTGTTTTAAATAGTGTTTTCCATCATTTGAAAAGTTTAAATAGAATTTACCTATCAATGTTGACATCCATTTTTTAACTAGGTAACTTAATTTTTGCTCATCGAGGCTAATCTTCATTTCCTCCCATATATTACGAATACTAAAATTTAGTTTTAAATTATTCGATTTTATAGGTTGTCGATTATCAAAAGCACCAAAAAACATATCCATCTGTGTAATAACATCTCTATAAATACGTCTTTGATCGTCTTCATTTATAGCATCCAATAATAAACAAACTACTTTTTTTTGAGTTTGAATAGGATTAATTTCTTTCCAGCGACACTCCATGCCTTCTAAATTTAAAAGGGCTTTTTCGAAATTAGTTCTACTCTCTTCAAAATTAGTTTTTACTAGGTCTTCAGCCATTTTTAAACCACTACCTAATACAATAGGAATCGATAATTGATTGGTTAATTGGTGTTTCGCTATTTTTAATCCATAGTCCTGACCCTTTAAATAATTAACTGAAATATGACCGACTCTAAGTATTAAATTGGTGTGATTCTTAATATGAAGACTATAATTATCTAAGATTTGTATGATTGGCTCTAAGAATACCGTGGGAATCATAAATGTAGCACCATCACCTCCAAAAAAATAAGGTATTTCTATGTTTTGCTTTTCTTTTCTGATAAAATTTAAAACCGAAATTATGGCTCCTGTAGCTGTTAGATTCACTTGATGGTGTTTTCCTTCATCAACTGCTAGTGTGGAATTTAAAATATCAACGATGACAACGTGCCACGTATCTGGTACATTAGAAAAATTAGATTCATTTTCCAATAACTCGGTTAGTGTATCCGTTGATTTTTTTAGTTGGTTATAAAATTTTATATTTTCCATTATTTCCAATACAGATGGCTCTCTTTTTCTTTAAAATGCTTTTATTCTTTTGTTTAGAGTCGCTTTTAAACACACAATATTAACCGCGTTTAAAGACGACTACCTCCTATTATCTTAAATATAGTCAATTTCAAAATTAATCAACGTTATAAGATAATCGATAAGTGTTGTTTGCTATTCATATTTGTAATTCTATTCCAGAAAAAAAGCACCTACAAAACTGTAAGTGCTTTTTTGAAATTTATAATAATTTACAACTTAATTTACATCAGGAAGATTGTTGTAATCCTTGCTGTAGTTTAACATCTGCTCAGCAAATGCTTTTGGTTGTGTGACTTTAATCGCTGTAATTTCCCCAGCATCATTCATTTCAGGAACTAAAACAGGATTCACAAAACCACTATACGGTGGTGATGGAAATTGCTTGTTACGCTCTAAAACCTCGGCATGAATGGCTTGGTCTACTTTTACACCGTAACCTTCTACTAACGCTTCAACAGCTGCGTAATCTCCTTCAGACTTAATACGTTGTGTTTCTTTTAATAATTGTCCGAATAAATCGTGTAATTTATCATAATCATTAATATTGAAATAGGTTTTTCCGTCTCTTGTTACTTTTTCAATAACGTTGTCTGCTTTACCTTTTTCAAAAGCCCAAGCAGAAACCCATTGTCTGTTTCTCATGTGTGCTTCTTCAACATTATCACCTAAATCTAAACGAATTAATTGCGTCATTAAACCATTTCTTATGTAACCATCAAACGCTGCTTTACCTACTTTTTTCCAATCGTCAACTAAACCAAGTTCTTGTAATTTAGAATCGTATAAATAATATAAACCAACTAAATCTGCACGACCTTCTTCTAAAGTAGAAGCGTATGTTTTCAACGTTTCTTTCGTTTCTCCAACTCCAGGATTTAATTGTCCTGAGGCATGCCCAATTACTTCGTGTAATGCGGTGTGTAATTTATCTGCTAATTGTCCGTATTCTTCCTCTAATTGTAACTCTTCAGCATCATGTACAAACTCAGATAATCGACCTGTGCTTCCTGCATTGCTGTAGGCATGGATAATATTCCCTAAGGATACAGACTTACTTCCTACTGCTGCTCTAATCCAGTTTGCATTTGGTAAGTTAACACCAATTGGTGTACTTGGAGAAGCATCTCCAGATTCACCAGCAACGTTAACCACTTTGTATGTAACACCTACAACACTGTCCTTTTTATGAGCATCCATTAACGGTGAATTATCTTCAAACCATTGTGCATTTTCAGACAATACAGCCATTTTCTCAGACATGTCAAAATCATTGATTTGTACAATACTCTCGTAAGACCCTCTGTAACCTAATGGATCGTTATACACTTCAATAAAACTATTAATGTAATCTACATTGCCATCAGTTGCAGCTGTCCAAGCGACATTATAATCGTCCCAAGTTTGTAAATCTCCCGTTTTGTAATATTTAATTAACAATCCTAAAGCATTGCCCTGTGCTTCATTTTCAGCAACTCCTTGTGCTTTTTCTAACCACTTTACAATTTCGTCTATAGCTGCACCATATAATCCGCCAGATTTATAAACGCGTTCTTTTAATACTCCATTTTCTTTTACCAATTGCGAGTTTAAACCATAAGATAATGGCTTATCTGCATTTGGAGATATTTTAGTTTTGTAGAAATTTTCAACATCGGCATTCGTTACATCCGGACCATAAAAGTTAACTGCAGATTCTAATACATTATCTACACCTTTAGCTTGGTTTACTTTTTTAGAATCTTTATCGTTAAATAAAACGTCTAAAGCTTCACCTTCTAAAGTGGTATTGGTTGCTGCTAATAATTCGTTTAAATACTCCTTATCAAAAGCAGGTTCTAATTTTGCATTAGAATAGTGATGGTGAATTCCGTTACTAAACCAAACACGTTTTAAATAAGTTTCAAAACTTGCCCAATTATCAGTTGTTTTATCTCCTTCGAACTTGGTATATACATTTTCTAAAGCATGTCTAATTTTAAGATTATGTCTGTAATTCTGGTCCCACATTATATCGCGACCAGCAAGACCTGCTTGCGTTAAATAATAGACTAATTTTTGCTCCTTTAAGCTTAGATTTTCCCAACCTGGCATTTGGTAGCGTAAAATTTTAATGTCAGCAAATTCTTCAACATTAAAACTAAAATCCGTTTCAACAGTTTCAACCGTTTCTACTGGCTCTTCTTTTACTTCATTCTTACATGCCACGATTAATAGGGCAAAAAGACAAATTTTAAATAATGATTTTAAATTCATGTGTTTATTTATTTAGTTGTACACAAATGTAATGTATATATCACATATCATAAAATGACTATCTTTGATAAACCACTAAATATAATCCCTATAAATGAAAGCATTTAAATCCTTACTCTTATTATTACTCATCCTTGTCATTGGTGTTTCAATTTATATTGCTGTGCAGCCAAATTCGTACGAAGTGACACGAACACGAACCATAAAAGCACCAGCATCTGTTATCTATAACACTGTGGTAGATTTTAAGACTTGGGATTCGTGGAGTTCTTGGATTGAAACTAATCCTGAAATAGTGGTGACACTAGGCGATACCACCAAAGGTGTTGGAGGTTCATACACATGGAATGAGGATGGTGATGAAGGCTATATGAGCACTACAGGAGCAAATCCTAATACTTCAATTACACAAGAGATGCAATTTGCAAGGTATCCGAAATCTGATGTGAATTGGGATTTTAAAGCTAATGAAGATGGTACTACGGATGTGACTTGGACAATTTCTGGAGATAATTTGCCTTTTGGATTTAAAATGTGGTCAGCGTTTTCTGGTGGCATGGAACAGCAAGTTGGTCCTGAGTACGAACGCAGTTTAGAGCTTCTAGACAGTGTGGTTGAAGCCGACATGAAAGTTTACACAATTAATGTTGAAGGCATCACGCAACACAGTGGAGGTTATTATTTGTACAACACGACGTCTACTAAATTCAATGATTTTGACGAAAAATCGAAAACCATGTTAGGCGAAGTTGGTGCTTATGCCATTACACATAATATTTCTATGGCCGGGAAACCGTTTATTCTATACAATAAATGGGATGCTGAAAATGATGCGATTATATTCTCGGCTTGTATTCCTACAAATTCTAAAATACTTTCTGATGAATCTGAAATTTTAACAGGACAACTAGAATCATTTAAAACTGTAAAAACGGTTTTAGAAGGTGATTTTTCTAATATGAAGGAAGCCTGGGATGCCACACTGAATTATATTGCAACGAATAATCTGGAAGTGGTTGAAGGTGGACCGATGATTCAAACGTATTTGACGTTACCTGAGAATTATCCTAATCCTGCAGATTGGAGAACAGAGATTTATTTGGCCGTGAAGTAGTGTGAAGTGTGAAGCTAAAAAAATCTCGTTAAATCGTGAATAAGAATACGACTAAATAACGTAATAATTGAATAACTTAATTCCCTAGTTTGAAACTGATGACTGACAATAATATACTTCGAACCAGCAACCATCGACTATCAACTAAAAACTAAAACAATTGAAACAACTTATACTCGTATTTCTTGGAGGTGGCTTTGGTAGCGTGCTTCGTTTTATCATCGGAAAGTGGCTTAACAATTCTGAAACCGGGATTCCTTACGGTACGTTTGCTGCTAACATAATTGGAAGTTTACTCATTGGAATTATTCTTGGTTTAGCTGCTAAAAATGAAACATTGTCCCAGAGTCAGACTTTACTTTTAGCAACAGGGTTTTGTGGAGGTTTTACGACGTTTTCTACGTTTGCTTATGAGAACCATGTGTTTTTAAAATCGGGTGACTTTACGAGTTTTGCGATTTATACGATTGCTAGTTTTGTGGTTGGGTTTTTGGCTGTGTTTTTGGGGATGTTTTTGGTGAAGTGAATTTCTTAAGTTACAAAGCTTTTAAAAGGCTCAAAGTTTCAAAGTTAGAGCGTAAGAATAACACAGTGTTGTACAGAGGTTTCGCAGAGTCTTTATGAAAACTGGTTGAATGTCTTTTCTTAAAATTAGCTTTCGCTGAGGCGCAAAGATGTAAAGTTTCAGAGTTGCAGAGTTGCAGAGTAAAAAAAAGTTTCTCGTGAAGGCGCTGAAACGCAAAGCAGAGATTACTTGGAGGTGTAATATCAAATAACTATTTTTCATATTGAGACTGAACACTGAACACTGAGCACTGAGCACTGAACACTGAGCACTGAACACTAAAACCTACCCTTTCTTATAAAAGCCTTTCTCCTTCAATCCTTCGACTTCTTTTAAAATTGAAATGAAAATAGCATCATCAATATCATCGAGTGTTTTATAACGTAGCGATTTAACCACTTTCCGTTTTTCACTCACTAAATAAGCATCCCATTTTTTTGATAAATGTGCGGAATGCCAAAAGCCAACATCAACATAGTCTTTGGCTTTATTAATGTAGCACATTGGTCGTTTATCCATATAGTAACACGGCATTCTCCATTTGTATAATAAATCGGCTTCTGGCAAGGTATGCTCAATCAATACTTGCAAATGTATAAATATGGATTTGTACGGTTCTGGTTGATTTAGGATATGTGCTTCGGCTGGATTCAAAATTTAGATTTAAAATATACCAATAACAATAAGTCCAATTCCAATAATAGCTTTAAAGGGCATTAGCTTCGCAGAGAGTTTTCTCAGACTTGTTTCTAAAGCAGGTACTTTACCGAACACGTGTGTTAAAAGTAAAATACCACCCAAAATACTCACGATATTAAACAACAGACCATCCCAAAATTCTAATATCGCTAAAAAGATAAGACCAAGTCCTATTATGGTATCAAATGGTGCTAAGAAACCAGCAATTTTGTTAAAAAAATTATGCTCACCATCCCATTTATCTAGAGTTGCTAGACCGAGCAAAATGCCTCCAGACATATTTGCTATCGCTAAAAGTAATTCAATAATATTTTAATTACGGTTTAATTAATTGAATATAAATTTAATCAAATCTGAAAAATAAACTTGTCCAAACCAATTAATTTAATTTACTTTGTATTTCAAAGTACTTTAACATGAGCAAAAAAGATTATCTAAAAGACATCAGTGAGATTAAAAATCTTATGAATAAATCGTCACGATTTATTTCTTTGAGTGGATTATCTGGAGTTCTCGCAGGTATTTACGCTTTAATTGGAGCAGCAATTACATATTGGTTAGTAGACACGTACAGCTATGGAACTCTTTTGCTTGATGGCTGGATTTTTAGAACCGTAATGTTGGTCTTAATCTTAGTTGCATTATTTAGTATTGCTAGTGGTGTTTTTCTTACGACTCGAAAAGCAAAAAAAAATGGCGAGAAAATTTGGGATAAATCATCTCGACGCTTAATCTATAATTTCTTAATTCCTTTGATTTCTGGAGGTCTATATATTTTAATTATCTTGAGTCAAGGTAAATACGGGCAAACTGGTGGATTAATGCTTATCTTTTATGGGTTAGCTTTAATCAATGCCTCAAAATATAGTATTGGAGATATTAAATATTTAGGATTTATTCAGATAGCTTTAGGGCTTATTGCAACACTATATCCTGGCTATGGGTTTTGGCTTTGGGTGATTGGTTTTGGCATTATGCATATAATTTATGGCACTTGGATGCATTTTAAATATGATGTAAAGTAAAAAAATGATCTCACAAAGGCGCAAAGGCGTAAAAAAAATGAATATTGTGTACTGAAAAATTACACAGAGATACACAAAGAAGACACAAAGTTGCACAGAGAAAAAGAGAGATGAGAAAAGAATCTCGCGAAGTCGCAAAAGCACAAAGAAAAAATACGGAGAGATTAAAAAAAGTAATAAAGGAATTGACTAAATAATCAATAACCGATTATCTTAATTTCTCAAAGGAACACTGAACACTGAACACTGAACACTGAAATTTGAGCATCATAACCAACATAAATAAACTTTTTGATCATAGGATAAGACTCGGCATTATGTCTGTGCTTATGGTAAATGAGTATGCGGATTTTAATATGTTAAAAGAATTATTGGACGCCACAGATGGAAATTTGGCAAGTCATACTAAGGCATTAGAAAAGGCAGAATACATTTTAGTTGAAAAACAATTTATCGGCCGAAAACCGAATACAAGATACAGCGTTACAAAACTAGGAAAATTAGAATTTCAAAAACATATTGAAGCCCTTGAAAAATTAATAAGCAAAACGTAAAACACCTACTCTATTTATTATATCATTTTTTTTAATCATTCACTTTGAAATTCAAAGTACTTTAAAAACAAAAAAAAAAAAAACATCATGAACAACTCAGAACCTCACAACCAACAAAATCAAACACCAGAAAATCAACCCAACAGATTTTCAAATTGGATAAAAACTTCTATTACTGCACGGATGTTAATGGTTGGTGCCTTAATTCTTATATTGTTAATTCCTTTAACTTACGTCAACCTATTAATACAAGAACGTTCTTACAGACAACAAGATGTGGTTAATGAAATCAATCAAAAATGGGGAAATGATGTTATGCTCTATGGACCTATTTTAAAGTTGCCCTATAAAACATATTCTGAAACATCAACTTTTAACGAGAAAACTAAAACGTATTTAAAGGAAACTAAAACACTTATTAATTATGCTTATATATTTCCAAAAGAGCTCGATATAAACGCTAAGGTTAAATCGAAAACGCTCTATCTCGGAAATTTTGAATCTGCCGTATATACTTCAAATATGGCAATTAAAGGATCTTATGAATCACCATCACTTGCTTCTAAAGGTATTAAGTCTGAAGATATCATTTGGAATAATGCAACAATGCTTTTAAAAACAACGAATCTTAAGGGTATAAAAAACGAAATGAACATCATTATTGATGGTAAATCGTATAATTTTGAAACCAACTTTAGTGAAAATTCTTCCCAAAATCATTTAGATGAATTAGAAACTAGTTTTTTAAGTGAAGCACTCTTAGAAAATGATTTTGATTTTAACTTAAGCGTGACTTATGATGGCAGTAATCAAATTCAAATCATTCCTGTTGGAAAAACAACAACGATGAGCATGGCCTCTAATTGGGCTGACCCAGGTTTTATTGGGAATTATTCACCAGATGATGAAACCAGAAGTATATCTAAAGATGGTTTTAAAGTGAATTGGAAAGTTCTATCTATTAACCGTGCGTTTTCCCAACTATATTTAAATAAAGTTCCCAACCTTAAACAATTTGCCTTTGGAACAAAATTCGTGGTATTGGTTGATGAATATCAAAAAAGTGAACGTTCTGCTAAGTATGGATTTTTAGTTATTGGACTCACCTTTCTTATCTTTTTCTTAATTCAGACCATGAGTAAAATTCATATTCATCCATTTCAATATCTAATGATTGGTTTAGCATTGGTTATGTTTTACACTTTATTAGTGTCCATATCTGAGCATAGTAATTTCTTAAAAGCTTATCTAATTGCAGGTGTTTCCGTGATATTATTGATCACTTTCTATTCAAAATCAATCCTTAAGAATTTTAAATTCTCAGCATTAATAGGGTTATCACTCACAGCACTTTATTCGTTTATCTATGTTATCATTCAACTTGAAAACTACGCCTTATTAGTTGGCAGTCTTGGATTGTTTTTAATCTTGGCTACTGTAATGTTCGTCTCTCGTAAAATTGATTGGAATAACGGATAATCACTTCATTTCAGAAACCTCGCTCCGCTTCTCTCCCAAAAGAATGAGCGAGGTTTAATTAAAATTTTAAAATCAACGTTTATTATGAAATTTCAATTCAACAAAAAATATTTAGTACTCGCACATAGCCTATTTCTTATAGAATTGGCCATCGCTTTCATCATTAAAACAGGATTCATTCGTTACACCTTTGGCGATTATCTCGTTGTTATTTTATTATATGCAATTATTAGAGGATGCACCAACTTGAATGTGAGGGCGTCGAGTTTGGTCGTCCTCTTAATTGCTTATGGTATAGAATTACTTCAACTCACCCCATTCTTAACCTACTTTAATTTACAAGATAGTTTTACGGCTAAACTCATTTTCGGTAGCACATTTCATGTCACAGATTTACTCGCTTACACTTTAGGAATACTAACTGTTTTAGCCGTTGAATCTTCACTTTTCAAACTACAAAATAAGCAAAATATAAGATCGTGGAAGTTCTAAAAACACTAATTCTAAATCGCTTTAAAACCCTATCATTAATTACAGTAGCCTTACTGTTTAGTGTTATTTTACTCATGGTCCGGATGAAACTCAACAAGTCCTATTTCTTTCTGTTTTTAATCTGGAATGTGTTTTTGGCCATCATACCTTACTCCATAACGATGTATTTAAATACCTCACAAAATTTGAGTAAACTAAAACTTGGATTCTGGTTTATGGTCTGGTTAGCCTTTTTGCCTAATGCACCTTATATTGTCACTGATCTTATTCATATTAGAATAGGAAACGATTCGCTTTTATGGCTCGATGTGCTGGTGGTGTTGTCGTTTGCTTTGAGTGGTTTATTATTATTCTATGTATCTATAATGGATATGCAGAAACTAGTGACTTCTCAATTTAAAAAACTCTCGATTAAAGCTATGAGTATTTCCATTATCTTTTTATGTGGATTTGGAGTTTACTTAGGACGGTTTCTACGTTACAATTCTTGGGAAATTATAAGTGGACCATACTACTTATTTATGGATATTATCACTATTATAATGTCACCATTTCAGCATTTTGAAGCTTGGTTATTCACTTTGGATTTTGGTACATTTTTGGTGATTGGCTTTTGGATGTTTAAGAACTTAAATCAATTAGAAAAAAATTAAAATCATGAAATCAACTTTTATAATATTATGTCTAGCCTTATTTATAATGGGCTGTAAAGAAAAATCACAAACCATCAGTCATGATGACACCATTGAAACTAAAATCAAAAAAGACAGTTCAAAAATCGAAATTGCAGATTTGCCGATTCTTATTGATAGTACGGACTATTTAATTCATCCGATTGGTTATATAACAGAGTATGATAATTCGAAATTCTCAAGTTACAGTAAGGGAGGTGGTCATACGTCATACGCAGTGTCGCGCTATAATAAGTTTTCAATAACGGGAGAATTCAGTACTATTAAATTCCAGCACCTTAATTCGGAAAAATTCACCGCTTTATCAGATGAGATTATGGAGATTACGGCTATCAGTTTTCTTGAAAACATTAGAGCACAAACCGGACTTCAATTTTTTGTATATACCATTAGAGATGCCGACACCAACAAAGACTCCAAGCTAGATTTCAATGATATTGAAACCTTATACATTAGTACTATTGACGGTAAGAATCTTAAAAAACTAACTCCTGAATTTGCGCAAATTGTTGACTGGAAAGTTATTCCAAAACAGAACAGATTATATTTTAAAAGTATATCGGACACCAACAAAACTGGTGAGTTTGACAAAAATGACAAGGTTAATTATCAGTATGTTAATTTAGAAAATGAAGACTTAAGTATTATTAATTACAATCCGTTGTAACCTACTTTCCATTTACATAATCCTGCAAATAACTAAATCGTTTAGTAAGTTGACCATTTTCAGTCATTTTAGCACGTTTTAAGATTTCCCGTTCATCGTTATTAAAGAATGCCGGAATCACATGTTCTAAAAATGTTTCACCAAAACCTTCACTAGCATCTTTTGGTAATTCGCATGGTAAATTATCTACAGCCATCACGGTTATTGCTCCTTTTGCATCGTAAGCCACTTCCTTTTCTGTGTTAGGATCGTAACCATAAAAAGGATTTTCAATAGTTGACGGCCTAATTGTACTTGCCACAGGGCCATCGATATCGCAAGATATATCAGCCACTAAATTAATTTTGAAATCGGGATGTTTGGCATCTTCCCTTGTAAATAAATACGGTGCATTATTCCCATAGAAATGACCGGCTATAAAATAGTCCGTTTCTTTAGCATAAGGCATAAAATTACTTTCATAACCCGATGGGTCTTTATAAAACTTATACTTATCTCCTACTTTACCGTCCTTTCGTTTGGCATATTCCATAACATCTGCCATAACATAGACTGGCTCCGAAAATTGCGATGTTAAATACAAGGCATCACTAATTTGCTTAATACCTAAATGATCTAAAATCTCTTTGGCACCATAGGCTACTTTTCCTGTTCCAGAGAGTAAAATCTTAATATTTGGGATGGTGATTTTATCTAATTCTGTCTTTACTGCATCTAAGTCGGCAAGCGTTTCTACTTTCGGTAAGTCAAACAAACCATCTCGTAACCCTAAAGCTCTAAACCCATTGTATGCACCAACCAAACCTGCGTAACGCCCAAAACCTATTAAACGCGCACCTGTTTTTCTAACAATAGTTTCGTGATCAAACATTTCTATATTTTTCTCTAACATAGCGACCAACAATTTTCTGTTGTAAGGCTGCTTTTTAATGGTATGTGAAAAATAGAAATATTTTTTATTTGAAATTAAATTTTCAATTGGCACTTCTTTTACACCAATCATAACATCGGCATGCGACACATCGTCCAACACTTCAAAACCTAAAGCTTTATAAGCTTCATCCGAAAAAATTCTAATATCCGAAGATTCTACAATAAACGTAGCATCCGGAAATTGCGTTCTCGCTACTGCTAAATGTTCAGGAGAAAATACCACACGTCTGTCTGGTGGATTTTTACGTTCTTTTATGATGGCGAATGTCATAGCTATATTTTAAAATTGCGATATTTCGAAATTAAATACTTAAGCTTTCAGGTAACACATACGTTAGTAATTTGTGTAAAGAAACGCTTTAAATTCAGCATTTAATTTTGAAAAATGTTTTCACGAAAATAAGAGGAATTGCATGTTTTAGCAAACATTCTTCGGTTAAAATATTTACGTGATATTATGGTATACAACATCATCAATTAAATACTACAGAAATCTGGTTTAAGACAAGATTCATCTGCATTTCTTATACGGTTTTATAACCACTAGAGGCTCATAAAGTAGACAACTATTACTCCAACGGAAACCAACTCTAAATAAATTTAAACCTTAGGTTTCAGCATAGGCTTTTCATAAAATGTAAGTCTAATGCCAAATAATAATACAATACCTCCAATCACCATTTGTAAAGACACTTGCTCATCTAATAACCACCAAGCTAAAATGGAAGCCAATACAGCTTGCCCTAACAGACTCACAGAAACTCTTGTAGCGCGCATATGCTTTGTTGCAAAACTGATAAGCAACCATGCCAAAAGCTGACATACTATACCTTGAACAACTAATACCAACCAGCCTGCATCTGAAAACCCTGTAAAAGGCTCATTAAAAGCATAACTAAGCGCTCCCAATGCTATGGTTGAAGACACGAGACTAATCGTCATAAAGGTCATCACCTCCATATCTTCTAAAATATGTTTACTCAACAACATATAAATGGCATAGAGCATACCTGATAAGACACCAAAAATAAAGGCGAGATTAAAATCAAAATTTAGAAACAATTCAAAGCCTACTAAGAGTACCATACCAATAATGGCCACAATAGTACCCATCCAAAAATTCTGTTTCGGTTTATCTTTTAGAAACAAAAAGGCACCAACACCAACCCAAACTGGTGATAAATTAGTTAGCAATGTTGCTTGTGTTGCAGTAGATTGTTGAATCGCAATATTCCAAACACCAACGTCTAAACCAAATACAACACCACAAATTACAGAAAGTAGGACTGCTTTTTTAGACGTTACCTTAAACTGCTTTGTGATCAATACGTAAGGCACAATAAAAACAGAAGCAATAGCCATTCTGTAAAATGCTGAAATAAGTCCTGGCGTTAGATTTAACTTCACCAAAATTGGGAATATTGAAATACAAATAATGCCAACCGCAAGTGCTATTCTAGGTTTTGTCATGAGTACATGGTTTAATTTGAAGCCGACAAAAGTAAGCTTTAAAACCATGGTTAATTTAAAATTTTATATGCTATTTATAATATTAAAATCGCTTAAAAATTTAAAGCAATAAACGCATTGTAATTATCGATTCTTATTAATACAAAATTGCCTTAGAGACTAACGTGGTACGTCGTTCTTATGCATCGCGATTATGACATCTACTGACACTATTTCTGCAAATACATATAAAACAAGTTTGGTATAGCCTTTGCATTATTATTTTTAGTAATTTTGCAGCCCTTGAAACACCAATACAGTTTCTTGGTTTAGCGCGTTAGGGATGGAAGCGTCATCCTTTTGCTTTTTTAGCAAAAGATATAGCGGACAGCCCGACCTGATAAGGGAACGCTCAAAAAATTATTATCAATTTATTAAAGAGATTCCCACTTTCGTGGGAAGTAAATGGGGTCGACTGGTTTTGACAGCGAGATTAATTAGATTGTAAGCACGTCGTGTAATGGCATTGATACACGTAAAAGGCTAGACCAAATTTTAAACGGCGAGAATAACTACGCTTTAGCTGCATAATCTGAATTATAGTAAGATTAAGCCTCGTCCTACTAGGTAGGAGTGCTAAATGTCTCGAGAAAGCCTTAGTTAATGGCGTTCTTTATTAGGCATCGTAAAAATTGACTTAGATTAGGTAGTGCTTTGATACCTTTTCGAGATTAAGAGGCTAAGCTAAAAGTGGGTTGTCTTTAACCAGCTTTTAGTCGAAAACCCAAGAAAAGAATAAACGTGTAGAAAGCCTTTTGGTTACTTGTTTGGACGAGAGTTCGATTCTCTCCGACTCCACTACTTAAAGCCTCAAAAATCTGAATTACAGCTTTTTGAGGCTTTTACTTTTTCATTAATGTACGATTTACGTACGATTATATATTTTATGTTTAAAATTTCTAACTACCTAAATCAATTGGGTGTTTTAAAATCTATATTTCTATTTGAAAGATTAACTAAGAAAGTCACACACTTGTATTGCATCGGTCATTTTAATAATGAACCTTTTTTAGATTCAGACCAACTACTTGATTATATTTCAACGAAAAAAATCCACAACTATAATGGGTTAAAAGAAATGTGGAATTTGGCTACTACTCTCCAATTTTTATATGAGGATTCATTAAAGAATATGGAAAAGAAAGAAAGAACTGTAGATGTTAAACTTGCATTTGATTATTGTTACCGTGAAGACGATAATATATTATATGATTTTATTATATACAAAATTAACTCAACGTATGTAACTGATGTTATAACTAATGAGTACGAAGAGTTCCAGGAATCAGAAATACCATATAAATTTATACTTTTAAAGGAAATTATATTGAAATGTAAAAAAATTTGCTATAATCTTGAAATGCTATATCCAGAATTTAAGAATGAAAAGATTAGTAATATATATAAAAATACCTATGCGATACATAATCCTCATAGTAACTTCCACAGTATTTTATTTTCATTTAATCAGTTTCAATTTCTTGATTTAAACAATATGGAAGTTTTATATCCAGTTAAAACGGTTTTAGATAGATTCAGTAAAACTGAACACGTAAGAGAACAAGAACTATATAATCAGTTTTTTGTTGGAAACGCCATCACAAAGTTTTTAAAATGCTTAAAAGAGTTTCAAATTAATGATAAAAGTAGATCAGACATGAAATTTATTTATGAAAAAATGAAAGAAGAAGGACTGATTCATTCAACGGTTAAACAATCTGATTTTCTTAAATGGCTAAGCATAACATATAATATTAATATTGAGAAAACAAATAATTTTAACCCAACTAAAAAAAGGCTTAACTCATACTCAAATTGTTAGAGCTTAACGAAGGTAGTTTTTTACTTCATCTCAAAAAAACATACCCACTTGGGCACGTAACAAACCCTCTTTTTTTTTATTAACTCAACATCTTTGCAATAAGTAATTATAAAAATATACCTTATGCAAAAACAATCTATTTTACTCCAGAGTATAACACTGGATGAGATTATTAAAAAATTTGATAGTGTTGAAAATGCGCTCTTTTCACTATCTCAAAACCTTACCTCAAGAAATTTTAATGACGAGCTTCTTTCAAGAAAGGATGCTTGTGAACTTCTACAGATCGATTCTAGCACTCTTTGGCATTGGACTAACAAAGGCAAAGTAAAAGCGTATTCAATTTCTAATCGCAGATACTATAAGCGTTCAGAGCTAATTGATTGTTTAACCCCTGTTAAAACAATCAATAATGGCTAGATTAAACCCAATATCCGAATTTAGTGAGGACAATCTAAATTATTTATTAGATACACTTATAAATGAAACAAAATTTTTACTTAATAAGTATTTAACAGACACAGAGGCTATTAAAATCTTTAGCTGGTATAATAACAAGCTTATTTTAATTAAAAAACTGATGAATAAAGAAGCAAAGTTAGAACTACTTGAACTTCATCAAATAATGATAAAATCTTATAAATCCGATCCTTCATGTGGTGGTTTTCACATCACCTACAATATTGAAGGAAGAATTGATAGACCACTTATAAAAATTGACAGAACATTCAAAAAAAAATAAATGAATCAATATATTAGGATAGGTACAGAATACTTTAAAAAAGCACTACAACCTTTACATAGTGGAGATAAATCGAATGTTCTACTAAAATGGAAGAAAGGTGAAATAATAACAGACGAAGGTAAAGACGCATTAGATGATGTTGATCGTTATGACGGTTTTTGCTTAATCCCTTCACATAGGGAATACAAACAAACCATTGATGGATTTTACAATAAATATGAGCCTTTATTGCAAGAACTGAAATCAGGAGATTACCCAAATACGAGAGAGTTCCTCAAGCATATATTTATGGATCAATATGATTTAGGTTTGGATTATATTACAATTCTATGGCAAAATCCAACTCAAGTATTACCCATATTATGTTTAGTTAGTGAGGAAAGAAAAACAGGTAAAACAACATTTCTTAATTGGCTAAAACTAATATTCCAAGGAAATATGACTATCAACAAAAATGAAGATTTTAGAAGTAGATTTAATTCTGATTGGTCGTCTAAGTTAATAGTTGCAGTTGATGAAGTTTTACTAGATAAAAGAGAAGATAGTGAACGTATCAAGAATTTATCTACAGCTAATAGCTATAAAACCGAATCAAAAGGAATAGACAAATCAGAATCTTATTTTTTCGGTAAATTTATTTTATGCTCCAATAACGAAACTAATTTTATACAAGTAGATAAAGATGAAATTCGCTACTGGGTAAGAAAAATAAAAAGTATCGATGATAAATTTGAAAACCCTGATTTATTAAGAGACTTAAAAAAAGAAATACCTCATTTTCTATATCATATAAATAAAAGAAAAATAACAACCATTCGTAAAAGTAGAATGTGGTTTTCAAAAAATGAAATTTTCACCGATGCTCTTTATAGATTAGTTAATGGGAATAGGTCTTACCTAAATAAAGAAATAGAACAAATTCTAATTGATGATTTTGTAAAATTTGAAGTTGATGAATTAAAATATACTTCCGGTGATTTAGTCGAAAAGTTAAATATTAATAATGTAAGGTCAACAACTTTTAAAGTAACTGAATCATTGAGAAATCAGTTTAATTATGAAAGTAAAAATGGTTCTTATTATAAATATCACTTAAACTATATTGCTAATGAGAAATCTCATTACGTTGGAAAAGATAATTTTAAAGGACGCTACTTTACATTTCCTAAAATTGATTTTATAGAGTAGATATAATTTTTTGTTGACAAGTTGAATAAACCTAGTTAAGTCCATTGTTTACAATACTTCTCTAGGTTTACTTAATATCAACTATTATTCAACTAATATTTTGTGGTATTTATATATTGAGTCCATGTTGAATCTAAGTTGATCGTCAGTTTTTTCACTTAGTACCTAATTTTGTTAGAAATTTAGCCTGCAATCAACAATTCAACCTTATTTTTTCTTTCTTTGTTTTTCCATGATTTAGTAAACTCATCTTCCTCAATTCCCAAAGGAAAAATAACATGATACCAGAGACAATTTAAATAATACCTTAAAATTCTTAATGCTCTATTTTTAAGTTTCATGTTATGAATGTAATTAAATATCAGCACTTTCAAAGTATTTTGACTGCAATTAAAGTCATAAAAAACAAAGAACCAACAGGAAACCAACGAAAAACCAACGAGCAATTAATTCTGCTTTATTAAATTAAAACGGTACTAAATAGACTTTTTAATTAACTCATGATACACTCTAAATCGACTGTATTCTTGATAAGCAATTTATAATAGTCATTTCTCCAATGACCGTTATAAGGAGCATTACACATTAGCTTTTGAGTGTCTTACCATCTACTACAAATGGAAGTTTTAATTTGAAACTTACATCTGCACCAAAAAAAGTAATTGAATTTATATTGTGTAATTTTCTTAATTGCATTTGACAAAGTTATTGAAGTTTTATATTGAATGAAATTGATATTGAGGATTAATTTATTAATCAACCATTATTAAGAGTTTGATGATGTAATCTTATAAACATAACAAGTTGTATTTGGCTAATTTTTAAAACAAAGTTTCTTAGATTGTTCAGGTGTAAGCGTTGGATGAGCGGATATTTTACATAATAGCAGTTATTGCAACGAAAATATAATAAAACGGCGTAGGCAACCATTTAAAGGCTTTTTGACCCTGTAACTTCTATTATGTAACATAGCTTTGGGTAGTTTAGGGTTTTATGAAAAAATAATATGAAATAGCTTGTTGCTGTTTGGTTTGATTTTATGAAAAACCAAATTGCAATAGACTATTACCTTAAAGATGAAAAAACGCTAAACCAGAATGGTGAGCGGAATAAAATAAAAGACAGAGGATTATTGCCTAAGCAATAAACTGAGTTTTATTTTGTGTGGAATTATTAAATAAAAAAGCCACCTAAAAAAAGATGGCTTATTAATTATCTATACGAATAAAAGACCGTAGCTTTTATGTGTTGGTGTAATATCTAATTTATTATTACCAACATACTCATATGCTTCTATTGGTGGTGAAACTTCACGCTTCAAATCACCAAAATGCATATATCTTTTATTATCTCTGGAAGTTAACTCTCTTACTAATGCAGGCTTAAAGATGGAAATAGCCATAATTAAACCAGGGATCACAGAAGCTTGATAAGCTTCATAATTAGACATATCGTATAATGAAAACTTCTCAATTTGTGAAACAATCTGTTTCTTTACACTTCTATCTTTTGAAGCATAAAAATCCTCGTAAAAATCTTTAGCGCTATTTTTGATTGAAATTAAATCAAAATTATTCACTAATTCTTTTTCTATGATATAATCAAATATTGCCTTATTCATAATATGTTAATTATTAAAGGGCTGCAAAAGTACTATTTTTAAAAATAATACAGAACCCTTTTGTAAATTATTTATAACAACAGTTAAATATATATAAAAACATTGATTCCCACAAACTTAATGACGGTAAAATGATTCTATTTATCTAACATGTCTCTGTAACCCAGTATGGTTTTACAATACCTATAAATTTTAATTTTATATACTTCTCCGCCTCATCTTGACATAATGAACTAAAAAAATTATTTCTAAAATTATCAAATTTAAAATCAAAATCTATTTTGATTTTTTCAATTACTACCATTTTGGATTCATTTATATAGTTATCAAAGAGCGGATGAGCGCTATCTTTTGCCAAGAAATAAACCTTATTTAGCCCTACCTCTTCTATTTTCTCTTTTAATTTATCAAAACATATTCCAAAATCATTATTTTGAAAATTATTATTTTGAAAATCATCTATAACCATATATAGACTTTTTTTATACTTATAATACCCTGAATCTAAATTAATTACTTTTTTGTGATTTTTATAGTTTATTAATTTACAGCAATTAATAACTTGTAACTCAATATCTATTTTTCTTTCAATAGATAATTTTGTATTATGTTTTTTCTTTAGTTTTAATAGGTCAGCAGGAGCAGCACTCCAAGCCCCATTAGCATCACAGTAATGTTTTAATTGTGTAACAGTTCTTTTATTAATATTAATTGATAACGTTGAAAACCAATTATTATTTACTTTAAATTTTGAAGGGTCACTTCTAAAATTCATAAAACAACCTGCTTGAATGTGAAGCAACTCATTATTATTAATCATTTCTGTTTTATGTTCAGTAGGAACATGTTCATGCCCTGTTAATAATAAATCTGTAAAATTTTTAATGTCATGAAACTTTGAAACTTTATCTTCTTTATTCTTGTATGGAACACGCTCGTCAAAATCGAGCCAATTTATAGGGTGATGCATTATTGTGGTTACAACAAAGTCATTATAAGTTTTATAAAGTTTTTGTATTTCCAAAAACTCTTCTTCAAATACATCTAAGCCTATTAATTGGTTCCCATATTCATTAGTTATGGACTCAATATCTTTAACTATATATTTTTTTTTAAAAGTAATAATTCTATTTACTAATGATTCTATCGAGGCTACACAAGTATTTTCAATAATGTTTTGTTCTTTTATCAACTTAACAACAAAACTCTCTATAGTCTTAACGTTCTTAAGGTATGTTTTATTTTCTATTAAACCTGTTAAATAAGACTTAAAATCCACCACGTTTATCTTTGTTTTACCAAATTCCTCCTTTAAATCCTTTAAAATTTCATCTTTTTCATCCGCATCATTTACTTTAAAAACTCTCTCATTTAAATAGTGTTCTAAAAACCCGCTACCTATTGAATACCAAGCAGAATTTAATAAAATTATAAGGGTTTTCTTCTCTTTATTCAATACATGACCAAAAAGTAATTTATTATCTTTTAAACTTGAATTTTTCGAAGGAACTTTTTTACCACTAAATGCATTAGAATAATCCTTGAAAATATTATAGAATACATCTTTGTTTTTTGACAAGAAGACTGGCCTTTCATCCCCTCCCATATTATCAATAAAATTGCTCTTTAAATCTTCAGTGCTTAATCTATTTACATCGTGATTACCAGGTACTATCAATAAAGACGCTTTAGGAAACGCTGTTTCTAATTCATTAAATATCCTCTCTAAAAATAAGCTATATTCTTTAACATCACCACCCTGAGCAATATCCCCAGAAATTAGAATATAATCATAATTCCCTTTATTTTTGAGAGTATCAATATATTCATGAAACGAAACTATATAGTTATTTAAGTTTTTATATGCACTATCATTGAGATAGGCTGAATTAAAATGAATATCACTTAACCATATTATATTAACACTAACATCTAACATACTCTTTCTGAAATAAATTGTTTTTTTTGTTTTAATGAAAAGTCAATGATTTTCAATAGACACTCAGCATTATCTTTAAAGTATTTTTTTGTTTTTATTGTATCTGAAAAATAAACACCTCCTGTAGGATCTATAGAGTACAAAACATCTTCCTGAGCTTTTTTATACTGAGGCAAAACCTCTCCTTTGCACCAATCTCGTTTCATTGTTGTTATACTTTTGTCATTACTTTCATAATGACTATTGAGCAGCTTCCACATTAGATCATCTAAAAAATAAAGATTATTTGAAAACTCTTTGTTTTTTAATTGGTTAAAAATAAATTTTCCAATCTTTGAAGCGTCAAACTTATAAAGATTTGATACTCTGTTTTCTATTTTTTCAAGCTCTGCAATCGCTTCACCTAACTCTTTAGAGTTACTTATAATTTCATTAGTTGTATAATTATCAAAATATTTTGAGAATGTGCCATTTATAAAACCAAGAAAACCATTATCCTTATCTATATTTTTTAAAAAGGCTTTTGAAATTTTATCAATCTTTTTATAATGCATCTTCCAATAAGAATAAATCTCAGGAGAAGGACATTTCATTTTCTTTTTAATACCAAAATAATTTTTAATTAGCATTATCCTGAACAATTCCATTCTTAGCCTATATTCATTAATCATACCGCTAGTATTAAAAAGTGCAGAATTTTGAAAATTATATGACCAGAACCAATGAGAAAATAAATCGAAATCATAATTAAAAGTCAAACCAAACCTAATAGAATCGATAATAAAATAATTAACTTCTATTAGATTAGAATCAAACATATCATCTAGATAACTTTCATTTATCTTATCCTTAATTTTCTCTAGATTATTATTGTATTGATTCAAAACTTGTTTATTTAAATCCTCATTATATAGCTCTAAATGATTTAATAATTCTTTTAAGATTGTTGCAAACACAAACTCAGGTGAAGTTAAATGATGAACCGAATAATTTATAGACAAATCATTTGAAATAGTATCAATATCATTTAATTGAATAATTGGTGAATATTCTACTTCATTTTTAGATTTATCTGGTTTATAAAAGGACTTACCATATTCATAAACAAAAGTACCATAGCTTGAAAGTAATTGCTGAATTGAATTATTGAAATCTAAGTCAAAATCTGAAATATTCTCAAAGTGATAACCATTTAAGAATCTTACATTATATCCCTCTTGAAAAACTTTAATATTCTCATTTAATTTTTTCTCTAAAGTTCTTACCTCTATAAATACTTTCTTAGATCTATCAAACTCGTATTTAATTAGTTTTTTTAGATTCTCTACAAATACTGTAAAGTCTAAAAAGTAAGGAAATAATATTGGGTTTTGTATCCCATTATTATAGTTAGAGAAAATTTTTAACACCTTGTTTCTTACTTGTCTCGAAATTTTTAGAGATTTTAAATACTTGTCATATTCTAAAAACTCAGCAGAAGTAACGCATAGTTTATTAAGCTTATCAAACCAAAAAAGAGGTTTCGATTCTTTTGGTTCAATATCACATTGCTCAAAACAAGAATCTAAATAAACATAGCTCTTTATTTTTCTAACATCATTAAATAAGTCACAATATTTTTCACTTTTTATAATATGTCTAATTAAATAAATATTAGATAAAATATTGGTTTCTTTTTCCTTTAAAAGATAATCACTTTTACCTAAAACAAATTGCTTTTTAGTATCACCAATAAGATCTTTTAGCTCATTGTTACTTGATAAAGTATTTTCTAAACCATGTACATGACCAGGTTTTACATGCCATTCTACTTCTGTTTTTAATGTAATTTCACCAGTTTGAGTAAGTTTTTTAAAATCTTGAAAGTATTTATCTTTTTCATCAGACTTTATTAGTTTTTCATTTAAACCAAAATAGGTATGTGTATCTGAAAAAACACTAGTTCTTCCTATCTTATCATTACTTTCATTTGGAAAAATATCTTTATAAAGCGACTTAGATAAGTCAAACTTATCTGTATCTAAATCTTTAAACTCTGCTGATCTTAAATCTGATATAACCTTTGATAAATCTTCAGGATAATCTACAAAAAGCACTAAGGATATTTCGAACCAAGAAAATGTTTGAAAAATCAAAAAAGGTATATTTATTATCTTTTTAAGTAAGTCTGTTATCGCTTCAATATAGACTAAACCATTCCCTATTAATAAACCATTATTTAATTTAAGATTAATTATTCCTGTAAAATATTTATCAGGCTTATTAGTAAACATTTGCTCTAAGTGCGATTTATCATTTAACGCAAAACCACTATAGCTTTGAAATGCATGATCATTATACACAAAATCATCCTCATACTCTTCTCTTTTGGGTTCAAACAACCTATGTGCAAACTTAAAATTATCTATCAGAGAGATATAACACACATCATAACTACCCAACATATAAAACTTTAAAGGACTATATAAATAATCATCTTTACTGCCTATTTTATTTTTATAACTTTCAAAAAAATGTTTTTCAATATCATCTTCAAAATTAATATCTTCTTGATTAGGAATTGTAGATAACACTACTTGAAAACCATACTCTACATCAATGTTTTTATACATCCATAATTCTATTTAAATTAGAATCCATAATTATAAAGCCTGTTTTATTAAACTCATAATATATTCTAAATTATCTGTGTCTTTTACTATCAATTCGTAATCACCATTTCCCCAATGACCAATATTAGAAACGTCACGCATTAAGTTTTTTGGGTCGTCAAGCTTACCTGCTTTTAAGTTTACCCAAAGTTTCAAACCATTCTTTTGTATATGTATATCACATATTATATTACTAATCTTGAATGCAATTCTCTTTTTACGAGGAATTATTTCTATTTCATCATTAAGATTAAGAATTGAATCTCTATAAACTTCATATAGTGCAATTACAGCATCAGTTTTATTAGATGTATGGTCTTCTTCTGTATATACTTTTATCTCTTTTGTAACTGCTTCTAATTGTGTATTGCTTGATGTAATTGGCTTGATACTTTCTGCCGATTTACTTTTCTTTATTTGGTTTACACTAATTAAATTGTTTTCATAGCGCTTAACTTCCCATAACTCAATAGCAATATCCTTAAAATTTGTTGCTGTTCTTTGATTTTCTGTAAAACTTGTAGATACAAAAACTACTCTTGTTTGACTCCAATCTACATCTGTACGTTTTAAATTTTGCTTTAATGTTTCGTTATACTCAACTATAAAATCTGCTTTATTTTCTAGCATTAAACTTAAATATGTAAATCCTTGATCTACTACACTTATATTTCTACTACGTTTATATTCAATAATTATAAAAGCATTTGACTGTGTATCGTAAGCCAAAGTATCTATGCGTTTATTTTTAATAGAGAACTCTGATTTTACTAATTGCAAATCCATTAACTCATTTAAATTATTTTCAAAAAGTGACTGTATCTCTCTTTCTAATTTAAATGGTTTCTCTTTTAAAATACTAATAGATTCTTTTGACTTTAAGTTATATAAATGCATTGTATATTTTTTTAGCCATAACACTTTTGTGGTGCAACTGCTTTTTCAATTATTTCGTTTTTATTGACTAACTAATAAAAGTATTTTAACCTTATATTTTATACTGTAATTTAAAATAACTCCTAATATTGTTTTAAACCAGCTGACTTAACATCATAATAATAATCACCTATAGTAGCATTTTTTATTTTTTCAACCACCTCATCTATAACAAATAATGGAACGAGAAACCATTCTTTTGGATTAACAGGTTTCCCAAAACGGTCTTTAATATCAATATCTAACTTAGCATTTTTAAAAAATGATTGAATTAAATTTTCTAATTTATGTCGGTTGATATTAGCCAACTTATAAGTTGCAACAACTTCTACGTCTGCCATTAAAAATGTAGGGTCGTTTTTTGCATTTGTAATACGCTTATTTACATCATTTCCTGTAACACCAATCTTATGAAATACTTCACGGTTTTTAATAATCTCTGGATGTTTTGAATTAGACCTCAAAACGTAAATAGTACCACTTTCTAAATCATCACTCTCTAACTCATCTGAAAATAATGGTCCCAAACCTGGTGTTGTTAAAAAACGACTGGTTTCATCTTTATACATAGCTCTTATAAGTGAACGCTGCAAAAGGTCATTCTCAGTACCATTATCATAAATAACTCGCAAACGCGCATCTTCCTCTCCATTTGGCGCTTCAATTATTTCACCTTTATGAGCTATATAAGCCATTTGACCACGAATAATTACAAACAACTTTTCCTTGATTATTGTTTTTGTAAAACCTGCATCTTTTCTAAAACGAATTGTTTCTCGAAAACCATTCTCAATTTCTTTCTTTGTCTTTTCAAATAGTGGTTTAAACTGCTCGAAATCTTCACAAATTGTTCTATTCGCAAATTCTTCAACTGCTCTCTTTGCTGCACGCGTTTTAACGTGTTTCAATTTAGTTATTGAGTTTTCCTTGTCTTCAACCCCTAATAGATTTAATAATTCATCATCATCTAAGTCATCATAAACTTCGACTGAATTTTTAATTTCTCCAGATAAGATATTTTGATAATCAATATCTTTTAACAAGTCTACAAATTCTTGTTTCTCTTTTATTTTTTCTAATCTAACTGCATACAATCTCTCAAAAATGTCATTCTCTTCACCGTGAAGTGGTAGTCGTTTTTCCTCTTCAACAAATTTCTGAATCTCCTCAAAACCTGCAATAACACGTTCCTCTAAAGCTGTAAATACAGCCTTCTTTTTGACTTCTACCTCTACACCTAAAGCTGCTAAAAGGTCATCATCTTCTGCCGTAAACTTATCCTTTTTAGCCATTTTGTTCTTCTGATTTTTTTCTTGCTAAATAAGCAATTCCTTGTGCCATACGTTGCTCCCAAGGGTCTGCTGATTTTATATCTGGTAATCTGCCTCTTTCATTTTTAAATTTTAAAGCACGTTTAGCTAGCTCTCTAGCGTCTTCAATTGACATATTTGGATTTCTACTTGAAATAACTTCAGCCATAGCTTTCAAACTTTTTTCTGTCATTGCTTTAGAAAGTATAGAGTATGCCTCACTAAAAGGATTAACACTATCTATCCAATCTACATCTAAATCCCTAACATCCATTGCAAATTTTCTAATACCATCAATTAAAGCTGTATTTGCCTTAATACTAGCATCATCTTCATTGTTTATAGATTTTTTAGCCATTTGAGTAATATTAAGTGCAGCTACAGCGTGCTGTCTAATAGCTTCAATATCTTCATCATCTATATCTGGATATTTTTCTTTAATAATTTTGCCTAATCGTACTTGTGTTAACTCTTGAGGAACTAACTCTTCATCAAATAAGCCACGACCAATTGCCTCTTTATCTTGTGCAAAAGCTGCAATAACTTCATTTAAATCCTCTTTACAAATTCGCTTAGCATCTTCACTCTCTGGCATAGATAAACCTTTAATTTCAACTTGAAATTCACCTTTTTCTTCATTCCAACCCACATTTTCCTTATTAGGGTCGTAACCTCCTTCACCATAATCAAACCCTTCCTGTTCTTTGCTTTGTGGGTTTTTAGGTGTAAAGTTAAATTTAGGTGCTAAAACTTGTTCCATTAATAAACTAGCTGATATAGCTTTTAATGTATCATTTACAGCATCTGTTACAGAATCTTCAGAGGCATCTACCTCTGCTATCAAATTAGTAAATCTTGCTTGTGTTTTGTTTGGGGCATCACGTGTAGCCCTACCTATGATTTGTACAATATCTGTTAAACTAGAACGATATCCGATAGTTAAAGCGTGTTCGCACCAAATCCAATCAAAGCCCTCTTTTGCCATCCCTAACGCAATAATAATATCTACGTGGTCTCGATTCGTTTTTATTTCTGGCATTTTTAATGCTGCTTGAACTATTGTACGTTTTGAAGGGTCATCATCTACAAGGTTTGCTACCTTTATAATTTTCCCTGAATTAATCTTTATAAGATTAAACCCTGTTGACTCCTCAATTCCCTGCCATTCACCTAATTCCAATAAAATATCATCTACTTCTTTAAGTTTAAATCGAGTACCTCCTATACTTTCTCTTGAATTAACATTAGGAATATGAATAATTGTCTTTTCTTCAGGGTTTAAAACCTCTGTTAGCTCATCTGTATAAGCTCCACTATAAAAATAATATCCAATATGTAAGCTTTTTAAATACTTATAACCGCTTAATTGTTCATAATAAGTATAAGTTACAGGAACAAACTTTAATTCATCATCTGGCATTAAAACAGGATTTGCATCCCCTCTAAAATAAGTCCCTGTCATTGCTACAATATGCACTTTATCTCTTTCAATAAAGTCTTTAAGTTGCGCCCCTAGAACATTGTTTTCGTTTGAGCTTACGTGATGAAATTCATCTATTGCAATTAATTTATCATCAAAAACTTCGATACCAAAACGCTCTACTGCACGACGAAATAAAGCGTGTGTACAAACTAAAACTTTATCCTCACTCTCAAAAAATGCTTTTACAGAATTTATTTTACTACCATCTTCTCCTGGTGAGTTACATAAATTCCATTTTGGTGTAACTTCCCAATCATAATAATAGCCATATTTAGTTAATGGCTCATCGTTAAAACTAGATCCAATAGATTGTTCAGGAACTGCTATAATTGCTTGCTTAACACCTTGGTTATTTAGTTTGTCTAAAGCTATAAACATTAAAGCTCTACTTTTACCAGATGCAGGTGGTGATTTTATTAATAAATATTGTTCCCCTCTTTTTTCATAAGCAAGCTCTTGCATAGCACGCATACCTAACTCATTAGAAGTAACTGAGCTACCGTTATTATTATAGTTTACAGTTATAGTAGGTATATTTTTTTCTTTACTCATTCTTTTATTTTTTAGAAGTCATTTTGGTATAGAGTTGAAACAATTTTTCTAAACGCTCTGTATCATTTTTAAATTTACGACCAATATATATGCGTTCTAATACTTCATCATTACGCTCGTGTGCTAATCGTAAATCCTCTGGCATTTTGTCTGGGTCGTACAAATCAGCAATAGTTGCTGGAAAATGTCGTTCTCTTGCTATTAGTATTTCTTCGGCACAAGCGGTTAAATCTTCTTTATTTTTTTGTGTTAAAATTGGTATAGGAAAGGTATTCCAACCTAAAGTACTAGAATATGAATAATCATTTCTCATCCTTCCACAAATTGATCCAATCCAAATAAGATGTGATTTAGATATAACTATCGACAATGCCCATAATGGGGCATTAGGCATATAAAAAGCTTTATTCGTCGGAATAATACTTTCATCTGCAATACCCGCAGGAAAATATTCTCTATTCTCTGAACTGATTATTGGTACAAAAATTTTAAATTTTTCTGTTCCTCTATACTCTCGAAATTGATGCGGTTTTAAAGCTAGTTTATTTACAGCTTTATCTTTTGTCTCTAGACGATCCTTTTTTACTGAATTAATACGATTTAAAATTGATGAATGGGAAATAGCCTCCTCTAGCTCATTATCAGAAATCCATAAACAATACCTTTCTAATCCTTTTATAAATTCGCTAGACCCTAAAAATCGTTTTATAAACTTCAAAGGAACTCCATCTTTAATTAATTGGTTCTTCTCATCTTTTGTCAATATTAAGCCGGCAGATTTTGAGTAGTAAACACCAAGAGACATATCAACATCTATAAATATTGGTTTATTTGAAGCTGGAATAATTTCAACACTATTCGGAAGTAAATACGGATTGATAAAGTCTACTTCTTTTTTATTATCTATTTCATAAATGGCTCTTGAACCAGAATTATAATTATCCACACCAACTATAACAACCGTAACACCAGCTTTGTTACTTGCAAGGTTAGACCAATTAAAAGAAGTATATGCAAATCTGATTTTAAAACCTAATTTAAAAATAGCTGCCCAAGTAAGTGGTACTTGTTGCCCTTGACATATGCTATTTGTCGCTACTAATGCAAATTTTGATTCTGTTTTAACACTATACAATGCTGCTTTGAAAAACCAAGCACCAACGTAATCAATTCTTTTATAGTTTTTAATATAATTTTTAAATACTAATTCTAAATCACTTTTTTGTTCATCAGTTTGTTTTCTTGCACCAGAAAAAGGCGGATTTCCGCAAATATATGTCTCACCACCTTCATTCTCAAAATCTATTTCCGCTTGGTCTAGCGGTGTAGAAAACAAATCATCTCCTTGCAATTTAACTCCCGTTCCAGTTGGTGGACACACAGAAAACCAATCAATTCTTAAAGCATTTCCCTTTGTTATCCAATTTTGAGCATCTAGTGGTAAAAACTCTGCAAGTGCAAGGCTTTGCCCCCTATATAAAACATCACATTGATATTCTGCAATAATTAAAGCCAAACGTGCAACTTCTGCTGAGAAATCTTTTAACTCAATACCTCGAAAGTTAGTTAAAGGCATTTCACTAGCTCTATTTATTTCGCCACGTTTTATGTTAATATCATTTTCAATTTTACGCATTTCTTTATATGCAATCACTAAAAAATTACCAGAACCGCAAGCAGGATCAAAAACACGTATACGCGCCATACGGTTACGTAGATTGAGTAATTTTCGACTATTCTCTTCTGCTTTTTCTAATTGCTCTCGTAAATCATCTAAAAACAATGGGTTCAAGACCTTTAATATATTTGGAACAGATGTGTAATGCATTCCTAATGAACCACGTTCATCCTCGTCTGCAACAGCTTGTATCATCGACCCAAATATATCTGGGTTAATTTGCTTCCAATCTAAACTACCTACGTGTAATAAATATGAACGTGCTATTTTAGTGAACTTAGGCACTTCGGTAGAGCCCGAAAAAAGCTCACCGTTTACATAAGGAAATTTTTTACCCCAAACTTTTATATTTTGTTCATCACGATTTTCAAGCTTCGTATCCATTGCTCTAAAAATCTCACTAATAACGTCGTGAGTATTAGATGCATTTGAATCACTCATTTTTTGAACTGTATCTGTAAAAAGATCATCTTCTCTAAAAATATCTGTGTCCTCAGCAAAAAAACAAAAGATTAAGCGTGCTAAAAAGTGATTCATATCGTGACGACGTTCAGCACTTGCCCAATCTGGATTATGTTGTAATAACTCAACATAAAGTTTATTTAAACGACTAGTCGCCTTTATATCAAATGCGCTTTCACGTATTTGTTTTACTGTTGTAATATTTGCTAGGGAAAGGAAAAAACCAAAATAGTTATGAAAGTCTTTATACTCACAAGCTACTGTTTCACCACTAAATATATTTTCAGCCTGAAAATCTAAACCATCTGTTGCTAAAATATATTCTACTTTATTCTTTTTGGTAGAAGGACTTTTGCGAAGTACCTCTAAAGTTTCAGAAACCTCTCCTTCTTCACAAGTTGCAATATGAATATTATTACGCTGTAAAATAGCACCTTCAACATCTGTTTTATTAGAAGAGCCACTTCGTAATTTCTTTAGAGTAGTACTTTTATTACCAAAAGCTTCTAAAAAAGAAAAAGAAAACTCTTCTGCCTCAAATGGTTTTAGTGCAAGTTCTGATACTGATTCTTCTATTTCTACTGCGTTCATCTATTGTGTTACTCTAACTCTTTTATTAACCTATAAAAATATAAATATATATCGGTATTTAATGAGGATTTCTGCATTTACTTCTCCCTACTGTTTTATGTTATATTATACAAATTAGCTACCCAATCTTATCAAACATATTAGCCATTTCTAACGCCATATCCTTATTACTCTTACCAATATAATTTAAAAACATATTTTCAGTGCTATGACCTGTAATGTATATTAAGAATGTAGTTGGAATTTTTCCATAATAGTTACTAGCAAAAGAACGACGACCAATGTGGCTAGAAATCAATTTATATTTCTCATAACTCCCATATACGTTGCGCATTTTACTCTTTTCATTATCATCATCTGCAATATTGATTTGCATTTTACCATTAATAATATCAAACAGCTTTGCTTCTCTACCCACAATTTTAATATAATCGTTGTATTTCTGATCAGAAATTCGCCTAGGAAAATCACCCTTTCTTTTCTCTAGTATCTCTATAACTTTAGGAAGCAATGGAATAGTCATGAGTTTACCTGTTTTAACTTGCTTAAACTCTAACAACAATTTACTACTTTCTTCACGTATCATACTTTTATTAAAACGCATAAAATCAGAAACTCGTTGACCTGTATAACAGCTAATAATTAACCAATCCCGAGCATTAATAAGATAATCATGTTCAAGTTTAGCATCTTCAATTTGCCGTAACTCTTGAAAGTTTAAATAAACTTTTGGAACTTCTTCTTTCGGTAATTTCAAATATTCTGTTTCAGGATTCACCTCTAAACCTTTACGCTTTGCATATTTACAAAAGGTTTTTATAAATACTAGTTCTCGTTGAGCTGTATTAACAGAATAATTTTCACTTCTATAATACTCCGCAAATTCGATTTTAAAATCATTATTAATCTTGTTTAACAAAATGGTTTTTCCTAAATAATTCTCAAATCGAATCATTTTGTTCTTAATCACTTTGAATTTTTTAATTGATGCAGGTTTCACCTCATGCTTCCTTTCTTCTATAAAATAATCTATAAAAGAGACCAAGTCTTTAGGTATCGCATTTTCTTTATCATTTATATTGTAATAAAAATTAAGCTGTTGTTTAATCCAATTTTTATCTAAAATCGATTTATCATGATGCCCATTATATGCATTTACGAGGAAGGATTCGATATTATTTAATTCTTTTAGAACTTCAGTTTGCTCATTCTTTAATTTAATATCTCTAGGGTTAGATTTATGAATCTTAGTCCAATAATAATTTGAAACAACTAATTTTGACTTACCACCTAATACGTAATCTTTGTTTTGATACCGAAAAAGTAATCTTAGATTTAATGGAGCTTTTGCTTTTTTAGAACGGTATAAAAAATTTACTGTAGCCATAACTTAAAAATTGTTTTTACAAATATATTTTAAAGGATTAAAATGTACGACAATTGTACGATAAATTTCAATTCAATACAAACACATTCAACCTAGATCAAAACACAAAAACCCATAAAAACCCAATTAACATTGAAACAACAACAAAACAAACGACAAATAGCACCATGCATTAATTTAGTTATTTGACTATTTGCGCTCTCTCCGACTCCACTTATCGGGTATCAAAACCCATCAAAAACCCTGTAATCATTTGATTTACAGGGTTTTTTATTTTATTTGATATCATTTAATTGCACACAAATTCATATAAAGGGTGTGCAATTCGGTGTGCACTTCGAGACCTAATTAGAGCACACCGAATACACGATAATTATTTGATTTACAATATTTTGTGAGTTGTTTAAAATTTGCTCAATTCAGTTTAAACACGTACTTTAAGGTGGAACTTTAATCCCACCGTTATGAGTAAGAGTTATCACCTAATGTTTTTCATCAGAAAAAGCAGATCTAAATCGCTAGAAAATTCAGCCATTTATTTAAGAATCACTATTAGTGGAAAGCGCTCTGAAATGAGTATTAGTCGCACTATTTCGCCTAAGAAGTGGAATACAAAAAGAGGTAAAGCTATCGGAACAGACCGTATGTCAACTGAAATCAATACACATATTGACAACATCATCTATAATTTAAGAAAAGTACATCAAAAATTATTAGATCAACAAGATGTGATAAATCCATCGATGATGATTAAAGAATTGACAGGTCAAAATAAAAAGACACACCATATTTTAAAAATTTTCAAAATCCATAATATAAAAACTGATGCGCTAGCTGGCAAATCTATTTCTGTCAGCACCGCAAAGCGTTACTGGACCTGTTACGATCATATGAAGCAATTCATCGAAGAAGAATATGGGTTGGAAGATTACAAATTGAAGGATATCGATTATCGATTCTTAACCAAATTTGAATTCTTTCTGAAAACAGTTCGAAAATGCAATCACAATTCTTCATTAAAATATATCAATAATTTCAAGAAAATTATTCGAATTGCGTTAGCCAATCAATGGATGGATGTAGATCCTTTTTACAATTATAAAGTCAAGTTTGAAGCTGTAGAGCGCGAATATCTTACAACTGAAGAAATAGAAACGTTATATAACAAGGATTTACACTTCGATAGATTGAGAATTGTAAGAGACATGTTTGTATTTTCTTGTTATACAGGTCTCTCCTATTCTGATGTTCAGAAACTATCTAAATCCGATATCACAATTGGTATTGATGGAAAGCAATGGATAAACATCAAACGGACAAAAACGAATACACGAAGTAGTATTCCACTGTTACCAATAGCGAAAGACATCTTAAATCGTTATGCTTATGATCCAAAATATGCTTATGATCCAAAAGTATTAAAGAGTGAGCGTTTAATTCCAGTTTTTAGTAACCAGAAGTCTAATGCTTATTTAAAAGAGATCGCTATGTTCTGTGGTATTACAAAAACGTTAACTACACATTTGGCACGACACACTTTTGCGACGACTGTTACCTTAACAAATGGTGTACCAATCGAAACCGTTAGCAAAATGCTCGGTCACAAGTCTTTAAGAACCACTCAGCATTATGCTAAAATAGTAGATCGCAAAGTCAGCGATGATATGAAGGTACTTGAAGAGAAATTAAAAGCACAACAAAATGACAAAAAAGAAGCTTTAAATAATTAAATTTAGATCTTCATATAATTTGATATGAATTAGTTGATTTTAAAGAAAAGTCGAAACATACTCAATTTCGGTACAAGCATTAAACAACTACTGAACAAGCATTAAACAAGTTGTGAACAAGCATTAGTACTTAATATAAACATTATAAAACATATAAAACATTAATAAACTAAGCTACCAAAATTTTAAAATTTCTCGTTTTTTTGAAAAATATTTTAGTCTTTAATTTTTTTTGAAAATTAGTATTAAATTAAAGAAATATAATTTGAACTAAAATTAAGACCTCTAAGAATCGTTTAGCTGACGGTTTAGACAAACTTCACAAAGATAGCAATCCGACATCTTAAACACGCTAAAAACACTTTAAAATACCGAATTAGAATTGATTTTTAATCGTTAATTGTAATTGATACGAATTGTTTTAATTTGATATTTGCTCATCGTTATTTAAGTCCTCAATATCTTTTTTAAACTGAGATTCACTTTTTTATTTGAAATCTCAGTTTATTAATGTTTTATATATTTTACCTCTAAACCCTCAGCGCTTTTTGGCAAGTATTAATTTTTTTCTATAGCTATACTTTCTAGAAAATCATTTATATCAATGCTAACACCGATTTATCATGGTGTTTTTCAATGTCTTTTATGATGGCGATTACCGCATTGATTCGTTTCTTGATTTGACTTTCCAAAGTTTTCATATTCGGTCCTAAAGTTTCGTTTGGAGATATCCCATTAGTTTCAAAAAAGTCGAGCATCATTAAAAGTGTCATTGATTTTGAGCGCGACATTTTTTTTACAAAATTCATTAAATTTTTGAGCCACTGAAGTTTTAATACTTAGGCTATCAAACCGTTCTTTTTCATATCCTTTATCCATATTTCCTTGAAAAATTTGTTGTTTTTATTGGGATAACAGCTTTTGTCCGTGAAAAACGATGCTAAAACTTCAAAAATCAAAACAATCAATCGCTGTAAACTATTGATTTTACTCATGTTTTGGAAAAACTAAAAATTGAAACATCGCGCTAGCGTGTTACCCTCTTGCTATTCCTTTTCGTCCAGCGCGCTGGACAAAAAAATACCATTACATCCAAAAATGTAATGGCTTTTACCGTAATACGAATTGAAATTTGATTTTTTATGAGTGTTCTCTTTGAAGTTTAAAAGTATCTTTAGTAAACCGCTCTTTTTGTTGCAGAATATAAAATATCGGAACAAAAAAGACTGCCTTTTCAGACCGCCTTTTGAGCTAATGCAATTGTTAATATTCGCTCGGAAGCATCAGTGTATTATCTACGAAAAACAAGCGCAGTTCATCCAAAGGAAAATCAGTTACATTATAGCGATGCGTTTCAAAAATAGTACCATTTCCATCACTATAATTTATGATGGCTTCGCATTGCTTTTCCAACTGTTCCTTTTCAGAAAGTCGTTTAAAATCAATGGTAATAAATTCACTTCTATTCGATAAACTTTTTGCAATTACGGATGCATCTGTTATAAGCCAAAAACATTCCGCTTCATTAGCTAAATATTTTAATCCGTCAGTAAAACGCGTCCCAATTAATGGAATTTTAAAGACCATTTCGGTACCGCAAAAATGTTGTAAATCGGCTTTTATTTTGTTAACTTGTGTCTTCATTGTAATTACTATTTAGTAAGATTAACACTAAAAAAGAGAACGCATCTTTTGGATAGGAACGCTCTCTTTTAATTTTCAATTATTCAGTAGCGTTATCGCCTTTAATTCCTAAGAGCAAGATTTCATCTACGACCACTTCGGTAACGTATCTTTTTTCGCCGACTGCGGTTTCATAAGAGCGTGAGGTCAATTTCCCCTCTAGTGCGACCTCTTTTCCTTTGCCTACGTATTTCTCTACGATTTCGGCAATCTTTCCCCATGCTACAATAGCGTGCCATTGGGTGTCTGTCACTTTTTCGCCTTTAGAATCTTTGTAAGATTCATTGGTTGCGATTGAAAATTTTGCAACTTTCTTACCATTTTCAAGGTTTGTAATTTCTGGCACGTTTCCTACGTTACCAATTAACTGTACTTTGTTTTTTAGAGTACTCATAATTAAAAAATTTAAAGATTAATATTTACCAATCTGAACGATTCAGAAAGGCTTTGTTATTGATTTACTTATTATATCCAGAGCGTTTTCTTTTTTTTGTTTTTTTAACTTTTGTTCCGCTTCCTTTTTATTTATTTTGTAAGATTTCATAAGATTCATTTTAGATTTACTTCCCATAGAGCCGACGCTGTTACCTTCTTTTTGTTGCTTAGTGCGCTCCAATATTCAGCTTTGTTTAGACATATAAAAAGTGCGAGGGTAGCCTGCGTTTAGCGCAGTCGAAGTGAGCCTGATTATGCTGTCGTTCAAAGCTGAATGTTGTTATTTTGCTGTCAAAAAAAGGGATGACGGTGTTGGATTACGGAAGTGATTCTAAAGTCTTTGTGAAATATAAAATCATAGGAAGTGGAACACAATGACAAATACAGTTTTATCCTATTTAGCGAACTTGATTCACGCTTTTTACGTGAGAATAGAGTGTTCCTTTCCTGCAGAGCGGAAAGGGTTAACGGAATGAAGCGTCAAAAGTGGGGATTAGGTTCAAGACCTTTTTTAATGAAGCTCTTTTATCGGAATGAAGCTTTTTGCGGAATTTAGAGAAATGTGCTGAATGGAATACGATGAATTTTTATCCCTGCGCGTTTAATGTAAATTATCAAAATAAAGATGCAAAAAATCGTTTATTCTAAGTAAGATTAATTATGACTTTTAATCATTCAACATTTTTACTGTAGCATCAGGACTAAACCTAAATACTCTAAAACATATCCCCTATCTGTTGCCATTATTGAAGATCCTCTATAACTAGCGTAATAAGAATCATTCCACAAAAATGAGTCTACCACTATAATTATATTCTATTAGAATTATATTCTATAGAACTTGATTGTACTGTTCTAACATTTTACATAAAGTCATAATATTCAATGAGGACTTTCTATTTCTGAACCATATAATCCTGCCATTTTATTAGTACATATTTATGAACACCATGCTCTACTCTTTTTAAAAATCCATATTCATACACAAAAAGATAAACATCACCTTTTGTGTTTTTCCAATAATGTGTGAAAAAATTTGGATTAAATCCTTCTTGAGTAAGCATGCTTGACCGAACTATTACTTTACCGCCTTTATTATATTCCTTCAATATTTTTCTGTTAAGTTTTAGCTGATTGTCGACTATATTATAAAAACGTTCCGGTTTTTCTTTTGCTTGTTGATATTGATAGGCACTTTTACACTGTGGGTCGCAAAATTTCTTATCGGTTCTTCCCTTTAACTCGTTCTTACAATATATACAAGTTTTATAAAATCTCATGTTCCTTATATTAAGTGTATGTTATACGTATCCTATTCGAATAAGATACGATTAAATCATTTACATCCAATATATTGTATTAAATAATACTTTATGGAAAAAGGAAGGAGCATTACTTTAAAGCATCTTTTAATAAAAGATAAAAGATATATCGGCTTACAATTCAATACAGATAAAATTATTCAGGCACTTGTTAAAGAATTGCCTGACGTAAGATGGAGCAATGAATTTAATATGGCTTACATTTTAAACACAAATAAAAACCTGAATAAAATATTCAATATTTTCAGTGGGGTTGCTTGGGTGAATTGTAATTATTTTTTTGATAAAAAACCAATAAATGATAATATTGAGCCCATGGATATCACTTGGTTTAGACAACGATCTCTACCCGATAATTATCGACACTGCCCTACCACCTACTTAGATAAGCTACAATTAAAAAAATATGCTAATAATACTGTAAAATCTTATATTCTTGCTTTTGAAACCTTCATAAACGATCACAAAGCCAAAGAATTGATACAGATCAATGAAAATGATGTTAGGAACTATATTCTCAAATTAATTCAAGAAAACAAATCTGATTCTTATATAAATATAGCTATCAACAGTATCAAATTTTATTACGAATCTGTACTGGGTATGCCAAATCGTTTTTATCAAATAGAAAGGCCTAGAAAGGCAAAAAAATTGCCAAAAGTTCTATCAAAGGAGGATGTTTTAAAAATCATTACAAATACAAATAATTTAAAACATAAATGTATTGTAAGTCTTTTGTATTCCTCTGGGATTAGAAGAAACGAATTAATCAATTTAAAAATTACAGAAATTGATAGTAAGCGAATGCTAATACTCATTGAAGCCGCTAAAGGTAAAAAGGATCGTTACACGTTACTTTCTAATACATTATTAAAAGATTTACGAGACTACTATAAACAATGGAAACCAGAAACTTATATTTTTGAAGGTGTATATGGAAAACAATATTCTGCGCAAAGTGTTGGCCAAATAGTAAAAAATGCAGCAATAAAAGCTGGAATACAAATTACTGTAACACCACATATGTTAAGACATAGTTTTGCAACTCACCTTTTAGAAGATGGCGTTGATCTAAGACAAATCCAAGTTTTATTAGGTCACAGCTCTACCAAAACAACGGAGATTTACACCCATGTTGCCACGACTACTTTTAAGAAAATAAAGAACCCTTTAGATATTTAAGAATATATAAAGGATATATATAACATATGTTTTATATATCTTATATTTGGGTGTATATAGAACATATGTTCTATATACTATTGTTGTAAGCAATTTGAGAAAATCCGAATGAACAAAAGATTTAACATAGAATTATTTGACGAAACAGAAGTTAAAGCTCTTCCGATTCACTATAAGACGTTAGAATATTTTGAGGATTTTGTGATTGACAACATACTTTCTGAATTCAAAATAATTCTGAATAGCAAATGGACTTATAATTTCGGAATATTCTTTGACTCGACTGATTATAAAAATATCCCTGAACATATAAAAACATTTGACGGAATCGAAAAAGGATTAGTTATTCTTCCGCCAAATACTTTTTCAAAAGAGCAAATTAAAGGTTATTCGATACAATTTTTTATTTCGAAAATAAGAGACAATCCGAACGGAGAATTTATTGGATTTTGCGAAATGATGTTGGATTTTATAGAAACATTTTTCGAGTTGAATTATAAAAAAATAAGTAAATCTGACTTTAAAAATATTCGTAACAAAGTTGACTGGAATTATCTAAAGTCATTAAAATATCCAGCTGACTTGAAAGAACAATATATTGTAGGAAATGAAAAAACTGCTTACAACAATGTATAACCGCAATTACGGCGGATTCGACTACGTCCGAATCCACTCGGAATTGCTAACGTCTGTACCAAACCGAAAAATAACGCATATTAACCCGTAACTGACGGTTATACGAGACCGTTGGCGGTAATTAAAAAAAATGGAAAAACTAAAAAACTGTATTTTAAGTCAAGTATCTATTGAGAAAAAATCAATGGATAATATTCTTTCAGTTTTTGAACCATTAGAAATAAATAAAGGAGAATTCTTAATAAAGTCAGGAAAAATTTGTCGGAAAATGGCATTTATTGAATCTGGACATATGAGAATGTATGATATAGTAGACGGAAAGGAAATAACATTATGGATTGGTAGTGATGGGAGATTTATAACCTCTCTTTCAAGTTTTATTTTTGAGACAAAAAACAATTGGAATATACAAGCAATCACCGATTGTAAACTTTATATCATCAATCGAAAAAATCATTTTAGACTTAATAAAACAGAACCTAAGTGGTTAGAATTTGACAATATATTATTGGCGAATTCTTTTACTTTGTTAGAAAAAAATATGTTCTCTCAACTACATACAACAGCTAAACAACGTTATAATAGTTTACTTAAAGAAGAACCTGAACTTTTTAAAAATGTTCCTCTACAATATATAGCTTCAATGCTAGGTATTACACCTGAATCATTAAGCAGATTGAGAAAAATGAATTAACTATCATTTGTCAAGAGAGAAATAATTTCATTTATAGAAATTTGCAGGAACAAAATTCTATCACAATGAACAAATTACAAAAAGCTTTAAAAGTAAATGCTTTATTCTCAAGCATATCTGGTATTATAATGATTTTATTGAATCACCAAATAGCTAATTTATTTGGAACTATTAACAATACTGTTTTTTGGATTGTTGGATTAATACTAATCTACTTTGCTATAACAATATGGTATGAAATAAGAAAACAAAGGAGACTTGCTGTTTTATGGATTATTATTCAAGATTATGCTTGGGTAATAGGTAGTTTACTATTAATAATCATCAATCCTTTTCAAATTACCCAAATAGGAAATCTTATAATTGGAATTATTGCCTTAATAGTTTTGTATATGGGAATAAATCAAATGATTGCATTGAAAAAAACTACCGCCAACAATGTATAAAAAACATAGGGCATTTGTGTTAAATCCAAAGTTCTGTGTTTTTTTACTAAGTCCGCTAAATATAAAATTTGGCATTTATAGTGGATAAGATAAAAGCAAAATATTTATATTTAGCTAAGTAATAAACCGAAACGAAAGTGCGTATCACCTGCCCTACGTTTCTTATACTAAACGTTGTGCGTAATTTGCCCAAAACCTCGAAATAGAACTTAATAATGGATAAAAATAAATTAAAACAACTGGGAGAAATATTCCTAGAAAATCCATTAACCCGAATGTTTGAGCCTAACCCAAATAATCATCCTGAAATCATATACAAATTTAGAAATTGGTCTGACAATCATCATAAAGACCTTTTAATTAAAAATGCTTTGTTTATGTCTTCACCTAGCGGATTAAATGACCCATTTGACACTAGAATTTTTGAAAACCATTTAAAGTTCTTAAACACAGATAAAAAAAAAGAAGAGTATGTAAAAAACTCATTAGAAAAGAACAAAGATTTTCTAATAGAAAAAGGCATTCCCATTGAAAAAGCAAAAACTACTCTTGAAAATAGAATTGAAAATACCTTAAAATATCAAGTCAGAGCAGAAGTCATTGGAAGTAAAATATATGATGACCATTTAGGAATAACTTGTTTTAGTGAAAAATGGAATTCAATTTTGATGTGGTCTCATTACGCAGAAAATCATAAAGGAATTTCTATAGGTTTTGACGAAAAAGCTTTAAGATACTCTCAATTGTTTGGGAAAATTCTACGAGTAAATTATTCCTCAGAATATCCCGAATTGAATCCAATAAATAAAAATAAAAAATCGGATGAAATTAAATTTTTTCATAAAAGTATAGATTGGGAATACGAAAAAGAAATAAGAGCTATAAATATTTATAATGACAAAATTCCATCAATTAAAGATAGAATTATAACACTTGACGATAAACATATTAAAGAAGTTATTATAGGACTTAAAACGCCTGAAAAGGATAAAACAGAAATTATTAATATTGCTCGAAATAAAGGAATTGAAATCTATCAATGTTATAAATCTGAATTTGAATTTAAATTAGATAGATATAAAATATAAAAACTACGCACAACAATGTGTATAGCTCATTGCGGCTGAATTCCTAATCGGAATTCATTGCAATTTTGCTATCTTTGGTTTACGGCGGAAAATCCTCGCGGATTTCCCGCAACGAGCCATACACAAAACCGTTGTAAGCCATTTGAAAAATGAACTTTCCTGAAATAGGTTGACTAAAAATTAAACCATTAATTATAGTCACTTATGAAAACACAAAATGAACACTGGCGAAAAAAAAGCTAT